>NZ_PNHP01000003.1:269700-316322 GCF_002871895.1 Anaerococcus hydrogenalis | reverse complement strand
TGATTCTGTTGATTCTTTTGTTATTGCTCAAATTCTTAGGTTCGGTGAGTTTTCTGTTTCTCATTTTTCTGATGAGGATACTTTTGCTTTAAGAAATCTTTCTAGGTTCAGGTTTGCTCTTGTTGATGAAGCTTCTGATTGGAAGAGAAAGCTTGTTTGTATTTTAGATCAGGTTTTCCCTGAGTATTCTTCGCTTTTTTCTAATATTTATGGTGTGGCTTCTAAGGAGCTTTTGAGTAAGTATCCTTTGCCTGAGGATATGATTTCTATTCCTGCTGATGAGCTTGCTAAGATGTTGTCTAAGTGTAGTAAGGGTCGCTTTGGTATTGATAAGGCTAAAGAAATTCAAGAGAAGGCTTCTAATTCTTTTGGTGTTAAGTTTGCTTTAAAGTCTTTTTCTTTTCAAATTAAACAGATTATTGCTCAAATTTCTTTTCTTGAAGATCAGATAGCTGATATTGAAGATGAAATTTCTTCTATGATTAATTCTTTATGCCCTGTTATTACTTCTATCACTGGTATTGGTGATGTCTTAGCGCTGCTATTTTCTCAGAAATCGGTGATGTTTCACGATTTGAGAGAGCTAATCAGTTAGTTGCTTATGCTGGTTTAGATGTTGCTGTTAAGCAATCTGGAAATTTTAATGCTACCGATACTAAGATTTCTAAACGTGGTTCTCCTTATCTTAGACGTGCTATTTGGCTTGCTGCTAGTGTTGCTGCCTTTAAAGATCCTGCTCTGTCTGTGTATTATCAAAAACTTAGACAAAGGGGTAAAGCTCATGGTACAGCTATTGGTGCAGTTGCTAGAAAACTTACTAACATTATTTTTGCTGTTTTGAGGGATAACAAAGCTTACATACCTAATATTTAATTGTTATTTAGTTTTCTAAGCCTAATTTTTAGGCTTGTTTGACGTGCCATAAATTACAAGATTAATTATTTTCTATTTTCTCTTGACATTTGATAGCTGGTCTGATTAGGTTAGATAAAAACTAATCAGGAGGAATTTTTATAACTTATATTTTTAAAATAGATTATTATTTTTTACTTATTTATAAAATTTTAATATAAAATTCAAAACGAAGTCAAACCCATCTCGAGCAGATAAACAACCGTCGGTTTCGGTTGTTTATCCCGATTTATCGTATGAAATGAGTCGAGAGATCTCTTCATTAATTTTGGATTTTGATTTATTCTTACATTGAGATTTCTATGATTGAAATTTATGTTAAGCTTAAATAATCTATGAGATCTCTCGACTCGGCTCGAGATGGGTTAATAAGATATTAAAATAATATCTAAAGAATTTATTTTATTTAATTTTTCACTATAAATTAGATCACTTAAAAAATTTTTACGCCCAATTTCCATCAACAAATACGTCAAATTCTTCCCCGTCTTTGTAGGCTTTTATTGATAAATCTTTTGCTCCTACCATAAAATCTTCGTGGATTAGGGAATCATTTAAGCCGATTTTGTGAAGGTCTTTATCTTCAACTTCTGTTCCACCTTTTACTGTTGTTGGGTAGGCCTTTCCAAGGGCGAAATGGCAGGATGCGTTTTCGTCAAATAGTGTGTTAAAAAACAAAATATTTGATTTTGAAATTGGAGATTCGTAAGGAACTAGGGCGATTTCTCCTAAATATTTTGCATTTTCATCTGATTCTAGCATTTCTTTTAGGGTATCATAGCCTTCTTCTGCTTTAAAATCTACAACTTTTCCATTTTCAAATGTAAATTCGAAATTGTTTATTATTACGCCATTATAAACAAGAGGTTTTACAGCAACTAGTCTTCCGTCAACTCCGTCAAATTGAGGTGAAGTAAAAACTTCTTCTGTTGGGATATTTGGCAAAAATAAATCGCCTTTTTCATTTTTTGATGAAGCTGACATCCAAATGTGATTTTTTGGCAATTTAACCCTCAAATCTGTTCCATTTTTTGATTTGTAATGAACCTCGTCAAATTGGTGAGAATTTAAAAATTCTGCCTTTTCATTTAATAAGTTTATATGGTCATTCCAATTTTTTTTGGTTTTTTCCCAATCTTCATCAACACGGCTCACGTCAAAAATTACTTCCCATAATTTATCTACTGCCTTTTCTTCATCAAGGTCTGGGAAAATTTTCTTTGCCCATTTTTTTGTTGGGTAGGCAATCACAAGCCATGAAACCATATCGTTCATGGTATATTTTACAAAATCTTTTAATTTCAAAGAATTTTCCCTAACAGCTTCTGCTATCTTTTTTTGGTCCAAATCTTTTAATAAGTCTGGGTCATCGCCAATTATTGAAATCCTATTTGATCTATGTTTTTCTAGTTGGTAGATATTTTTTTCAATAATATAATCAGGAACTTCGTTTAAAGTTTCTTGGTCCTCGTAGGTATATTTTAATTTTGTAAGCTCTTCATCTTTCCAATTAATACTTACAAGTCTTGCACCCTTCTCATAGGAATATTTTGCAATTAGTCTTGCAAGAGCTGGATCATCCAAGGATGAATTTATCAAAACATCTTCATTTTTTTGTACATTTACACCAAATTCAACTGCAAGTTTGGCATAATTTTCTAATTTATTTTTGTTTACTGTCATATTTCCCTCCGTTTTTTTCATTATACTATATTGTGATGGTATAATAAAATGTAGAAATGGAGGGAAAATATGGTAAAAAGAAACGAAGTTGATATAAAAGAAACATGGAGATTGGAAGATTTATTTGAAAGTGATGAGAAATTTTATGAAGAACTTGATAAAACAATAAAGGCAAGTGAAAATTTCAAAAAAACTTACAGTAAAATAGATTCTTCTGATAAATTATATAAGGCCTTAAAAGATTTGTCAGAAATTTATGGGGCCATGCATAGGCTTGGATCCTTTGCGGGAATTTCTACAGAAGTTGATGCCAACGATCCACACCCACAAAAAAGATATGCAAATTTTGGGTCAAAGGCAAGCGGTATCTATGCAAATTTAACTTTTTTTGATGGACTTTTGACAAAAATTGATGAAAAAATCATAAATGAAGTGAGAAAAAATCACAAAGATTATGATTATTTTCTAAAAAGAGCCTTGGAGAAAAAAGACCATATTTTGGACGATGCAGCAGAAGAAGTTATCTCAAAATTAGGACCAACTTTTGATGCACCTTACGGCGAATATGCGTCCTTACGTTATGGAGATATAAAAGTTGATGATATTAAAATTGATGGAAAGGAAATTCCTTTAAATCACAATACTTTTGAAGAATATTACGAAAGTGATAAAGATACAAAAATTAGAAGAGAAGCTTTCAAAAATTATCATAAGGCACTTGCTCGCTACGAATCAGGAAATGGGGCAATTTATAATACCCACATAAATAATGAAAAAATTCTCGCAAATTTAAGGGGATATGACTCAGTAATTGATATGCTTTTATCCTACCAAGATATTACAAGAGAAATTTACGATAATCATATCAATACAATCATGGAAAAACTTCCAAAACATATGAGAAAATATGCAAATATTTTGAAAAAAGTATATAAACTTGACCAAATGACCTATGCTGATTTAAAACTTTCAATTGATTCAGGTTTTTCAAAAGAAATTGAAATCGATCAGGCAAGAGATTATATAGTTGATGGCCTAAAAGTTTTGGGAGATGATTATGTAGAAATGCTCAAAAAAGCCTTCAGCGATAGGTGGATTGATTATGCGCAAAACGAGGGGAAAAGAACCGGAGCATTTTGCGATACACCTTACGGCTGCCATTCCTATATAATGACAACTTATAACAAGGACATGAGCCAAGTAATGACCCTTGCTCACGAATTGGGCCACGCTGGACATTTTGAAAATACAAATAAAAATCAAGATGCACTAAACACAGACGTTTCCATGTATTTTGTAGAAAGTCCATCAACAGCAAACGAAATAACTATGGAAAGATATTTACTAAAAAATGCCAAGGATGATAGGGAAAAATTGTGGGTACTTGATACAATGATTTCAAAAACCTACTACCACAATTTTGTAACCCATTTTCTAGAAGCAGCTTTCCAAAGAGAAGTTTATGAGAGAATAGACAAGGGAGAAAGCCTCACAGCAGGAGATTTCAAAGAAATTTTTAATAAAAAATTAAAAGAGTTTTGGGGAGATGATGTAAAACTTGTAGAAGGATCCGATTTGACTTGGATGCGCCAACCACATTATTACATGGGACTTTACCCATACACTTATTCAGCAGGACTTACGATAGGAACAAAAGTTTCTGAAAAAATAATAAATGGAGATGAAAAAGACATCAAAAATTGGAGAGAAGTTTTAACCCTAGGCTCAACTCTAAGCCCAATGGACCTTGCCAAAAAAGCTGGAGTAGATATGACAAATACAAAAGCCTTAGAAGAAACTATTGAATTTATAGGTCAAATAATTGACCAAATAGATGAGCTTTGTGAAAAGCTTGGGCTTTATGAATAAAAAATAGTAAAAACAAAAAAGTATCAAAAAACCAAAAGGAAGGAGCCAATCCTTCCTTTTTTTGTTGATTTTTGGGGTAGGAATAGAGTAAGAAAAAATGGAGGGATATTATGGGAAATAAAGACATAAATGATATTTTAAATGATAGTTTAACAAATTTTTCAGAGACTAAGCTTGATAAGAGAAATCCTTATAAAAAAATAAATTTAGAAGAAGTTTTCGATGAATTTTTTGAAAGCTTAGAAAAAAATGATTCTAATTTTTCTTGGGTAGACAAGCTAAATAGAATAGATAAAAATAAAAATGCA
Source organism: Anaerococcus hydrogenalis (assembly GCF_002871895.1). Lineage (NCBI taxonomy): Bacteria > Bacillati > Bacillota > Tissierellia > Tissierellales > Peptoniphilaceae > Anaerococcus > Anaerococcus hydrogenalis. Next base: position 311,550 of record NZ_PNHP01000003.1, on the reverse strand, counting down.
GAAGATAAGGATAAGGTTGCTAATATTCATTATGGCTTACCTTCTCATGTTCATGGAAATTACAAAGATGGCTCTATATATTTATGTTTATTTAATCCAAATGTTATAGGTATAACGGATAATAATTTGATTTATAAAAGTGAATCTTCAAAAAAGGAAAGTGCTAAAATATGCAGCTTAGAAGATTACTATACAAAACCACCACTATTAGAAGAAAAAAAAGATCCTATATATGATGAATTTTGGAGAATTATCAATTCTTATAAAGAATGGAAAAATGATGATAAAAAAAGAAAAATTAATATAGAAAAACTTAAAAATTTAATAATAAGTGATGAATCTACCTTAACAAAAGAATTGAAAAATCCTGAATTAGGTACATATTATATTGATAATTATTTTGATAAATTAATTAATAAATGTGCAAATAAATTAGAAGATACGGATAAAATTGTAAATATGGAATTGTGTCCATTTAGATCTAAAAACGCTAGCACAATAAGTAATGATATTCTAAAGTCAGAAGTAGGCTTATTTGCTTGTTATATCATATGGTATCGAATAGGAAAATATAAAAATAATAAGAATTCCAATAAACCTATCTTTATATTTAGAAGCTATAGCAATTGGGAAAAAAGATTAATCTATTCTTTATATGAATTAAACAATAAGAAGATAACACAGGAAGCCATTGGAGAATATATGACAACAATTAGAAATGAGTTTTTCTATCATTTTCCAAATCAAAGTGGAATGATAAGTTCAAAAAATTTAAGAAAATTTGTGAGTGAAGAAGAATTTGATCATTTAAAGAAAAATATAAAAAAGTCTGAAAATAAGTAAAATTTAAGGATTTAGCAATTAAATAAGATAAAAACAACCCCATCTCGAGTGGATAAACAACCGTTGATTCGGTTGTTTATCCCGATTTATCGTATGAAACGAGTCGAGAGATCTCATAAATTTAGCAAATCTAGAGAATATGCAATAATTTCTAATAAACTTCAATGGAGAAGTAAATTACTAGCGAAAATAATAAAGAGATCTCTCGACTGGGCTCGAGATGGGTTAATTTTTTGACTTAATTGTTTACTTCGAATGATTTTTAAAAATCTACAAGAAATTACTAAAAAAATATTAATTTTATGTTAGTTAAACATTATTAAATCATATAATAAAAAAAGAATTTACAATTTCTAAAAATTAAAATTTAACTTTAGCAGCTAAATAATAGCAGCATAAACCCATCTCGAGCGAAGTCGAGAGATCTCATTTATTATCTTAATCTTTAAATATAGCATATATTTAAAAAAAATCTTATCTTTTGGGTAAAAATATAAAAATGTTAAATTCGAAAGGAGTTTTATGAAGTATTTATCTAAAAGATTTACAGGAAAATATGGATTTTTTAAATTTATATTTTTACTTTTATTAATGTTTTTGGGACCTGTTCCTGCAAGTTATAGTATTTTAATTAGGGGAGTGGATAAGTCTGTTTTGTATATAATGACAGGGGCTTACCTTCTTGTAGCTTTTTTGTTTTTCCTAATTTTTTATAGGAGATTTAAATTTTCAGGTGGGTTTTTCCAAAATTTAATGATTCTTGTAGTCTCTATTCTTGCAATTTATGGACTTTCATTTTTGCTTGATTTAATTTTTGGATCAAATTTAACAAATCCTCAAAATCAAGAAACTATAGAGTCAATGTTGAGATTAAATTTTTCACCTGCCCTTATAGCTTATATAGTTTTTTTGGGACCCTTAGTTGAAGAGTACACTTTTAGGGAATATTTGCCTGGAGTTTTTAGGAAAATTTTTAAAAGACGTGACCAGGATGTGAAGGATATAATTACCCTTATTATGGCAAATATTTTGTTTTCTCTTGCTCACATGCCTACTGATATTTATAGCTTTTTGGTTTATTTTTCAATAGGTTTTGTCCTTGTATTGGTGAGATTTTTTACTAATAATTTAAAATTATCAGGCCTTGTTCATATTTTTTGGAATCTTTTATCAACTTTAATTTTATATTTTGCCCTATAAAAAAATCCCAAGTTTTAAACTTGGGATCTCTTTTATTCTTTTTTACTATCTACCTTATTAAATCCGTCATATTTTATCTTGTTTATAGCATCAGCCTCGTCAAGGTCTGAATAAGGGGAATGGATATTGTAATTTACAGCCCCATTATTTTCACTAATATCATCTACTTGATAAACTATAACAGTTTCTTTAGGCTCTAATTTTTCAACTTCATTATCATCATCGTCATAAGATTTGGATACTTTGTCATAAGTTACCTTATAAATATAGGCAAGTTGAAATTTATGACTTTTACCATTTTTGTCAACTCCATTATTAGAAATGGCATCTTTTGGTACCTTGTTTTCAAAAATTCCCACAAGTTCCATTTTAAGATTTTTTGTTTTGGTTGAAAATCCACTTCCATCAGAAATATATTGGTCAGAAATTTTCTTTTGAATAGCTCCTTCAAATTTATCTTTTGTATCTTGGCTAAGGTCCTTGTAAGAGTTTAAAAATTTATCCAAACCCTTAACCTTAAATTTCTTTTCGATTTTGTCATCGCTAAAGGAAACTTTGTATGGAGGAAGAGCAGTGTATTCAACAGTTGCAGTAACCACATCACCGTTTTTGATATTTTTTTCTTTGTCCAAAGTAATTTTTTGTGTGTAAGCTTCTTCTATATCTTTTTGTAAATATTTATTCTTAAATTGACTTAAGACTGGAGCGGCAGTAGTTGAGGCAGATGCCTTGGCATAGCCACTATATCCTTCAACATTAAATTTAAGATCAACAGCTGAAGTATCAAATTCAGCATCAGGTTTCAAAGCAAAAAATATTGATTTTGCAGCAAAAAACAAAATTATAGCTGCCAAAACTCCAAGACCAATAAAGACGTATTTCTTTTGATCTTTAGAAAGACTTATGCTAGATTCCCCATTTGGATTAGTAGACTTTTTAAAGTCATCAGACTTGTTTATTTTTTCGGTCTTCTTAAAATTATTATCTACATTTTCATTATCATCATGGGATAAATCTTCATTTTGAGAGTCAAAATTTATTTTTTCATGATCAAAATCTTTTTTTTCATCTTGAATATTTTTATCCCCATCATGCTCATCAGAATAATTTTTCTTAAAACCAGAAGAAAAATCATAGGCCCCGTGCCTAATTTCTCCACTATTAGAAGGTTTTTTCTCTTTTTTATCAAAAGATTCATTTAAAATATCATCCCTATTTAAAACACGAGTTTTATCAAAATCTTGGTCAGGATTTACCTTATTTTCAGAAAAATCTTCCTTCTTATCCTTAACTTCATTATCGGAATCTTCTTCTCTTAATTTCTTACTCAAGCCTTCACTAGCATTTGCCAAAGTTCTCTTTGCTTCTTTGTAAGAACCTTTAAAAGATTCTTTAACAGCTTCCAAATCCACATCATCTACATTTTCATATTTTTTCTTAGTAAGAGCCATTACTAAAAAATAAATAGAAGCTATGAAAGAAATTATAGCTAAAACAAGAAGAACACCAGCAAATTTTGCCCTTCCAGGACTAAAAGTAAAAATCAAATTTTGTATTTGCAAGCCAAGATTTTCAAACTTTTCTTCAATTCCACTCAAGGCATCAAAATTAGGATTCATAAAATTGATTCCCTTGAGAGTAGATTTAGCTAAATTTAAAAAGCTAACTAAAGGATGAATCAAAATATATGAAATAAGCATTAATCCACAAGATGCAGCAGAAAAAACATATTCATAAAGATTAGCCTTAAAAATAAAAATAGCCACAAGTAGCAAAATAAGATTTATAAAAAATAAAAATTTAATAAAGCCCAAATAGGAAATCATATCTTTAAAATTATTAATATATTTAAAGAAACCAAATCCCAAACTTTCTATAAATCCTTCAATATTATCGCCTGCAAGCTGTAAAGATTGGTATAAATCCGATAAAGATTTAACTTTAGCTAAAAACAAAGCAATTAAAATAACCAAAATACCTTGAATAGCAATTTGACCAATATAAAGAGCAAGCTTTCCCTGTTTCTTAGTCATAATTTTCTCCTTTTAAAAAATATTTTTTTAAAAATTATTCACATAATTTATACATAATATTATATCATAATCTGATAAAAATTTCTGGTATTTTTGTAGGAAAATATTTTAACAAAGTAAATGGAAAAATTAAAAATACAGGTCTTATTGTAAAATAATTTTATAAAATCTAAAAATAAAAAGTTATTTTTATCATTGGTAAATCAATAAAATATTTGAATAAAATTTCTTGCTATTGAATAGGTTTTTCTATATAATAGAAATGAGTGAGTTTATCACAACTTAAGGTGATAATATTTAAAAGTAAGGAGAAGTTATGAAAATAGCATCTATGGAATATAAAAATGGAATCTCTAACTTGCTCAACTCTAAATTTGATGAAAACGAAGTTGTTGTCAAAAAATATGAAAATTTTGAGGATATAATCCTAGAAGATGACCTGTCGGAATTTGATTTGATTTTGGTGGATATGACCCATACAAGGTGCATTGAACTTATCCAATACATAAAACAAACAACAAATATTCCAGTAATCTATCTTACAGATAGGTACAAAAAAAGTCCTTACGAGGCAAAAATTGACGATAAAGATTTTGTAATTCATTCTTATTCAAGGGATGAATTTGTTAAATTTACCCTAAAAAAAGTCGAAGAGATTAACAATTCCAAAATTATTTCCTTTGGATTTTGCTCAATTGAAGTAGACAATGGTATTTTTAGGATAGGAAATGACATATTAAACCTTACAAAATCAGAGATAAGTCTTTGCACTATCCTTATCAAAAAAATGAACAGGCCTGTTTCAAAAGAAATTATTGTAAAAGAAATGGCAAAAATGGGAATTGAAACAACAGATAGATCAGTTAGAGAACATGTTAGAAAAATCCGAAAAGAATTTAAAAAAGTAAAATTAGAACCAATAAAAACCATAAGGGGCCAAGGCTATTCTTGGGTTATGGAATCTTGTGATGTTGGGAAATAAAGTCAGCCTAGGCTGGCTTTTCTTGTTGAAAAAATATTTTTATGCTATTATATAAATATCTTCAGGGTGAGGTTAGATTCCTAACCGGCGGTAAAGTCCGCGAGTTTTTACTGAATGGGTGTAATTCCCATACCGACAGTTATAGTCTGGATGAGAGAAGATATTCTTTTTATGAGAAATTATTTAATCCCTGAAAGGGCATTTTTTTATGCCAAAATTTAGGAGGATATTATGAGTCATGATCAAAAAAAATTAAGAAATTTAGTAAAAGTTGGAATACTTTCAGCAATGAGTTTTATTTTAATGTTTGTACAATTTCCAATACCAGTTGCCCCACCCTTTATGAAAGTTGACCTTGCTGATGTACCAGCCCTTATCGGTGGATTTTCAATGGGACCTGTTTATGGAGTTTTGATCCAATTAATTAAAAATGTATTAAACCTAACAAAAACTTCAACAGGAGGAGTTGGAGAAATTTCTAACTTTATAGTTGGGGGATTATTCGTATTTATTTCAGCAAGCATTTATAAAAAAAATAAAACAAAGAAAAATGCAACCATAGCCATGGTTTGTGGTGTACTTGTTATGACACTTGCTGCAACATTTTCAAATGCCTTTGTAATTTTCCCCTTATACGGAAAGGCAATGGGAGTAGATATGAGTGCCTTTGTAGCAATGGCACATAAAACAAATGCATTGGTAAATTCATACTTTACCATGATGTTATTTGCAATAGTTCCATTTAATTTAATAAAGGGATTTCTTGAAGTTTTGGTAACAAAATTATTATACAAACACGTTTCTTCAATCTTACATGATAGAAGATAAAATTTTAAATTAAAACAGACTTTATGGTCTGTTTTTTTGATGTAATTTAAAATAAAGACAAATTATAAGCAGAATATAATAAGGAGATCTCTCCATGCGCTCCACTTCGTTGCGTTTAGTCGAGATGGGTAATTTTCTTATATGTGTAATAGCTAAAGTAGAATTTTTTAATAGATTTATTAAATATATTTAGAATAAATTGATATAGTATAAGTAAAATCAAAGAAATAGATTTTAAGAATAGGGATTAAGATAAAGAAAATTCTTTAGTAGTAAAATAAGAAAAACATAAACCCATCTCGAGCCTAGTCGAGAGATCTCATGCATTAAGTAAATCTATAAAAAAAGTATATATTAAAATAAAAACTTAGAAATTACAAGGAAAAAGTAAATTATAAGCAGAATATAATAAGAGATCTATCCATGCATTCCACTTCGTTAACACTAAAACATGTTTGCGTAGCAAATGAGTTTTAGTGTCGAGAGATCTCTGTATTAAATTTATCTCAAAATAAAATTTAAGCTTTAGCCAAAACAATAAAAGAGTTTTATTTATATAAACCACTTTCTTATCTCCAATCGATACAGGCAATTTTATTTAACAAATTTAATTGGAATTTTTTTATTTTAGCTTATAATATATTTTACAAAATGCCTTAAAATTAAACTTTTGTAGTATAATATATGATAAGGAGTTTTTATGATAATTAATTCTTTAAAAGAAATGGAAGATTTCGCTTTTGATTTTTCTAAAAAATTGAAAAAAGGCCAAGTCATAAATCTTATTGGTGATATGGGTAGTGGAAAGACAACATTTGTTTCATATATTTGTAAATATTTTGGAATTTCTAATACTTCATCGCCTACTTTTGCTATTGTAAATATTTATGATGGTAAAAAGCAAGGGGAAGATTTCCCAATATATCATCTAGACCTCTACAGGTTCGAAGATCCTGATGAGATTTTGGATATAGATTTTGAAACATATTTTTACCCGGAAAATGCCATCACATTTTTGGAATGGGCTGATAAGGTCGAGGATTATCTTCCGGATGATATGATTGAAGTAAATATAGAAAAGATAGACGAGAACACTAGGGATATTAGTGTTAAATTTTAGTTAGGAGATTTTAATGAGAGTTTTAGCTATTGATACATCTACCATGATTTCTACTGTAAGTATTTGCGAAGATGAAAAAATCATTGGGGATTTTAATGTAAATCAAGAAAAAACTCATTCTGAATCGCTTGTTCCAATGGTTGAATCTTTGTTAAAACTTTTGGGATTAAAGCTTTCTGATATTGATATTTTTGCAATTAGCCAAGGGCCAGGATCTTTTACAGGTCTTAGGATTGGAATGACAATTGCAAAGACCTTTGCCCAAGTTGATAATAAAAAACTTATTCCAGTTTCAACTTTAAAGGCTCTTGCCTTAAATTCTTCATCAAATACAGCAAAAGCTGCTATGCTTGATGCTAGGGGAAAAAGAGTCTATGGGGTAATGTATGATGAAAATATGAATGAAATTGTAAAGGAAGATTTATATAATATTGATGAATTTTCAAAACTTTGCAATGAAAAAAATATAGATTTTGATTTGGTTTCAGAAGTTAGTGAAAAATATGAGGATAAATTTGATAGGGCAAGAATTTTAGATTTTTCTTACAGGTCATGTATAGGTAAAAATTTATGCAAACTTGCACTTGAAAAAAAGGATGAAGATTTTGATCTTTACAAGCTTGTTCCAAATTATTTGAGAAAATCACAAGCGGAAAGGGACAGAGAAAAGAAAAATGATTAGAACAATGACCGTCGATGATACAGACAAGGTTTATAGGATTGAAACTAGCTCATTTTTTAGGCCCATGTCAAAAAAAGACCTTGTAAGTGATATTGAAAAAAATAAGCACAAGAGACATTTTGTTTATGAAAAAAACGGAGAAACTGTAGGCTTTTACATAATTTCAAAAATTTTGGATGAGGTAGAAATCTATACAATTGCAGTTGATGAATTATATAGGGGCCAAAAAATCGCCTCAAATATGCTAGAGCATTTGATAAATTTTTCGAAAGAGATGAAAGTTTCAAAAATTTGGCTAGAAGTTTCTACCAAAAATATGCCGGCTATTAATTTGTATGAAAAATTTGGCTTTGAAAAAATAAGACTTAGAAAAAATTATTATAGCCTAACAAATGAAGATGCTTTTATAATGTTAAAGGAATTGATATGAAAGATTTTTATACTATGGGAATTGAGACATCTTGCGATGATTCCTCAGTTTCTATTTTAAAAAATGATAGGGAAGTTTTAGTAAATTTGATATCATCACAAATTGATATACATAAAATGTTTGGAGGAGTTGTACCAGAAATTGCCTCAAGAAAACACCTTGAAGCAATAAATCCTCTAATAGAAAAAGCTTTGAATGATTGTAACTTAAAATACCAAGATATTGATTTGATTTCTGTAACCAAGGGGCCAGGACTTATTGGTTCTCTTTTGGTAGGAATCTCTGCAGCAAAGGCCCTTTCTTTGGCAGCAGATATTCCAATGATTGGAACAAACCACATGCAAGGTCATATTTGTGCAAATTATTTGTCAAATAAAGAGCTTGAACCACCATTTATATCTTTGGTTGTAAGTGGAGGTCATACTTATCTGGTAAAGGTAAATGGCTACACAGATTATGAGATAATCGGAACAACAAGAGATGATGCTGCGGGCGAATCTTACGATAAAATTGCAAGAAGCATAGGGCTTGGCTATCCTGGTGGACCAAAAATTGATAAACTTGCAAAAGAAGGAAATAAAGATGCAATAGATTTTCCAAGAATTATGCTTGAAAAAGATTCTTATGATTTTTCATTTTCTGGCCTTAAAACCTCAGTTTTAAATTATATTAATAAGCAAAATCAAAAAAATATAGAGATTAATAAGGCAGATTTGGCAGCAAGCTTCCAAGAAGCAGTTGTGGATGTCTTGGTAGAAAAATCTATGAGATTAATCGATGAATCTGGCCTAAAAACTTTGGCAGTTTCTGGAGGAGTTGCAGCAAATTCTAGATTAAAAGAAAGATTAAAAGAAGAATGTGACAAAAGAGGGGTCAAATTCTATAATCCAGATATAATTTTGTGCACAGACAATGCGGCTATGATTGCTATGGCAGGATATTTAAATTATAAGGATGGAAAAAGGTCAGATAATTATTTGAAAGTTTATCCGAATTTAGGACTTTAAATTAATATAATTTGATATAATAGACTTATGAGTAGAGAAAATATAAAAATTAAAAATTACAACAAAAAAAATAAAATATCCTACTTTCTTTACTTTTTGTCTGCAATAATTGTATTTGCTTTTGGCATATATTTTATAGAAAGTTTGGAGCTTATAGGAGGGTTCTTTTTGTTTTTGAGAGGACTTTTCCTAATAAAAATAAATAATAAAAGCATGGGATCTATTATGAGAAACGAAAAAAGAGGCCTTTCATTTTACCTATTGATGATTGCACTTTTTTCTTTAATAAATCCTGTGGGAATCCTTCCCTTTTTATATGAAATTAGAAAAAGAGATTGGGTAATTAGTGGAGGACTCGATGAAGAAAAAAAATAAATTAAGCCTTTTGGTCTTGGTCTTTCTTATCCTATTTTCATCTTGTGCCCAAAGAAGGATAGACTATCTTAACCAAAGAAAAGATATAATCCTATCAGAAAAAAAGCCCAAAGAAAAAAAGATAATAAAATTTAATCCAGACCAAATCGATGAATTTAAGTCAACAAATGATTATTTGACTTGGTATAAAAGCTTGGATGGGCCTTGCCAGTTGGTTTTTAAGGATAAAAAAGATCAAAAAGAATTAAGCCAAGAAGAAAGAGTAGAAGATTTCAATTATCTTTTCAACCAAATAAGGGATAATTATCCGTTTTTTGGCATACTAAAAAGGCAATATGGTATCGATTTTTTAGGAAATTATTCCAGATACCTAAACGAGGTAAAATTTTGCAAAAGCGACCAAGAATTTCAAAAAATTATGCAAAATATAATGGCTGACCTTCACAATGACCATGCAACCATAGCAGACGAAGAATATGTAAAAGAAACCTTAGAATATTATTCGCATTTTTGGAAAGACCCGTCCATGTACTATGAGTTTTTGACCATGAACAAGGAAAGTGTAAGGGATAGGTACAATATAAAGGGTGTTCAATCAAGCCAAATTGGAAAGGAAAAATCCAAAAAAAAATCAGGCCACAAAAAAACTTCTCTAGAAACACTAACAGAAGATAATGGGGAAAATTTACAAACAAAAATTATAAAACCGGGACTTGGCCTAGTTAGGGTCAATGAAATGCTTGCAGAATATGAATTATCTGATGATATGGAAAAGCTCGATGAATTTTTGGAAAATAATCCTAATTTAAAAGCTTTAATTATAGACATAAGGCAAAATTCTGGTGGAAATATTGAATATTGGCAAAATTATTTATTGCCAAGACTTATAGAAAAAAAAGTTTCTGTAGAAAACCATATGTTTTTTAGGGATGGAATGCGTACAAAAATGCTCTTACAAAGCGAAGATATTTCCTATGAAAATATAGAAAATGTCAACTTGGCAAATATGGACTTAAACCACAAGGAAGATTTGGAAAATTTTTCTTACTATAGCAAGGATGAAATAGAAATTTCTCCCCTAAAAGAAAATAAATTTAAGGGAAATTTATATTTATTGGTAGATGAGGGAGTATATTCGGCAGCAGAAGGACTTGCAAACTTTTGTAAAAATACAAAAATTGCAAAACTTGTAGGCCATAAAACAGGAGGAGATGGGATTACCCTTGGAGTAATAAATGATGTCCTTCCAAACTCGGGCCTTGTTTTTACCTACACAAACACCTTGGGCTATGCTCCAGACGGATCTATAAACGAAGAAGAAAAAACAAATGTAGATATAGTGACAGAAAGTTTGAATGAATCTATAGATACAATAAAAAAATTGGAAAAAATTGGAGAATAAGATGTACGGATCAATAGAATTTGGTGGAACAAAAATAAAATGTGCAAGTTTTGATGAAAATGGAAAAGTAATAGATGATTGTTGGATTGATACCAAAAATCCAGAAGACAATCTAGAAAAAATTGGAGACTTTTACAAAAAAAATCCAGTAGAAGCCCTAGGAGTTGGAGCCTTTGGACCAATAGACTTAAATGAAGAATCAAAAACATACGGCTATATCCAAAATACACCAAAAAAACTTTGGGTAAACTATGATTTATTAGGAAACTTAAAAAAACAAGTTTGCCAAAAAATAAAAATCGTAACAGACGTTGGACTCTCATTAATAGGAGAAGCTAACAAGGGAGCAGGCGAGAAATTAAATTCTAGTTTGTATTTAACAATAGGAACAGGAATTGGTGGGGCCTATATCCAAAATGGAAAATTATTAAACGGCTTTTCCCATCCAGAAATGGGCCACATAAATATAAAAAGAATGAAAGACGATGACTTCAAATCGACTTGTACCTATCACGAAGATTGCCTAGAAGGCCTTGCTTGTGGACCAAGCGTAAACAAAAGACTAGGACAAAATCCAAAAGACGCAGACATAAATGAAAAAGCCTTTAAAATAGCAGCAAATTATATAGCCCAAGCTATCTACACCTACACCTTGGTCCTAAGACCAGAAATAGTAATAATTGGTGGAGGATTAATAAATAAAGAAGGCTTTATCGAAATGATAAGAGAAGACTTCGATAAGATAAAAGGCGACTATATACCAGTAAAAGAAAGCTGTGAATATATAGTAAAGCCAAAACTAAAAAACGATTCAGCCCTAATAGGTGGGTACTTATTGGCAAAATCATTGTAAATAATTATTTTATAAATAAAAAAGTCACCAACCTTTTGTGAACAAAGTGAGTGAAGATATCTTATATTAAAATTAAATATTAAAAAAGTTATACTTTAGTAATAAATCAAATAAAACCCTCACCCATCTCGACCGAACAAAGTGAGTGGAGAGATCTCAAAGTTAAATTTATCAAAAAATAAAATTTAGCCTTTAGCAAAGACAATAAAAGAGATCTCTCCATGCGCTCTGCACGATAAATCGGGATAAACAACCGAACTCAACGGTTATTTATCTAGTCGAGATGGATTATTATTGTACTTATTTATTGGCTAAAGTTTAAATTATTAAAAATAAAAAAATCAAAATGTTAGATTAACTATAATAAAACTCAAGAATTCTTCAGTAAAAAAAATCAAAAGTAAATCCGTATATATCGAGTAAAGTAAGTGGAGCAATCCCATGAATAAAATTAATACAAAATAGAACCTAAACTTTAGTAACTAAAGTAAATATAATCAAACCCATCTCGAGCAGATAAATATGCCTTGATTTGGCATATTTATCCCTAAAACTAGTGCGAGAGCACGGAGAAATTTGCGTAGCAAATGAGTTTTAGTGTCGAGAGATCTCTGTATTAAATTTATCAAAAAATAAAATTTAGCCTTTAGCAAATAAAACAAAAGAGATCTCTCCATGCGCTCCGCTTAGTCGAGATGGGGAACTCATGTATTTATTTAATAGCTAAAGTTTAAATTGTTAAATATAAAAAATATTATTTAGTAATTAAATCAACCTCCATTGCATTTTTAGCCCCTTAGAGTATAATTTTTGACAAGAAGTAATATTACTTTTGTAAATCTAATAAAGTTGAACTTTTGTTTAATCCCGGACTTATTATCATATACCTTTTTCAGGTTCTTCTTTATTTTTGCCCAGCTTTTGCTGGGTTTTTTATTTTATTTTTTTAAATAGTATAATGTTAGTAGTAATTAGTAAGGGGGAAGATTTTGTTTTTTTATTCGTTTGGTCTAAATCACCATAAAGCAGGAATTGATATTCGTGAAAAAGTGCATTTCAAGGATTCTGATATTATTGATGCAAGTGAGATTTTGGAAAATGAAGGCTTTGATGAAGTTGTAATTCTTTCAACTTGTAATAGGTCAGAAATTTTTGCCTTGACCAGTGAGGACAAATTTTCGGATGAATTTTTTGTGAAATTTTTTGAAAATTATTTTTCTCTTGGCGGCCTTTCTTCTTTTATTTTTATAAAAAAAGATTTGGATGCCATTAACCATCTTTTTTCTTTAACTTGTGGTCTTGATTCTTTGATTGTGGGGGAAGATCAAATCCTAGGTCAGGCAAGCGATGCTTATGAAACAAGTCTTAGTCTTGGTTTTTGTAAAAAAATCTTATCAGAGGCCCTAAAAAGAGCCATCAATCTTTCAAAAAATATTAAATCAGATTCAAATATTTCCCACATACCACTTTCACTTCCTTATATAGCCGTAAAAAAAGCCCAAGAGTTTGATGATTTATCAAATAAAAAGGCTCTTGTGGTTGGTATTGGAAATATTGGGAAGCTTTGTATAGAAAATTTGATGGAAACGGGGGCTGATATTTATATTTCAAATTGGAATATGGATAAGTCCATAAAAATACAAAAGGAATACGAAAATATAAATATCATTTCTTATGAAAAAATTCAAGAAAACCTTGGAGATATGGATTTTGTTTTTTCAGCAACAGCCTCACCCCACCTTGTTTTGAAAAAGGAACATTTTAAAAATATAAATAAGGAAATAAATATTTTCGACCTTGCCCTTCCAAGAGATTGCGATCCTGAAATTTCCAAAATTTCTAATGTCAACCTTTTGGATATCGATTCTATCAAGGATATTTCAAGGAAAAACCTTGATAAAAGAAGAAAAATTTTACAGTCCTATAGGGTAGATATTGATAAAAAATCCAAGGAATTTTATAAGTGGATGAAGGAAGTTAAAATCGACTATATTTTAAAAGATTTGAATGACAGGTGTGATGATTTGGCTGATAAGACCATGGATTATATTTTTAGAAAGACTGATATGACAGGTTCTCAAAAAAAGAAGGTTGACAAGGCAGTTAGAAATGCCCTAAAAAAAATCGCTCGTGATCCTGTTTTGACTTTTAAGGAAAATCACGGGGAAGATTTTGAAAAAACTTTAAAAATTTTGACAAAGGTGTATAAAAAATGAGATATTTTCCAATTTCTATAGATTCAAAAGATAAGATTTGCCTCTTTCTTGGGGGAGGTAAGATAGCGAAAAGAAAAATAAAATCCCTCCTAAAGGGAGATTTTTCCTTCCTTATTTATGCCAAGGAAATAGATAAGGAAGTGATGGAGCTTTGTAAGGAAAATCCCCAAAGAATAAAGATTGTTGAAAAAGATATTGATGAAAATTTTGTTTTTCCACCCTGTGACTTTTTGTTTTTGGCAACGGGAAATAGGAATTTAAATAAGGTTTTGAGAAAAAAAGCCAAAAATTTGGGCCTTAGGACCTTGGACTTGTCCGATTCTTTGGGAAGTGATTTTTACTTGAGAAAAAACATTTCCAATGAATTTGTAGATATTTCCATATCAAGCAATGGTCAGGTTCCAATTTTTTCTTCCCTTATAGGAGATGATTTGGAAAAATATTTAGAAAGCCTTGATATGGATAAGATAAAATTGATGGTGGAAATTCGTGATAAATTAAGAAAAAATGGAATTTATAATAAGGCTCTTTTGTTAGACCTTTATAAGGAAGATAAACAATTTTTGAAAAAATATTTGGAGAAGATTTGATGATTAAAATAGGAAGTAGAGCTAGCAAACTTGCCTTGATCCAGGCAAATATGGTAAAGGATATTTTAGAAAAAGAAGGTCTTGAAGCCCAAATAGTAGAAATTTCTACCAAGGGCGACAGGATTAGGGATAGGAAAATTGACCAACTTAATTCCAAGGGGGTTTTTGTAAGAGAAATTGAAGAAAAACTTTTGGATAAAACAATTGATCTTGCAGTTCATTCTTTAAAAGATATGCCTTCACAAATTGATGATAGATTAATTTTCACCCCACCTTTAAAGGGGGAAGATCCTAGGGATTGTTTTGTTGGAAAAGATGTTTTTAAAAAAATGGATGATTTGAACAATGCCCTTGTTGGAACTGGATCAAATAGGAGAGTTTGCCAGGGGAAAAATTATTTTTCAAATATAAAATTTAAGGCAATCAGGGGAAATGTTGAAACGAGGATAAAAAAAATTCAAAGTGAAAATCTTGATGGGGTTATCCTCGCAAAATCTGGCCTAATAAGGGCAGGTCTTGATGGAGAAATCAACTTTGACCTAGACCCTCACATTTTTACCCCATCACCTTGCCAGGGGATTTTGGGCATAGAAATTAGAAAAGAAGATAAAAATTTATTTGAAATTTTTAAGAAAAATTCAGATGAGAAAACTCTTTTTAGAATGGAAACAGAAAGGGCCTTTCAAAAGGAATTGGGAGCAGATTGTTCAACTCCTATGGGAATTTTTACAGAAATTGACCATGATAAAATTACCCTAACGGGGTCTATGGCCTTTGACAAGGATGATAAGATAAATTACCAAAAAGTTTCAGGAAATATTTCTGAAAGAATTTCTCTAGCTCAAAAATTGGCAAAAAACTTAAAGAAAAAATCCTACAAAAAAATAATCCTTGCAGGAGCAGGAATTGGTTCAAAAAATAATATAACTCTTGCAGTAAAAAAAGCCCTCGATGAGGCTGATGTAATAATTTACGATAGACTTTTAAACCAAGAAATTCTTGACCCATACAGAAATAAGGACTTGTATTATGTGGGAAAATCTATGGGAGACCATGTTTTAAGCCAAGATGACATAAATAAATTAATGGTTGATAAGGCAAAAACTGGTAAAAAAGTTGTTAGATTAAAAGGAGGAGATCCTTATGTTTTTGGAAGAGGATCTGAGGAGGCACTTTTTATAAAAGAAAATGACTTGGAATTTGAAACCTTGCCAGGCCTTACATCGGGAATAGTTTGCCTAAACACAGCAGGAATTCCAGCAAGCCACAGAAATATGGCAACATCAATTTCCTTTATCACAGGCCATAGGTCAGAAAATCAAAATGAAGATTTCAAAAAATATGCCAAACTTCCAGGAACCCTAGTTTTTTATATGGGCCTTAAAAATCTTCCAAATATTATAAAAGATTTGATAGCTGGGGGCATAGAAAAAGATAAAAAAATTGCCATAATTTCAAATGGGTCAAGTCCTAAACAAAAAGTTTATACTTCAACTGTAGAAAAAGTTTTGGAAGAAATAGACCTAGAAAAAATCGAAAGACCTGCCATAATTGTAGTTTCTGATACGGTTGGACTTAGGGAATATTTAAACTATTTTGAAAGTAAAAATTTTGGAAAAAAAATAGCCCTCACCCGTGATTATGAATCAACAATAAAGGATAAGGAAAAATTAGAGCACTTGGGCTTTGATGTAAAAATTGTTCCAACAATAAAAATCTTAGAAAAAAATACCGACTTACTAGAAGAAAAGTTCAAGGATTTCTCCTATGATTATTTGGTATTTACATCCAAAAATGCTGTAAAAATATTTTTCGATAAATTAATAGAAAAGCATGATATAAGAGATATAGGAAAAGTTAAAATCGCAGCAATAGGAGAAAAAACCAAAAAAGAAATAGAAAAATATAATTTGAAAGTCGATATTGTCCCAAGAAATTTTGTAGGTGAAAATCTACTTGACCAAATGGCAAAATATGTCAAAAAAGATGATAAAATATTTTTCCCTCACTCAAATTTATCAAGGAAAAAAATCATAGAAGGTCTTGGCAAGATGGGAGAATTGGATGAAATTGAAATTTATGACAATATAAGGGCAGAAAAAGAAGATATTGACCTTGATTTTGATGGGGTGATTTTCACTTCATCATCTTGCGTAAATAATTTTGTAGAAATTTATGGCAAAGAGTCACTAAAAAATACAAAAATTTTCTCAATAGGTCAAATTACCAGTAAAACAATAAAAAATCATGGACTAGAAGTGTACAAAGAATCCAAAAAACAAAGCGTAGATTCTTTGATAGAAAGGATAGTAGAAGATTATGAGAATGAGAAGAATTAGAGAAAACAAAGTTTTAAGACAAATGACAAAAGAAACTAGCCTTGAAATTTCTGATTTTATTTACCCACTTTTTGTTGTAGAAGGGGAAGGTATAAAAAAAGAAATTCCTTCAATGCCAGATTGCTACCATTTTTCCTTGGATAAATTAGAAGATGAGATAAATGAGATTGTAGATTTAGGAATAAAAGCAGTAATTTTATTTGGAATCCCAAATAAAAAAGACGACCACGGATCTGAAGCTTATGCAGAAGATGGAATTATCCAAAAAGCTGTTAGAAAAATAAAAGAAATAAATAAAGACTTGTTGGTAATAACAGATGTTTGTATGTGCGAATACACAGACCACGGTCATTGTGGAATTTTAGACCACGAAGGACACGTTTTAAATGACGAAACTGTTTCCTATATTGCAAAAATTGCCCTATCCCACGCCAAGGTAGGAGCAGATATAATTGCCCCATCAGACATGATGGATTTTAGGATAAAGGCAATTAGAAAAATTCTTGATGAAAATAATTTTAAAAATATTCCGATAATGGCTTATTCTGCAAAATACGCATCAAATTTCTATGGACCATTTAGGGATGCAGCCGACTCTGCCCCATCATTTGGAGATAGAAAATCCTACCAAATGGATTACCATAATTCAAACGAGGCCATGAGAGAAATTGACCTTGACCTTGAAGAAGATGCTGACTTTATAATTGTAAAACCAGCCCTATCATTTTTGGATATAATCCAAAGAACAAAAGATAATTTTAACACAAATATTGTTGCCTACAATGTTAGTGGAGAATATTCTATGGTAAAAAATGCCATAAAAATGGGCCTTGTAAATGAAGAAATAATTTATGAAATTTTAATTTCAATAAAAAGAGCCGGAGCAAAATTAATAATTACTTACCATGCAAAAGAAATGGCAAAAAAATTGAGAGGAGAGAAATAATGAGTCTTTTTGATCAAGCAAAAAAATATATACCAGGTGGAGTAAACTCACCAGTTAGAGCCTTTGGGGCAGTCGGTGGCAACCCACTTTTTGCAAAATATGGGAAAGGATCAACCATAGTTGATGAAAACGATGATGCCTATATAGATTTTATTTCCTCATGGGGACCAATGATTTTGGGCCATGGTAAAAAAGAATTAATAGAAAAAGCAAAGGGATACTTGGAAGAAGGACTTACCTTTGGCCTTCCTACAAAAGTAGAAATCGAAATGGCAAAATTTTTGGCAGAGGCCTTCGATACAGACATGATAAGAATGGTAAATTCTGGAACAGAAGCCACCATGTCAGCCATAAGATGTGCAAGAGGGTTTACAAAAAAAGATAAAATAATAAAATTTGAAGGATGTTATCACGGCCACTCTGATGGACTATTGGTAAAATCAGGATCAGGAGCCTTGACCTTTAACGTAGCAACATCTGCAGGAGTTCCAAAAGAAGTAATAAAAGATACCCTAGTTTGTAAATATAACGACATAGAATCAGTCAAAAAAACCCTAGCAGAAAACGAAGGCCAAGTAGCTGCAGTAATTCTTGAACCAATAGCAGGAAACATGGGAGTAGTCCCTATAGATTTAGAATTTGTAAAAGAGCTTAGAAAAATAACTAAAGAAAAAAATATAGTATTAATATTTGACGAAGTAATCACAGCCTTCAGATTAAAATTTGGATCAATTTCTACAGAATTTGGAGTAAAACCAGATATGTTTTGCTTTGGAAAAATTGTAGGAGGGGGAATGCCAGTAGGAGGATTTGGTGGAAGACGAGAAATAATGGAAGTCTTATCACCAATTGGTCCAGTTTACCAAGCAGGAACTCTATCAGGATCTCCATTTATAATGAAAATGGGACTAGACGTTTTGACAATATTAAAAGAAAATCCAGATATCTATCAAAGACTTGAAAAATATGCAAAAATGCTAGAAGAAGGCTTCAAAGATAACTTAAAACAAACAGGAGTAGATGGATTTGTAACAAGGTATAAATCAATGATGTCAATATTTTTTGGAGAATTTGACCAAATAAGATCATACGATGACGTCCAAAAAGCAGACCTTGAAGCATATTCAAAATATTTCAATTACATGAAAGAGAAAAAAATCCTCCTACCACCAGCCCAATTTGAAGCAATGTTCATGTCCGATGCCTTGGATGATGATATAATAAACTACACAATAGAACAAAATAAAAAAGCCCTAGAATATATTAAAAAAACAAAATAAGATAAAAAAAGCCCATCTTAAAAATAAAAATCAAGATGGGTTATTTTTTTATATACTTAAAGACTAAAGTTGATATTTAAAGAAATTTATAGAATATAAGAAAAGAGATCTCTCGACTATGCTCGAGATGGGTAATTGGGATAATTATTTAATAGCTAAAGTTGGCCTTAGTAAAATAATTAGAAAAAAAATAAATTAAATACAAAAAAATATACTTTAGTAAAAAAGTAAATATCAGCCAATCCCATCTCGACCGACTGAAAGGAGTGGAGAGATCTCTGTATTAAACTAATATGAAAATAAAATTTAACCTTTAGCAAAGAAAAAAAAAGAGATCTCTCGACTATGCTCGAGATGTGTTATTGGTATAATTATTTAATAGCTAAAGTTTGACTTATTAAAATAATTAGAAAAAATTAATTAAGTACAATAAAAATTATACTTTAGTAAAAAAAGTAAATATCAGCAACCCAATCTCGATTAGGCTTGTGATGAGTAATTTTAGTAAATCCTTTAGCAATAAAGTTAATATAATCAAGTACCATCTCGACCTTGTGGAGAGATCTCATGAATTAAATTAATATAAAACAAAACTCAACCTTTAGTCAATCCTACCTAACATTTCTAAGCATCTTATACATAGGGTCAAATTCGTCGTAATAAATTTTTTCCTTATCAAAGGCTTCCATTACTTTTTTTGTCAAAAATTTCTTGTCTATTATCAACTCAAAGGTATTTTCCCTAAACCACTCATCTGTCATGGAAAAATATCCATCTTTGCCGTCATCTTCGCCCCAGGAGTTTTCTATTTTCCAAAATTTTACCTCTTTACCTTTTTTATCAAATCCTGTAAGATTCATGGCATGACATGCTGTAGAATATCTAGAATTTATTCTTTCTTCCTTGGTCATTTTTGGGAAATTCGTAAAAGTTTGGTCAAAATTAAATATATTTTCATCCAAAACTCCACTTTCTCTGTCTTCATTTATATCAACATCACAGGCAAACCACATAGTTTCATTATTTTTTATAGATTTTTGGGCAAATTTACTCATGGTATCCATATCCACATTGATTCCAACAAGATCATCAAGATCAACTGCATTTTTTGCCACCTTATCAACCAAAATCCTATTGTAAGGGTGTCTTGGGTCATTTAATAACTTAACTTTTCCATCAAAAAAATCACCCACATACTTATCAAAAAATGCCTTTGGTGTCATATTTTCTTCAATATGATACTTATCATCCTTGTCATAATATTTAAAATCAAAATTCTCTACAGGTTTTCCTATAGATTTTGCAAAAATATTATAGGCATAAGAAAGGCCTTCTTTTCTCAAATTTTCTATTTCCTTCTCATCATCAGTCGCCCTAATTTCCATGGCAATTTTTTTGAGGGCATTTTCCAAAACATAAAACATAAATTGAGATTGGTCAGTATGGTAAAGCTCGCCCATGGCATTTTTTGGGACAATCCCATATTTTTTGATCAAATAATAGAAAAATTCAAAATATCCCCCATCTTCAGGAGTAGAATAAAAAACATCCTCAACTTTTCTATCCCTAATATCTAAATTTTTTGTATCAATTACCCTTTGCAAAAACAAATTTGCCTTTTCCATATTGTCATAAAAATATAAAAAAGACTCGGAAAGCTCAAACTTTTCCATATTAAGTTTTTTGGCAATATGCATCCTAACCATATTAAGCCCTGCAAACATCCAACATCTACCAGTTTTTTTTTGGTTGGTAACATCCTTAGTCTCAACTTCATTAGAAAAAATAAAATCGTGCCTATTAATAATATTTCTATCAAGGGAGGCCTCCCTTATTCCCATATTAGAAATGGCATTTTCAATCACCTTATTTTTTTGGTCTTTATCATAAATTTTTTCCAATTGGTCAAAAATTTTCTTATCTAAATTCATAAAATCACCTCTTTAAATCATTAACTATACTTTATCGGTTTTTTCCACAAATAAAAGGAAAAAATTTCTAAAGAATTTTCACAAAAATTTTAAATAAATTACAAAAGTATCATAAAACTGTTGATTTTCAAGGAATAATACCTATAATTTATTGACAAAAGTTACAGATTAGTATATCCTTATCTAAGAATTAAGTATAAATTGTGTATAAAAGGAGAATTTTTTAAAATCATGACAAAAAATCTAATATCTAAAATTTCAATATTTTTATCTTCTATAATATACATCCTTTTCTTTTATTTTTTAAATAAATATAATATTTTGCCAAAAAAAATGAGATTTATCATTTTGGGACTAATCCTTTTAGCTATAATAGGATTTTCCTTCTTAATATTTAAGAAAAAGAATGCAAACAAGGCTGTAAAGGCAATATTTATAGTAGGATTGGTATTAATAAGCGTATGTGAAGGATTATTTATGTCCTACGCAAACAAATCCATAACAACTGTAGAAAAAATCAACCAAAAAAATGATTTAAACAAAACACAAATGTCCTTTGTAGCATTGAAAGATTCAAATATCAATTCAATAAATGACATAAAAGAAATCCAAGTTGCCATTGCAAGAAAAATGGATGAAAAAAACATTGATCAGACTTTAGAAAAATATAAAAAAGAAAATGAAGAAATAAACGCTAAAGATTTTGGAGATTATTTAAAAGCAGGAGAGGCCCTAATAAACGAAAATGCCCAAGTCATGCTTTTAAATGAAAGTTTCAGACAAATGCTTGACGAATCTATAGAAGGATTTTCTGATAAAACAAAGGTATTAAAATCATATTCTGTAAAAGGAAATGAAAAACTAAAGGAAAACAACAAGGTAGAAAAAGACCAAAGCTTTAACGTATATATTTCAGGAATAGATACCTATGGGGCACTTTCAAACGTATCAAGATCAGATGTAAACTTGATAGTAAGTGTAAATCCAAAAAAAGGAAAAATATTAATAACAACAATTCCAAGAGATACCTACGTAAACCTAGCAGGCCTTGGCAAAAACGCCAACGACAAACTAACCCACGCAGGACTCTTTGGAGTAGACACATCAATAAAAACCCTAGAAAATTTCCTGGATGTGGATATTGATTATTATGCTAAGGTTAATTTTACAACTCTAGTAGAGCTTATTAATGAGCTTGGAGGAATAACAGTAGACAATCCTGTAGCCTTTGACTCAACACATGGAAACTATCATTTTCCACAAGGAAAAGTAGAAATGGATGGGGATATGGCTTTATCATTTTCTAGAGAAAGATACAACCTAGCCCATGGAGATTTTGATAGGGGAAAAAATCATACCAGAGTCTTGATAGGAATAATTAAAAAAATATTGAGCCCTGACATGTTATTAAACTTTAACAGTATTTCTGATATAGTATTAAAATCTGTTAATACAAATGTCTCATACAACAAGATGATAGAGCTTGTAAATGAACAATTAGACGATGGAACTAAGTGGAAAATAAAAACTCAAGCATTGACAGGAACAGGAAGTATGGATCTAAACTCATACCTAATGCCAGATGCAAATCTTTATATGATGATACCAAATGAAGATTCAGTAAAAGAAGTCCACGAAAAGATAGAAAATAACAACAAATAGGAAATAAATAGCAGGTCAAACTGCTATTTAATTTCTAAATAAAAGAATGGAGGCTAAATGTATAGGAAAAATTCTGAAGGCTGGATAAAATATCTAGACTTTATCTTCCTTGACATGGTCTGTTTGCAATTAGCCTATATACTAGCTTATGGAATAAGTGGTTATGGCTTTAATCCTTACAATACAATAACTTACAAAAATATGGCACTAATACTAGAATTAATAGACTTAGTGGTTATTTTAATTTATGGAACAATGAATGACCTATACAATAGGGGTTATTATGTAGAATTTGCCGTAACCTTCAAACATGGCTTGTTTGTAGGTGCGTGCCAAATTCTCTACTTATTTTTAATGCAAGAAGGCCAAAATTTTTCAAGATTAACACTTTTATTAACAATAGTTATTTATATAGTCATAAGCTATTTTGCAAGAATTTGTTTAAAAAAATATATAGGAAAAAATTCAAACGATAAGAAAAAAGAAAGATTATTACTAGTAAGCACTGAAGAGCAAGTGAAAAATCTTGTCAAAAATATAGAAAAAAATAAATATAGCAAATATAAACTCATAGGCCTAGTAATAATAGACAAAGAATTAGTAGGTAAAAAAATAGAAAGTATACCAGTTGTCTCTGATAAAAAATCTATAGCTAATTATGTTTGCAAAGAATGGATAGATGAGGTTTTTATAGTTTTAGATGAAAATTATGAATACCCAAAAGAGCTGATAGATGATTTAAATGAAACAGGAGTAACAGTTCACTATAATATAAAAAATATAGTTCAAGAGCCAGGCAAAAAACAAATAGTAGAAAGACTAGGCGATTTTGTCGTAATAACAACAAGTGTAAACACTGTATCATCAAGACAAGTTATGATAAAAAGAGCAATGGATATAGTATTTGGCCTAATAGGTTGCATATTCACAGCTATAATAAGCATATTTATCGGACCTATAATATATTTTTCATCACCAGGTCCAATATTTTTTGCCCAAAAACGTGTAGGGCGAAATGGAAAAATATTTAAAATGTACAAATTTAGAAGTATGTACATGGACGCAGAAGAAAAAAAATTAGAACTAATGAAAAACAACCAATACGGTGATGGAAAAATGTTCAAACTAGACTTTGATCCAAGAATTATAGGAAACAAAATCTTAGAAGATGGCAGCAAAAAAAAGGGAATAGGAGACTTTATAAGAAAAACAAGCCTAGACGAATTTCCTCAATTTTTTAATGTCCTAAAAGGAGATATGTCAATAGTAGGAACAAGACCTCCACTAATATCAGAAACAGCTTTATACGAACCTCACCACAGAGTAAGACTTGCAATAAAACCAGGAATAACAGGAATGTGGCAAGTGAGTGGAAGAAGCAATATAACAGATTTTGAAGAAGTAGTAAAACTTGACAGGGAATATATAGAAAATTGGAACATAGGATTAGACTTTAAAATTCTTTTAAAAACATTTTTGGTTGTGTTTAAAAAAGATGGGTCAATGTAAAAAAAAGGAGGAAGATTTTGAAGGGAATAATTTTAGCTGGAGGATCTGGGACAAGACTATATCCACTTACAACTGTTACATCAAAACAGTTATTGCCAGTTTATGATAAGCCAATGATATATTATCCAATGTCTGTGCTTATGAATGCAGGAATAAGAGATATATTAATAATTTCAACTCCTGAAGATACACCAAGATTTGAAGAACTCTTAGGAGATGGACATTCGTTTGGAGTAAATCTTGAATATGCTGTTCAACCAAGTCCTGATGGACTTGCCCAAGCTTTCATAATTGGAGAAAAATTCATTGGAAATGATAGTGTTGCTATGGTTTTGGGAGATAATATTTTTGCAGGACATGGACTTAAAGATAGATTAAGTGAAGCTGTAAAAAATGCAGAAGAAGGCCTAGGAGCTACAGTATTTGGATACTATGTTGATGATCCAGAAAGGTTTGGAATAGTAGAATTCGATGAAGATGGAAAAGCAATATCAATCGAAGAAAAACCTCAAAAACCGAAAAGCAATTACTGTGTTACAGGGCTTTATTTTTACGATAATAATGTAGTAGATTATGCAAAAAATTTAAAACCAAGTGACAGGGGAGAACTCGAAATAACCGACCTAAACAAAATCTATTTAGAAAAAAATAAATTAAATGTAGAACTTTTAGGTCAAGGATTCACCTGGCTTGACACCGGAACCCACGAATCATTGGTAGAAGCTACAAATTTTGTAAAAACAATAGAAAATCATCAACACAGAAAAATAGCATGCCTAGAAGAAATAGCCTATTTAAATGGATGGATTTCAAAAGATCAAGTCTTAAAAGTCTATGAAATTTTGAAAAAAAATCAATACGGACAATATTTAAAAGATGTTATAGATGGAAAATACAAGGATCAATTACATTAAAGTGAGGTGAAAATGAAAATAATAGTAACAGGTGGAGCAGGATTTATTGGAAGTAACTTTGTCTTTTATATGTTAGAAAAACATCCTGACTATAAAATAATATGTTTAGATAAATTAACTTACGCAGGAAACCTATCAACCTTAGAACCAGTAATGGATAATGAAAATTTTACTTTCTATAAGATGGATATTTGTGATAGAGATGCCATATATAAATTATTTGAAGAAGAAAAACCAGATATTATTGTAAACTTTGCAGCAGAAAGCCATGTAGACAGGTCGATAGAAGATCCAGAAATATTTTTAGATACAAATATTAAGGGAACCACAGTGTTAATGGATGCTTGCAACAAATATGGAATAAAAAGATTTCACCAAGTAAGTACTGACGAAGTTTATGGTGATTTGCCACTAGATAGACCAGATTTACTTTTTACAGAACAAACACCAATTCAAACAAGCTCTCCTTACAGCTCATCAAAGGCAAGTGCAGACTTATTAGTACAAGCCTATCATAGAACATATGGCCTACCAATGACAATCAGTCGTTGTTCAAATAACTACGGACCATATCAATTTCCAGAAAAATTAATTCCTTTAATGATAGCAAATGCCCTTGCAGAAAAACCACTACCAGTATATGGACAAGGACTTAATGTGCGTGATTGGCTATACGTAGATGATCATTGCTCAGCTATAGATAAAATAATTCATGACGGAAAAGACGGTGCAGTTTACAATGTTGGCGGACACAACGAAATGACAAATATTGATATAGTAAAACTTATCTGTAAAGAGCTTGGAAAATCAGAAGATTTAATCACATACGTAACAGATAGAAAGGGTCATGATATGCGTTATGCAATAGATCCTACAAAAATTCATAATGACCTTGGTTGGTTGCCAGAAACAAAATTTGCAGATGGAATCAAAAAGACAATAAGATGGTATTTAGATAATAAAAAATGGTGGGAAGAAATAATTTCTGGAGAATATCAAAACTATTACAAAAAAATGTACGAAAATAGATAATGGAGAAATACAAATGAAAGTATTTGTAACAGGAGTGGCAGGACAGCTTGGTCATGATGTAATGAATGAGCTTTACAAAAGAGGACACCAAGCAATTGGATCAGATATTTCAGAAAAATATTCAGGAATAAATGATGATAGTCCACTTGTGAATATGCCATACGTATCACTAGATATAACTGATGAAAAAAAAGTAGAAAAAGTTTTAACAGAAATAAAACCAGATGCCATAGTTCATTGTGCAGCTTGGACAGCAGTCGATCTTGCAGAAGAAAAAGAAAATATAGAAAAAGTTAGAAAAATAAATTCCTATGGAACAGAAAACATAGCGAAAATATGCAAAAAAATAGATGCAAAAATGCTTTATTTATCAACAGACTATATTTTTGACGGACAAGGAGAAACTCCTTGGAAGGCTGATTGCAAAGAATATAAACCATTAAATGTATATGGACAAACAAAACTTGAAGGCGAAGAATTTGTAAGAAAATACCTAGAAAAATTTTTCATAGTTAGAATTGCCTGGGTTTTTGGAGTAAACGGAAATAATTTTATAAAAACAATGCTAAAACTTGCAAAGATACATGACAATTTAAAAGTTGTTTCAGATCAAATAGGAACACCAACCTACACTTATGATTTAGCAAGATTGTTAGTAGATATGATAGAAACTGAAAAATATGGAACCTATAATGCTACAAACGAGGGTGGATATATTTCTTGGTATGATTTTGCTTGTGAAATATTCAAACAAGCAGGATGTGAAATCAAAGTAGATCCAGTATCAACAAAAGAATATGGACAATCAAAAGCAAAAAGACCCTACAATAGCAGACTCGATAAATCAAAATTAACAAAAGAAGGTTTTAAGCTACTTCCAACATGGCAAGATGCACTAGAAAGATATTTAAAACTAATATAATATTAAAAGGATAGAAAATGGGACAAATCAAAGTAAGCAAACTTCCAATAGAAGGATTATATATAATAGAACCAACAGTTCATGGAGATGACAGGGGATATTTTATGGAAACCTATAATCAAAATGATATGAAAGAAGCAGGTTTAGATATGAATTTTGTACAAGATAATCAAAGTATGAGTACAAAAGGAGTTCTAAGAGGCTTACACTTTCAAAAGGAATTTCCCCAAGGAAAACTTGTAAGAGTAATAAAAGGAAGAGTATTTGACGTAGCAGTAGACTTAAGAAAAGATAGCAAAACCTACGGAAAATGGTATGGAGTAGAGCTTACAGAAGAAAATAAAAAACAATTTTATATATCAGAAGGATTTGCCCATGGATTTTTGGTATTAAGCGATGTGGCAGAATTTTGTTACAAAGTAACAGACTTTTACCACCCGGGGGACGAAGGCGGCCTTGCTTGGAATGATCCAAAAATAGGAATAAAATGGCCTGAGCTTATAGGAAAATACAAAAATTCAGCATCAGCAGAAGGTTATAAATTAGAAGATGGAAGCAAATTAATACTTTCAGACAAAGACCAAAAGTGGTTGGGAATAGAAGATACATTTAAGTTTTAGTAAGGAATAGATAAAGAATATGGATGAAAAAAGAAAAGTACAAAACGTATTTTTAGTAGGGGCAAAAAGTTTGGGAGCCTACGGAGGATATGAAACATTTGTATATAAGCTAACAGAATATCATCAAAACAATGAAAAAATTAAATATCACATAGCTTGTAAAGCAAATGGAGAAGGCTATATGGACGAAAGTAAACTCGATGGAGTAAAAAAAATATCCGAAAATGAGTTTGAGTTCAATAATGCAAGGTGCTTCAAAATCCATATTCCACAAATAGGACCTGCACAAGCAATTTATTATGATGTTAAAGCTTTAAAAGAATGCATAAAATATATAAAAGAAAAAAGAATAGAAAATCCAATTGTTTATATAATGGCTTGCAGAATAGGTCCATTTGCAAAACATTTCTACAAAAAAATCCACAAACTAGGTGGCAAAGTTTACCTAAATCCAGATGGTCATGAATGGATGAGAGCAAAGTGGTCAGCACCAATAAGAAAATATTGGAAGATATCAGAATCAATGATGGTTAAGTGGTCTGACCTTGTTATTTGTGATTCTATAAATATAGAAAAATATATACACGATTCTTATGATGGAAAAGGAATAAATGGAAAAAATCCAAAAACAACTTATATAGCATACGGGGCAGATCTTACTTCTAGTAAATTAAAAGATGATGATCCAAAATTTTTAAATTGGTATGCTGATAAAGGCTTATCAAAAAAAGATTATTATTTAGTTGTAGGACGATTTGTACCAGAAAATTCATTTGAAATAATGATTCGTGAATTTATGAAAAGCAAAAGCAAAAGAGATTTTGCTTTAATAACAAATGTAAATGATAAATTTTTAAATGAGTTAGAAGAAAAATTACATTTCAAAAAAGATCCAAGAATAAAATTTGTAGGAACAGTATACGATCAAGAATTATTAAAAAAAATCAGAGAAAATGCCTACGCATATTTCCATGGACATACAGTTGGAGGAACAAACCCAAGCTTAATAGAAGCTCTAGGCAGTACAGATTTAAATTTGCTAGTCGATGTAGGATTTAACAAAGAAGTAGCAGAAGATGCAGCTTTGTATTGGAGCAGAAAAGATGGAGATCTTGCAAATCTAATAAATAAAGCCGACAAATTAAGAGATGATGAAATAGTTGAGCTTGGAGAAAAAGCAAGAAAAAGAGTTAGACAAGCTTATACTTGGGAAATAATAAGTTCAAAATATGAAGAAGCATTTTTGAAATGATTAGTTGAATTAGTGGGAGAAATAAGTTGAGAATTTTACATTATTTTTTAGGATTTCCTCCATATAGAAGCGGAGGCTTAACTAAATACGCTTTTGATTTGGCTAAGTCGCAAGCTGAAGATGGCCATTTTGTTATGGCTATGTGGCCTGGAGAAATAAAGAAATATTCAGATAATCCTGAAATAAAAAAGAGAAAAAAAATAAAAGGGATTTTAAACTTCGAACTTATTAATCCTTTACCTGTACCGTTAGATGAGGGAATTAAAGAATTTTCAGCCTTTACCAAGTCATGTGATATAGAAATTTATAAATCATTTTTAAAAAAAGAAAATCCTGAAGTTATTCATATACATACATTGATGGGCATTCATAAAGAATTTATAAAGGCTGCAAATCAATTGGGAATAAGGACGGTACTTACGTCTCATGATTATTTTGGAATTTGTCCAAAAGTTACTCTTTTTAGAAATGGGAAGTGTTGCGATAATGATAATGAATGTAGAAATTGTATTCAATGTAATGAGTCAGCATTGTCGTTAAAAAAAATAAAAATCCTTCAGTCGCCTATCTATAGATTTATAAAGAATATATATATTGTGAAAAAACTAAGAAAATCACATAGGAATAAATTTTTTAATGAAGAAAGTTTCCCATCAATGCCTGACGTAGATATTGAAAAGATATCTGAAAAATATAGAAATTTAAGAAGATATTATGTTGATATGCTTGAATCAATTGATTTTATACATTTCAATTCGACATTAGCTGAAGAAATATATAGAAGATATATAAGTCCTAAAGATAGCAAAGTTATATCTATTGTTCATCAGGGAATAAAAAAACAAGTTATAAAAAAAGTTCATACAGGAAAAAAAGTGATTTTATATTTGGCACCAACAAAACCTTATAAAGGATGGGATGTATTAAAAAAAGCATGCAATCAATTGTGGGAAGAGAATGAAAATATACAATTACGTGTATTTAGTCCAGTTCAAAAAATAGAAGACTACATGATAGTAAAAGAAGAAGGATTTAATCACGATGAATTAGGTCAAATTATGAGTAAGGCTGATATGCTTGTAGCACCAAGTATTTGGTACGAAACATTCGGTTTTACTGTTATTGAAGCTTTGAGTTTTGGAGTTCCTGTCATTGTAAGTGACCATGTTGGAGCTAAAGATGTAATAGGTAATAACGGATTTGTAGTTCAAGCTGGCAATGTAGATGAATTAAAAAATGCAATTAAAAATATGGATAAGAAAGTTAATATAAAGCTAAAGATTTGGAGAGAGTTCTTGAATGAAAATTATAGAATCTATAAAAATTCAAAATAGATTGAAATAATCTCTAATGTCATAATGAAAGGTTATACAGTGAAGGATAAAATTAGTGTTATAGTGCCAATTTATAAAGTTGAAAAATATTTAGATAGATGCGTTAAAAGTTTAATCAATCAGACGTATAAAAATGTAGAAATTATTTTGGTGGATGACGGAAGTCCTGATAACTGTCCTGAGATGTGCGATGATTATGCTATTAAGGACTCTAGAATTAAAGTGATACATAAAGAAAATGGTGGGTTATCAGATGCCAGAAATGTTGGAATAGAAAAGTCAACAGGTTCATATATAGCTTTTGTAGATTCTGATGATTGGGTTAAAAAAATTTTTATTGAAGAATTATACAATAATATAAAAAAAGAAAATGCCGATATTTCTATAATAGGTTATACCTTAATATGGGACAGCGGGAAAAAAATTACTTATGGCGATAATAATGATTATTTTGTATATAATCAGGAAGATGCTATAAAAGAATTACTTAAACAAAAAAAATTTCAGTGTATGGTTTGCCAGAAAATGTACAAAAGAGAAATCTTTAATGAGATTAAATTTCCTGTAGGGGAAATATATGAAGATGTTGCAGTTAGTTTGCCTACATTTTTAAAGGCAAATAAAGTTGTATTTTCAGGGAAACCAATGTACTTCTATTATCAAAGAGAGGATAGCATAGTAAATGAAAAATTTAATGAAAATAAACTATTCTTTTTAGATTGTTGTAAAGAAATAATAGATTATTCAAATAATCATAATAAAATTTTTGATAAAGAGGCATATAACTTTTATTTGAGAGCTTTATTGATGCTTGTATTACAATTATATTCTGATGTTAGAACACGAAATTCAGAAATATGTAAACAATTAGAAAAAGAAGTTAGAAAAAATAAAAAACACATATTTGTTAATCCGTATATAGATTTTAAAAAAAGAATTGCTTTATTTATGATTTTAGTAAGGTTTCCTAGAAGATTACTATATAAAGTTTGGAGGTTAAAACAAGGTGAATAGTAGTATTAAAATTAATAATAAAATTTTTGAAAAAATAATATTTATAGAACTTATATTTGTTTTGTTTGAACGATTTTTAATACAAAATCTCAAAACTCCTGACTACATAATATATTTTATTGATATTTTAAACATTTTTTTATTTTTCGGGTTGATAAAAAATAAAAAAAATATAGAATTTAGAGGATTAATAGTTTTGTATACAATTCTATTATTGTTTTCTTCAATTACTGGGATACTGAACTTCTCTACATGGGGTGGGAATTTAGCTACACTTAGTATAGAGTTCAGAAACTTTGTTAGATTTCCAATATTTTTTCTATCATGTGCTTTATTTTTAGATTCTGAATCTATAAGAAAAATATATAAGATTTTCATGGTTTTCTTTTTTGTTAATTTAATTTTTATTATATATCAATATCTGACCTTTCATCCACCTGGAGTTTGGACTAGAGGCGATATGCTAAATGGATTGTTCGGCACAGAGGTGGGAGGAAATACGTTTGTAAATGTAAGTTTTTTAGTAGTAATAGTATATGCTTTAACACAATGGTCTCAAAATAAATTTAAAACAAATAGGTTTATGGTTTTAGTCGGTTTCACATTGTTCATATCTGCAATTATAGAACTAAAGGCTTTTTTTGTAGAGTTTGCCATGTTATATATTTGGTATTTTATTGCAAATAAAAAAACATATAAAGAATTTCTAATTAATATATTTTTAATATTTTTTATAATTTTTATTTCATTTATAGGACTGCAGATAATGTATAAAGAATATCCTTGGTTCTATGATTCCATGTCTTTCCAAGGCATTAAAGATCAACTGTTCGGAAGTGGTTATACTGGAAGTGGAGATTTAAATAGATTTACAGGGATTTTTACAGTGTGTTCTAAATTATTTGATGGAGATATTTCAAAAACCATTTTTGGTTTAGGATTAGGTAATGCTTCTTCAAAATCAATATTAGGAAGCTATCCAATGTTCTTTAATAAATTTTACTATACTCACTATGATTGGTTTTCTTCAACATATATAACTGTACAAGCTGGAATATTCGGTATTTTTATTTATTTAATAACATTTTTTTATTTATTTTTAAAGAAAAAAATAAATAAGGATTATACTTTAAATTCTCAAATAATGTGCATATTGGCATTGTTTTTAGTATTTTACGGTGAGGCTCTTAAAACGGATGCTGGATATTTAATTTACTTTGCAATTTCTAGTGGTTTTATAAGAATTGGAGGAAATAATGAACAATAATATAGAGGTTACAGTTGTTTGTACAGCTTATAATCATGAAAAATTTATAAGAGAATGTCTTGACAGTTTATTAAATCAAAATACAAATTTCAATTATGAAGTTCTGGTAAATGATGATGCTTCAACTGATAGTACTGCTGATATATTAAAAGAATATGTATCTAGGTATCCCGATAAGTTAAGAGTATATTTTCAAGAAAAAAATTTATTTTCTCAAGGAATAAGGATAGTAGATGATGTTTTACTTCCTAATGCAAAAGGCAAATATATTGCCATATGTGAAGGAGATGATAAATGGCTTGATAATAATAAATTACAATTACAATATGATTTAATGGAAAAAAATAAAGATTGTGTTATGTGTACTCATAATACTCTAATTAAGGATGTAAATAATAAAAGAAAGAATACTTACTTTAATAATTGGAGGAATTTACATGTACTAAATGACTTCGATGTTTTCATGTCTTGGAAAGTACATACATCTTCTTATTTTATAAGAAAAGAATTGGTAAAATTAGATTCACGCTTAAGAGGGTATTGGTTTGGAGATTTTGTAAGATTAACTTTTCTTTATAGTAAAGGGAAGATAATATCCATTCCTAAAGTTATGTCTCAGTACAACATAGGAATTAGCACAGGATCATTGGATAGTTTTAATAAAAGTTCTGAAGAAAAGAAAAAAAAAGGAATATTAGATAGAAGCAAATACTTAAGAGATTTTAATAAATTTAGTAATTACAGATTTAATAACATCATAAATAAGAGAATTTTATTAACAGAGCTAGAAGCATCAAGTATTAATGAATTTGAAGTACTACAATGTTCCAAGAATAAGAAAGAACTAATAAGTGCTGTAAAATCTATAAGTAATAAAAAAGAATATAAAAGATATACAAAGTCATTATCTATTAAGGGCAAAATCAAAAATTTAATTAAATATAAGGGATATTTTATGTATCCTATTTGGGTAAAACTATGGCAATAGTAAATGTGATGAAAAATTTTTTATGGAGATTTGCAGAAAGATCTGGAGCACAAATTGTAACTTTTATAGTATCGATAATTTTAGCAAGATTACTTTCACCGAAAGATTACGGTACAATAGCTCTTGTAACAGTTTTTTTAGCAATCATGCAAGTTTTTGTTGATAGTGGACTGGGTTCAGCCTTAATTCAAAAGAAAAATGCAGATGACTTAGATTTTTCATCTGTCTTCATATTTAATTTTATAGTATGTATAATACTTTATATTTTAATGTTTTTTGCTGCTCCCCTAATTGCAAAATTTTATGATGATAAGAATTTGGTTGCTATTATCAGGGTGATAAGTATCACAATCCTAATATCTGGAGTAAAAGGAATACAGCAAGCATATGTATCAAGGAATATGTTGTTTAAAAAATTTTTCTTTTCAACGATAGGTGGTACTGTATTTTCAGCGTTTTTGGGAATATTTATGGCGTATAAAGGTTTTGGTGTATGGGCGATTGTCGCTCAACAACTTTCTAATACTGCTATAGATACTTTAATACTTTGGATTACAGTAGAATGGAGACCGAAATTTATTTTTTCATGGAAAAGATTAAAGTCTTTATTAAGTTTTGGTTGGAAATTATTAATTTCTGCTCTATTAGATACAACTTATAATAATCTTAGAAATTTAATTATAGGAAAATTATATTCTCCTGCTGATTTGGCATTTTACAACCAAGGAGATAAGTTTCCTAAAGTTATAATAACAAATATTAATGCTTCCATAGATAGTGTTCTTTTACCAACTATGTCAAGGGAGCAAGATAATAAAGATAAAGTAAAAAGTATGACAAGAAGAGCTATAAAGACAAGCACATATTTAATGGCTCCAATGATGATGGGTTTAGCATTTTGTTCTGATAATATAGTTAGACTGGTACTAACAGAAAAATGGATAGAATGTGTTCCTTATTTAAGAATTTTTTGCATTACTTATATGTTTTGGCCTTTGCATACTGCAAATCTTAATGCTATCAATTCTTTGGGTAGAAGTGATTGGTTTTTAAGGTTAGAAATTATAAAAAAAATAATGGGACTTACTGTGCTTTTATTGACAATGTGGCACGGCGTAATGGTTATGGCATATAGTCTACTTTTGACTAGCGTTTTAAGTCAAATTATCAATTCTTGGCCTAATAGAAAGTTAATTAATTATAGTTATATTGAGCAACTACAGGATATATTACCTTCGATATTGATTTCTGTTTTTATGGGGATTTGTGTCAGTT
This sequence comes from Anaerococcus hydrogenalis, assembly GCF_002871895.1. Classification (NCBI taxonomy): domain Bacteria; kingdom Bacillati; phylum Bacillota; class Tissierellia; order Tissierellales; family Peptoniphilaceae; genus Anaerococcus; species Anaerococcus hydrogenalis. The sequence continues at coordinate 276,704 of NZ_PNHP01000003.1, read as the reverse complement.
TAGTAAATATATTTAAATTACCTATATTAATTAAATTAATTATTCAAATAATATTAGGAGTATTGATTTATATTTCTATGTCAGAGTTTTTAAAACTAGAATCATATAAATATATTAAAAATATTGCTAAGTCATTAATCAAACGTTAGTACTTTATAAGAAGGGAAATGGAATGAAAAAAATATTATTATTAGGTGGGTCAAATCAGCAAATAATAGCAATAGAAAAAGCAAAGGAAATGGGTATATATACAATTTTATGTGATTACCTACCAGATAATCCAGGTCAATACGTTGCAGACAAATTTTATTTGGAGAGCACAACTGATAAGGATGCTATTTTAAAAATATCACGTGATGAAAATATTGATGGAATAATTGCATATGCATCAGATCCTGCTGCTCCAACTGCTGCATATGTTGCAGAAAAACTATCTTTACCAGGAAACCCATATAAATCTGTAGATATCCTATGCAATAAAGGTAAATTCCGAGAGTTCCTAAAGGCAAATGGTTTTAATGTTCCAATGTCAAAATCATTTGCTTCTAAAAAAGAAGTTTTTGACAATATTAATGACTTCAAATTTCCTATTATTGTAAAACCAGTGGATTCATCTGGAAGTAAAGGTGTAACTGTATTAAAATCAGAAAAGAATTTAGAAACAGCTTTAAAGTCAGCTTTTTCTTATTCAAGGTCTAAAAAAATAATTATTGAAGATTTTATAGAAGGTAAATATAGCGTCATAGGTGGTGATATATTTATAAGAAATGGGGAAATAGATATCTGGGGACTCATGTCTAGCCAAAGGGATACTGGTGTAAACGAGCTAGTGCCAGTCGGAGAAAGCTTTCCTTTAAATTTAGAAGAATCTTTATTAAATGAAATAAAATATACGTTGAGTTTATTAGTAAAAAAATTACATATTGAAAATGGGCCAATGAATGTTGAGTTGATGGTCGATAAAAAAGATAAAGTTTATTTAATAGATATAGGCCCAAGAAGTGGGGGATGTATGATTCCTGAACTAATAAGCGATATTTATAATGTTGATATTGCAAAGATGAGTATTGAATCATCTATGGGATTTGAATCTGAATTTAAACCGACTAAATCAAATGAGTATTTTGCAATTTATTATTTACATAGTAGTAAATCTGGTATTTTAAAAAATATTAAATTTGATCAAGTATTAGAAAAATATGTATATAGAAAATGTATATATAAGAAACAAAATGATGAAGTTGAATTTTTTAAAGATGCATCGAAATGTCTAGGTATTATATTTTTGAAATTTCCAAATTATGCTGAAATGTCAAAAATCCTTAATACTATTGAAAATTTGATAAGAATTGATTTGATTTAGCTCAATTTATATTACTATAAATGTTTTTATAGTTTTCATGAAACTTTTAAAAATATTATTTAAGAAATGAGGAACAAATGAAAGATAATATATTGGTTACAAGATCATCTCTTCCAGAGTTAGATGAATATATAGAAGAAATTAAGTCTATTTGGGATAGCCATTGGCTTACGAATATGGGACCAAAGCATAAAGAATTTCAATCAAAATTAGAGTCATGTTTAGGTGTCGAAAATATTGAATTATTTACTAATGGACATATGGCCATAGAATTGTCCCTGCAGGCTTTAAATTTACAAGGAGAGGTTATTACCACACCATTTACTTTTGCATCTACAACTCATGCAATAGTAAGAAACGGTTTGACACCTGTTTTTTGTGATATTGACCCTGAGACATACTGTATTGATGTTAGTAAAATCGAAAAACTTATTACAAATAAAACATGTGCCATTATGCCTGTACATGTATATGGAAACATATGTGATGTTGAAGAAATTGAGCGAATAGCAAAAAAATATGAATTAAAAGTAATTTATGATGCTGCACATACTTTTGGAGAAACTTACAAAGAAAGAGGGATAGGTTCTTTCGGAGATGTTTCTTGTTTTAGCTTTCATGCTACTAAGGTTTTTAATAGTATAGAAGGTGGAGCAGCTTGCTTTAAAAATAAAGACTTAGGAAATAAATTATATAATTTAAAAAACTTTGGTATACAAGGACCTGAAAGTGTTGTTTCAATAGGTGCTAATGCTAAAATGAATGAATTTTGTGCTGCTATGGGAATTTGTAATTTAAAACATTTAAGCGAAGATATAGAAAAAAGAAGACTAGTTGTTGAGAGATATAGAGAAAGATTGGATAATATTGATGGATTAAAGTTAAATTGCATCCAAAAAAATGTTGAGAGTAATTATGCTTATTTCCCTATAGTGATTGATAATGAGCTTTTTGGATCAAGCAGAGCTGAAGTGTTTGATAGATTGGCAATGAATGGAATCAGTGCTAGAAAATATTTCTACCCACTTACTAATTCATTTGAATGTTTTCACAAAAAATATAATGTTTATGATACTCCTATAGCGTTAGATATTAGCAAAAAAGTATTAACTTTGCCTTTATATTCAGATTTAGCATTAAAGGATGTCGATAGAATTTGCGATATTATATTAGGCTGTAGAAAGAACTAGGAATTAAAAATTTTTAAATTTTCAAATAAATGCTAGGAGTTATAAATGAAGAAAATAGTTGTTTTTGGATCAACGGGTAAAATTGGCATTTACTTAATAGATTACTTAAGAAATATGTTAAATGAAAAAGAATATGAACTTATTGCGGTAGGAAGAAAAAATATTAATTATTTTAAGGAAAATAATATAAAATATATAAATATGGATATTATAAATAAATCTGACTTCAGTTTTCTTCCAGACAATGATATTTATGGAGTTATTAATTTAACAGGTATTTTGCCTGCAAGATTAAAGGAATATGATCCATACAAATACTTAGATACAAATATTTATGGCTCATTAAATATATTAGAATATGCTAGAAAATGTAAGGCTGATAGAATTCTATATGCTCAGACTTGGTCAGTTCAAGGTGGTTATTGGGGAAACTCAGAAGTTTTGTCACCTAAAATGTCAAAGAGTTTAATTTATAAAGGAGATCATGCATTTTATTGCATAACAAAGAATATGATAGAGGATACGATGGAATTTTATAAGCAAGAGTATGGCTTGAAAAATTTTGTTTTTAGACTACCAAATGTATATATGTATAACCCTCAAACTTCATTTTATTTAGATGGAATTGAAAAAAAAGTTGCATATCGATATATGATTGAAAGAGCAATAAGAGGTGAGGAAATAGAGTTGTGGGGAAATCCAAGAGCATTTAAAGATATTCTTTATATTAAAGATTTATGCCAGTTATTTTATAAGGCGTTAATATGTAATCAAGATGGTGGGACATACAATGCTGGTACAGGAATAAAGACTACTTTGCAGGAGCAAATAGAAGGAATGATAGAAGTTTTTTCTCCTAAAAATAATAAATCAAAAATTGTGTATAAGCCAGATAAAGATAGTTTTGTAAGTTTTGTTATGGACATTGAAAATGCGAAGGAAGAATTAGGTTATGAACCTGAATATTCTTACAAGAAATATTTGGAAGACTATAAAAAAGAGAGAGAACTAAAAAGATTTGATTACATTTGGAAGAAGAATTAAACTATTTTATAAATGGAATTTGTAAATTAAACATGTTTAAACTATTTCTTTTTAATTCTATGAAAAGTATAAAAAAAATTTAATGATAGTTAGTATAAACTTTGAACATGTATATTAGATTTAAATTATTAAGTTTTAAATTTTAGAATTTAACTTATTAAAAAACTAAGAATAATATGCTTTAATAAGTGAAGATAATTTTAATCCTAAATTTGATGGAATATCAATAAATAGAATAAGAACTATACAAATAGTTTATAGAAAATAAAACTATTTAATAGAAATTAAGTATGGACTGATTAAATTAATAAACCATTGAATTTAACAAAATTTTATTATAAACTAAGAGTTAGAGAATTTTTATTTCTAAATAATTTAAAAATAATTTTATATAAAGGAGAAAATAAATGGATGAAAGAGAAATTGATTTATTGGAATTGGCTAAGAAGTTAAGACAGCATCTTTTTTCAATTCTTTGTTTGGCTGTTATTTTTGCAGCTCTTTCTTATGCAGCTTCTGTTTTTGTTATTACACCAAAGTATGAAGCTACTACTACTATGATTGTAAGTAATTCTAAAAATGAAGACCCTAATCAAAAGGGCGATGTTGATATTAATCAAATCAATGCTAATAGGGCTTTGGTTTCTACTTATTCTGAGATTGTTAAGAGTAAGGGGGTAGCTGATAAAGTTATTGCTGATTTGAAACTTGATATGGATTATGGGGAGTTTTCTCAAAAGGTTTCTATTGAGCCTGTTAAGGATACTCAAATTATTTCTGTTAAGGTTGTTGATACTGTTCCTGAAAGGGCTATGGATATTGCCAATTCAACTTCTATGGTTTTTAAGGATTCTATTACAAAGATTATGAAGGTTGATAATGTTCAAATTCTTGACAAGGCAAATCTACCTGAAAAACCTTCTTCTCCTAATATAAAGAAAAACACCCTTGTAGGTTTTGTTTTAGGTTTTATTTTGGGCGTTGGTATTTATTTGTTTAAGGAATTAAGTGATACTACTTTCAAGACTACTGATGATATCCAAGAGGCTTTTGATATTCCTGTTCTTGGAATGGTTCCTGATAAGAGTAAAGGAGAGTAAGATGGCAAAAAAACGCGGTTATTATAATACTACATCTGTTTTTGATGAGGCTATTCGTTCTGTTAGGACTAATATTCAATTTTCTGATATTGATAATAAAAAAAGAGTTATTGCTATGACTTCTTCTAAGCCAAGCGAGGGTAAGACTACTGTTTTGTATTCTATTGCCAAATCTTTTGCAGAAAATGGAAATTCTGTTGTGCTTTTGGATTTTGATTTAAGAATGCCAAAGGTTGGAAAGGTTGCAGGAATTGAAACTAATATGGGTCTTACTAATGTTATTACTGGAAAGGTTGAGCTTGATAGGGCTTTGATAAAAGACCAATACGAAGATAATCTTTTTGTTCTTCTTTCAGGTCCGGTTCCTCCAAATCCTGCAGAAATTTTGGCTTCTAATCATGTTAAAGAATTGATTGAGGAACTTTCAAAAAGGTTTGATTATGTATTTTTGGATACTCCTCCAGTAGGATTATTTACTGATGCATCAATTGTTTCTACTTATTGTGATGGGGTAATTTTTGCAATCAAATCTAATGATACTAAAAAAGAAGAAGTTTCTCATGCTCTTGAAAATCTTAACAAGGTTAAAGGAAAAGTTTTGGGGGCTGTTCTTACTTTTGCAGACCTTAGCGAATCTACTTACAAGGGTTATTATTAATGATTGATATTCACAACCATATAATTTATGGGGTGGATGATGGGTCGAGATCCTTTGATGAATCAATGAAGATGGTCGAGCTTTTTATAGAAAATGGTTTTAAGGAAATTATTGCCACAAGCCATTATGATCCATCAAGGTATATGGTAAAAAAGGAAGATATTTTGGAAAAATCTTCTATTTTAAATGAGGAGATTAAAAAAAGAAATCTAGATTTTAAAATTTACCCAGGACATGAAATCCACGTTGAGCCAAATACTTTGGATAAAATTCACAAGAAAGAATTGTTGACTTTGAATAATTCAAGATATGTTTTGTTGGAACTTTCTTTTGTCAACAAGCCACTTTTTTTGAAAGATTTGATTTATAATCTTTCTCTAGAAGGCTATATCCCAATAATTGCCCATGTAGAAAGATATCCTTATGTGGAAAAAAATATTTCATATTTATATGAATTTATAAAGATGGGGGCTCTTATCCAAATAAATTATTCATCCATGAAATCCCACCACCATACTACAAAAAAATTATTGGAAAAAAATATGGTTCATTTTATAGGGACAGACTCTCACCAATCTGAATGGAGAAGTCCAAATATTGCAGATGAGAAAAATGAGATTATTGAAATAATTGGTCAGGAAAAATTTGAAAAATTGACCCAAATTAATCCTAAAAAAGTTTTAGATGATGAGTTTATTCCAAGTGGATATGATGAAATTGTAAGAGAAGAAGAAAAAGTGGAAAAGAAAAGTAAGAAAAGAAGTTTATTTAATTTTTGGAGAAAAAAATGAAGATAAAATATATATTATGCTCTTTTGCTCTACTTCTTGCCCTAAGTTCATGTGATAAAAAGCAAGAGAAATATGAAAAAAGAGATGTGCAAATTGATACAGTTTTTGATAGCTCTTCAAATAATATTTCAAATGAAGTTGAAGAAAAAGATGCTTCAAATGTAAAAGAAAATGCAAAGAGTAATACAGAAAGTAAAGATTTGAGAACAAAAAGCACAATCAATCTAAGAAGAGGCCCAAGTACAAACGAAGATAACATAATAGCCTCAATACCAGGAAATTCTCAAGTAAAATTATTATCAGAAGAAGAAGACGAAAATGGAGAAATGTGGTCAAGAATTTTCTACGGAGGCCAAGAAGGTTATGTAAAAAGTGACCTTTTAGAAAAATAAATCAATTTCATAAATTTATAAGCTATTAGCAAGAAATTTGCTGATAGCTTTTTTTATGAGAAATTTTTGAGGTAATTTTGGCTGGGGGTTGCTAAGGATTTATTTAATGACAAGACGAAGTAAATCAGAGATCTCTCGACAAGCTCGAGATGGGTTTTACTTTTGTGCCTTTTTTTATTACTAAAGAAAGTTAAAATCTTTATAAAAAATTATTTTACTTAATATATAAATAAAATTTATATTTTAGATTAAATTATCAAAGATATAATTAAATCAATTCTTTAGTAAAAAACTAAATAAATATACTACCCATCTCGAGCGAAGTCGAGAGATCTCATTAATTTGATTTATATTGAAATAATCTTTGTTCCTTGGGTTTATATATTGATTTAAATTCAAGGATTTATTTAATAATAAGACAAAGTAAATCAGAGATCTCTCGGCACTAAAACTCATTTACTTCGTA
>NZ_PNHP01000003.1:0-269332 GCF_002871895.1 Anaerococcus hydrogenalis | reverse complement strand
TATTGTGCCTTGAGTTGGCACAATAATCCCTAAAACTAAGTGCGAAAGCACGAGAAAGTTTGCGTAGCAAACGTATTTTAGTGCTAGTGGAGTGCATGGAGAGATCTCCTTATTTTGTTTTATATTAAAATTATATTTATTCCTTGGCTTACATATATGTATATATTAAAAATTTTTATTGATTTTTTCTTTTTTTTCTTGTAAACTATATAAAGATATTATTGTTTTATATAAAATAAATTATTGCTCATTGGGAAATGAGTTTTTTATTGATTATTGAGTTCACAAATGATCGATTTTATAAATTCGTGAAAAGAAAGGTTTTAAATTGTATGAACAAAAATAAGATGAATATTCTCTTGTTTCTTTCAAATAATAAATTTGTAAGTCAAAGGGATTTAATGGAGAGGACTGGATATTCTTTAGGCTTTGTTAATAAGGCTATTAACAGTTTGAAAGATGATAAATTTTTGGATAATGATTTTAATATTTCTCATAAGGGTCAAAGTTTGATTGATAAGAATAAGCCTAAAAGGGCAATTATTTTGGCGGCAGGTTTTGGTTTGAGGATGGTTCCTATTAATTTGGATAGTCCCAAGGCCCTCCTTGAGATTAAGGGTGAGGTTATGGTTGAAAGAATTATTAGGCAACTTCACTCAGTTGGAATTTCTGAAATTTATATTGTGGTGGGTTTTTTGAAGGAAAGATTTGAGTATCTGATTGATGAGTTTGGGGTAAGGTTAATTGTTAATGAATCTTATGATTTAAAAAATAATCTTTATTCTCTTGATTTGATCTCTGATAAGCTTGATAATTCTTATATTATTCCATCAGATATATGGTGTAAGGAAAATCCTTTTAGGAAAAATGAACTTTATTCTTGGTATATGGTTTCTGATAAGAAGTCAACTTATAGTAAGATTAGGATAAATAGGAAAAATGAGCTTGTTACTATCAAGGATGAGGATAAGGGAAATTCTATGGTCGGTATTTCTTATTTTACCAAGGATATAGCTGATAAGTTAAGGGGAAATATTGATAAGTTAAAAAAGGATAATGAAAGTTATCAAATGTTTTGGGAAGAGGCCCTTTTTAATTTTTCTAATATTAATATTGCAGCAAGGCTTGTTAAGTCTAGTGATTTTGTTGAAATTGATACTTATGAAGATTTAAGAGAGCTTGATAGGGAGTCTAATAATTTAAAGTCGGATGTTATTGACCTTATTTGTAAAGTTTTTGAAGTCCATAAATCTGATATTAAAAATATTAGGGTCCTAAAAAAAGGTATGACTAATAGGTCATTTTTGTTTTCTTGTAAAAATAAAAAATATATTATGAGAGTTCCTGGGGAGGGAACCGATAAGTTAATTAACAGGTACGAGGAGGCAAAAGTTTATAAGCTTTTAAAGGGGAAAAATATTTGCGACAATATTATTTATATGGATCCTGAAAATGGCTATAAAATCACAGAATTTATTGAAAATTCAAGAGTTTGTGATCCGGAAAATATGGATGATGTTTCAAAATGCATGGAAAAACTCAAAGAGTTTCATAACTTATCCTTATCTATTGACCATGACTTTGATATTTTTGATGAGATTAATTTTTATGAAAGTCTGTGGAATGGTAAAAAATCAGTTTATAGGGACTACCAAAAGGTTAAAAAGGGAATATTTTCTTTAAAATCTTTTATAGAAAAAAATATCGGCAAAAAATCCCTATGCCATATTGATTCTGTGGCTGATAATTTTTTGTTTACAGAAGATGAAAGTGTAAAGTTGATTGATTGGGAATATGCTGGTATGCAAGATCCCCATATTGATATAGCCATGTTTTGTATTTATTCCATGTACGATAAGGAAAAAATTGACCAAATTATTGATATTTATTTTGATAATGAGTGTGACTTTAATACAAGGTTAAAAATTTACGCCTATATTTCATCTTGTGGTTTGTTGTGGAGTAATTGGTGTGAATATAAGAGAAATTTGGGAGTAGATTTTGGGGAATATTCTATTAAACAATATCGTTATGCTAAAGAATATTATAGGATAGTAAGAAAATATTTAAAAAAAGAGGAGAAAATGGATGTATAAGGTAAAAAGAGCAATAATTATGGCGGCAGGTTTTGGAAATAGGATGAAACCTGTAACCTTAAATACACCAAAACCTTTAATAAAAGTTAATGGTAAGAGAATGATTGATACCATAATTGATGGTCTTCATAAAAATGGTATAGATGAAATTTATATTGTTGTTGGATATTTATCAGAAAAATTCCAGGAATTATTGGAAAAATATCCAAATTTAAATTTTATAAAAAACCCCTACTATGATACTTGTAACAACATTTCTTCTTTATATGTAGCTAGAAATTTGATTTCAAATGCAATAATTTTGGATGGGGACCAAATTATTTATAATGATGCGATCTTAAGTCCAAATTTTGAAAAATCTGGTTACAATAGTGTATGGACAAGTTCTTATACTGACGAGTGGCTGCAAAGTGTAAAAGATGGGAAAGTTATATCTTGCAGTAAAACTGGTGGCAAAAACGGTTGGCAATTATATAGCGTTTCTCGTTGGAACGAAAAAGACGGGAAAAAATTGAAACATTTTATAGAGGTAGAATTTGAAAATAATAACAGGCAAATTTATTGGGACGATGTGGCCCTATTTTGCCATCCAGATGAATTTGATTTGGGAATTTTCCCAATGAAAAAAGAAGATATTGTTGAAATTGATAATTTTTCCGAACTTTTGGCCATAGACCCAAGCTATAAAAATTATCCGGAAAAATAGTTTATAATTTCAAAAAATCTTTATAGTTTAAATTTTGGATAAAAAAATTCCATCTCAAAAAATATGAGATGGGAATTTTTTTAGTCTCTTTTAAAAATATCTCTTGTATAAACCTTATCTATCACATCATCTAGGCAGGAATCATATCTGTTTGCAATAATTGCTTGGCTCATTTTTTTAAATTTCTTTAAGTTATTTACAACTTCTGACCCGAAGAAAGTTTGACCGTCTTTTAGGGTTGGCTCGTAAATTATAACTGTAGCACCTTTTGCCTTTATTCTTTTCATAACCCCTTGGATAGATGATTGACGGAAGTTGTCAGAGTTTGACTTCATTGTTAACCTGTAAACACCAATTACACATTCTTTTTCTTTATCTGGCCTATATTGGACGTCTTCATTGTAAGAATAATATCCTGCAATATTTAAAACTTGATCAGCAATAAAATCCTTCCTGGTCCTATTAGCATCAACAATAGCAGAAATCATATTTTGAGGAACCTTATCAAAATTTGCTAATAATTGCTTAGTATCTTTTGGAAGGCAATATCCACCATAACCAAAAGAAGGATTGTTGTAATGAGAACCAATTCTTGGATCAAGGCAAACACCATTAATAATCTCTTCAGTATTTAAGCCCTTGCTTTCAGCATAAGTATCAAGCTCATTAAAATAAGAAACCCTAAGAGCAAGATAAGTATTAGCAAATAACTTTACAGCCTCAGCCTCAGTAAAGCCCATAAACAAAGTATCAATATTTTCTTTTATAGCACCTTCTTGTAAAAGTGAAGCAAAAATTTCAGCCTTATCACGACTCTCATCATCACAAGAAACAATAATTCTAGAAGGATAAAGATTATCATACAAGGCCTTAGATTCCCTCAAAAATTCAGGAGAAAAAATAATATTTTTAGTATTATACTTTTCCCTAACAGATTTAGTGTAACCAACAGGAATAGTAGACTTAATAATCATAGTAGCTGATGGATTAACCTTTAAAACCAATTCAATAACAGATTCAACAGCAGAACAATCAAAAAAATTCTTCTTAGAATCATAATTAGTAGGAGCAGCAATAACAACAAAATCAGCATCCCTATAAGCAGCTTCCCCATCAAGAGTAGCAGTCAAATCAAGGTCTTTTTCCCTCAAATATTTCTCAATATAATCATCTTGAATAGGAGATTTTCTATCATTAATCAAATCAACCTTTTCCTTAACAATATCAACTGCAGTAACATGATTATTTTGAGCCAACAAAGTAGCAATAGAAAGACCAACATAACCAGTCCCAGCAACAGCAATCTTATATTTCTTATCAATATTTTTCATAAAACTTTTCTTCCCTTCCTCCACAAACAAATCAACAATATCAAACCCCAAAACCTCAGCCAAAGCCTGAAGTTGGTCAATAGATGGCACATAATCACAAGACTCAATACGACTAATCATAGTCCTATTAATACCAGTAAGGTCTGAAAGATTTCTTTGGGAAAAATTCTTACTTTTTCTATAAGTAGAAACAAAATCAGCTAATTTTTCAACAGATAATTTTTTCATTTAAACTCCATAAATTTTAAAATATATGCTAATAATACCAATATAAGTAGCGAGTGTCAATTTAAATAACAAAAAATCTGATATCGTCAACTTATAAATAATATTCGTAATTTTAAATAACAATAAATCTTGCGAATTGAAATTCATATAGATTTACTATAAAGTATTAGTAATAGAATTATAATTTTTAAATAAAAATTATACAGGATTATATTGAATAAAAAGGAGAAAAAATGAAAAGAGTTATAACTTATGGAACCTTTGACCTATTGCATTATGGTCATATAAATTTATTGGAAAGAGCCAAAGCCTTGGGGGATTATTTGATAGTTGCAATTTCTACAGATGAATTTAACAGCAAAGAAAAAAATAAAAAGACCTACTTTACTTTCGATCAAAGAAAAAAATTATTAGAGGCCTTAAGGTGTGTAGATTTAGTAATAGCTGAAGAAAATTGGGACCAAAAAAAATCAGATGTCCACCTTTATCAAGTTGATACTTTTGTAATGGGCGATGATTGGAAGGGAAAATTTGACTTTCTAGAAGAAGAGGGAGTAGAAGTCGTATACTTACCAAGAACTCCAGAAATAAGCACAAGCCAAATAAAAAAAGACTTATACGAGAAAGATATTTCTAAAAAATAAGAACTGGATTTTTTAAAAATCAAATAGTTTTTTATTAAAATTGCATATATAATGAATTATTTATAATAAATTCTTTAGTGAAAAAATAAATAAAGAAATTACCCATCTCGGCTAAGCGAAACAAAGTGGAGTGCATGGAGAGATTTCTTTAATTTGTCTTATATTAAAATAATCTTAATTCATTGAGTTTTAATATATTGAATTAATTTAAAGAATTTATTTAATGACAAGATAAATAAAATCAGAGATCTCTCGGCACTAAAACTCATTTGCTTCGCAAATTTCTCCGTGATTTCCCACTAGTTTTAGGGATAAATATGCCAAATCAAGGCATATTTATCGGCTCGAGATGGTTTTTTGTTTTGAGCTTATTTTATTGCTAAAGGCAATTATAAATCCTTATAAAAAAATTTTTCAAGTCTTTTCTTTAGTAAAAAACTAAATAAAGATATTACCCATCTCGACTAAGCAAAACGAAGTGAAGTGCATGGAGAGATCTTTTTCGTTTGCTTTATATTAAAATAACCTTAATTCCTTGTCTTTTATATTTGGAATTTTCATATTTAAATTTTATTTACAAATTTTTTTAAATCTCTTATATTATAGGCCTATTTAATTTATTTATTTTATATCTTCATATTTCATATAGAAGCTTGTGATTTTTATTAATGCATTTGAATTAATAAAAATCATTGTAGTATATTAATCAAATTTACAGTATTTTTATAAAAAAGTTGACAAATTATTTTCATTATTCTTCATTGACAATAAAAATGATTAGTGCTAGTCTATTTATTGGATGATTTCTTAGCTTATTTTACTAATTAAAGCGAAGAATCAAATTTAAGAAAAGGTTTGTTTCATTTGCCTTTTTGAAAATTACATAAGGAGGGAAAAATGAAAAATAAAAATATTCTTACGGATATGAGGCTACATTTTATTATTTTACTTGTAGTTATTGCAGCAGAGGCTATTGGAATTATTCCATTTGATTTTGGAATTGTTAAATTTAAGCTTCTACCAATGATCTACGCTCTTATTATTGGAATTATTGTAGCTCGTACTTTAAGTTCTAGTTCTATTTCTGAACGTGATATGGCAAGGGCTGGTGAATATGTCAGCATTTCTTGTTTATTTTTGATTGCCTATATGGCAACAGCTATTGGTCCAAATATTTCTACAGTTATTAAGGCAGGTCCTGCTTTAATTTTACAAGAATTTGGTAACCTTGGAACAATCTTTATTTCTATCCCAATTGCAGTTTTTGTATTTAAAATGGATAGAACAGCTATTGGTTCTGGTTTTTCTATTTCTAGAGAAGAAGGACTTGGAATCGTTGCGAATTTATATGGATTAGATTCTCCTGAAGGTCGTGGGGTTATGGGTTCATACATAACAGGAACTCTTCTTGGAACTATTGCTTTTTCTATTATTTCATCAATTTTTATTAATATTTCATGGTTTAGTCCTGAATCTTTGGCAATGGCAGCTGGAACTGGATCTGCATCTATGATGAGTGGGGCCATAGCTCCAATTATTGAGGCTTTTCCTGATAAGGAACAAGCTTTGATGGGATATGGTGCTACAAGCCAAGTTTTATCAGCAGTTGATACAGTTTATGTTGCATTTTTCTTAGGAATTCCTATAGCAGAATGGTTATATAAACTTTGTAAAGGAAAAGAAAAATATGAGGCAGAAAAGGCTGCTCTTGCTCCAACTCGTCATATAGAGAAAAAGGATGACAAGGAAGTTAATGAAGGATTTGCAAAAACTCTTTCAAAATATTTGGGAGTTTTATGTATTACAGCAGTAATTTCTATAGCAGGACTTTATGTTTCAAGTATAAGAATGGGTTCTGATTCTACTATGGCAGATGTTTTAGTAGGAATGCTTTGGCTATTTGGAATTACAGTTATTGGTTTAATTTTAGATTTATTACTTCAAAAAGTTCATATAAATCTACCAACAATTTTATATATAGCATTCTTGGCATCTTTTGCATCAATTCCTGGACTTTCACCAGTGGCTGAACCATTTAATGAAGCTATGACTCATCTTGACTTATTGCCACTTTGTACACCAATTTTGGCATATGCAGGAATTTCTTCAGCAAAAGAATTAGATTCATTTAAGAAACAAGGTCTAAAAATTGTAGTAATTACCATTTGTGCCCTTTTAGGAACCTATATAGGTTCTGCAGTTATTGCAAATATTGTTTTAAAAATAATGGGTACAGTTTAAAAATAAAAAAACCTTCCAAAAATTTTTGGAAGGTTTTTCTTTTATTTACTTAATTCAGAAATTTCATAAATTTCTATATTTTTTCTATCAAAATCTTTTTCTTCAATTCTTAATCTAGCCTTTATTGTATCAAGACTTGTTATTGTTTCTATGCCGTATTCTATGGCAGATGATCTTATTTTAAATCCATCTCTTTGGCTATCTCCACCCTTGGTTGGAGTATTTATAATAAGGTCAAGTTTGGATGTTTTTATTAAGTCTATAATATTATTTTTATCTTGGCCAATTTTTCCAACAAGTTCAGCTTTTATATTATTTTCATTTAAGAATTTTGCAGTATTTTCTGTTGCTAGGAAGGAGTATCCCATTTTTTCCATTGTTTTTGCAATTTCCAAAAATTCTTTTTTGTCAGAATCTTTTATACTTACAAGAACTTTTCCATGTTCTTGGCTAATTGGTTGTCCACTGGCTTCAAATCCTTTGAATAGGGCTTCGTCAAGGTCTTTTCCAATTCCCAAAACTTCTCCAGTAGACTTCATTTCAGGTCCTAGGGAAATTTCTACCCTGTTTAATTTGTTTAAAGAAAATACAGGAACTTTAACACAGGTCATAGGAGCTTCTTTGTAGATTCCAGTACCATATCCCAAATCTTTTAATTTTTCACCTAGCATAACTTTTGTTGCAAGATCTACTATTGGAACTGTTGAAACTTTTGAAATATATGGAACTGTTCTTGATGCTCTAGGGTTTACTTCTATTATATAAATATCATCTTGGTATTCTATAAATTGGATATTTATCATTCCTTTTACCTTAAGCTCTTTTGCAATTTTTAGAGTTTCTTGGTAAATTTTTTCTTTTATTTGATCACTTATATTTATTGATGGATAGATTGAAGTTGAATCTCCTGAGTGAACTCCTGCTCTTTCAAGGTGTTCCATAATTCCAGGAATCAAAATATTATCTCCATCTGATATGGCATCGACTTCGATTTCTCTTCCTATTAGGTACTTATCAATTAAGACAGGATTTTCCTTATCTCTTTTGAAGGCTGCTTTTAGATATTGTTTTAATCTTTCTTCATCATAAGTTATTTCCATTCCTTGGCCACCCAAAACATATGAAGGTCTGATCAAAACTGGATATCCTAAATCTTTTGCAACCTTAAGTCCTTGTTCTAGGCTTTTTACACCATAGCCTTTAGGTCTTTTTATATTAAGTTTTTCAAGAAGAGCTTCAAATTTTTCCCTATCTTCAGCCCTGTCAATTACATCAAAACCTGTTCCTATAATATTTATATTGTGATCATGCAAGTCTTTGGCAAGTTTAATTGCAGTTTGGCCTCCAAAGGCAAGGATTACTCCATCAGGATTTTCTTTTTCTATAATATCTAGGACATCTTCTTGGCTTAAAGGCTCAAAGTATAGTTTATCTGATGTATCAAAATCTGTTGATACAGTTTCTGGGTTATTATTTATTGTTATAGTTTCAATCCCCATATTTATCAAAGCCTTGATTGCATGAACTGAACAATAATCAAACTCTATTCCTTGACCAATTCTTATAGGACCAGATCCTATAACTATAATTTTTTTATTATTTGAAATTTCAGATTGATCATTACCCAAATAAGATGAGTAAATATATGATCCATTTTTTCTAAAAGCTGATACATCAACTTTTTTGTATTTAGGAAAAATCTTATTATCTTTTCTTAAAGAAGATATTTCAGAAATATCTACCCCTAATAACTTAGCTATAGTATAATCAGCAAATCCATCTTCTTTTAATTTTTTAAGATAAGCTGGATCTAAATCTTTTAATTTAGTATTTTTTAATTTCTCCTCATCATCAATTATTTCTTTTATAAGGTTGAGGAAGTAATTTTCTATTTTTGTAATTTGGTGAACTTCGTCAATGCTGTGGCCTCTTCTAATAAATTCTGCAAGGTCAAACAATCTCTCATCATCTGGTTTTTGCATTCTTTGTATAAGGTCATCATCGCTTTTATTATGAGAAAATTCGCTTTCTAAGGAATATTTTCCAATTTCAAGAGACCTAATTCCCTTTAACAAAGCTTCTTTGAAAGTTGATCCTATAGCCATAACTTCACCTGTAGCCATCATTTTTGTACCTAATTTTCTTTTGGCATTTTTAAATTTATCAAAAGGCCATTTTGGAATTTTTACAACTACATAGTTACATTCTGGTTGGTATTGACCAAGAGCTTTTCCTGTTGAAAAATTTTCTATATCAGAAAAATTAAGGCCTAGGGCAATTTTTGTAGCAATTCTTGCTATAGGATAGCCAACTGCCTTACTTGCTAGGGCAGAAGATCTTGAAACTCTAGGATTTATTTCTATAACTGCATACTCGTCATTTTCTTTATTATAAGCTAATTGAACATTACAAGCTCCCTTTACACCGATAGCCTCAACTATATCAAGACTTGCTTGCTTTAATTTATTTACACTTTCTTTTTCAAGGCTTTGGCAAGGAGCAACAACTATAGAATCTCCTGTGTGAACTCCAACAGGATCGACATTTTCCATATCGCATACTACAATTTTCTTTCCTTCATTATCTCTTAAAACTTCAAACTCGATTTCTAGCCAACCCTTAATTGATTTTTCTATAAGACATTCACTTACTGGAGATAGGGAAAGGCCAAGTGATAAAACTTCTTTCAATTCTTCATCATTATTGGCAAAACCACCGCCACTTCCTCCAAGAGTATAGGCTGGTCTAATAACTAGAGGATAACCAATTTTTTGAGCGATTTTAAGACCTTGATCAAGAGATCTTGCGATTTCTGATGAAACAATTGGTTGGCCAATTTCTTTCATAGTTTTTCTAAATAATTCCCTATCTTCTCCTTTTTTGATAGCTTCTATATCTGTACCAATAATTTTAATACTATACTTATCTAAAATTCCTTCTTCGTAAAGTTTCAAAGTCATATTAAGGGAAGTTTGGCCCCCCATAGTTGCTATAATAGAATCTGGTCTTTCTTTTTCTATAATTTTTACAACAGTTTCAAAATTGATAGCTTCTATGTAAGTCCTATCAGCAAGATTTGGATCTGTCATAATAGTTGCAGGGTTTGAATTAATAAGGACAGTCTCAACTCCCAAAGATTTTAAAGTTTCACAAGCTTGTGTTCCAGAATAATCAAATTCAGCGGCTTGGCCTATTACTATAGGGCCAGAACCAATAACTAGGGTCTTTTTAACAGATATATTTTTAGACATACTAACTCCTTTTTTTTCTAAAAATGGGCAAAAAAAATTTGTAGAATAATTTGCAAATTACTAAAAATAGGCAAAATTTTTTTGGGAAACCTACATAGGATAAAACTATGTAAAAGAATTTCCGTAAAAGTTTTAAAATCTTTCTGACAAATTTTTATAAATTTATTATCTTTTACATTAAAACATTTTTTTTACAAAAAATCAAATAAAATTTTATGCAGAAAAATGGAATGGATATTCTGCATATTAATTCATGTAAAAAGTATAAATTTTAAAAAAATATTTAGATATTTAAACAATGTTATTTATATAACAAAAAAAAGATTCTTATTAAAAATAATGTTGACAAAAATAAACAAAGTTATATAATAATAATGACAAAAGATTAACAAAGGAAATTTACGGAGGGGAAAATGGCAATTAAAACTTTTGCAATTCCAAGAACTATTGTTCACGGAGTTGATAGTCTAGAATATCTTAAAAATTTAGAAGGAAAGAAAGCAGTTCTTGTAACTGGTGGTCATTCTATGAAAAAATTTGGTTTTTTAGACCAAGCTAAAAAATATTTAGAAGAAGCTGGAATGGAAGTTATGATTCTTGATGGGGTAGAACCAGACCCATCAGTAAAAACTTGCCTTGAAGGTGGAAAGAAAATGGAAGAATTCGGACCAGATTGGATAATTCCAATTGGTGGAGGATCTGCTATGGATGCTGCAAAGGCTATGTGGATTTTCTATGAACACCCAGGCTATAGTTTTGAAAAATTAGCAGCTTTTGACAATCCACCACTAAGAACAAAGGCAAAAATGGCTTGTATTCCATCAACATCAGGAACAGCTTCAGAAATTACAGCATTTTCTGTAATAACTGATACAGAAAAAGAAATAAAATATCCATTGGTTCATCCTGATTTCGTACCAGATGTGGCAATTTGCGATCCAGTTATTGCAAGCAAAATGCCTCCAAGAATTACAGCTCAAACAGGAATGGATGTTATGACACACGCAGTTGAGGCTTTTGTTTCAACATCAGCAGATGATTACACATCACCACTTGCAATTAGGGCAATTGAACTTGTATTTGAAAGTCTTAAAAAAGCCTATGATAATGGTGAGGATATGGATGCAAGAGAAAAAATGCACGATGCATCAACCCTTGCAGGAATGGCATTTTCTAATGCTTCACTAGGAATAGTTCACTCAATGGCTCACAAAATTGGAGGAATTTTCCACCTAACACACGGAGAAGCAAACGCAATTATGCTTCCATACATTATAGATTACAACAGAAAAGCAACAGATAAATATGATAAACTAGAAAAAATTCTAGGAATTGACGATATAGCAGAAGAAATTAGAAAATTAAATGAGGCAGTAGGACTTACAGCAAATATAAAAGATGGTAAAAATACTGTAATAGAAGAAGATAAATTCTTAGAAGTTTTGGATAAAATGAGTGAAAATGCATTCAAAGATGCTTGTACCCTAACAAATCCAAGAGAAACTTCTCCAGAAGATATCAAAAAAATATATGAAGCTGCATATTACGGCAAAAAAGTAGAATTTTAAGATAAAAAAACCATATAACTAAAAATAATTCGATTAGCAAAAAACAGGAGGTAGCTCCTGTTTTTTATTTAGTTTTTATTTGTATTTTTTCTAAAGGACTTGGTAAATAATAGGATGAAATTAATAAAGGAGATCTCTCCACAGTGTCGAGATGGGTAATGATTGCTTGGATTTAGTTACTAAAGTTTAAATAAAACAGTAATTTTAGATATTAAGAGTTGTTTATTTTTGTAGAACTTCTAGAAATTTAAGTTATGATAAGTACTTATTTTTCAAAATTTGTACCAATAGAATTTTCACAAAACTATAAGTCCATTTATTAAATTTAATTTTAATTTATTCGAAGTATAAAATTATAGCAATATTAAACCCATCTCGACCAAACGCAACGAAGTGAAGTGCGTGGAGAGATCTCTATTGTTAGTTTAGGCTTATATTATTCTTTGTAATTTTCATAGATTTACTAGAGAATGCATACAATTTCTTTTGCCCTATTTTTGCAGGAGATCTCTCGACAAGCTCGAGATGGGTGAATGTTTGCTTTTTTTAATTGCTAAAGTTTGTATTTTATTATTTTTTGCTAATTTTTATTTTGATTTTAATAGCTTAAGTTTAAATAAGATTATAATTTTATTTATTAAAAATTTATTTAAATTTCTTCGGAGCAAAAAAGTATAGAGTGTAAACCCATCTCGAGCGAATGTAATGAGTCGAGAGATCTCTTTTGTTATATTTAGATTTTATTTCAATTTCTACTTTGTAATATATTTTAGCTTACTTTATTTAAATAAGTACTATATCTTAGTTTTTTATGAGATCTCTCAACTAGGCTCGAGATGGATTTCTTATTTACTTTTTTTTAAAAAAAATTCTAAAGTATTTTTACTTATTAAATTTTACAAAAATTTATACTTATGGTACTATAAATGTAACAAAAAATGTACTAAAAATGTAACTAAAGGTTTTTGTATGGAAGTGGAAATTGACAATAAAATTAGAGAATTTAGAAAAGAGAAGGGGCTTTCTCAGCATAAACTTGCTAAAATGGTTGGGCTTAAGAGAAGGTCGATTATGGCTTATGAAAATAAGACTATAAGTCCAAGTCTTGAAACTGCCTACAAGATTTGCAAGGTTTTGGACAAGGATATCAAAGAGGTTTTTATTTTTAAATAAGGAGGTAAAATGGGATTTTTATTTAATAATGTAGGTGATTTTAGAAGTAAAATAAAAGAAAAGTTTGGAGATACTAATTCTTATTTGTTTGCAATTAAACATAATTCAAAGGCTAAGGGATTGTTGAAATTACTTGTTAGTAATTTGTATAATACCTTAGATTCTTCAAGAACTTTTTTATTAAATTTTAATGAAAAAGGAATTTACGAAAAAGAAATTTCAAATTCTACTAAGGGCGATTTTCTTCTTATGCCTTGGGATGAAATTAATTCTTTTGAAATTGATGAGAAATCTAATAAGGCTTTCATAAATTTTTCTCACTTGGGTAAAAAAATATCTTATGAAATTTCTTTTAAGGGGAAAATGTGCGAGGATAACTTGGATAATTTTAAAAATTTGAAGGAGAATAATTGGCATAGGCTATAAATTTTTATTTATAGTCTATATATTTGAAAAAATAATAATCCAATGTATAATGTATGATAAGTAAATAGGACTTATAGGATTTACAGTAGGGAAAATTTGAGATAGTTTTTTTGAAATTACAGGATTCTTTGTCCAAAGTTGGCTTTCTACTTAGTGAAAGCGTGGAGTATAAAAAGAAGTGGTACCGCATTAAGATGCCTTCTTATGCTCTTTTTTTGTGCTTAAAAATAATTAAGGAGATATAAATGAAATTTCAATATGAAAAAGAATATGATTCAGTTTTTGATGAATTAAAAGATCGTGGATATTTTGAGGCAGCTACTGATGAAGAAGAGTTGGCTGAGAAATTAAAAAATGAAAAATTAACTTTTTATTGTGGATTTGATGCAACTGCAGATTCATTGACAGTAGGTCATCTTATCCAAATTATGGTTATGATGAGAATGCAAAATTATGGCCACAGACCAATTGCCCTTCTTGGTGGAGGAACTACTATGATTGGAGATCCTTCAGGAAGAAGTGATATGAGAATGGTTATGACAAAAGAGAGAATTGACCACAATGCCAATTGTTTTTATAAGCAATTCCAAAGATTTTTGGAATTTGAAAATGAGGGAGAAGATTCTGGCGACAAGGCGATAATGGTAAACAATGGAGATTGGCTATTAAATCTTCCGTTTGTAGATTTTTTAAGGGATGTTGGATCAAATTTCCTTGTAAATGAAATGCTAAAAAAAGATGCCTACAAAAATAGGATGGAAAAAGGTCTAACATTTTTTGAATTTTCTTACATGCTTTTACAATCTTACGATTTTCTAGAATTATTTAGAAGACATAATTGTACTCTAGAAATTGGTGGATCTGACCAATGGTCAAATATTATCGGTGGATATGATTTGATTAGGAAAAAAGAAGATGAGAAAGTATATGGAATGACTTTTAAACTTTTAACAACAGCAGATGGCGTAAAAATGGGAAAAAGTCAAAAGGGAGCTGTTTGGCTTGATGAGAAAAAAACTTCGGCCTACGAACTTTTCCAATATATGAGAAATGTTGATGATAGGGACGTAGAAAAATTCCTTTTAATGCTAACCTTCCTTCCAACTGATGAATGTAGAAGACTTGGAAACGGCAAAAATGCAAAGGAAATTAACCATGCAAAAGAAGTTTTGGCATATGAAATTACAAAATTAATTCACGGTGAAGATAAGGCAAAAGAAGCCCTAGAAGCATCAAAAGCCTTATTCTCTGGAGCTGGAGACGAATCAGCAATGCCAACAACTGAAATTGAAAAAACAGAGCTTCCAATGGGAATACTTACCCTTCTTACAAAACTTGGCCTTACAAAATCAAATTCTCAAGCAAGAGATTCAGTTAAGGGAGGCGGAGTAAGTATAAATGATGAAAAAATAACCGATCCAAGATTTGAAATAAATGAAGATTTGTTTGAAGATGGAAAAATAATAGTAAAAAAAGGTAAAAAAACCTTCCATAAAGTTACAATAAAATAATATTTAAAATAGCTGGTGTAAATATAATTTTTCACCAGTTTTTTTATGAATTTTTTAAAGTATCAATAAACTTTTTCATTTATTTCTTTAATATGGTAAAATAAACCTAATAAATTATGTAGAAATTAAGGAGGAACGAAATATTTCGTAAGCAGATATGAAAAACAATAATTTTAAAAAAATAGCCCTAGCTATGGCTATATCCACAACATTTTTAATCCAAACAGAAAATGTTTCAAAAGCAGATGGCAATGATAATATTTCAATCGAAAATAATAAAGAGGCTGAGCCTTCATCATATGAAAAAGTTTATGATACTTATAAAGTGGCTGAAAAAGAATATGACCATGCCATAAAAGATACAAACAATAAGCAAAAAGCATATGATGATGCCAATAAAAGCTTAAATCAAGTTGAAAATGAGGTAAATAAGGTCAATGAAGAAATTGAAAATTCTCAAAAAGAACTAAATGAGAAAGTTGAAGAAGAAAAAGCTAAAGAAAAAGAAAATGTTTCTAACTTAAATGAAAAAATCGAAAAGACTTCTAAAGACTTAGAAAGTGAAAAAGATTCATTAAAGAAAGCAAGTGAGCTTGTTAATGATAAGGAAGAATCTAAAAACCAAGCTCAAAAAAACTTTGAAGATGAAAAGGCTAAAAATCCAGATGCAGAAAAGGAAATTAAAGATGCTGAAGATTCTGTAAAAAATGCCCAAGATAAAAAAGATGGGGATTCTAAAAAATTAGAAGAAGTTAAAAAAAGCATAGAAAATAAGAATAATGACCTTAAAAAACTAGAAGAAGAAAAAGATGCTAAAAAGGCAGAAGTTTCTAATAAAAACAAGGAAATTAATCAAATAAAGGAAAAAGAAGATAACCTTACTAAAGAAATAGAAGCTATTGAAAAGAAACTTCAAAATTTAGATGAAAATTCTCAAGAATTTAAAAAGTACCAAGACCAATTAAGTAAAAAAGAAAAAGAAATTGCTGATATTGATAAAAAAATCCAAGAGTTAGAGGGACAAAAAAGACAACTTGAGACAAAACAAGCTGAAATAAATAAAAAAATAGAAGAATTTAAGGCCCAAAATAAAGAAGTATCTGAAAAAATTGATAATTTAAATAAAGAAAAAAATGATAAGAATAAAGAAATAGGAGACCTTGATAATAAAATAGGTGACTCTTCTAAAGAAATTGAAAAAATATCTGAAAATAATATAAAAATCAATGAAGATATAAAAAATGAAAATACTAAAGTAGAAGACTCAAAAAACGATAAAAATACAAAAATAGAAGAAAAAAATAAGCTAGAAGATGAAAATAAAACTTTAGCAAGTGACCTTGAAAAGAAAAAATCAAGATTAAATGAATTAAAAGAGAAGAATAAGGGACAAATAACAGAACAAGCTAAAAAAGAAGCTCAAGAAAAATGGAATAGAGGCTCTATTGGATTTTTTGAAGAAATGGGCTCCCAAAAAGCTTTGGATGTATTTACAAAAGTACCTGATTCAAGAAAATATCCTGAAAAAGCAGAATATCTTCTAGAAATGAATAAAACTAATGAAGATAGGTCTGTTAGTGAAAATGATGCTAGAAGTCTAGATAATATGAAAGAAGCTATTAAGGCTTTAAAAGTAATACAAGATAAAAGGCGAAAAGATGGGGGAATAGATGGAAGAGGTCTTTCTAGTTTTGGAATCACAGATTATGATATGGCTGTGGCTCAGGCTAATGCAAATTATGCTTCAAAATATTGGAAGGAAAAGCACTCTGAAGCCCATCCTCAACAAGAAAACCTAGCTAAAAAAACAAAGGGATTTAATTATAATAAAAAAATTCTTGTTGAAGGAGTAGCTGATGCTAATCAAGCCTTATCAGGATGGTGGGATGAAGAAAAAAATGTCTTTGATAAACTTAGGAAAGAAGGATATGAAAATAGAAAGGCTATGGATAAGTATCTTGAGCAATTCAAAGAATTAAGTCCTGAGGAGATAAAAGCAAAAGGTTTAACTTATTCTGTTGGTCATTATACCAATTTAGTTGATGATTTAATGTGGGAAGAGCGTAAAGAAAGAACTAATCAATTTCCTCTCCCAACTGAGTCAAAAAGTGCAGGTTATGGTATAAGAAGTGATTATTTTGAAAGTATAGAAGAGGGAGAACCTTGGTACTGGACTAAAAAAACACAAGCCCTAGAATTAAATCCTAATAAAAATGGTGGAAAAATTTATTCAATAGACGAATATAAAAATCGTCTTGATAATTATATGAATGGACTAAAGGCCATAATCGATGGAGAAGTTAACTATGATCCAAAAATACAAAGTGAAATTGACAGTTTAGAAAAAGATATAAAAGATATAGAAAACAAATTAAGTGAAAATAAGAATAAGATAGATAAAATAAATACTGAAATTTCAAATATAGACCAAAAGATTAAATCAAGTAAAGAAAGTGTTGAAAAATACAAAAAAGATTTAAAAACTAATAATGATAAAGTTTCCTATTTAAAAGAACAAAATTTAAAAAATAAAGATATTATAAAGTCTTTACAAAAAGAAATTTCAGATATTGATACTAATATAGAAAAAATTAATAATGACAATAAAGCTTATTTTGATGAATTAGAAGAACTTAAAAAAGAAGCTGATTCTAATAAAAAATCTATCGATTCTCTTGCTAATCAAATTAAATCTTTAAATGAAGATAAGAAAAGAAACTTATCGGAAAAGGAAAAAATTTCTGCTAATATTGAAAACTTATCAAAAGAAGGTCAAAAATTATTGGCTGATAAGAAGGCTAAAGAAAATGAAGTGGAAAATTTAAAAGCCCAAGTAGAAAGAAAAGAAAATGAAATAAATAATATTCAAAAAGATCAAGAGGAAATTGATAAGAATATTTTAAAGGCTAAGGAAGAAATGGGAGATCTTGATAAAGAGAAAGAAAATTTAGCTGCTAACTTAAAAGAAAGTCAAGAAAACCTAGACCAAAAAAATGATAAGTTAAATAGCTTGAAAAAATCCTTGTCTTCATACCTTGCATCTTTAAAAAACCTACAAAAATCACAAGAAGAATTTGAAAGTGCTAGAAAGGAATTGGAAGTTAAAAAAGATAATCTAAGCAAATTAGAAGAAGAACTTGAAGATTTAAACAAAAAATTAGGTCAAGCAAAACTTTCAGAACAAAAGGCTAATAAGATTGACTTATCTGATCCAAAAACCTACCAAGATTTCTCTAGTATAAGGCTACTTGCAGAAAATATAAGTATATTAAAAGAGAAATTAGAAAATCTCAATAAGAAACTTGATCAAGAGAAGAAAAATCAAGAAGAAATTTTAGCTGACTTAAAACAAGCTCAAGAAAATCAAAAAATAGCTAAGAAAAACTATAAAGATGCCTTGGCTGAATATTTAAAGGCAAAAGATTTCCAAGATTTAATAGGAAAAGTAGATAATGGTAAGTCAAAAAATAAAAATATAGAAACAGAAAATATTGCAAAAGATCAAAAAGATAAGGATAAAAAAGTTTCTAGTAAGGATAAGAAAAATAATAGGAAAACAAGAGCTATCAAAGAAGAAAAAATTCTTGTAAGTAAGGATAATAAAATTTTTTACCAAAATAAAAACTCTAATCCAAAAACAGGAGTTGAATTTGGATTGAGCCCATATATCTTGGGACTTTTTGGAGCTTTTGCTGGAATTTTTAAAAAGAAAAAAGATAATTAATTTTTAAATAAGAGAGCCTTAGGGCCTCTTATTTTTTTCTTATAAAAACTATTTTAAATTGGAAAAAATAGACAAAAACGCTATAATATAAATATATAAAAAGAAAAATAGTTTTATTTTATCAGACTGTTGACAAACTAAAAATTTTCCCATTTCGACCAGATAAACAATCGTCAGTTTCGGTTGTTTATCCCGATTTATCGTGTGCAACGAGCGGAGAAATCTCTTGAGATCTCTCCATGCGTTCGTTTCACTCACACTAAAACATATTTATTACGCAAACTTTTTAGTGCTTTCGCACATAGTTTTAGGGATAAATATGCCAAATCAAGGCATATTTATCTAGTCGAGATGGTACTTAGCTTAATTTTTATTTCAAAATAAAATATTATCTAATTTCATACTTTGTCTATGCTCTGTTTTATTTAAATTTTTACAAAGGAGATTTTATGGATAAAAATACTTATTATATAACCACACCAATATATTATCCAAATAGCAACCTACATATTGGTAATGTTTATACATCTGTTATTGCAGATGTTTTAAAAAGATATAAAAATTTACAAGGATTTGATTCTTACCTTACTACAGGAACTGATGAACACGGTCAAAAAATCATGAATGCTGCACTTTCTCACGGATCTAAACCACAACCATTTGTTGATAAAATTGCCAGTGAAACTCAAGACTTATTGAAAAAACTTGATATTGATTATGATTGTTTTATAAGGTCAACTGATCCAAAGCATGAAGAAAATGTAAAAAATATTTTCCAATATCTTTATGACAAGGGAGATATTTATAAGGGTGAGTATGATGGATATTATTGCGAATCTTGTGAATCATATTTTACTGAAAGCCAACTTGATGAAGGAAACTGTCCTGATTGTGGAAGAGCAGTTGACCATCACAAGGAAGAATCTTACTTTTTTAAACTTTCTAAATATACTGACAAATTAAAGGAACTTTTTAAAGACCATCCTGAATTTCTTGAGCCAAAATTTAGGCAAAATGAAATGTTAAATAACTTTATTAACAAGGGTCTTGAAGATCTTTCTGTTTCTAGAAATACTTTTGATTGGGGAGTTGACGTTCCTTTTGATAATGAACACGTTGTTTATGTATGGATTGATGCCTTATCTTGTTATTTGACAGCAATTGGCTATGGTCATGATATGGAGAAATTTAATAAATATTGGCCAGCTGGTGTGCATTTGATTGGAAAAGATATAGTAAGATTTCATACAATAATTTGGCCAGCACTTTTGATGGCTCTTGATATTCCTCTTCCAAGAAAAGTTTTTGCCCATGGATGGATTTTATTTGATAATGATAAGATGAGTAAATCCAAGGGAAATATTATGTATCCAGAACCACTTGTAGAATTATATGGAACTGATGCCTTAAAATATTTCCTACTTCGTGAATTTAATTTTGGTTCTGATGGAAATTTCCTTTCAAAGAAATTTATGGATAGGTATAATTCAGATTTAGTAAATGATTTGGGAAACCTACTTTCAAGAACTGTTTCAATGATTTCAAAATATAATGATGGAATAATTAAAAAAGGTTCTGAAACTGATAGCTATGATGAGGATTTAATCAATCTTTGCCATAAAACTTATGATGATTTTACAAAATTAATGGATGATTTTAAATTTAATGAGGCCTTGGAATGTTTGTGGAATCTTGTAAGAAGATCAAACAAGTATGTTGACCAAACTGAACCATGGATTTTGGGTCGTGAAGAAAAATATGAAAGATTAAATACAGTTTTATATAACCTTGCTGAATCTTTAAGAATTGTTGCCCAAATGCTTGAGCCTGTTATGAGAAATACAACTGATGAAATTTTAAAACAATTGGGAGTAGAAAATAAAGGCTTTGCATCTGCAAAAGAATTTGGTCTAATCAAAGAAGGTACAAAAGTAAATAAGGGTCAAAACCTATTTAACAGACTTGATACAGAAAAAGAACTTGAGAAACTTCACGATTTAAACAACAAGCTAGTAGAAGAAAGACTTGGAGTTAAAAAAGAAGAAAAGAAAGAAGAAGACCAAGGAAAAGCTCAAATTAAAATAGATGATTTTGAAAAACTTGACCTTGTAGTTGGTAAGATTTTAGAAGCTAAAGACCACCCAGATGCTGATAGGCTTCTTGTTTTTAAGGTTGATATAGGCAGTGAAACTAGGACAATTGTTTCTGGTATAAAAGAATTTTACAAAAAAGAAGATTTGGTAGGAAAAAATATAGTAGTAATCAAAAACCTAAAACCTGTAAAAATGAGAGGAATTTTATCAGAAGGAATGCTTCTTGCAGCAGGTAAGGATGCAGCTTTACTTACAACAATCAAAGATTGTAAACCAGGTACGGTGATTTCTTAATGAAATTAATAGACTCACATGCCCATTTAACAAGTGATGACTTTAATGAAGACAGATCTTTTCTTATAAAGGATCTGTCTAATTTTGCTGTAAATTGTGTAATAATTCCATCAAGTAATTTAGAAAATTCTTACAAGGCAGTAGAGCTTTCCGAATCTTTTGATAATTTGTATGCTCAAGTTGGCTTTCATCCGGAAAATGTAGAATCTTTTGATGAAACTTCTATAGAAAAATTAGAAAATTTGGCAAAAAATCCCAAGGTTGTGGCTATTGGAGAAATTGGCCTAGATTATTATTGGAAAGATGACAACAAGGCTGAGCAAAAGGATGTTTTTATAAAGCAATTAGACCTTGCCAAAAAATTAAATCTTCCTGTAGTTGTTCATTCTAGAGATTCAATTGATGATTGCCTGGAAATTTTGAAAGCTTATCCGGAATTAAAAGTTCAAATTCACTGCTTCGCTTATTCATATATGCACTTAATGGAATGTATGAAAAGAGGATATTATATTTCAATCGGGGGAGTTGTAACCTTTAAAAATGCAGAAAATGAAAAAAATGCAGCCATAAATGTAGATTTGGATAAGCTAATGCTTGAAACAGATTCTCCATATCTATCCCCAGAACCTTATAGAGGAAGGCGAAATGATCCTAGAAAAATTGTGGAAGTTGCAAGAGAAATTGCAAATCTTCGTGGGATGAAATTATCAAAGATTGCAAAAAGAACCAGCAAAAATGCCAAAGAATTTTTTAATATAAAGTAGGTAGTATGATAAAAGAAACAATAGTAGTTGAAGGAAAAGATGATATAACAAATATAAAATCTGCCATAGATTGTGAGCTTATAGCAACAAACGGCCTTGCTTTTGGAAAAGATTTGATAGAAAGATTAAAAGAAATCGATAAAAGATGCGGGATAATAATTTTTACCGATCCAGATTTTGCAGGAAAAAAGATAAGGGCAAAAATTTCAAAAGAAATACCAAATGCAAAACACGCCTATCTTGATAGGAAAAAAGCCATAAAAAATGGAGATTTGGGAGTAGAAAACGCCTCAAAAGAAGATATAATAGAGGCCCTTAAAAATGCCCATGCAACAAAAAGTGAAAAAAGAGAAGAATTTACTATGAAAGATCTCTTAGACAATAACCTAACCCTAACAAATGATAGCAGAAAGAGAAGGGAAAAGCTTGGCGATATACTTTCTATAGGATATTTTAATTCCAAGCAACTTTTATCAAAATTAAATTCCTTTGGCATAAGCCGCGAAGAATTTGAAAAGGCGGTAGAAAAAATATGAAAAAATTATATTCACCAAAAACAATAAAACTAATCCAAGACCTTTATGGTTTTAAATTTACCAAATCCTTGGGACAAAACTTTCTGGTAGATAAAAATTTTGTCGATAAAATTATAGACTTATCAGAAGTTTCTGGCGAAAATATCTTGGAAATTGGACCAGGAATTGGAACAATAAGCCAAGAGATGGCAAAAACTTGCAAGAAACTTGTTGTAATTGAAATAGATAAGACCCTTATTCCAATTTTAAAGGACAATTTGGGAGAATTTTCAAATGTTGACATTATAAATGCTGATATTTTAAAAACTGACCTAAAAAAAATAATAGAAGAAAATTTTTCTGGAGAAGATTTTAAGGTGGTTTCAAATTTGCCCTATTATATAACAACCCCAATAATTGAAAAATTATTTGAAGAAGAACTTCCTTGTAAGGATATGACCATTATGGTTCAAAAGGAAGTGGCAGATAGGATGAAGGCTGATGAAAAAAGCAAGGATTATTCATCACTTTCAGTTTTTATAAAATATTATTCAGAAATTACAGGCCAATTTAAGGTTCCAAAATCAGTATTTATGCCCCAACCCAAAATAGATTCCCAAGTTTTAAAATTAAATTTAAGACTTTACGATGAAGATGTTGATGTAAATAGCCTATTTAATATAGTAAGGGCAGGTTTTAATAAAAGAAGAAAGACTATCTTAAATTCCCTATCTAGTGTTATAGAAAAAGAAGATTTGAAAAAAATATTTGAAAAATTGTCCTTAAAGGAAAATCTTAGGGCAGAAAATCTTTCCCTTGATGATTTTATAAATATAGCCAATGAATATGAAAAGATAAAAGGCTAGATTGAAAGAGCTTATCAATTGAGTATAATAGTGGTGGCAGAAAAATAGATCTAAAAGAAAAGATTGGAGAAAAAATGAAAAAAGTAACAGTTTATACATCAAATACATGCCCACATTGTAAGGCAGCAAAAAATTATTTAAGAGAAAATAATATTGATTTTGAAGAAAAAAATGTAGACCAAGATAGGTCAGCTATAGATTACCTAGTAGAAAAAGGACACAGGGGTGTTCCTGTAATAAATATTGAAGGTGAAGATATAGTAGGCTTTAACAAAGAATTAGTAGATGAAAAATTAGGTTTATAAAATAAGCCATCCCAAGAAATAATTTTTATTGGCTTGGGATGGTTTATTTTTTTGCAAATTTTTATTTTTTTAATTAGGTTTTACTATAAAATTAAAAGTAATAAATAAAACGTTTTCTAAATTTTCATTATAGGGGTAATTTTATTTAAGATTAAAATAATGAGAGTAAATCCACAATTTCAACAAAATATTTATTTATCAAAGATCTATTTTATAATTTAAGAAAAACATTCTTATTTTATTTTCCTTGTGATATAATTTAATAAAAAGGAGGCATTTTATGTTTGATTTTAAAAGTGCAAAAAAAAGAGTAGACGAAGCTATTAACCCAACTCATATTTTTTATTCTGAAATTTTTTCAGATTTATCAAAAAATAATGTGTACATAAAACCAGAAAACTTACAAAAAACTGGTTCATTTAAGTTGAGGGGAGCTTATAACAAGATTTCAAAAATGGATGATGAATCAAAATCCGTAGGAATCGTAACAGCATCAGCAGGAAACCACGCCCAAGGTGTAGCATTTTCTGCAAACCACCAAGGCATTAAGGCAATAGTTTGCATGCCAGAAACAACTCCAATGATAAAAATCGATGGAACTTTAAAATATGGAGCTGAAGTTGACCTTCACGGACAAATTTTTGACGAAACAAATAAATATGCCCAAGAGCTTGCCAAGGAAAAAGGCTATACCTTTATCCCTCCATACGATGACGAAGATGTAATCGAAGGACAAGGAACAATTGCTCTTGAAATTTTGGAAAAATTAGAAGATGCTGATTATATTTTAGTTCCAATCGGAGGCGGTGGACTAATTTCTGGTATTGCAAAATGTGCAAAAGAAATTAAACCAGACATTAAAATTGTTGGAGTAGAACCAGCAAATGCTGCTTCAATGCAAGCTGCTATGGAAAACGGCGGTCCAATAACTCTAGATTCTGCTGATACAATAGCAGATGGTACAGCTGTTGCAAGAGTTGGAGATATTACATACGAAATTTGCAAGGAAAATGTTGATGAATATATCTCAGTAACAGAAGAAGAAATCATGGTAGCCTTGACTACTTTGATGGAAAAACATAAACTAGTAGCAGAGCCTTCAGGAGCATTGAGCCTTGCTGCAAGTAAAAAACTTGGTTGCAAAAATAAAAATGTTGTTTGTGTAATAAGTGGTGGAAATATTGATATGTCATTTATTTCTCAACTAATCCACAAGGGACTTTATGAAGACGGAAGAATTGCAAGATTTACAGTAGAGCTTCAAAATGCACCTGGAAAGCTTAAAGATCTTCTTGATGTTATAGCTTATACAAAGGCAAATATAGTAGAAGTTATTCACGATAGCCTTGCTGCAACTAGCAGGTATAAAAATATTCAAGTTGAACTAACCCTTGAAACAAACGGAAAAGACCACATCAGAAAGATCAAAGAATTACTTACTGAGAAAGGATACAACGTTCATTAAATGAAAATAGAAAAGATACTAAAAGAAATTTCCTATATATCAAAAAATATTCAAAATGATAAAGAAATTATAGGGATTTCTTCAGATTCAAGACAAATAAAAGATAATTATATATTTTTAGCCAACAAAGGATATGAATTTGATGGCCATAAATATATTGATTCAGCAATAAAAAATGGGGCAAATACAATAATTTATACCAATGATGATATAAATTTCGAAAGTGGGATAAATTATATAAAAGTAAAAGATCAAAGACTTGCCCTTGCTAAAATTTCTAATTTACTTTCAAATTATCCATCAAAGTCAATGAGAATGATTGGGGTAACAGGAACAAATGGTAAAACCACAACAGCAAACTTGATTGCCTTTGTCTTGAACAAATTAGGATCACCATGTGCAAATATAGGAACAGACGGTGCTGACTTGATTAATAAGACTATGCCAACAGAGCATACTACTCCAGAAATTACAGATTTAAATGAAATTTTAATAGAAGCTAAAAAAGAAAACATTAAAAATGCAGTAATGGAGACTTCATCTCACGGTTTGTACCTAAAAAGAAATTATGGCATAGATTACGAATACGGAGTATTTACAAATCTTTCCATGGAGCATATGGATTTTCATAAAACAATGGATAATTATTTTAAAGCAAAAATGATTCTTTTAAATAATTCCAAAAAACAAGTTGTAAATCTTGATGATGATTATGGGAAAAGGGCCAAGGAAATTTTTAAAGATGCCCTAACAATTTCTATAAATGAAGATTCAAAATACAGGGCCCAAAATATTAAAAGAGTAGACTTAGGCTTGGAATTTACAGTAAATGGGGTTAAATTTCACCTAAATAGGTTTGGACATTATGATATTTATAATTCCCTTTGCGCAATTGCCATAGCAAATGATTTAGGCTACAAATTAGAAGAAATTTCAAAAGCCCTAGAAGATTTTACCGGGGTAAAATCAAGGTTTGAATTTATAGAAAATAAACTTGGCATAAATATAGTAGTAGACTTTGCCCATACTCCAGAAGCCTTTGAAAATCTTTTTAAAGACTTACCAAAAGATAAAAAAATATACGCAGTTTATGGGATAAATGGCGATAGGACTTATGATATAAGAAAGGCTGTTGGGAAGATATCAGCAAAATATGGGGTATTTTCAGTGATAACAACAGACGATCCAAAATTTGACACCTTTGAAAATATTTCACAACAAATAAAAGAGGGTGTTGATGAAAATAAGGGTGAGTCTATAATCATTAAAGATCGAAAAGAAGCCATAAAATACGGCATAAGCCATGCAAAAAAAGGTGACTTTGTCTTTATGCTTGGAAAAGGTGAGGAAAATTTCTTAAAATTAAAAAATAACATAAAGACCTACTACAATGAAAAAGAAACCATAAGGGAAGTTTTAGAAGAATTATGAGAATTTTTGTAATAGGAGCAGGGGTAAGTTCGCTTGCCTTCTGCTCTTTTTTAGGTAATAAAAACATAACAGTTATAGAATCAAACAAAGATAGCGGTAGAAAGCTCCTTGCTACAGGAAATGGCAGGTGTAATTTTACAAATTTAAAGCTTTCTTATGAAAACTATTATTCAAAGGAAAAAGACTTTGTAAATTATTCTTTGGATAATTTTTCCAACAAAGATTTGATAAAGTATTTTGAATATTTGGGCATAGATTGGACAAGTCTACCATCAGGCAGGTGCTATCCAAAGACTATGAGTGCCCAAAGTGTAAAAGATTCTTTGATGATGAAAGCAGAGGAAAATGCAAAATTTATATTTAATGAAAAAATAAGGGATATAGATTTTGATAAAAAACTCATAATATCAGAAAATAAGAAAAAATATAAGTATGATATCCTAGTTATAGGATCAGGTGGTCTTACTTTAAAAAATTCTGGTTCTGATGGGTCTATTTTAGAAATTTTAAAAAATCACACAAAAATAGAAGAAATTACCTATGGAATAACAAATTTTAAGGCTAAAAATCCACTATCAAAAAGGGCAAAGGGTGTAAAAGTAAATGTAAGAGCAAGTTTAATAATAGATGAAAAATATAAAAAATCATCACAAGATGATATAATTTTTCAAAATTACGGGCTTACTGGAACAGCAATCCTAGCTCTTTCGAACGAAATTTCCCTAGCCCTTAAAGATAAGAAGAAAGTAAGGCTTGACATAGACTTTTATCCAGAGTATAAAAAAGAGGGACTTTTATTAAAATTAGAAGAAAAAGTAAAAAGATTTCCTCAAAGAAGTATAGAAGAAATATTAATAGGAAATTTAGATAAAAAACTCATAATTGATATAATAAAAAGGGCTAAAATAAACCCTAGAGAAAAAAATATATCAAGAAATGATTTAAATAAGCTAGTAAATGTTTTGAAAAACCTCTCATTTGATATTATCGATATTAATGATAAGAAAAACGCCCAAGTGAGTTTGGGGGGAGTATCTTGTGGGGAAATTGACAAAAAAACAATGAAGTCTTTAAAAATCAAAGATTGTTATTTTATAGGTGAGGTAATGGATGTAGCTGGAGATTGTGGTGGATATAATATCCAATGGGCTTTCTCATCAGCAAAAAGTGCCTCAGAAGATATAAGGAGATTAAATGTTTAAGATAAATAGAAAGCTAAAAGAATTAAAACACAACGGTGAAAGAATTTCTTTGGCAATAATTGGTTGTGGAAAAATGGGTGCAAGCCTTATAAATCAATTGGGAGATATAGATGCAATTGAAGTTTCTCTTGTAGTAGAACATACACCAGAAAAAGCAAAAATTGCCCTAGTTGATTCAGGAATTTCTGAAGATAAAATAATAAACACAGACTCATACGATGAGGCCTATGAGGCTTTGAACAAGGGATTTGTAGTAGTAAGTTCAAATTACAGACTAGCTTACAAACTTTTACAAATTACAGCTGTAATTGATGCTACAGGAAACCCACCATTTGGAGCAGAAATCGCAGCAAAATCAATTCAATATCATAAACATTTTATAACACTAAATGTAGAATGTGATGCTGTAGTTGGACCAATTCTTTATGATATGGCAAAAAAAGCTGGAGTTGTTTATACTGGAATTGCAGGAGATGAACCAGGATCAATAATTGAGCTTTGTGATTTTGCTTATGGAATAGGTCTTGACATATTAGTTGCTGCAAAAGGAAAAAATAATCCATTAGATAACTATGCAAATGCAGAAATTTTAAAAGATGAGGCAGAAAAAAAAGGACTTTCACCAAGAATGCTTACAAGTTTTGTTGATGGAACAAACACCATGATAGAATTAAATTCAGTTTGTAACTGTCTAGGATTTTTGCCAGATACATTTGGTTGTCACGGAATACCAACTAGCCCAGAAACAGCTGTAGAAGATTTTAAATTAAAAGAAGATGGGGGAGTTTTATCATCATATAAAACAGTAGAATTTTCTCCAGGAATGGCACCAGGTGTATTTTTAATTGTAACAAGTGATAAAAAAGAAGTAAGAGATTTGATGAAATTTTTAGGCTTTGGAGATGGTCCAAATTATTTATTAAATAGACCATATCATTTAACAAGTCTTGAGACACCAATTACAATTTATAATGCTGTAATGGAAAACGAACCAACTATAGCACCCCTTCATGGACAAGTTGCAGATACAGTTTCTGTTGCAAAAAGAGATATCAAAAAAGGAGAATATCTTGATGGAATAGGTTCAGATAAGGTATTTGGAAAATTAACCGACCACACAAGATCAATAAGAGAAGACCTACTTCCAATAGCCCTAATCACAGAAAAAACAAAAGCCATAGTAGATATTCCAAAAGATACAGTAATAGACTTATCAATGATAGAACTTGACGAAGAAGCAACAATAACAAAATTAAGAAGAAGACAAAATTCAATGAAATTATAAAAAGAATAAAGACTGCAAATGAAGTTTCATACTTTTGATAAACTAAATTTATCCCGATTCATCGTGTGCAACGAGCGAAGAAATCTCAAGAGATCTCTCGACTAGGCTCGAGATGGGTTTTAGCGTAATTTTATTTTGAAATCATTAGTAAATTACAAAATCAATTTTGTCAACATTCTAAGGCTGCAAAAGCAGTATCAGACTGTTGACAAACTAAATTTTCACCCATTTCGAGCGAACGTAGTGAGTCGATAGATTTCAAGAGATCTATCGACTACTAAAACCAGTTTTCTTCGAAAACTTTTCCGTGCTTTCGCACTAATTTTTAGGGATAATTATGCCAAATCAAGGCATAATTATCTGCTCTAGATGGGTTGTAGCGTAATTTTATTTTAAAATAAGTAATGAATTATAAAATCTATATTGTCAACAGTATGAGACTGCAAAAGCAGTCTTATTTTTTTGCCTTTTATATTTGTAATTTTTTTATTATTTTCAAAAACGATTAGAAATTTTTAAAATAAAAATTTATTCTGTTAACTTAAAATTATTTTATTTTACCAATCTACATTAGTTTTAAGTTATGGTTTTCATCAAATTTTAAAATAGAAAAATAAAATGATAAATGATTGACAAGTATTGGGATATAAATTAAAATTAATATGTAATGACAGACAAAATAAAAAAAATTTAAAAATAAGGAGGACTCTATGAAAGGGTTTGCAATGTTGGGAATTGGTAAGACAGGTTGGATTGAAAAGCCGGAACCAGAAATGGGACCACTAGATGCTCTTGTTAGACCAATAGCTTTGGCTCCATGTAGTTCAGATATTCACACAGTTTGGGAAGGCGCTATTGGAGATAGACACGATATGATTTTAGGCCACGAAGCTGCTGGAGAAATTGTAAAAGTTGGAGAATTAGTTAGAGATTTTAAACCAGGAGATAGGGTTTTAGTTCCAGCTATTACTCCAGATTGGTCTTCTCTTGAAAGTCAAGCAGGATTTCCAATGCATTCAGGCGGAATGCTTGCTGGATGGAAATTCTCAAACTTTAAAGATGGTGTATTTGGAGAAGTTTTCCATGTAAATGATGCCGATGCTAATCTTGCTTTAATTCCTGAAGGTGTAGATCCAGTTTTAGCTCCAATGTTATCAGATATGGTAACAACAGGATTCCATGGTGTTGAACAAGCTGATGTTCAATTTGGTGATGAAGTTTTGGTAGTAGGAATTGGGCCAGTTGGATTAATGTCAGTTGCAGGAGCAAACTTAAGAGGAGCAAGTAGAATTTATGCAGTAGGAACACGTCCAAATTGTGTAGAAGCTGCTAAATTTTATGGAGCAACAGATATAATTTCTTACAAAGAAGGATCAATTTCTGAACAAGTTCTAGAACTTACAAATGGTAAAGGAGTTGATAGAGTTATAATTGCTGGTGGAACAGTTGATACTTTTGAAGAAGCAATCAAGGCTATGAAACCAGGTGCAAAAATTGGTAATGTAAACTATCTTGACGGTGGAGATTATATAAAAATTCCTAGAGTTGAATGGGGAGTTGGAATGGGCCATAAGACAATTAGTGGAGGCTTAACACCAGGTGGAAGATTAAGAATGGAAAAACTTGCTAAACTTGTTTCTTGTGGAAAATTAGATCTTTCAAAACTTGTTACCCATAAATTTAACGGATTTGAAAAAGTTGAAGAGGCTTTATACTTAATGAAAGATAAACCAAAAGATTTAATTAAACCAGTTGTAATTGTAGCAGAAGATTTAATGGAAGATTAGATGAAAATAATAATAGTATCGGGATTTTTGGGAAGTGGAAAAACAACCTTTATAGAAAAATTATCAAAAAAATTGAATTATGCAGTAATTTTAGAAAATGATTATGCCAAGGCAAATGTAGACAAAGATTTATTGAAAAATACTGGAAAAGAAATTTTATCCTTGGAAGAAGGCTGCATTTGTTGTTCAAAACAAAAAGATTTTGCAACAACGGTAATGAGCATAGAAAACACAATAAATCCAGAATATTTGATAATAGAGCCAACAGGTTTGGGATATCTTTCTAAAATAATTGAAAATATTAGTCCAATTGAATATGAAAAAATAAAAATTTTAAAACCAATAGCTATAGTCGACTATTATAGTATCGATAAGATTATGGGAGAATATAAAGAGCTTTTCCTAGATCAAATCCAAAATTCATCCTATATACTATTATCAAAAACTGAAAATATAAGTACAGAAAAAATCGAAAAAGAAGCAAAAAAACTTGAAGAATTAACAAAAGCAAAAGTTTTCACCACTCACTACAAGGATTTTGATAAAAAAGAATGGGACTCTATTATTGGAGAATATGATAAGGAATCTCTAATAAGAGTAGACTATAAACATTTACATCTTGATAATTTGGCGTATGAAAATGTAGTTTTCAAAGATTTTAATGAACTTGGAACAAATTTCAATGCAGTTTGTCAAAATAGGTTTGGAAAACTAATTAGAGCAAAAGGTCTTGTAAATGTGGAAGATAAAAAAGTCAAGGTAGATGTTGTCGATAATAAATTTTCAGTAGAAAAATACCAAGGAGAATCTTTTACAAATTCTTTGATATTTATCGGAGAAAATCTAGAAGAAAAATCCTTTGATATACTTTTTAAAAAGAAAAATTAGAAGCCCAAAGGCTTCCAGATCATAGGCAAAGTATGAATGTAGGTAATATTTTATTGTAAAATAAAAATTAAGCTACTTACCATCTCGACCTTGTGGAGAGATCTCATGAGATTTCTCCGCTCCTTGCATACGATGAATCGGGATAAACAATCGAAACGGGCGGTTGTTTATCTGGTCAAAATGGGAAAAGTTTTATTTTGTCAACAGATTGGAAGCAGAAAAGCTTCTTTTTTTGTGAAAATTTTCAAAAACTAAAAAATCTATTATAATAATTTTAAGGAGTTATTATGGATATATTTATTGTTGAGGATGATAGAAAAATTTGTGAGGAGCTTTCTTTTCAGCTTGGGCTTTTAGGATATTCTTGTTTTATGCCGGATGATTTTTCTAATATTTTGGATGAATTTAAAAAAAGAAATTATAAGCTTGTTTTGATGGATTTGAAGCTTCCTTTTGAAAATGGTTTTTATTGGTGTGAGAAAATTAGGGAAATTTCTAATCTTCCTATTATTTTTCTAACCAGTGCGGCTGATGATATAAATTTAATTAATGCCATAAATTATGGGGCTGATGATTTTATTTCAAAACCTTTTTCTATGCAGGTTTTAAATATGAAAATCAAGGCCCTTCTTAGAAGGTCTTATGATTTTTCTGGGAAAAATTTTGATCTTTCTTATAAAAATATTTCTTTGATCAAAGATAAGATGATTTTTAAAATTAATGATAAGGAAATAAATCTTTCTAAAAATGAATTTTTGATTTTGGAAATTCTTATGGAAAATCCTCAAAAAATTGTTTCAAGAGAGCTTATCATGGATAAGCTTTGGGCTACTGATTCTTTTATTGATGATAATACTTTGACTGTAAATATCAACAGACTTAGGAAAAAATTGAAAGATTTTGGCTTAGATGATTTTATTCAAACAAAAAAGGGAGTTGGATATTTTATAAAATGAAAAATTTGAAATTGTTTTTTAGCATTAATAGGTCTTATATTTTTTCCTTTTTTATTTTTCTTATCTTATCCTTAATATTTTCTTTGGCCTTTCCTATAGATTTTAGGATTTTTTCCTATTGCCTATTAATTTTATTTTTTATATTTTTATTTATAGGAATTTTTAGATTTTTTAAGGCCAAAAAGTGCTTGGAAAAAAATTCTTTTTCTTTTTTTGAAAAAAATATTTATGAAAGACACTTGAAAGAAATTTTTGAAAGAAAGGAAAAAGAGATAGAAAATCTTAGAATTTCTAGTAAACTAAGTCAAAATGATTTGGAAAATCTTTTGACAATTTGGACTCATCAAATAAAAACTCCCCTTTCAAGCATTTCTTTGATTAGTGAAAGGGAAGAAAATTATGACATAAAAAGAGAACTTATTAGAATTGACGATTATATTGCCTCAATTTTATCTTTTATAAAATTGGGTCAGGACAGTTTAGATTATTCTTTTAAATCTTTTTCGATTGAAAGGCTGATTAAAGATATCGTAAAAAGATATAGGAGTTTTTTTATCCATAAAAATTTAAAATTAATTCTTGATATAGAAGATGAAAATATAATTTCAGACCCCAAATGGCTGGGCCTTGTCCTTGAGCAGGTTTTGTTTAATGCTATAAAATATACCGATAAGGGTTTTATTAAAATTTCCTACCGTGATTCTATCTTAAAAATAGAAGATTCTGGAATTGGTATTAAAAAAGAAGATTTGAAAAATATTAATAAATTTGGTTTTAGTGGAGATAGTGATAAAAGAGATGCAAATTCAACAGGCATAGGACTTTTTTTGGTAAATGATATTTTAAAAAAGCTTGGATATGAATATAAAATTGATTCTAAGGAGAAAGAGGGAACTGTTTTTTCGATTAATCTTAAAAAATCTGGTATTATTGAAAATTAATAGGGATTTCTTTATTTATGATAAGCAAACAAACCCTCAAGCACGAATATCTGACTCCAAAAATTGATGATTTCTAAATTTTAAAATTCTAAAATCGCAAACTCGCGTTCGCTCGGACAGTGCGATTTTGACGAATTTTTAAATTTGAAATCAAATCAATTTTTTACGTATGATATTC
The DNA here is from genome assembly GCF_002871895.1 of Anaerococcus hydrogenalis. Taxonomy (NCBI): domain Bacteria; kingdom Bacillati; phylum Bacillota; class Tissierellia; order Tissierellales; family Peptoniphilaceae; genus Anaerococcus; species Anaerococcus hydrogenalis. The sequence goes on along the minus strand of NZ_PNHP01000003.1, from coordinate 235,463 downwards.
TTAGCATGAGGATTTGAATACTTTATCAACATTATAAATCGGCATTTGCCGATTTTTTTTAATCTTACAAAATGTAAGTTTATGGGAAAAATTGTAAGTTTAAATTAGGGATTTTTTATTTTATTTTTTGTAATATAGGCTTAGGAGGATCTTATGAATATATTAGAAGTTAAAAATTTAAGAAAAGTTTATAATAGTGAAGATAAAAATACTCAGGTTGTTGCCTTAAAAGATATTAATTTTGAAGTCGAAGAAGGAGAATTTGTTGCCATAATGGGCGAGAGTGGGTCTGGGAAATCTACTCTTTTAAATTTGATAGCAAGTCTTGATACTCAAACGGCTGGAGATGTAATTTTATCTGGTGAAAATACAAAAAATAAGAGTGATAAGGAAAGGGCAAAATTTAGGAGGGAAAAATTGGGCTTTGTCTACCAAGATTTTTCGCTTTTATCATCTTTAAACAATAGGGACAATATATTTTTGCCTTTGGTTTTGGCAAATGAAAAATATAAAATTATGGAGGAAAAATTGAATCCACTTGCAAAGGCCTTAAAAATTTCTGATCTCTTGGATAAATTTCCCTACCAAATTTCCGGAGGACAAAAACAAAGAGTTGCCGTTGCAAGATCTCTTATTACAAATCCAAAAATATTACTGGCAGATGAGCCGACAGGAGCCTTGGATTCAAATTCTTCCATGGAGCTTTTAAATATTTTTGAAAAAATAAACAAAAATGGGCAAACAATTCTTATGGTTACCCATTCGACCATGGCTGCTGCAAGGGCCTCTAGGGTTTTATTTATAAAAGATGGGAAAATTTTCTATGACCTTTATAAGGGAGATAGGACCAATGACCAAATGTATGAAAAATTGGTCAAATCTCAAATGATGATTTTATCTGGAGGTGAGGGATTTGAACAAGCTTAATTTTAAAATGGCGACAAGGGGGATAAAAAATAATAAATTTTTGTATTTTCCTTACATTTTAGCATCAAGTTTTATGCTTTTTATTTTTAATCTTTTAATAGATTTAAAAAGTGAAAAATTTATCTTGGAAACTAGGGGAAGCGAAATTATAAAAAGTCTTTTGGAAATGGGTTCATGGATTGTTGCGATTTTTTCTCTGATTTTTCTTGTTTATATGGCAAAAACCATAGTCAAAAATCGCTATAAGGAATTGGGACTTTTGTATGGACTTGGCATGGATAAAAAATCTTTGAGAAAAATTTTGATTATAGAAAATTTAATTCTTGGAATTTCTACTTTGATAATTGGAAGTTTTCTTGTTATTCTTTTGGGACCTCTTTTTATAAATTTAGTGGCAAAAATTTTGAAAATTCAAATGGAGATAAAACTTTCTGTAAATTTTTCTAAGTTAATTTTAGGACTTATTATTTTTGCTATAATCTTTATTCTAATAACTTTGATAAGTTTAAATTCGATTAGAAAAACAAATCCGATTGAGCTTTCAAAACTTTCCCAAAAAGGCGAAAGTGAACCAAAGGCAAATGTGATTTCTATGATTTTAGCCGTAATTTTAATTGGCTACGGTTATTATACGGCCCTTTCAATTAATGGTGGAATTTTTCAAGCTCTTCCAAAATTTTTGCCAGCAAGTATTGCTGTAATAATTGGAACATATTTTTTCTTTAGATCTCTTGTGATCTGGATTTTAAAACTTTTTAGAAAAAATAAAAAAATTTATTACAAGGGCACAAATATGACCTTTATAGGAGAGCTTATCAAAAGAAGCAAGGAATCTGCCATGGCCCTTTCATCAATTACCATTATTTCTTCACTTTTTCTTTTGAGCTTTGTTGTGATGAGTGCCATGTTTATTGGGAAAAATGATTTATTAGATAGGATTGCCCCAAGTGATTTTTTGATCCAATACCAAGAAAATGATAAGGAAAGTGAAAAATATGGAAAAAATTTACTTGAAAAAAATATTGACAAGGAAAAAATAGAAAATCTTGGAGAATTTAGAAGAAAAGGTCTTGTAGTTAGTGAAAAATCACCTGGAAAATTTTCTATCATTGAAGATGATGATTTAAGAAAAACAATAATGGATGAAAAAACCAAAATTATTTCCCTAACAGATATAAAATCTTTTAATATGGCAAATAAGACAAATATTTCTCTTAAAAAAGACCAGGCTATAGTTTTTGATTCCAAAGCAAAAAAATATGGAAAAATTTCTTTAGAAAATCAAAATTTGAAAGTAAAAGAAAATGTAAAAAATACCTCCTATGTCCTAATGGATCCTACAACAAGTCTTTTTCACAATATTGTCCTAGTTGTAGATGATATGGATGAATTTTCAAAAAAAATATCTGATGGCAAAAATATTAAGACTTTCCCTAGTGTGTCGGGAATATATTTTGACTTAAAAGATAAAAGTCAAAAAAATATTGACTACATGGACAAAAATTTGAATGAAAATATATCTGATAATATTTTAGTAAAAAATTCCATAGAAAATAGGATTGAATTTGATAAAATTCATACAGGTGCCTATATAGTAGTAACAATTCTTGCCCTAGTATTTTTAATTTCAACAATTGTAGTAATTTATTACAAACAAGCAGCAGAAGGCCTTGAAGATGGAAGAAATATAAAGATTTTACAAAAAGTGGGGATGAGCAAAAAAGAAATAAAAAATTCAGTCAAAAAACAAAACTATTTCACATTTTTTGGACCCCTAATAATTTCAATAATCCATATTTTAATCGCTTCAAAACTTGCCTTTGGCATGATTCAAATGTTTGCCATGCTTGAGCTTAGAAAATTTATAGAAATAGAGGCAATTTGTATAATAATTTTCTCATTAATTTATATAATGATATTTAGAATAACCCTTCCAATATATTTTGAAATGGGAAAATTAAATAAGGAGTAAAAATGAAAAAAATATTTAAAATTCTACTATATATAATAATTTCTATTTCAGTATTGGGATTTTTGTTTATATTTTTGTGGACAAAAATTCCGGAATTTAAAGCCAAAAAAGAAATTTCAGATTTGAGTAAATATGCTCAAAAAATAGAAGATATAAAAATCGATGACCAAGTAGAAATAATTGGTCTTGGCGAGGCTACACATGGAAATAAGGAATTTCAAGAATTAAAATTAACCTTGTTGAAAAAATTAGTAAAAGATGAAAATGTTAGGGCCTTTGCCTTGGAATGTGATTTTTCAGAAGGAATGGAGATAGATTCTTATGTAAAATCAGGAAAATTTCAAAAAAATCCATCAAAAATCTTCTCATTTCCAATTTACCATACGAAGGAGATGAATGATCTAATAAATTGGATAAAAAAATACAACCAAAATCACGACCAAAAAATTTCCTTCTACGGTTTTGATATGCAAAATCCAGAAAAATCTGTAAATCTTGTAAAAGATTTTGTTAAAAAAGAAAATATTGATTTCGATATAAAAAGTCTGGATGTCTTAGAAAAAGATAATATTTCAATAAAAGATCCGAAGATGAAAATTTTGGAAGAAAATTTAAAAAAATTAGATGAAAAACTTGAAAAAAATACCAAAGAAAAAAGACTTATAGAAAATATTCTATCAAGTTTTCCATATTATAAAATGGTTGATGATTATGTAAAATCAAGTGAATATAGAGATAAGAAAATGGCAGAAAATATTTCTTGGATAAAAGATTATGAGAAAGATTCAAGAATAATGATAGCAGGTCACAATGGTCATATCGGAAAAAAAGAAGCAATGTATAAAAATATGGGAGAAAATTTAGGTGAAAAATATAAAAAATCATATTTTCCAATAGGAACAGATTTTTATAAAACAAGGGTAAATATAAAAACTATGCAAAAAAATCAAAGGACAATACAAAAATTTATATCAGCAGATCCTTTCGCCTACCAGGCAAAAAATTATAAGAATTCCTATTATTTAAATTTTTCAAAAGTAAAAGATGGAGATAGCAAAAATCTCTTAGATTCAAAAATAAAAATGGGCTCATTAGGCGAAGGTTACACTCCGATAATGAAATTTGTCCCATACTCATACAGAATAGAAAAGTCTCCAAAAGAAATTTTTGATTCAATGATTTTTGTATATGAAACAAGTCCGACTGACATTATAGAAAATTAATAAAAGCTCTTGGTTTAACCAAGAGCTTTTTTCTTACATACCAAAAATTTCTTTTCCAAGTTTTGTATTTTTTGGATCTTCTCCTTCAAATACTATTTTTTTAACGTCATTTTGGAATTTGATATCTTTGTAGAGGATTCCTCCCAAATATTTTCCTTCTTTTTTAAATAATTTATAAACTTTTTCTCCGTCTTCTTTTTTAACTTCTTCTATTCCTTCGCCCTTATTAAATCCTGCTGAGAATAGTTTTATGTCTCCAAGAAGAAGGGATGAGAATGGCTTTGGTGTTTGGTAAGTTTTATCATCACCTGTCATATTGCTTCCAGCAATTTCTCCCATTTCCATTGATGCTGTCCAAAGACCTATTGTAGCTTGGCCTAATTGCATACAGTCTCCAGCTGCATAGACATTTTCATCACTTGTTTTTAAAGTTTCATCTACAATTATTCCACGTTCTGTTTTAAGGCCTGAATTTATAGCAACATCAAGGTCATTTCTTACACCTGTTTGAACTAAAATAGTTCCACCTTCAATTTCTGTACCATCATCAAGTTTAATTCCACAAACTTTTCCATCTTTTTCTAGGATTTCTGATGTGTTTTTACCAGTTGAAGTTTCAATTCCTGCCTCATTTAATTCTTTTTCAAGTTTTAAAGATAGTTCATTATCAAGTTGTTTTCCTAAGATATAATCAAAAGTTTCAATTACAAGAACATCACATCCTGCATTTTTGATTGAAAAAGCAGCTTCAAGACCAAGAAGTCCACCACCAATTATAATAACTTTTTTGTTTTCTTTGATGTGGTTTTTGAAAGAATTTAAATCATCAACAGTTCTGATAGCAAAAACCCCTTCAGTGTCAATATTTTTGATTGGTGGAACAAAAGGATGAGAACCTGTTGCTATAAGAGCCTTGCCATATTCTATTTGATCTCCGTTTTTAAGGATTGCTTTTTTATTTTCAAGGTCAAGCTTATCTACTTCATTTTTTAGTTTAACATCAATATTATTTTTTTCATACCAGTCTAATTTTTTAACCAAAATATCATCATTTGTAAAATCTTTACAAATTAATTCAGATAATTTTGTTCTCCAATAAGTATAATCAGCTGCTTTTGAAATAATTACAATTGAAGCATGATCATCTTTTTTTCTAATAGTTTCAGCAGCTTTTAATCCTGCAATACCGTTTCCAATAATTAAATAATCGTACATTTTTTCTCCTTTATAATTTATCAATTTATATATTATTTATTCTCTACTAATTAATTTACCCCAAATTCAATAAATTAGCTAAAATTTGGGTAAATTAATAAAGAAGTTTAAAACAGGAGAGGAAAATAAGTTATGATATATGATTTTGTAGTAAAAAATAATAAAGGTGAAGATGTAAAGCTTGAAAAATATAAGGGAAAAGTTTTATTGATAGTAAATACTGCGACAAAGTGTGGCTTCACACCCCAATATGATGGCCTTGAGGCTCTTTTTGAAAAATATCACCATGATGGTTTTGAAATTTTAGATTTTCCATGCAATCAATTTGCTAACCAAGCTCCAGAAAATGATCAAGAAATAGATTCTTTTTGTGCATTAAATTTTGGAACAAAATTTGATAGATTTCAAAAAATTGATGTAAATGGGGAAAATGAAGATCCTCTTTATACATTTTTGAAAAAAGAAGAAGGAGGAATACTCGGTGGAAAAATTAAATGGAATTTTACAAAATTTTTGATAGATAGGGATGGAAATGTTGTAAAAAGATTTGCACCAACAACAAAGCCTGAAAAAATTGAAAAGGATATAGAAAGATTATTATAATGGATGATTATGTAAAATTAGCAAAAGAATCTATAGAATATTATTTAGAAAATAAAACTTACCTGAGGGAGTTTGACCCCAAATTTAAGGAAAAATCAAATGGAATAAGAATTGAAGTTAGTATCGATGGACGATTAAAAGGAATATCAGGTTCAATTTATCCTACAAAAGAAAACATAGGCCTTGATATAATTTATGAGGCTGTAAATGCAGGATTTTTTGATTTTAAATTCAATCCCATAAGCGATAAAAACTTGGATAAGGTTGAAATTAAAGTTTATGAATATTATGATGTAGAAAAACTTAGGTTTATTGAAGAGTTTAATGATTTTGATGGTATAGTTTTATCCTTTATGGACGAAAATTTTTATTTTTTAAGGTCAGATTTTACATCTGATATAAAAATGTTAGAAAAGGCCTTAGAAATTTCAAATGTAGATAGTTGGGATAACTTTTCAATTGATAAGTTTAGGTTAAAAATTCATAAATAATTTTATAAAAAACTTGAAATACTTTATTTAGTATTCCAAGCTTTTTTTATGAAAATACAGATTAATAAGATTTAGAAATATATTATGGCAGTGGTAAAAGGATGAATTTAAAAAATTTGATACAATTAATAAAGATAGAGATTAAAAATCTAATTTAGTATTGACTTTAGAAATATTAAAAACGATTCTATAAAATAAAGTTGAAAAAGTAATGGAAAAAGTATGTAATAAAAGAAAAGTTTCTTATAAAGTATAAAATTTCCAATATATCCTGCATTAGATATCAATAAAAAAGAAGTAATTTGAAGAGATATGATTAGGCTATGATTATATAAATTTTTCAAAAAAAGTTGATAAAAACCTAATCTTTATTATGCACTTGTTGAAAGAACTTATATATTTAGAAAGGATAAAAAATGTTAATTAAAAATGGAAGAGTGATTGACCCTAAGAGTGGTTTTAATGAAATTTCTGATATATATATTGAAAATGGAATTATAAAAGAAATTTCAAAAAATATTAATTTAGAAGATGAAAATGTGATAGATGCAAAAGGACTTATAGTAAGCCCTGGTCTAGTAGATATTCATGTTCACTTTAGAGAGCCTGGCCAAACTCACAAGGAAACTATAGAAACAGGATCAAATGCAGCTGCAGCAGGTGGATTTACAAGTGTTGTAGCCATGGCCAACACAAAGCCCATAATTGATAATGTAGAAACTTTAAATTATGTTAATGAAATAATGAAAAAACAAAAAATTAAAGTTTATTCTGCAGCTGCAGTGACAAAAGGATTTAAGGGTAAAGAGCTTACTGATATGCCTTCTTTAAAAAAAGCTGGAGCTGTTGTTTTTACTGATGATGGAATTCCTATTAAAGATTATGAAATAATGATTGAAGCAATGAAGGAAGCAAAAAAATTAGATATGACAATAAGCCTTCATGAAGAAGATAATTATTTTATCAAAAATCCCGGATATAACAAGGGTCAAATTGCAAAATCACTGGGAATTGATGGGGCTCCAAATGTAAGTGAAGATTTAATGGTTGCAAGAGATGGACTTCTAGCCTTGGATTTGGGAGCAAAAATTGACATACAACACATCAGTTCTAAAAATTCTGTAGAAATTGTTAGGTCTTTAAAAAAATTGGGGGCAAATATCTTTGCAGAAGTTACACCTCATCATTTTAGCCTTAACGAGGAAGCTATTTTAGAGAAAAAAACATTGGCAAAGATGAATCCTCCAATAAGAAGCGAGAAAGATAGGTTAGCTATAATTGAGGGATTAAAAGATGACACCATAGAAGTTATAGCGACAGACCACGCCCCACATACATTTGAAGAAAAAAATGTAGAAGATATAAGAAAAGCTCCTAGTGGAATAATAGGTTTAGAGACTTCACTTTCCCTAGCAATAACAAATTTATTAAGGCCAGGATACTTAAGCCTCGAAAAAATTTTAGAGAAGATGACCTATAATCCAGCTAGATTTTTAAATTTAGATGCAGGTCAAATAAAAATTGGAGCAAATGCTGATATAGTGATTTTTGATAAGGATGAATTAGTTACATACACTAATTTTAAATCAAAGTCTTCAAATTCTCCTTTTATAAATAAGCCTTTGTTTGGATCTGTCAAATATACAATAGTTGATGGAAAAGTAGTTTATAGAAATGAAGTTTAAAATGGGGAAAAAGAATATTATTAAAATTATATTCGCTGTTTTGTTATGATTGGCAATGATACCTTTTAGTTTTACAAAAAGTCCCGAAACTTATATTTTAGAAAATAAATTAACAAAGAAAGAGTAGAAAAAAGATTTTTCTAGATTTTTAAAATTACACAAAAGTTCTATAATAGAAGAAGGAGGATATTATGTGGTTAATACTTGCAATTTTATCATCAGTTTTTGCTGCCCTTACTTCAATTTTGGCAAAAGTAGGAATTGATGGAGTAAATTCAAACCTTGCTACTGCTATTAGAACTTTTGTGGTTTTACTTATGAGCTGGGGGATGGTTTTTATAACATCATCATTTTCAGGTATTTATAATATTAGCAAAAAATCTTGGATATTTTTAATTTTATCAGGACTTGCAACAGGCGCAAGTTGGCTTTGTTATTATGGAGCCTTAAAATATGGAGATGCTTCAAGGGTTGTTCCTATTGATAAGATGAGTGTAGTTTTAACTTTAATTCTTGCCTTTTTATTTTTGGGTGAGGATCTTTCAATGAAATCTATTATTGGATCTATATTAATTGGAGCAGGTACCTTGCTTATGGTTTTATAAATATCTATTTTTTTAGATAAAAATCAATTTGACTTTTTTCTCTAAAAATAGTAAATTAGTCAGTAGATATAAGCAATTAAAAGAAGAGTAGTTTTAAAAAATAATTAACAGAGAGGCCTTTAGGTGAAAGTGGCTATGCATTTTTTATTATGAAGATCATCTTTTAGCTTAATAAATGAAAAAAATTAGTTTATTACGTAAGATAGGCGTTAACTTCATACTCAATTTTTGGGTGGACCGTCCCTTCTGGGGGCGTTTTTTTATTATAAATTATTTTAAGAAATTAGAAAGAAAGGGTATTATGGCAAGTTTTAAATCATTAGATACTAAAAACACAAAACAAAGAGAGCTTGATCTTTCCAAATACTGGGCTGATATAGACCTATTGGACAAGACCTTTACAACAAGAAAAGATGCTGAAGAATATATAATTTTTGATGGACCTCCAACAGCAAATGGAAAACCAGGTATCCACCATGTTATAGCAAGAACCTTAAAGGATATGACTTCAAGATATAAAAACATGAAGGGCTTTAAGGTTTTGAAAAAAGCTGGATGGGATACACACGGCCTTCCTGTTGAAATAGAAGTTGAAAAAGAATTAGGATTTAGCGAAAAAGATCAAATAGAAGAATACGGAGTTGAAAAATTCAACCAAAAATGTAAGGATTCTGTTTTTAAATATTCAGATATGTGGAGAGATATGTCAGATAGGATGGCTTTTCTTTATGACATGGACAATCCTTATATAACTTTGGACAATGACTATATAGAAACTGAATGGTGGCTTTTAAACCAAGCTTTCAAAAAAGGATTAATTTATGAAGGGGCAAAAGTTATGCCATATTGCCCAAGATGTGGTACAGGTCTTGCAAGTCACGAAGTTGCTCAAGGCTATCAAATGGATAAGGCCATAACTTTAATTTGTAAATTTAAGAAAAAAGATGCCGACAATGAATATTTCCTAGCTTGGACAACAACACCATGGACTCTTCCATCAAACGTTGCATTGACTGTTCATCCAGAACTTGATTATGTAAAGGTAAATGATAAAACTGATGGATGCTATTATTATTTGGCAAAATCTTTGCTTGAAAAAGTTATGGCAGATCATGAATATGAAGTTGTTGAAGAGATGAAGGGAAAAGATCTTGAGTATGTTGAGTACGAACAATTACTTCCTTATGTAAAACCAGATGGAAAGGCATTTTTCTTAACTTGTGCTGATTATGTTTCAGCAGAAGACGGAACAGGAATTGTTCACACAGCTCCAGCCTTTGGTGAGGACGACTACCAACTCGGTAGAAAATATAATTTACCATTTGTTCAACCAGTTGACCTTGAAGGATGTTTTACAGAAACTCCTTGGAAGGGCAAATTTATTTTTGATACAAACGAAGAAATTTTCTTACATTTAAGAGATGAGGGAAAAGTTTATAAAAAACAAACAATCGAACACAATTATCCTCATTGTTGGAGATGTAAAACTCCACTAGTTTATTATGCAAAACCATCTTGGTATATTGAAATGAGTAAACTTTCTGAAAAAATGGTTGAAAATAATAACGAAGTTAATTGGTATCCACAAACAATCGGAGATAAAAGATTTGGAAATTGGCTAGAAAATGTAAAAGATTGGGCAATTTCAAGATCAAGATATTGGGGAACACCACTAAATCTTTGGAGATGTGACGATTGTGGTCATGTTGAATCAATTGGATCAAGAAAAGAATTGGCCGAAAAAGCTAGGGAAGATATAAGTGAAGATATAGAACTTCACAGACCATATGTAGATGATGTAACAATAACTTGCCCTGATTGTGGAAAAGTAATGCACAGGGTTCCAGATGTAATTGACGTTTGGTTTGACTCAGGAGCAATGCCATTTTCACAAGTTCATTACCCATTTGCAAAGGGAGAAGATTTTGAAAATTATTTCCCAGCAGATTTCATTTGCGAAGGAATCGACCAAACAAGAGGATGGTTCTATTCACTTATGGCAATTTCAACAATCATAACAGGAAAAGCACCTTACAAAAATGTTTTGGTAAACGACTTGGTTGTTGATAAAAACGGACAAAAAATGTCAAAATCAAAAGGAAATACCCTAAATCCATTTGAATTATTTGATAAATATGGGGCAGATGCAGTAAGATTTTATTCTTTATATGTATCACCTTGCTGGGTTCCAACAAAATTTGACGAAAAAGGTCTAATCGAAGTTAAAAATAACTTCTTTAGAACAATAGAAAATGTATATAACTTCTTTGCTCTCTATGCAAATACAGATAATATAGAAATAGATGAAATCAAAAATTTTGAAAATGTAGAACTTGAAGAAATCGACAAGTGGCTATATTCGAAATTAAATTCACTATTAAAAGCTTATTATGAACAAATGGAATCATTTGACTACAACAAGGTTGTCCACTTAGTAAATGATTTTGTAGTAGAAGATTTATCAAACTGGTATATAAGAAGAAATAGAAAAAGATTTTGGAGCCAAGATTTAACAGAATCTAAAAAAGCAGTTTATAAAACATGCTACGATGTCTTGCTAAGTCTTTCAAAAATGATAGCACCAATAGCTCCGTTTATATCAGAAGAAATCTACAGAAACCTAACAAATGGACTTTCAGTTCACGTTGAAAAACTGGATGAAGTTAATGAAGCTTTAATTGATGAAAAATTAGAAGAAAAAATGGACCTTGTAAGAAAAATGGTAACACTTGGTCGTGCATCAAGAGAAAAAGAATCAATCAAGGTTCGCCAACCTCTAGAAAAAATAATAGTAGATGGATCATTTAAAGACACAATCGGTGATTTGACAGGTTTAATCAAAGAAGAATTAAACATAAAAGAAGTTGAATTTGCAGATGATCTTTCAGACTTTATGGATTATTATTTAAAACCAAACTTTAGAAAAGTTGGACAAATATTTGCTAAAAATGTGGGAGCCTTTGGAAAATTCTTGGCTGGAGTTGATGCAAAAGAATTTGTAGAAAAGGTTGAAAATTCTCCACAAGAAATAGAAATAAATGGAGAAAAATACACAGTTGAAAAAGATTATCTTGACGTAAGAATCCAAGCAAAAGATGGATTTGATGTTGAAATGGATGGAAATGTCTTTGTAGTATTGGATACAGAAATTACAGAAGAGCTTAAAAAAGAAGGATACGCAAGAGAATTTGTATCAAAAATCCAAAATCTTAGAAAAGATAATGGCTATGAAGTAACAGATAGAATTGAAATCTTCTACAATGCAGATGATGAATTGAAAAATGCTCTAAAAGAATTTGAAGAAGAAATCAAAAAAGAAACTTTGGCTGATAGTATGGAAGTAAAAGACCTTGATACAGAAGAATTCGAATTAAATGATAAAACTGTAAAAATTGAACTTGAAAGAAAATAAAAACAAAGGGAAGTAAGGAAACTTGCTTCCTTTTTTTATGGATTGGAGAAATAATGAAAATTAGATTAATGAACATGGTAAAAATTTACGATGAAAAAAATAAAAAAGTCCTAGTATTAGATAAAAAGAAAAAATACGGCTGGGAGGGCCTAACCTTTCCTGGAGGAAAAGTTGAAGAAAATGAATCATTTGAAAATTCAGTAATAAGAGAGGCAAAAGAAGAAACAAACCTGGATATAAAAAATCCTGAGCTTGTTGGAATAATAACTTGGACCTTCACAAATGATGAGGGCGAATTTCAAAAAGATGTGGGACTTTTATACCAAACAAAGGATTTTTCTGGCAAATTAATTGAAGATAATAGGGAAGGAAAATTATTTTGGAAAGATTACGACGAATTTAAAAAGATGGAAAAAATGAGCGAGTCTATGCCTGAAATTTTAAAAATTTATGATGGAAAATATAGGGAAATTTATTGGGATATAGATAAGAATACAAAAAAATTTCACTAGAAGGACTAAAAAAATAACCTTATAGATTGTTTAAAAAATTGGAGAAATGATTTTTTAAATATAGATATAAGAAAGTAAAAATTTTAATAGGATTAATAGTATTGAATAATACAAAAAAATATAAAATGTTCTGGTCATGAGGAATATAGACAGAAATTTTTATAGAAAAATATTAAAAAACCTAAAAATATACTTGTTTACTAAAGATGTAGGTTTGAATAATGCAATCATTTAGCTTTGATAATATATTTACAAATTAACGTTTTCATTATATCATCGCCTTATAAAGAAATATTCTGATTTTAGGAGGGAAAAATGATAGAAAGAGGCTTTAGTAAACCTACACAAAGAGTTGAAAGACTTAGAAAAGTAATAATTAACGCAACTCCAGAGGTTGAAGCAGACAGGGCTAGATTAATAACAGAATCTTACAAAGAAACAGAAGGTATGTCAAATATACTAAGACGTGCCAAAGCATGTGAAAAGCTTTTTAAAAATCTACCTGTAACAATAAGAGAAGACGAACTAGTAGTTGGTTCTTTGACAAAAACACCAAGATCAACAGGTTTGTGTCCAGAATTTTCATATTCATGGGTTGCAGACGAATTTGATACTATGGCAACAAGGTCTGCTGATCCATTTTTGATAAGAGAAGAAACAAAAGAAGAATTAAAGGAAATTTTCAAATATTGGAAAGGAAAAACAAATTCTGAATATGCAGACTCTCTTATGAGCCAAGAAGCCAAAGATTGTATAGAAAATGGTATATTTTCTGTAGGAAATTATTTCTATGGTGGAGTAGGTCACGTAACTGTAGACTATGGAAAAATTTTAAAAAGAGGATTTAGGGGAGTTTTAGAAGAAGTTATTCTTGCTATGAGAAAACTTGACGATAAGGATCCTGAAACTATAGAAAAAATGCAATTTTATAAGGCACTTATAATTACATATACAGCTGCTATTAAATTTGCTCACAGATACTCAGAAAAGGCAAGAGAGCTTGCTGATAAAGAAAACGATATTAAAAGAAAAGAAGAATTACTAAAAATATCTGATATTTGTAAAAAAGTTCCAGAATATGGAGCAGATACATTTTGGGAAGCATGCCAATCATTCTGGTTTATCCAATTAATGGTACAAATAGAATCTAATGGTCACTCAATAAGTCCAGGAAGATTTGACCAATACATGTATCCATATTTGAAAAATGATAGCATAGATAGGGAACTTGCCCAAGAATTAGTTGATTGTATTTGGGTTAAATTTAATGATATAAATAAGGCAAGAGATGAAGTATCTGCCCAAGCTTTTGCAGGATATTCAATGTTCCAAAACCTATGCGTAGGTGGACAAGATATCCATGGCCTTGATGCTACAAATGATGTTTCATATATGTGTATGGAATCTGTATCTCACGTTGCCCTTCCAGCACCTTCATTTTCAGTAAGAGTACACCAAAATTCTCCTTATGAATTTTTACTAAGAGCTTGTGAAGTTTCAAGATTAGGTTATGGAGTACCTGCTTTTTACAATGATGAAGTAATAATATTAAACTTGGTATCAAGAGGGGTTAAGCTTGAAGATGCAAGAGATTATTCAATAATAGGTTGTGTTGAACCACAAGCAAGCCATAAAACAGAAGGATGGCACGATGCGGCCTTCTTTAATGCAGCAAAAGTTTTAGAAATTACACTTAATAATGGTAGGTGCAATGGAAAACAATTAGGACCTGTAACTGGAGAAATTACAGAAATGACTTCTATAGAACAAATTATAGAAGCGTTTGAAAAACAAATGGCCTACTTTGTAAAATATCTAGCAGAGGCAGATAACTGTGTAGATTATGCCCACATGCAAAGAGGAAATCTTCCATTTATGTCAGCTTTGGTAGATGATTGTATTAAAAGAGGTAAATCTTCTCAATCAGGAGGAGCTTTATATAACTTTACAGGACCTCAAGCATTTGGAGTAGCAGATTCTGGTGATTCTTTATATGCTATTGAAAAGAATGTATTTGAAAATAAGAGAATAAGCCTTGAAGAATTAAAAGAAGCTTTAGAAAATAACTTTGGCTTTACAGATTCTATAATGCCAGGACCTTGTGGAGGAGATAGTGTTTCTGCAAAAGTAGGACAATTATCCGAAGCAGAAATATACGATGCAATAAAGAAAATTTTATCAAACTCTGACACAACAGATGTAGATGAAATTGCTAAAAAACTTGAATTAAATAATACAGCAAACTCTTCTTACCAATCAGCTTGTGGATGTTCTGCAAATGAAACAGGAAGATTTAAAACAATCCAAAAAATTCTAGATAATACTGGTAGTTTTGGTAACGATGATCAAGGATGCGATGAATTTGCAATAAGAGTTGCACAAATTTATTGTGATGAGGTAGATAAGTATACAAACCCAAGAGGCGGTGCTTTCCAAGCAGGTATATATCCAGTATCAGCAAACGTATTATTTGGAAAAGATGTAGGAGCCTTACCTGATGGTAGACTTGCAGGAGCGCCACTAGCAGATGGAGTTTCACCAAGACAAGGAAAGGATGCTAATGGACCAACAGCAGCTGCAAACTCTGTTGCAAAACTTCCTCACTTCCAAGCATCAAATGGTACACTTTACAACCAAAAATTCTCACCAAAATCTGTAGAAGGTGAAAAAGGACTTAAAAACTTTGTATCTATAATAAAATCATACTTTGATCACAAGGGTGCTCATATTCAATTTAACGTTATAGATAGGCAAACTTTAATCGATGCTCAAGAAAATCCACAAGATCACAAAGACTTATTAGTTAGAGTAGCTGGATACTCAGCACATTTTGTTACATTAGCAAAAGATGTACAAGACGATATTATAAGCAGAACAGAACATACAATGTAGTAAGGATCAGCTATGGATTCTATAGACTACAAAAAACAAGGTGTTGTATTTGATATTCAAAGATACTCTATTAATGACGGCCCTGGAATTAGAACCATAGTTTTTTTGAAAGGATGCCCTTTGCGTTGTGCATGGTGTTCTAACCCAGAATCTCAGCATCCAAACAGAGAGCTACTTTATAGAAAAATGCTTTGTATACACTGCAATTTATGTCTAAAAGCTTGCAAGCAAGGGGCCCTCGATCCTTCAAATCCAAATTTAATTGATAGGGAAAAATGTATACTTTGTGAAGACTGTGCTAATATATGTCCTACCGGAGCCTTAGAAGTTAAGGGTAAGAATATGACTGTTGAAGAAGTTATAAATGAATTAAAAAAGGACGAATCTTATTATCATAGGTCAAATGGAGGAATTACCTTATCTGGAGGAGAGGCCCTAATGCAAGCTGACTTTTGCAGGGAACTATTAAAAGCCTGCAAGGCTAGAGGCTGGCATACAGCAATTGAAACTGAAGGTTATGCAAGTAAGGATGCTATAAATAAGGTTATGCCATACATTGATTTAGCCTTATTAGATTGCAAGGCTAGCAATGATGAGATCCATAAAAAATGGACTGGAGTAAGTAATAAACTCATAAGAGAAAATTCATATTTAATTCAAGATATAACACACACAATAATAAGAATACCAACTATACCTACAGTCAATTCTGATATAAATGAGTATAGGGACATGATAAAATTTATAAAAACTTTGCCAAAAGTAAAAGAAATCCACATACTTCCCTACCATAATTATGGAGAAAAGAAATATGAACTTTTGGGCAGAGATTACAAGCTAAAAAATATAGGAAAACTAGATGAAAACCATATAGAAAAGCTAAAACAACTAGTTGAATCTGAAGGCTTTATATGTGAAATTGGAGGATAAAATGGACAAAGATCTACTAGAAAAGATCATCGGGCAAGTATCTGATGATATAGAAAAAGAAAAAAAACCAAGAAAATCTAATCAGGATATTGGTGTTACTGAATTTGTTGGAACAACAGATGGAGATACAATAGGACTTGTTATTGCAGGTGTTGACTCTGAACTTGCAAAAAAAATGAACCTTGGCAAGTACAGGTCTCTTGGAATAATAGGTTCAAGAACAGGGGCTGGTCCTCAAATAATGGCTGTTGATGATGCTGTAAAAGCTACAAATACAGAAGTTATTGCTATAGAAATGCCAAGAGATACAAAAGGTGGAGGAGGACATGGTGTCCTAATTTATCTTGGAGCAGATGATGTTTCTGATGTAAGACGTGCTGTAGAAATAGCCCTAGAAGCTACACCAAAATATTTTGGAGATGTATATGGAAATGAGGCAGGTCATTTGGAATTTCAATATACAGCAAGGGCAAGCTATTGTCTTGAAAAAGCCTTTAGTACTCCATTAGGAAAAAGTTTTGGAATGGTAATAGGATCTCCTGCAGCTATAGGAACAGTTTTAGCTGATACAGCAGTTAAAGCAGCTAATGTAGATATAGTTGGATATTCATCACCTGCCCATGGAACAAGTTTTTCAAACGAGGTCATCTTATGTTTTACAGGAGATTCAGGAGCTGTAAGACAAGCTGTAAAAACATCTATTGACTTAGGTAAGAAGTTATTGTCAACTCTAGGTGAAGAACCTGTATCTTCTTCAACTCCTTATATATAAAAAATTAAAATTTAACTAACTTTAATATTTTATAAAATAAAAGGAAAAAATCATGACAAATCTAGGAGTTTACAGTAGTGTATGCGAGATAATAGAAAAGTCTAAAATAGCTTATAAGTCTTATAGAGAATTTGGTTTAGCAAATAGAGAAAAAATAATAGAAAATATAAGAAAAACATTAAGTAACTATGCAGATAAGTTGGCAGAAATGTCATTTTCTGAAATAAATATGGGAAAATTGGATGACAAGAAAGAAAAAATCCGACTAAGCATTGAAAAAACTCCGGGAACAGAAGATTTAGTATCGGAGGTTTATACCAAAGATAGGGTTATGACCCTATATGAATATTCTCCTTATGGGGTTTCTGCTGCCTTGCTACCAAGCACTAATCCTGTTGCAACTGTAATAAATAATGTAATAGGAATGATAGCAGCTGGAAATTCAGTCGTTCTTTGTCCTCATCCAAGGGCTATTGAAGTAACTAAATTTTTGACAGGCCTCTTAAATAAAATTATTATCGAATCATCTGGAATAGAAAATTTGGTTACTTGCTTGGATGATTTAAGTATTAAAAATATAAATGAACTAATGAATCATCCAGAGTTGGACTTATTAGTTGTTACAGGCGGAAGCTATATAGCTAAGGAAGCTTATAAGTGTAACAAGAAAGTAATTTCAGCTGGCCCTGCCAACCCAACATTTATAGTAGATGAAACTGCAGATATTGATGATGCTGCTAGAAAAATAGTTAAAGGTGCAAGTTTCGACAATAATATTTTATGTGTTACAGAAAAAAATATAGTTGTTGTTGATCCTATATATGAAAAATTGAAAAAATCCTTAATCAGCCAAGGATGTTTTTACATAGATAATGTAGTAGATATGTTAAAACTTACCAAGGTTGTCCTAACTGAAGACTTTAAAATAAATAAATTTTTTGGAGGAAAATCAGTAGGAGAAATTTTAGATTATGCTGGCATCAAAAATGATGGAGACTATAAATTAATAGCTGTAGATGTGCCAAAAATTCATCCACTAGCAACAGAGGAACAACTTATGCCAATTTTGTCAGTGATTAGAGAAAGTGATTTTGATGAGGCTTTAAACACAGCTATACTTTTAGAACAAGGATTATATCATACGGCAGGTATTCATTCAAACAGTATAAGAAGGATGAATATAGCAGCAAAAGAGTTGAAAACTTGTATATTCGTAAAAAATGGTTCATCCTTAGATGGGATAGGATTTTCAGATGATAATCCAGTTAGCTTTACTATAGCAAATAAGACAGGAGAAGGCTCTACTAGTACAAGAAATTTTGCAATAAAGAGAAGGTGTGTTCTGGTAGATGGATTTTCGATAAGATAGGCTCTTATAAAATTCTTTGTTTTAAAATTAGCGAAAAAATTGTAAAATTATTGGTAAGTAGCTAATTACAAACAAGGGGTTTTTATGGAAAATACAAGTAATCATTCAAATTCAAGCCAAGATATAAGAGATGGTATAGATCTTTTATCGATTTTTGGAAAAGAAAAACTTGAACACATACAAAAGTTAATATCTGATGTTACAGGGATTGCCTTTGTAGCTATAGACTACAAGGGCGAACCCCTAACAAAAATGACTAATTTCACAAAACACTGTGCAAGTATAAGAAAAAATCCTATTTGCAAACGCATATGTGAATTATCAGATGCCTCAGGAGCTATCAGGGCAGCTGTCACCAAAAAGACTTCAATTTATTTATGTCCTTTTGATATGTTGGAAGTTGCAATTCCTATAATTATTGACGATACTTATTTGGGTGCTCTAGTAGGAGGTCAAATAGATTGTCCAAATCCACCAGATGATATTTTAAAAATTGAAGAAAAATGGATTTTAGGCAATGAAAAAATAGAAGATTTGGAAAGTAAAAAAGAATTAAGTTCAGGAAAAGTATTAAAATACCAAGAATTTGTAAATTCAGTAAAATTAGTTGAATTTATAATCACAGAAATTATAAGTAAAGAAATACAAATAAGGAATATGGAGAAGTCTTATAAAAATAATATTAGTATTCTTGAAAAAGATATTTCCTTATTAGAAAAATCAAATAAAAATTTGGAAGAAAGATTACATGTTTTAGGAAATAATATAAATAAATATATAATAAACGATTTATTAGAAATATTATCCAACCTTTCCATATTAGCTGATAAAAATCTTATGAATTTTTATATTGACAATTTAGTATTTTTTGCTATAAATTTTTTAAATAAGAAAATCTTACCAATTGATAAGGTTACTAATTTAATAAAATCTTATTTGGAAATAAAGAAAATCCAATATTCTGATAGGTTTACTTACAATATTTCTGTAGATCAGACAATTTCTAACTTTATTATTTCATATAGACCTATAATTATTTATACAGTTTTAATGGCAAATATTAGCCTTAAATACCTTGACGAAGCTTATCATATGGACCTTAATATAAGTTCTAAGGAAAATAAAATTATTATAAAAATATCAGATAATGGCATAGGCCTAGGTGAAAAATCAATGGGGATATTAAAAAAGACTTACATGACAGAATATGAGTTTATAGAAATTTCTTCATACCTTGCTTATATAAAACATACAATAGAAGATAGTAAAGACAAAGAAGTAAGAATAATCAAAGAAAATAATAAAAATCAAGTACTTATTAAATACGAGATAGGTGATTAAATGTTTAATCTTATGATAATAAACAATCAAAGTTTAACTAGAAAAACCTTAATAAAAATTTTAGAAGAAAGTAAGATGGCAAAAGAAATTATTACAAAAAACACAATAGATGAGGGCCTATCTTATCTAGATAAAAATAATGTTGATGTAATAATATTAGAAGTGTCTATGCAAAATTCAAAATTTTTAAACTTCATAGAAAAAATCAAATTAAAAAATAAAAAAATTAAAATTTTTCTACTTTCAAGAGATATAAACTTGACAAACATTAATAAATTAAACCTTGATTTTAATGACATTATAAAAAAACCCATATCTAAAAAAGATATAACAAATAAATTAATAAAGTTAAAAGAAGAGTCTATAAATATAAATCTGGATGATTTTTTGACAGAATTTAATATAAAGCTAAAAGAAAGGGACTTTTTAAAAAGTTTAGATATTTTAAAAACTAAGCTAAAAGAAGTATGTCTTGATAAATCATCTAAATTACAAAGAAAAAAGCTAGAGTTTGTCCTAGAAAAAATATTAATAAAGGAAAAAATAGGAAATATAAATCTTGGTAATTATTTTTCAAAGAATATGACTAATTCTAAAATTCTTGACATAATAGCCTTTGAATTTTTAAAAGACTTGTATCAAGTAAAGGCGTGCAAAGATTTTTCTATACTAGAAGATGTCTTTATATATATAAATAATAATATATACAAAAACATCTCCTTAAATGATATAGTAAAAAATTGTGCCATATCTCAGGCTTATTTAAGTAGACTTTTTAGAAGTAATTTTAAAATAACAGTGGTCAACTACATAAATTTATTAAAAATAAATATAGGCAAAGAGATAATAATTAATGAGGAAATGACCATGGTTGACCTATCAAATTATTTATCCTATAGTGATTACTCATATTTTTCTAAAGTTTTCAAAAAACATGAAGGAATGACCATAGAAAATTATAAAAAGACTTAAATTTTTAAATTTTTATAAAATATATTAAAAAAATTAATGTATTTTATAAAAATTTATTTAAAAAAATAACTAAAAAAACCTGCAAAGAAATCAAAAACTTTTACGCATAGGTTAGAGTTAAATAAAAGATTTAAGGATGGTATGACAAAAAAATATCAAAAGAAAGCTACAATTTCAACGGAAAACGTTAGTCAAGCGAAAAAAGTTGACTTTTACGTTAGGTATATTGTTAATATTTAGATAAGGAAAACATTATATATTTCCAAATTAAGAAAAAAGGAGACGAAGTGGTGGAAAAAACAAAAAATTATTCAGATGCTGTTAGTAAAGCAGAATCCACTAAGAAAAAACTTGATAAAAAGTATTTTAATAAGGGATTAAATATTGGAATTCAATCTGGTATTTATTACGGACTTTACACAGCATTAGTTACTACAGCCACAGTATATGGAATATGGAAGTATTGGTATTCAGGAGAAGCTGGACTTTCTGATATTACCATAGCTTTTATTCTTGGTACACTTGCAACCGGAATAAATGATTTAACATCGGCAATCTGGGCTTTAGTAAATTCAATAATCAAGGGAAAATTTGGAGATTTTCTAAAAACTTTAAAAACAAAACCTGGAATGATTATGGTATTTGCGGCTGTAGTCGGAGGACCTATAGCAGGGGTTACATATATTCTTGCTGTTCAAATGGGAGGACCAGTTGTTATTCCAATAGCAGGTCTTAACGTTGCCATCGGAGCTATACTTGGAAGAGTAATTTTAAAACAAGAATTATCAGCAAGAACAATCCTAGGAATTGTAATTTGCTTGGCATCTTCTCTTTTAATAGGTGCAACAAGTCTTACAGGAGAAGTTAAAGATGGAATGGTTTTAGGAATAATTCTTGCAATAGTTGCAGCTTTTGGCTGGGGACTTGAAGGAGTTATAGCAGGATTTGGAACATCAATGATTGATTCTGAAATAGGAATTGCAATAAGACAAACAACTTCATCATTAACAAACCTACTAATTGTATTACCAATTTTTGGAGTAATTGAAGGAAGCGGGATTCATCTTATTTCAAAGCTTTTCGTTAATGCTATAACTGATCCAACAATCTTAATCTTGTTTGCCAGTGGATTTTTTACATTTATATCATTTGCTTTTTGGTATAAGGGAAATTCAATGTGCGGTGCAGCCTTAGGTATGGCTTGTAATGGTACATATACTTTCTGGGGACCATTTTTCTGCTGGATCATACTTGGAATAATTTTGAAAAATCCAGGTTATGAAATAGCACCAATAGCATGGATAGGATCACTTCTTATGGCATTAGGTATTTTCATAATGAGTGTAAATCCACTTGATTATTTAAAAAGAGGTAACAAATAATGAGAAGACCATTAAATTATGAAATATTAAAATATTTTACTAATGTTGATAAGGCATCAGCCAATGATGTTTATCTAGCTTTAGAAGATGAATTTAAAGATCATAAGGCTTTTACTAAAGAAAACATAATAGAAAGTCTTATGACAGCTAAGGAAAATGGCTTAGTAGATGAAGATTCATACACCTTAATAGATGGTGAATTAGTCGTATATTACAAAGCAAGCGAAGATCAAAAAAACACTATAAATTCTTATATTAAGTAGGTGAAATTATGCAGTACGAATCACAAGCAATAGGTCTTATAGAAACTTTGGGCATGTTACCAGCTATAAAGGCATTAGATGCAATGCTAAAAGCAGCTGATGTAAAACTTGTATCTTATGAAAATATTGGATCAACCCTTGTTACTGTAATAGTAAGAGGAGATGTTTCTTCATGTATAAGTGCAGTAGAAGCTGGAGTAGCTGAGGGCGAAAAAATCGGAAAAATTACAGCTCACAATGTTATGAAAAGACCAGTAACAAATGTAAGCAAGGTAATATCAGTTCATAAAGTAGAAGATTAGGAGTGAATATGCAAGCATTAGGAGGCATAGAAACTTTCGGTTTAGTATATGTGCTAGAAGCTGCAGATGCAATGGAAAAAGCAAGTGGAGTAGAAATTGTAGGCTACGAAAACGTAGCTAGTGGATATATTTCAGTACTTGTAAAAGGAGATGTATCAGCAGTTGAATCTGCAGTAGAAGCAGGAGTTAAGGCAGTAGAAGCTATGGGAGCAGAAGTTTATTCATCTCTAGTGATACCAAGCCCACACCCAGATTTAGAAAAAGTAACCGAAATTTATAATTTAGATAATTTGATATAAGGGGGGACTATGAAAGTAATAGATACAGATCTTCTTTCAGTTCAACAGGCTAGGATTTTACTAGAGCAGGCAGAAAGTTCTAAGGAATCTCTTCTTGAAATTGACAAGGAAGAAAGAAATGACCTATTAAATAAAATAAAACAATACTATAAAGCTAACATAGACCAACTTGCAAAAATGTCTTTTGAAGAAACATCATATGGAAGATATGAGGATGAGATAAAGCTTGGTAAATATTATTTAGATAATATAGATAACGAGCTAGATTCCTATCCTAACATATTTGACATAGTAAGCGGTCAAAATTCGAGACAAGTTGCCCTTTCAAAAGGTCTTAGCCTTGTATTTATATCCCCATACCTATCAACACTTACTTGTTTTCAAGCGATTTATTTTGCAATAAGGGCCCTAAATCCTCTTATTATAGTAAGTGATACAAGATGTGAAAAGACAGTAACAAAGATGGTTGAAGATATTAAAAAAATCTTAAAAGAAGATTTTTATCCAAGAGGATTTTTAGATATCTTAACCTACAATTCTGACTTAGGAGAAAAAACCTTATACGAAAGCGATAAAGTTTCTTTCATATTAGAAAATCTTCTAAGTGAAGATAAAAGAGAAATTCAAAACGATCAGGCTCAAATTTTTAAAGCAGAAATAGGCAACAATATAGTATTTATAGATAAAGATTGCGATATAGATAAGGCAAGTTGTGAAGTTATAAATTCAAAAGCCTTTAATAACGGCCTTTTGCCAGGCGTTGAGCAATCTGTAGTAGTTGAAGAAAATGCCTATGACCAAGTCGTTCAAAAATTCAAAGAATATGGTGCATATTTTCTAAGCAAGGACGAGCATATAAAACTTGAAAAAATTTTATATGACAAAAATTACAATTGCAGGAAGGAACTTATAGGAAGAAGTGCAAAACAAATTGCAGAAATTGCAGGAATAAAGGTTAATTCAGATACAAAGATTTTAGTAGTTACCAAACCTTATGTATCAGAAAATAGCCCTTACTCAAAAGAAAAATACAATCCTATTCTTTCCCTATATATTGAAAATGATTGGTTAAACGCTTGCGAAAAATGTGTTGAATTAATTTTAAATGACAAAAAAGGTCAAAGCCTTTCAATATATTCCAATGATTCCTATGTAATAGAACAATTCATAGAAAAAAAACCAGTTGCAAGAGTTCTGGTAAATGCTCCAACAGGTTTAGGATCAGTAGGAATAGGAACTAATCTTCCAATAAGTTTTAGCCTATCAACCAAAAAAATAGAAGGATTAAATCAAACATCCCTAACACCAAATCACTTTATGAAATTTAGAGAAATTGGTATATGCGATGAAAAAGATATAAATTCTTTTCTAAGTAAAAAAACAGTTAAAAAAGACAAAGATTTATTTGAAAAAATATTAAATTCATTAGAAAAAAATTATTAGGAGGAGAGATGGACTTAAGAGAGTTTTCTAAGAAATTGGCAATGGCTACAGAGCATATGTCAGATTCTGAAAAGGAAAGTGTACGTCAATTATTTGAAAAAGTACAAGACCAATTAAACAAAGAAGATAATAACAATACAAATTTAAATGTAGGCATACAATCAGAAGGTACAGAAATTCCTGATGGACCAACACAAAGACTTGTTGATCTAAAAGCAAACTTTTTAAAACAAGTTCCAACTATAACCTTACATAGGGCAAAAATAGTAACAGAACTTACAAGAGAAAATCCAGGAATGCCAAAGAATGTACTAAGAGCAAAAGCTTTTAGAAAAAATTGTGAAACAGCACCACTTGTTATTCAAGATAACGAATTAATAGTAGGTTCACCTTGTGGGGCACCAAGAAGTGGAGCATTTTCTCCAGATATATCTTGGAGATGGCTAAGAGATGAATTAGATACAATTGAAAATAGACCACAAGATCCATTCCACATTTCAGAAGAAGATAAACAATATTGTAAAGACGTATTATTCCCATTCTGGGAAGGAAGAAGTCTTGATGAAGTTTGTGAAGACCAATATAGAGATGCTGGAGTATGGGAATTATCAGGAGAATCTTTCGTATCAGACTGTTCTTACCACCAAGTAAACGGAGGTGGAGATTCAAACCCAGGATATGATGTAATCCTAATGAAAAAAGGAATGAAAGATATCCAACAAGAAGCAAAAGATCACTTAGAAAAACTTGATTATTCAAATCCAGAAGATATAGATAAAATTTACTTCTACAAGTCAGTTATTGAAACAACTGAAGGAGTAATGATTTATGCTAAAAGATTAAGCGAATACGCAAAACAATTAGCTCAAAAAGAAACAAATCCAAAAAGAAAAATGGAATTGGAAAAAATAGCAGAAGTAAATGCTTATGTTCCAGCAAACAAACCAAGAACATTCTGGGAAGCTATTCAAGCTGTTTGGACAATAGAATCCTTACTAGTAGTTGAAGAAAACCAAACAGGAATGTCTATAGGAAGAGTTGACCAATACATGTATCCATTCTACAAAGCAGACATCGAAAGTGGAAGAATGAATGACTACCAAGCATTTGAGCTTGCAGGATGTATGTTAATAAAGATGAGTGAGATGATGTGGTTAACAAGTGAAGGATCATCTAAATTCTTTGCAGGATACCAACCATTTGTTAATATGACAATAGGTGGAGTTACAAGAGAAGGTGTTGATGCAACAAATGATTTAACATACCTATTAATGGATGCAGTAAGACACGTAAAAGTATACCAACCATCACTTGCAACAAGAATCCACACAAAATCTCCAGAAAAATATTTAAGAAAAATTGTAGATGTAGTAAGAGCTGGAATGGGATTCCCTGCTTGTCACTTTGATGATACTCACATAAAAATGATGCTTGCTAAGGGAGTAAGTGTAGAAGATGCTAGAGATTATTGTATGATGGGATGCGTTGAGCCACAAAAATCTGGAAGATTATATCAATGGACATCAACTTCATATACACAATGGCCAATAGCAATAGAATTAACACTTAACCATGGTGTCCCACTTTGGTATGGAAAACAAGTAACACCTGATTTAGGAAGCCTATCAAACTTTGATACATGGGAAAAATTTGAAAAAGCTGTAAAAGAACAAATTTCTTATATAACAAAATTAACAGCAGCTGCAACAACAATTTCTCAAAGAGTTCACAGAGACATGGCACCAAAGCCATTAATGTCAGTAATGTATGAAGGTTGTATGGAACATGGTAAAGATGTTTCAGCAGGTGGAGCTATGTATAACTTCGGACCAGGAGTTGTATGGTCAGGACTTGCAACTTATGCTGATAGTATGGCAGCAATCAAAAAATTGGTTTATGATGATAAAAAATATAGCCTAGAACAATTAAATGAAGCATTAAAAGCAGAATTTAAAGGCTATGACCAAATCAAAAGAGATTGCTTAGATGCACCAAAATATGGAAATGATGATGACTATGCAGATAGTATTTGTAACGATATTATAAACTTTACAGAAAGAGAACATGCTAAATATAGAACACTTTATTCTAGACTTTGCCATGGAACACTTTCAATATCAAACAACACACCATTTGGACAAATGACAGGAGCATCTGCAAACGGTCGTGATGCATGGACACCTCTATCAGATGGTATATCACCAACACAAGGAGCTGACTTTAACGGTCCAACAGCAATCATTAAATCAGTATCTAAAATGGCAAATGATTCAATGAATATGGGTATGGTACACAACTTCAAGATTCAAAAGGGAATTTTAGATTCTATAGAAGGTGAAAATGCTCTTGTAACCTTATTACGTACAGCTTGTATGTATGGAAATGGTGAGATGCAATTTAACTACCTAGACAATGAAACAATGTTAGATGCTCAAGCTCATCCAGAAAAACACAGAGACTTAGTTGTTCGTGTAGCTGGATACTCAGCATTCTTCGTTGAATTATGTAAGGATGTACAAGACGAAATTATAAGCCGTACAATGCTAGAACATTTCTAGACTAGAAAGGAATATAAATGGATGTAGATTCAAAAAAAGAAGGAATTGAAAGAACTGCTAGAATTTTCAATACTCAAAAATACAACGTCCATGATGGTCCAGGAGTAAGAACTTTAATATTTTTCAAGGGTTGCCCACTTAGGTGTAAGTGGTGCTCCAACCCTGAAGGATTAAAAAGCGAATATCAAGTAATGATCAAAAAAAATGCTTGTATAAATTGTGGTCAATGTGTAGATGTTTGCCCTAAAAAAATTCATTATATGGAAAATGGCATCCACAAAGTTCATAGAGATATAACATGCATTGGTTGTAGAAGGTGTGAGAAAAATTGCCTACAAAAAGCTATAGAAATTGTTGGTGAAGATAAAACAATAACTGAATTGATGGATATTGTTAAAGAAGATAAAGATTTTTATATGATGAGTGGAGGAGGACTTACAGTAGGTGGTGGAGAATGTAGTGCCCAAGCCGAAAGTTTAAAATCCTTACTAGAAGCAAGTCACATGGATGGAATAAATACAGCTATAGAAACTTGTGGATATATGCCAAGAAAATCTTTAGACCTAATAAAAGACCATGTAGATATTTTCTTATTTGATATTAAGCAAATGGATCCTGTAAAACATAAATATTGGACTGGAGTAAATAATGAAAGAATCTTATCCAATCTAAGATATTTACTCGAAAGTGGAAAAAAAGTTAGGGTAAGGATGCCAATTTTAAAAGGCGTAAATGATAGTCATGAAGAAATAATGGCAGTTGTCGATTTTTTAGAAGATTTTAAATGTTTTAAAAATTTTGATGGCATAGATTTACTCCCTTATCATAGGTATGGAGTTGGAAAATACGAACAACTCGATATGGACTATCCAATGGATAGTGAAATGGAAGGAGAATTTGCCTTATCAAATGAACAACTTGATGCAATTCAAAAATGGATTGATGAAAATAAAATTGAAGTAAATTTAGTAAGGCATTAGGTGATTATATGGAAAATTTACAAAGAATAGTTCAAGAATCAGTTCCAGGTAAACAAATAACCCTTCTTCATCTTATTTCATCTCCAGATCCATCGGTAAATGAGAAAATCGGTTTGGATAAGGGAAATGCCATTGGAATTATGACCCTAACCCCAACAGAAAGCTCCATTATAGCAGCTGATGTAGCAGCAAAGGCTGCAAGCGTTGAAGTTTGTTTTATAGATAGATTCAACGGATGCGTACTTTTACAAGGAGATAATGAAAGTGTAAAACAGTCCTTAGAGGCAGTTAAATATACTTTTGAATCCATGCTAAAATTTACCTCTTGTCCTGTGACAAAGTCATGAGAAGAAAGTGGTTGATAGCTGGCAATGATGGGGTGGGAAAAACAAGTCTAGCAAGCTTAATCGAAGGAATTGACCTTAAAGCAAAAAAAAGTTTAGACCTACAATTTAGAGATAAGACTATAGAAGTTTCAGAAGGCTATATTGAAAATCCTTACTTAAATAGTGCCTTGATTATGGTTGGTCAAAATCAAGCTTTAGTAAATATTTTCATGATAGACCTAGAAAAAGATTGTCATTTCCCACCAAACTTTGCCAAGTCATTTACTAGACCAACTATTACTGTAATTAATAAGATTGACTTATATGATAAAAAACAAGTTAAAAAATTAAGACAAATAGCTGAGGCTATTGGAAGCAATCATATATTTGAGATATCTATTAAAAAAGGTACGGGTCTAGATAAGTTAAGAAAATATATAAAAGAAATTGAGGATGAAAGATGCTTTTTATAACAGAAGAAAATTTAAGATACCAATACAAAAAAAGCCCTTTTGACTCATACATCATTGAAAAAGGTAGTAAGCTAACTCCACAAGCTAGACAATTTCTTTTAGATTTTAGAATTGACATAATTGACAAGTCAAAGCCTAAAAAAATAAAAAAGGAAGAAATTAAGCTAAAGGATAATCCAGATTGTAAAAAATCGGATGATGATAAATTAGATAAGAAAGTAGTGCTAATAATTAAAAAACTAGCACTTGAAATAAGAGATTTTGATCATGAATTTGC
This sequence comes from Anaerococcus hydrogenalis, assembly GCF_002871895.1. Classification (NCBI taxonomy): domain Bacteria; kingdom Bacillati; phylum Bacillota; class Tissierellia; order Tissierellales; family Peptoniphilaceae; genus Anaerococcus; species Anaerococcus hydrogenalis. Next base: position 206,239 of record NZ_PNHP01000003.1, on the reverse strand, counting down.
AACTTATCTAAATAACTTAGCAATAAAAATTTATAAAAATGAAAAAATAGACCTAGAAGAAAAAGAATGTAAAAAAGAAGAGGCTATTAATATCTACATAAACATGAACCTTGATAATCCATATCTTAAAAGCTTTGTAAGTATTGATGAAGCGATTGAGAAACTTAATAAAATCAAAGAAGAAAACAATGAAGATTTCATAGATAAATTAGCTTCTAGACTTTATAAATGGTTTATAAACATTAGCAAAGGAGGATAAGCTTATTAATTTAGAAAATGTAAATAAAGTCATAAAAGACTTTGAACAATCAATAGAAAAGCCCATAAAAACAAAAAATAAAAAACTCTATACAGGTATAGACATAGGAACTGCTTTTATAGTCTTATGCGTCTTTGATGAAGACAAAAGACCAGTTGCAGGAGCTTATGAATTTGCTCAAGTAGTTAGGGATGGAATGGTTGTAGATTATATAGGAGCTTGCGATATAGTAAGAAAGTTAAAAAATCAACTAGAAGAAAAACTAGGAGAAGAACTTCTTATTGCAGGATGTGCTATACCACCAGGAACAGAGAATATAGACGGTGGAGCCGTTAAAAATGTTGCTGAATCAAGTGGTTTTATAGTAGAAAAAGTCCTAGACGAACCAACAGCTGCAAATAAATTATTAAATCTTGATAATGGAGCTGTAGTTGATATTGGTGGTGGTACAACTGGAATATCAATAATAAAAAATGAAAAAGTAGTTAAAGTTTTAGATGAGCCTACAGGGGGAACCCATTTCTCCTTAGTCCTATCAGGAGCATATAAGATTGACTTTGACAGTGCAGAAAAATTAAAAAGAGATTTTTCTAAACATAAGGAAATATTTCCTGTTGTAAGACCTGTTATAGATAAAATAATTTCTATAATTGAAAATTCAAGTAAAGACCAAGAAATCGATCAAATTGTTTTAGTAGGTGGTACAGCACTTTTAAGTGGAATGGAAGATTATGTTTCTAAAAAGACTAATATAAAAACTCTAAAACCATCAAACCCTATGTTTGTAACACCAATAGGAATAGCCCTATCACTAATAGAGGATCAAAAAAATGGATATTAGACTAATAAAGGCACCAAGCCCAGCTACACTTGATATTGTTAAAAACAGATCAAAATTAAAAATCGAAACAAATCCTGGAGCAATGGGACTTGTTCAGGGGAAATTAATTGAAATGACTCTAGCAAGTGACATAGCTTATAAAACTAGTGGGGTTGAAGTTATAGATGTTAGGGGTTCATGTCCACAAAATATGATAATGCTTGCAATAATAGGAGAGATGGAAGAAGTTAAGGTCGCCCTAAGAAATATTGAAGAAAAAATTAAGGAAAAAGATATATGGTAATCGCAAAACTTATAGGCAATGTATGGGCTACAAGAAAGTATGATTCACTAAACGGTCTTAAATTTATGTTAGTAGAAATTTTAGATGGAAGTGAGAAAAATAAAAAAATAGTAGCAGTAGATACAATAGGTGCTGGTAGGGGAGATAGGGTAATTATAACCCAAGGCTCATCTGCAAGAGCAATCCTAGAGGAAAATCAAAATCAAAAAATTCCTGTAGATGCTGTTATAGTCGGAATAATAGACGAGGATTGTGATTTCTAGGAGGTTTTGATGAAAAGACTCATAAGTCAAGAAGAAGTCTTAAAGAACAAAAATGAAAAAGAAATCTATATCGATGATAATACTATAATCACAGCAGCTGCCAAAGATCTCGCAAAAGAATTTGGTATAGAATTTAAAAAATGTGATTGTAAGAGTCAAAAAAATGATATAGAAGAAAAGAAAGAAGAAGTTAAACAAAGTCAAGACTGTAAAAAATCATCAGCTGTTTTATCAGAAGATCAAATTTACAAGATTCTTAAAAAAGGTATAGAACAAGGCCTATTATCTGAATCAGATATTGAAAGGATGATGGGTTAGGATGAATGATTTAAGTCAGTTGTTAGAAAGTTTAGTAGATAATTATAAAAAAAATAAAAACGAAGTTAATATAGACCTTTATAAAGTTCCTGTAGGAATATCAGGAAGACATATTCACCTATCACAAGAAGACTTAGATACTCTTTTTGGTAAGGGATATAAACTTACACCAATAAAAAGCCTATCACAACCTGGACAATTTGCATGTAAGGAATGTGTAACAATTGCAGCAAAAAAAGGTTGTATAGAAAAAGTTAGGGTAATAGGACCAACAAGAAAACAAAGTCAAGTAGAAATACTTAGGTCGGATGCCTTTAAACTTGGTATAAAACCAGTACTTAGACTCTCAGGTGATCTTAAAGATACTCCAGGAGTTACAGTAATTGGACCGGAAGGAACAGTTATTTTAAATGAAGGGGCAATAGTCGCTCAAAGACATATTCATTTTAACAATCTTCAAGCAAAAGAAAGAGGATTTAAAAATGGAGATATAGTTTCGATAAGAACTAAAGGCGAAAGATCGGCAATACTTGAAAATGTAAGTATTAGGGTTGGAGATAATGGATATCTTGATTGTCACATTGATCAAGAAGAAGCTAACGCTCTAGGCTTAGGTCCTAAAGACTTTATAGAAATTATAGTATAAGGGGTTTAGATGACAGAGAAAAAACAAGAAGTAGCAAAGAAAACTGAAGCTACAAAAGACCAAGAAGTAAAGACAGAAGTAAGCAAAAAAAATACAAATAAAAATGTAAAAAAAGAAGAAAAAAAGGAGACTAAAAAAATGGCACAATTAGACGCATTAGGAATGATTGAAACAAAAGGTTTAGTAGGAAGTATCGAAGCAGCAGATGCTATGGTAAAAGCAGCTAACGTTACATTGATGGGAAAAGAAAACATCGGTGGAGGACTTGTAACAGTTTTAGTTAGAGGAGATGTAGGAGCTGTAAAAGCAGCAACAGATGCAGGAGCTGCAGCAGCACAAAGAGTTGGAGAATTAATTTCAGTTCACGTAATTCCAAGACCACATACAGAAGTTGAAACAATCTTACCACACAAAGAATAATAAAAATAAATTAGAAAGAAGGTAAGCATGGCAGAATTAGATTTTGATCTATCTTCAATCCAAGCAGCAAGAGATCTTGCTAGAAAAGGAGCTGAAGCAGAAAAAAAATTAAGAGATTATACATTCGATCAAATCGATAAAATAATAAAAGCAATTGCAGAAGCTGGAGAAATTCATGCAAAAGAATTAGCAGAAATTGCTGTAGAAGAAACAGGTTTTGGAAAAGTAGAAGATAAAATTTATAAAAACCACATGGCAAGTGGACTTTTATATGAAGAAATTAAAAATCAACAAACTATAGGAATAGTAGATGCTGACCAAGAAGGTCAAGTTATAACTATAGCAGATCCAGTTGGTTTGGTAATGGGAATTGTTCCATCAACAAATCCAACATCAACAGTTTTATACAACTCAATGATAGCTATAAAATCTAGAAACCCTATAATCTTTAGTCCACATCCAAAAGCTAGTAAATGTACATCAAGAGCAATTGAGATAGTAAATGAAGCAGCTGTAAAGGCAGGGGCACCAGAAAATATAGTACAAGGATTAACAAAACTTTCAATGGATGCAACAAATGAGTTGATGCATGCTGATGAAGTAAAATTAATCATAGCTACAGGTGGTCCAGCAATGGTAAAAGCAGCATATTCTGCTGGAAAACCAGCTATAGGAGTAGGAGCAGGAAACTCTCCAGCTTATATAGAAAAAACTGCTGATATCAAAAAAGCTGTTAGAAATATAATGGCATCAAAAACTTTTGATAATGGAACAATTTGTGCATCAGAACAATCATTAATTGTTGAAAGATCAAATAGACAAGAAGTTGTATCAGAATTTGAAAAAGCTGGTGCATATTTCATGACTGATGAGGAATGTAAAAAAGTTTGTGCCTTATTATTTAGAAATGGAACAGCAATGAATCCTAACTTTGTAGGAAGAAGTGCAAAAGTTATAGCAGATGCTGCAGGAATTAGCATACCAAGTGGAACTAGAGTACTTGTTGGTGAACAATATGGAGTTGGAAAAGAATATCCACTATCTTATGAAAAATTAACATCAGTACTAGGATTTTACACAGTAAATGATTGGAAGGAAGCTTGCGATCTTTCATTTAAACTTCTAGAAAATGGTATAGGACACACAATGAGCCTACATACAGAAGATAAAGAAATTGCAAGAAAATTTGCTATAAAACCAGCAAGTAGAATTCTTGTAAATACTGGTGGAACAATGGGAGGAACAGGACTTACAACAGGCCTTCCAATAGCTTTAACCTTAGGATGTGGAACAATGGGAGGATCAAGTGTATCAGAAAATGTTGGTCCAAAACACCTTGTTAACTTCAAAAAATTAGTTTATGGAGTAAAAGATGCTGATAAACTTGTTGAAGAAGATGAATTATTCAAAAAATATCACGGAAATAATTCCTCAATAAATAATAACTCATTACCAAACTATGGAAATCAACCAAAATATTTTGAATATTCAACAGGTTGTAATAATTGTAAAACAGAAGAAGAAAAAAGATCTTCAAACTTTAATGAAACAGGTGAGATAAACCTAGAAGAATTAAAAGAAATGGTAGACTCACTAGTAAATGCCTTCAAAGGTGAATAAATAAGTTAATAAAAAAATAAAAAATATAAAGGAGAGAAAAAATGAACGAAGCTTTAGGAATGATCGAAACAAAAGGATTAGTAGGAAGTATTGAAGCAGCAGATGCTATGGTAAAAGCAGCTAACGTTACTCTTGTAGGAAAAGAACATGTTGGTGGAGGACTTGTAACAGTTTTAGTTAGAGGAGATGTAGGAGCTGTAAAGGCAGCAACAGATGCAGGAGCTGCAGCAGCACAAAGAGTTGGAGAATTAATTTCAGTTCACGTAATTCCAAGACCACATACAGAAGTTGAAACAATTTTACCAAAAAATAAATAAGAATCATGAAATATGATTTATCAAACTTTTATAAAGATTTAAAGCTAAAGTTTAATAAATCAAATGGCAAGGAAGTTATTCTATTTTTGATGGAAGAATTTTCTAAAACTATAAGTTTAAAAGATGAAAGAGCCATTATCGCTGTCGGTAATGAGCTCGCATCTTTTCTTAGAGTAAAGGGTCAAACAGACTTTGCTTATAAGATTTATAAAGTAATACAAAAATTAGTGTTAGACAGCTACGGATTTATTTCAAAAGATTATGCCAGTCTTCTAATAAATATATCAAACTGCGATATTGTTGCTAAAAACTATGACATGGCAATTAAAAATTTAAATGAAACTGAAAATATTTTAAAAGAACTTGAAGATACAAAATATTTGATGGCAAGCGTATATAATAATAGGTCTCAGGCTTATAGGGCAAAAAACATGCTTGATTTAGCCCAAGAAGATATTGAAAATGCCCTAAAAATTATAGAAAATGGAGAAAAGATAGCTGTGTCTAAAATTAATCTTGCAGAGATTTTAATACTCAAAAAGAAGTTTGGCAAGGCCTTGGTAAATGCCAATGAGGCTATATTTTATTATGAAAAAAATAAATTAAGACTTCCACACTTGGCTAACGCTTATGCAACAGCTGCCAATATTTACTATAATAATAAAGAATACTATACATCTATATATTATTACGAAAAAGCCTTAGAGGTATTTGATGAAACTGTCGGTAAGGGTCCAGTAAGGGATATTTTAGTTAAAAACCTTAATCAAGCTAAAAAACAAAGGGCTATGTCATGAAAGGTATTGAATTATCAAAAAAATATTTTAATGATATAGCCTATCCTATATTTAAAGACACTTGTCCAGAAATTTTAGATATTGCATCAATTGGACTTGTAGGAGAAGGCTCTGAATGTTTTGGTCTTGATGATGATATTTCAAAAGATCATGATTTTGGTCCTGGATTTTGCATTTGGTTAAAAGAAGATGATGTAAAAATTTATAAAAATAAAATTGAGTCTGTACTCAAAAAATTACCTAAGGAATTTTTAGGCTTTGAGAGAGTAGATTCAAAGCTTTCAGATAAAAGAGTGGGCTTATTTTCTTTAGAAGATTTTTATGAAAAATACACATCATATAGGAAGTTTCCAATTAATGATATAGATTTTTTAAAAATTCCAGAATCTTTCCTTGCTACTGTTACTAATGGAGAAATTTTTTTAGATAATTGTAGTCTATTTTCAGATTATAGAAAATATTTACTAGATTTTTATCCAGAAGATGTAGTTAGAAAAAAACTTGCAGCCTATTTATTTCAAATGGCTCAAGCTGGACAATATAACTTAAAAAGATCTCTTGATAGAAGTGATATTTCAGCAGTTTTTTTTGCAAAGGCTGAGTTTATGGAAGCTTTATTTGGAGTGCTTTTTTTATTTGCAAAAGTTTATATGCCTTATTATAAATTAAGATATAAAAGACTAGTACAAATTAAGTATTATCCTGACCAGTTATTTGAGGATATGAATAAATTTTTCTTATCAAATGATAAAAAAGACCTTGTTTATTTGAGTGAGAAACTAAGTCTATATGTAAAGGATATATTAAGGTATAGGTCTATTACAAGATCAGATGATGATTTTTTATTAAATCACGCTATTGAAATACAAAATTCAATTAAAAATCCACAAATTAGGGCCATTAATTTGGTGAAAGGAAATTAATATGAGATATTTATTTACAAATATTGATAAAAACTTGATGAAAGATATAGTTGAGGATTATAATTTATCATGTATTTTCGATGAACTTTCTTGGATTTTAGATTTTGAATGGAAAAACTTTGACCAAATTAGGGGGATTAATGGCAGGGCAGTGTGCCAGGATTCACCAAAAGAATTTTTTATTATGAGACTTGCTCAATATTTAGCTTATAATAAAAAAGTTATAAATTATATATACGAAGACTTAAAAGAAGCAGAAAAAAATTCTTTTAATCCAATTTTTGATAAATATGCCAGGATGATGGAATTTACGGATGAGGATAAGTTTGTATCTATTAAAGAAAATTTAGAAATCTTATCACCAGTTAAGCTTCATTTATTGGAAAATATTAAAAATATATTAAACTTAAAGTCAACGGATACTCCAAAGGAACTCTTAAGAGTAAGGCCAAAAGAGACTGAGGATAAAAGGATTTCATCTAATGATTATTATATAGCAGAAATTTCATCTTTGTCTTTAAAAAGCTTGTGGGCTATTGAAGAGATGATAAAAGATCCTTCTTATAACTTGGAAGAAAGTATTTATGAAAATACAAAGTACTTATTTAAAAAACTAAATGATTAAGGAGTAAAAATGATCAATAAAGAAAAATTATATTCCATTGGTCAAGCTTCAAACAAGGCAGATGTATCTACTAGAACTTTAAGACATTATGAGACTATAGGGCTTATTAAACCTGACTTAGTTAAAGAAAACGGATACAGGTATTATACAGAGGATACTATCCTCTTAATTTCTATAATAAAATACTTACAGTTTATGGATTTTTCATTGGATGAGATTAGAGATTTTATATTTAATGCAGATTATGATGATGTTAGTAGAACTTTTAATGAACTAATTAAAAGAACAAGCAATGATATAAAAAGATTAGAAGAAAGATTAACTATAATAAAAGATTGGAATGAGTTAATATCAGAAGCATCTTCAGCTTTTTTAATCGGAAATAACACTCCTAGTATTAAATATATAAAAAAAAGTGATTTAATTTCTTATCCAATAGATTTTTCTTTTTATTATGAAGATACTGTCCTAGATTTAGACTTTGCAAATTTTGTAAAAAGTAAGGATAACAAGATAACAGGTCCTGTTATGTTTTATTTTGATTCTTATATTAAAAGATTAAAATATGAGAAGGAACATAGGCCTATAAAGGGTCTATACATACAAAAAGCAGTAAAACCAATTCTTGATAAGAAAATCACCTTCACTATTAAAGATGGATTTTATGGATCAATTTATCATTTTGGAAAATATGAAAATTTAAGTAAATCTTACGAAAAACTTAGAAGTTGGGCTAAAAAATATAGGTATAAATTATCAGATGAGGTTATAGAAAGATTTGTAGTGGATTCTTGGACTTTTAGAGATGAAAAAAAATATGTAACAGAGATACTAATACCCATAGAAATGAAAGTAGAGGAAAATAAATGACATTTTCAGTAAAACCTACTATAAATGTTGGAGATGATAGCCTAGAAATTTTAAATTCTTTAGACGTTAATAAAATATTTTTTGTAACAGATCCATTTGTAGTAGAAAGTAGAATGATAGACCAAGTAACAAGATTATTAGATAGAAATATTTCTTATGATATTTTTAGTGAAATAAAACCAGACCCTAGCCAAGAATTAATTGAAGAAGGAAAAAAAGCCCTAAAGGCTTCAAATCCTGATTTAATTTGTGCAATTGGGGGAGGATCTGCAATCGATGCTACTAAGGCTATTATTTATGACATATACAATGAAGAAAAAACAAAGAAAACTTTTGTAGCCATTCCTACAACAGCAGGTACAGGAAGTGAGTCTACAAATTTTGCAGTTGTAACAGTTGGTAATGATAAAAAAGTATTAATAGATGATATAATGCTTCCAGATTATGCCCTATTAATTCCAAAATTTACAAAAACTGTGCCAAATTTCATTACAGCTGATACAGGAATGGATGTACTTACTCACGCAATAGAGGCTTATATTAGCAAAAACTCATCAATATATACTGATACTTTTTCAAAAACTTGCATAGAAACAGTATTTGAAATTTTACCAAAAGTTTATGATGATGGAGATAGGCTAAAACTTAGAGAAAAGATGCTAGAAGTTTCAAACATGGCAGGAATTGCCTTTAATAATGCAGGACTTGGAATTAACCATTCTCTAGCCCACACTATTGGTGGAACTTTCCATATTTCTCATGGTAGATTAAATGCAATACTTCTTCCTTATGTAATAGAATATAATTGTAAAAATTCAGAAGAGGCTAGAAAAAAATTAGATAAATTAGCTCAAGAACTAAACCATAGGGACTACACTTGCCTAATCAAAGTGATAAAAGAAATGAATCAAAAATTCAATATTCCAGAAAAATTAAGTGGACTTGGAAAAATTGATGAAAAATCTTACCATGATGCTATAGAAAAAATGGCACTTACAGCCCTAAACGATAGGTGCACACCAACAAATCCAGCCTTGGTTACAAAATTTGATTTGGCAAATATCTTAAGAGATGCCTTTTAAAAATGAATATATAAAGAATACTTCTAAATTTCAATGTGTCAAAAAAAGGATGGTTATAATTTAATTAACCATCTTATTTTTTTAAAAAAAATAAAGTGATTTTTATTCTGTGAGTGTTTTTTCTTCTTTTATGTTATACTTTTAAAAGAAACTATGGGGGTGATAATGTGTGTGATAATAAATATTCTGTTGTTTTAAAGAAGGTTTCTAAATTTTTTGATGATGAAGAAATATTAAAATCTGTTGATTTGGAATTAGAAAAAGGAAAATTTTATACCCTTTTGGGACCTTCTGGTTGTGGAAAGACTACAATTTTAAACCTTATTGCCGGTTTTTTGGAAGCAAATTCTGGAGAAATTTATATAAATGGTGAAAATGTTTTGAATGTACCTGCAAATAAGAGGACTGTTAATACTGTTTTTCAAAATTATTCTCTTTTTCCTCACATGAATGTTTTTGATAATGTTGCCTTTGGGCTTGAAATTAAAAAAACTGATAAAAAAATTATAGAAAAAGAGGTTAAAAAAGCTCTTGATATGGTTAATTTATCTGGTTTTGAAAAGCGTGAAATTTCTCAAATGTCTGGTGGACAAAGGCAAAGAGTTGCCATAGCTCGTGCAATTGTTAATAAACCTGATGTGCTTTTGCTAGATGAGCCCTTGTCTGCTCTTGATATGAAGCTTCGTAAGTCTATGCAGGTCTTACTTCGTGATTTGCAATGGGAGCTGGGTATTACTTTTGTTTTTGTAACCCACGACCAAGAGGAGGCCCTTGCTATGAGCGATTGGATTTTTGTAATGGATAAGGGAGAAATTGTTCAACAAGGAAGTCCAAAAGATATTTATGATGAGCCGATAAATCGATATGTTGCCCAATTTATTGGTGAAAGTAACATTTTAAAGGCTAGGATGGTTGATGATTATAAGGTTGAATTTTCAAATAAAACTTTTGCCTGCTCTGATGCTGGAATTAATAAAAATGAAAGGGTTGAAGTTGTAATTAGACCTGAAGATATTAATATTCTTCCAATAGATGAGGCTGATATAGTTGTAAATATTGATAATATTTTGTACAGGGGAGTTTTTAATGAATTAATTTGTTTTGATTCTTCTGACTTTAGGTGGAAAATTCATACAACAAGAAATTTTGAAGAGGGCGATGATATAGGGATTTCTTTTGACGCAGAAAATATCCACGTTATGCGCTATAACGAAAGCGAGGATGATTTTGATAAGAGAATGGAAAAATATGCTATAGGAGAAGATGATGGCTAAAAAATACCAAAAATTATCAGCTATTTATTATATTTGGATTTTAATTTTTATAATTGCCCCAATTCTTCTATTAATTTACCAATCATTTTTTGATATTTATGGAAATTTTACCTTTAACAATTATATTTCCTATTTTTCAAATAAAAATTATATGATTATGACCTTTAATTCTATCTTTACTGCATTTTTGATAACAGCCTTTACCCTCTTGTGGGCCTATCCTTTTTCGTATTTTTTATCCAAGGCTAAGCACAAAGATTTTATCTTGCTTTTGGTAATCCTTCCAACTTGGATAAATTTGGTTTTAAAGGCCTATGCCTTTATTGGACTTTTTAATAAAAATGGAAGTATTATGGGGTTTTTAGGACTTGCAAGTAAGGGGGTTTTGTTTACAAATCCTGCCTTTATTTTGGTTGCATCCTACGTTGAGCTTCCCTTTATGATAATTCCGATTTTTAGGGCTATAGATTCTATTCCAAATGAATATATAATTGCAAGCGAAGATTTGGGAGCAAGTAAGTTTCAAACTTTTAGAAAAATAATTCTTCCCCTTTCTATGGACGGTGTAATGGCTGCAAGTCAAGCTGTTTTTATTCCTTCTCTTTCCTTGTTTTTGATTACAAGAATTATTGGTGGAAATAAAATTATAACCCTAGGAGCTGCAGTAGAAGAACATTATTTGGTAACTCAAAATTGGGGCATGGGATCGACTATTGGTTTGGTTTTGATTTTTATGATGTTTGGAGTTATTTCTATTTTAAATAAAAAGGCGGTCAAAAATGGAAAATAAAAAAAATGGACTGGGAAATTTATACTTGATTTTTTTATTTATAGTAATGTACTTACCCCTAGGATTTTTGATTTTTTATTCCTTTAATAGCGGGGGTAATATGAATGTTTTTGAAAGCTTTACCCTAAAATACTACAAAAAAGTTTTTGAGGACGAAAGATTAATAAATATTGTAATAAATACCCTAATAATTGGACTTTTATCATCTTTAATTGCAACAATTATTGGAACGCTTGGTGCTATTTCAATTTACTATATGAGGGATAAAAATTTAAAAAAGAAAGTTTTAAGCCTAAATTCGGTTTTGATGGTTTTACCTGATGTAATGATGGGGGCCTCATTTTTGATTTTATTTTCATTTTTAATAAAAATTCCCATGGGATTTTATTCTGTTTTGCTCTCTCACATTGCCTTTTCGATTCCAATTGTGGTTTTGATGGTTCTACCAAGACTTTACGCCTTAAATTCTGATATGATGAAGGCTGCGGAAGATTTGGGAGCAAATGATATTACTATTTTAAATAAAATTATCCTTCCAAATATTGCAAGTGGAATTTTTGCGGGATTTTTTATGGCTCTAACCTATTCTCTTGATGACTTTGCAGTTACATTTTTTGTGACAGGATCAGGATTTTCTACTCTTTCTGTAGAAATTTATTCAAGAGTTAGGACAGGAATTTCTCTAGAAATAAATGCCCTTTCAACCATGATTTTTATTTTGTCCTTAATTTTGGCAATTGGCTATTATGTCATACAGAGTAGAGAAGAAAAAAGGAGAGCAAGATGAATAAGGTTTATAAATTTTTTATAGGAATTTTAACTATTGGTCTTCTTTTATTTTTGGGACAAAAAAAATTAAACGAAAAAGAAAAAGACCAGGATTCGAAAAATATTTATTTTTATAATTGGGGAGACTATATCGATCCTCAAATTATAAAGGATTTTGAAAAAGAAACAGGCTATCACGTAATATATGAAACTTTCGATTCTAACGAGGCCATGATGGCAAAAGTGGAGCAGGGAAAAACTTCCTATGACTTGGCCTTTCCATCAGAATATACGGTTGAGATGATGAAAGATAAGAAACTTTTGAAAAAATTAGACCACAAAAAAATAAAGGGTCTTGATAATATAGACTCTAGATTTTTAAACTTATCATATGATCCAAATAACCAATATTCAATTCCGTATTTTTGGGGATCTTTTGGTATAATTTATAACAACAAAAAGTACAAAAAAGAAGATTTTTCATCTTGGAAAAATTTGTGGGATCCTAAATTTGAGGGTGAAATCTTATCCTTTGATGGGGCAAGGGAAACATTGGGAATTGGACTTTTGGCAAATGGAAGATCTTTAAATGAAACTGATGAGAAAGTTTTAAGGCAAACTAAGGATGAATTAGTTGGTTTTATGAAAAATGTAAAGGCAATCCTTGCTGATGAGATAAGAATGTACATGGCCCAAGGCGAGGCTGATGTTGGAATTACATTTTCTGGAGAGGCCTCAATGGCAGAATCTATTAATAAAAATCTTTCTTACACGATTCCAAAAGAAGGATCAAATATTTGGTTTGATACCATGGTTATTCCAAAAACATCAAAAAATACCAAGGGGGCTTACGCCTTAATAAATTATCTTTTAAGGCCAGAAGTTGCAGCAAAAAATGCAGATTATGTTTGGTATCCAACTCCAAACAAAAAGGCAATGAAATATATTGACAAAGAAGCAAGAGATGATAAGACCTTGTATCCAGACGATGAAGATATAGAAAAGTTGGAAGTTTTTAAAAACCTTGGCAAGGAAAGAACAATATTATATAATGACTTGTTTTTAGATTTAAAAATTTCCCCACATGCTGATTAATAAGGTCCTTGTCAAATTTGGCAAGGATTTTTATAAATTTAAGGAATGAATATGGAAAGAGAAAAAAGATTGAAAAAAATTCAAAAAATAGGCTATGGCTTGGGAGATATTGGGTCCAATTTTTCTTGGACTTTTATATCTTCTTTTATAATGCTTTATTGCACAAATATTATAAAAATTGACCCTGCCATAATTGGGTCCTTGTTTATGGTATCAAAAATTTTTGATGGAATAAGTGACATAATAATGGGAAGAATTATTGATAAAACCAATAGTAAAATGGGCAAGGCAAAAATTTGGTATCTGATTTCAATTTTTCCGACTGTGATTTTTACCTATCTTTTGTTTAATGTGAGAGATGATTTCAGTCAAAATGGAAAATATGCCTATGTATTTTTAATTTATTCCTTGCTTGGAACAGTTTTTTATACTATGAATAATATTTCCTATTCGGCTATGACAGCCCTTTGTACTAAAAATAAGGAAGATAGGGTTGAGATGGGATCTTTTAGGTATTTTTTTGCCATGATAGCCATAGTTTTTATAAACTCTTATAGCCTTAATTTGATAGCTTATTTTGGTAAGGGAGAAAAAGCTTGGTCAAAGCTTGCCCTTATTTATTCAATTATCGCCCTTATATTTTTACTTATTCCTGTATTTTCAGTAAAAGAGCTTAAAGATGAAGAGATAAAAAGTGATTTTAAAGTTTTCCAAAGCCTAAAAATTTTACTTAAAAATAAATATTTTATCCTCATATTTTTTCTCCATATTTTCACCTACTTATCAATTGCTCTTTCATCAACTATGATGGCTTACTTTGCAAAATACAGTTTAAAAAATACAGATAGGCTTATTACAATAAATATTTTCACCTATCTACCAATAATATGTGCCCTTCCCTTTATACCAAAGATTACTAAAAGATTATCTATGAGAGATGCTGGAATATTAGGCCATAGTATAGGTTTGATTGGGGGATTTATTTTAATTATCTCTCTTGTAAGAAAATCATTTATTTTATTTTTATTGGGGATATTTTTAAAATCTTTGGGTACAGCTCCTCAAACAGGAGTTTTAAATGCAATAATAGCAGAAATTGATGATTCTTCTTTTAAAAAAAATGGGAAAAAACTTACTGGAACAATTTATTCATTAACAACTTTTTCCATAAAATTAGGATCTGGCTTGGGAGTTTTTATAAGTGGAATTTTTTTAAAAATTGGTCAATTTGATGGACAAATATTAGATCAAGGACAAAAGGCCTTAAATTTTATTAATTATTCTTATATACTATCGCACGCCCTTCTTCCTCTAATTTCCTTATTTATATTTTATTTTTTAGACCTTGAAAAATTTAATGAAAAATATTAATTTAGATTTTTTAAAATAAATTTTTTAAAGGTTTGTAATAATTTTTATCCTATGATATTCTTATTATGTATTTTGTTACTATATCAATTATAAAAAGCAATTTTTATTGGCATTTTAATTGATTAAATTAAACGAAAAATTTTATATGAAAGAGAAGAATATGGAAAAAAACAAATCACTTAACGGACTTTTTAGTTTTGATGGAGATGCAACTTTAAGAGAGTCCTTGCCTCTTGCTTTTCAACATGTTATAGCAATGATAGCAGGATGTATAACTCCAACTTTAATTTTTGCTGGAGCAGCAGGACTTAATCCTTCAGACACAATTATCATGATTCAAATTTCTCTTATAGGATCAGCCCTAACAAGCTTACTTATGATTTATCCTATAAAAAAAATTGGGTCAAAACTTCCCATGATTTTTGGAGTTTCCTTTTCCTATGTTCCAACTATGATTGCACTTTCAAGTCAGTTTGGAGCAAGAGGACCCAAAGAAGTTGTGGCCATAGTTCTTGGAGCTCAAGTAATAGGAGGAATTTGTGCCATACTTTTTGGGCTTGGATTAAAATACATAATGCCACTTTTCCCACCCCTTGTTTCAGGAACAGTTGTTCTTGTAATTGGTCTTTCACTTTATCCAATTGCAATTACAAATATTGGAGGAGCAGGAAGCGTGGATGTAGCTGGATGGGGAGCATGGCAAAATTGGCTTGTTGGAGGAATAACTTTAATTTTATCCCTAGGCTTTACCCATTTTGGAAAGGGAATGGTAAAACTTGCTAATGTATTATTTGCAATAATAATTGGATACATAATTTCCTTATTTTTTAATATGGTTGATTTTTCATCAGTAAGTCAAGCCGGATGGATTTCTGTTGTTGAACCATTTCATTTTGGAATATCCTTTGAGCCATCAGCAATTTTTTCAATAACAATTATATTTATTGTAACAGCCATTGAAGGAATAGGAGATATGACCTCAACAACTGTTGGAGGAATGAATAGGATTCCTTCAAAAAGAGAATTGAGTGGTGGAACTATAGGTTTTGGTGTGGCAAATATATTTTTAGCTGCACTTGGTTGCCTTCCAACAGCAACATTTTCACAAAATGCAGGAATTGTTTCAATAAATAAGGTTATAAATAAAAAAGTATTTACCCTTGCTTCATTAATAATTTTGGTGTCAGGACTTGTGCCAAAATTATCATCAATCCTTACAACAATCCCATATCCAGTTTTGGGAGGAGCAACCCTTTCAATTTTTGCTGCTATAACAATGAATGGGATTAGGATGATAACAAGCCAACCCCTATCTGCAAGAAATACTTCAATTGTTGGAGTATCAATAGCACTTGGAATTGGATTTACATCAGTTGTATCAAGCGCACAAATAGCAGGAGTTTCCTTTATGCCAGAAGGACTTTCAATAGCAATCGGATCATCACCAGTTGTACTTTCAACAATCTGTGCTATTTTGATGAACCTATTAATACCAGAAAAAGAAGAAGATAAGGCAAAAGAAGATTCTATAGAAAGTTTAGAATTAAAAGAAATAGAAAATTAAATAAAAAATATTGGGGATGTAAGTTAATTTCATCCCTAAAATTTTACTTAAAAAAGGAGTGAAAATGTTAAAAGATAAAAAATATTATAATTTAGTAAAAAAACAATTAGATAAGGATAAAATATTAGAAAAATTTGAAAAAAATAATGGAAAAATTACAAGTGTAATGGAAATTGACGTGGTAAAGATACCAGAAAATGTAAATATAGACCAAAAGGAAGACCATGAAAATGGAATTTATGCTTTTGGGGTAAGTTTTTCAAATATAAACCAAAATGCAGGAGTACTTTTAGATATAAAAGAATTTAAACCCTTATCACCATTTTGGATTTTTAACCAAGATAAGAGTCAAAAGGATATAAGCCAAAATGATTTGAAATTTTTTATGGAAACCTTGGTAGAAAATATAGAAGATGGAAATACAAATTTTCCAATCTTTGTCTTTTATAATAGCAAAAATAAATTATCCATATCTCCTCAAGCTATAGATCCCTTGGATATATTAAAAAAATAAGAAGGACTCCTTCTTATTTTTTTGCTTTTGTATCCAAAAAATATCTAATTTCCTTATAAAAGAGGGATAAAATATAGGCTCCTGTTAGCATATATAAGTTAAAAGAAATAGACTTAAATCCCTTAAAATCATTCACATCCATATCAAGATAAACTAAAACCATAGATAAGATCATAATTATAATAATGGTAAAAAAAACTGCAAGCAAAAACTGGTTTTTATATTTTTTACTCTTGTACAAGTCAAAATGATCTGAAAAAAGCAGAGTTACAAAGATAAAAATTAAATCTCCAACTAGAAGAAGTCCACCGCTCATATTAGTTTTTAAAAAATAAGCCCCCATTGTTAAAAACAAAATAAGTAAGATAAATACCCTGAAAAGATTAGGCTTAAAAATTTTAATCAATTTTTTTATCATAAAATCCTCCTATATAGATAATATCACAATAAAAAGAAATTTATCTATATAATTTTAAATTGGGTAAAAAATATTATATAGATTGGAGGAAAATATGGCAATTTTTGATAGGAAAAATGAAAAGGCATTTGAACAAATAGTGGATTATTATGAACTAAAAGATATAAGAAAAGAAGATTTAGAGATTATTTTTAATAATTCAAGTATGTTTGCTGGTGGAGGGATCAATGCCCTATACGCACAAAATTGGCTTATGATAAAACAGCTTGATAGACTTAATAAAAATATAGAAAAATTATTGGAAAATAAAAAATATATATAAAAAATACTAGAAAATTTATTAAACCATAAATTTTCTAGTATTTTTTATATATTTAAATTCACTAAGCTATAATAAGTTCTATACCTTTATCTTCTATGATTTCTTTCCACTCATCATCTATTTTATCATCGGTTATTATCTTATCTATATCATCAAGTTCTGCAAAATGTGTAGATTTTACTTGACCAAACTTAGATGAATCAATTAAAAGTATTACTTCTAAAGAATTTTTGATAATTATTTTTTTACTTTCAAGCTCATAAGAATTTTCACAAGTAAGTCCTAGTTTTGGATGAATTCCAGCAGCTGACAAAAAAAGTTTTGAAGCTCTTATATTTTTTATCATTTCTATACTAGATGGTGATCCAATCATACCAGAATCCCTATGCAAAAGTCCTCCACCAATTATAAGATCTATTTTATCTTTAAACAATAAATTTATAAGATTATTTGATGAAAAAACTAAAGCTGTGCATTTTATATCATTTGTCATAGCTTGACTTAATTTTTCTGTTGTTGTACCGGTATCTATAATTATTATGTCATCTTCTTTTATCATGGAGCTTGCTTTTTGTCCAATTAAAAATTTTTCCCTATCTTTTATCATTGAATTTGTTCCAAGATTGTACTTATTATCCTCAAAAGGATTATCTTTTTTAGAATTATATACAATAGCTCCATGAAAAGTTTCAATAATATTTTTTTCTTCCAAAACTTTTACATCACGTCTAATGGTCATATCAGAAACATTCAAAAAATTTGCAAGCTCTTTTACGCTTGTTCCATTATTTTCTTTTATAATTGAAATTATTTTTTCTAGCCTATCATCTTTTTTACTCATATAAATCCCCTTATTATTAATATTGTACCATATATGATTAGAAATAATAAAAAATACAATAGTTGACAAGTTTTGTTGTTGTAATAACAACAAATTATAAAAAAATAACAAAATAATGTTGACAAATTATCAAATCGTGATAGAATGTAAATAAATAAACAAAGCATGCTAAAAAATAATTTTAAGAAAAACATTTTCAAAAAGGAGAAAAAATGGAAAATAAAGAAATTTTTAAACACATAGACCATACTTTATTAAAAGCATATTCAAGTTATGAGGATATAAAAACTCTTTGTGATGAAGCGGTTAAAAATCAAACAGCATCAGTTTGTATCCCTCAAACATATATAAAAAGAGTAAAAGATAATTATCCATCTTTGAATGTTTGTACAGTTATTGGCTTTCCTCTTGGATATAATTCAACAAAATCAAAAATTGTAGAGGCAGAAAATGCTATGGAAGATGGGGCAAGCGAAATTGATATGGTAATTAACATATCAGATGTTAAAAATGGTGATTATCAAAAGGTAGAAGATGAAATAAAAGCTTTAAGAAAAACTTGCCAAGGAAAAATCTTGAAAGTTATTGTTGAAACTTGTTACCTAACAGATGATGAAAAAATAGAAATGTGCAAGGCCGTAACAAATGCCAAAGCTAATTATATTAAAACTTCTACAGGTTTTGGTACAGGCGGTGCTAAGATGGAAGATATTTTATTATTTAAAAAACATATAGGAGAAGATGTAAAAATCAAAGCTAGTGGTGGAGTAAAGAGCAAAGAAGATTTGATTGCTTTCATTGAAGCAGGATGTGATAGAATTGGAACATCTTCTGCAGTAAAAATGTTAACAAAGTAACAAAAAAGGAAAAAATCATGATAGATAAAAGAGTATTTTTAATAGTTTTGGATAGTTTTGGAATAGGAGAGATGCCAGATGCAGATAAATTTGGTGATGAGGGCTCAAATACTTTAAGAGCAATTTATAAAAGCCCAAAATTTTCCTGTCCAAATCTAGAAAAATTAGGCTTATTTAATATTGATGGTGTTGAGCTTGATAAAAGCATTAAAAATCCAAAAGCTTCTTTTGCAAAAATGAAAGAAGCATCTAATGGAAAAGATACAACAACAGGTCATTGGGAAATGGCAGGAATAATATCAAAAACTCCTATGCCAACATTTCCAAATGGGTTTCCACAAGAATTTATAGATGAATTTTCCGAAAAAGTTGGAAGAAAAGTTTATTGTAACAAGCCTTATTCAGGAACTGAAGTTATAAAAGATTATGGAAAAAAACATCTAGAAGAAGGTGGACTAATAGTATATACTTCAGCTGATTCAGTTTTTCAAATAGCAGCTCATGAAGATGTAGTTCCAGTTGAAAAATTATATGAATATTGCCAAATTGCAAGGGATATGTTAAAAGATGATCTTGGAGTTGGAAGAGTAATAGCAAGGCCTTTTGTAGGTGAAATTGGAAATTTTGAGAGAACAAGAAACAGACATGATTTTTCACTAGAACCTCAAGGTCCTACAATTATGGATAGTTTGGTTGAAAATAATTATGATTCAATTGGTGTGGGTAAAATTTATGATATATTCGCAGGAAAATCTATAAAAGAAACTCATCCGATGAAAGATAATAAAGATGGAATGGATATTACCATAAAATTAATGGACAAAGATTTTAAAGGACTTTGTTTTGTTAATTTGGTAGATTTTGATATGATCTATGGCCATAGAAATGATGTTGATGGCTACGCAAATGCAATGACTGAATTTGATCAACAATTAGGACTTATGATGGAAAAATTAAAAGATGATGACATTGTAATTATTACTGCTGACCATGGTTGTGATCCTTCTACTCCATCAACTGATCATTCAAGAGAATATGTGCCAATGCTTGTATTTGGTAAAGATATAAAAGAAGGAATAAACCTAGGTGAAAGAAAAACATTTGCAGATATAGGAAAAACTATTGGTCAAATATTTGGTTTAGATAGTCCAATAAGTGGTCAAGGTTTTTATGAAGAAATAAAGAGGTAAAAAATGAAATTATTACTAAATTTATTGGGCATATTATTTGTTTTAGGATTTATGTTTCTTATTTCAATAAATAGAAAAGCTATAAATTTTAAAAATATAGCAATTGCTCTTTTTGCCCAATTTTTATTGGCAGGACTTTTGATTAAACTTCCTGCAGGAAGAGCTGTTATAGCAACAGTTTCTGATGGAGTTGTAAAAGTATTATCTTATGGAGCTGAGGGAATAGCTTTTGTATTTGGTTCTTTGGGAGATCCAAAAGCACCAACAGGAATGATTTTTGCTTTCCAAACTTTAACTAATATTGTATTTATATCAGCCCTTGTTGCAGTTTTATATTATGTTGGAATTTTAGGATTTATAGTATCAAAAATTGGTTGGGTTATAGGAAAAGTATTTAAAACATCAGAGGTTGAATCTTTTGTAGCAGTAGCAAATATGTTTTTGGGACAAACAGATTCCCCAATACTTGTTGCAAAATATTTAAAAATAATGACAGATTCTGAAGTAATGCTTGTTTTGGTATCAGGAATGGGATCAATGTCAGTTTCTATTATTGCAGGCTACACAGCTTTAGGAATACCTATGCAATCATTATTAATAGCATCAACTCTTGTTCCTATAGGATCAATTATTATTTCAAAAATTATTTGCCCACAAACAGAACAAGTTAAAGAGCTTGGCGAAATAAAAATGGATAATAAGGGTAATAATGAGAATGTATTAGATGCCTTATCAGCAGGAGCTATGGATGGAATGAATATGGCCATGGCAATAGGTGCATCACTAATTGCTATAATCTCAATTGTAGCTCTTTTAAATGGAATACTAGGAGTTTTTGATATATCATTTGAAAAGGTTTTATCATATATATTTGCCCCAATAGGTTATTTAATGGGACTTGAAGGAAGCGAAGTATTTAAGGCTGGAGAGCTTTTAGGTTCAAAATTGATTTTAAATGAATTTGTTGCTTTTGGTAAACTTGCTCCTATGCTTGATGCAATGAATCCAAGAACAGGATTAATGCTTGCAGTTTCTCTTGCAGGATTTGCAAATGTAAGCTCAATAGGAATTTGTATATCAGGAATATCTGTACTATGTCCAGAAAAAAGACCAACCCTTGCAAAACTTGCAGTAAGGGCAATGATTGGTGGATTTTGTGTAAGTTTACTATCATCAATGATAGTTGGAATATGGATGCTATTTTAAGGAGGAAATTATGAGAATAGTTGATATTATTGAAAAAAAGAAAAACAAAGAAGAATTAACAGATGCGGAAATAGGATATTGGATAAGCGGAGTAACAGATGGATCAATTCCAGATTACCAAACATCAGCTTTATTAATGGCAATTGTATTAAATGGAATGACAGATCACGAAACAGCAAAACTTGCAGAAGCTATGATGAATAGTGGAGATGTGATGGATTTATCAGATATAGAAGGAATAAAATCTGACAAACATTCTACAGGAGGAGTTGGAGATAAAACATCAATTGCCCTTGGAGCAATAGTTTCAGCTTGTGGACTAAAACTTGCCAAAATGAGTGGTAGAGGATTAGGACATACAGGAGGAACCCTAGATAAATTAGAATCAATTGAAGGATTAAATATATTTTTAACAGAAGAAGAATTTAAAAAACAAGTAAATGAAATAGGATTTGCAATAATAGGACAAACTGGAGAATTAGTACCAGCAGATAAAAAATTATATGCCCTAAGAGATGTCACAGCAACAGTAAATTCAATTCCTTTAATTGCCTCATCTATAATGAGTAAAAAACTAGCATCAGGTTCTGATACGATTTTACTGGATGTAAAATATGGTGAAGGGGCCTTTATGCATACAATTGATGATGCAAAAAAACTTGCAAGGGCAATGATCAATATAGGAAAAAAACTTGGAAAAGATACAAGGGCTATGATTACAGATATGAATCAACCTTTGGGAAATACAATTGGTAATGCACTTGAAGTAAGAGAAGCTATAGAAACAGTAAGGGGAAAGGGCCCTAAAGATTTTACAGAATTGGTAATAACTGCTGGAGAAATTATGCTTATGCAAGGAAAAATTGCAAAGGATAAAAGTGAGGCAAGAAAAATGCTTAATGATGCCATAAATTCTGGTAAGGCCTTTGACCAACTTAAAAAAATGGTAGCCTACCAAGGTGGAAATGTAGATCAAATTGAAAATCCATCATTATTACCTAAGGCTAAATTTATAACAGAAATGAAAGCTAAAAATGAAGGCTATATTGAAAATATTCATTCCATGAATTTGGGAATATTATCAATGAAACTTGGGGGAGGCCGTGAGAGAAAAGAAGATAACATTAACTATGCAGTAGGTCTTGAAATGAAAGTTAAAAAGGGAGACAAGGTTAAAAAAGGCGACCCACTTTGCCTAGTTTATCATGACGAAAAATTAGAAGAGGATTGGATAGAAAGCTTTTATGATACCTTTACCTATTCAAAGGAAAAAACTAAGCCGATTGCCATAGTTGAAGAAATTTTACAATAAAGAAAAATTCTAGCAAATTACTACTTGCTAGAATTTTTTTCTTTAAAATTTTTAATATATATAGATATTATTATACTTAGGGCAAATAAAATAATTGATCCTATATATATTATTTTATTAGGTCTTTGCCTTGATATTATTCCAAGCATAGCCCATAAATATCCTATAATTAAACCAGGATTTTTATTTTCTTTGTAGACAAATATAATTGTTGCACTTAAAAGGATTAATAGAATAAAGGCAAAAATTATTGTAAAAAGAGAGGACGGATCTTTTTTATTTTGGCCCAAATACATCAAGATATTTGTAAAAACAAAAAATATAAGAAAACCCGTATGGATTCCTGTAGGAATTGTTATGGTATATTTATATTTTTTAGAAAAATCCTTGTATTGGTCAATTATTCTTACCATAGTAATTAAAACTAAAGAATATCCCATTATAGCGATTAGGGCAGGCATTAAGTAGTTATTATTTACCATAACACTATAAATTCCATTCGCCATATTCCAATAAATAAAAAGTGGCATCAATTTTTCATAATAAATTTCCTCATCAGTCATTGTAAGATTTTTTATATAAGGCAAGAGCAAAAATATAAGAGAAAAAATATAAATAAGGGGCCAAATATAAAGGCAAATCTTATCAAAAACCAAGGGATTATCATGGGTTTTTAGAATATCTATGTACTTATATTGAAAAAATATCCCCCTGTATCCCATATAAGAGAAAATAAGTGTCAAGATGAACATGACAAGTCCAATTATATAATTTTTATTTTTTATTTTCATAAATCCTCCAAATTCTATTTACTTATTTACCCCAAATTTATAAAAATTAAATTTATTCTAAAAAACTAGAGTATTTTTTATAAATTGACAATTTATATATTAATAATGTATTATATGGATAAGAAAAAAATGTGGGGGTATTTATGAAAAATTTAAAGAAAAAACTTGTTTTTGTAGCAGTTTTGTCCTTATCTTTTTGTGTGAGTAAAGTAAGCACTTATGCATCAAGTCCTAAGGATGAAATTATTAATAGTGCAAATTCAATAGTGGAAAAATTAGATAAGAACACCAATGATTTGAATAATTTAAAGGGCGAAAAAGAATCAAAGGAAATCTTAGAGGCTAGGGATAAATTTAATGGATTATTAGATAAACTTCCAAAAGAATATCTTAAAGATTTTCATATGGGTGATGAGGTCAATAATTTGGACCTGATTAAAAATAAAACTAGACTTTTAGAAGTTTTGGAAGGGTATTTTAAATTAGATGAGGGCATGAAGAAAAATTTATTTGACCCATATAATAAAATTAAAGATGGATTAAAAGATGAAAATTTAAGTTCAGATGATGTTGATAAGTTAATAAAAGATTATAATGAAAAATATAAGAACTTATTAAAAGAAGAAAGCTCATCAAATAAAAGTACTAGTAAAGGTGCAAAACTTGTTAAATTAGATGATAAAGACAAATCAAATTTAAGCAAAACTCCAATAAATAATGAAAGAAAAGCTTCTAACGTAAAAACTGGTGTAAAAAGCCTATCAGCGGTGGGCATATTTTTATTTGGATCACTTATTATCTTAAAAAAGATAAGAAGTATATAGGAGAATAAAATGAAAAATAAATTTTTAAAAGCTGGATTGCTTGCTTTAATTATAGGATTTTTTACTCCATTTTATGTAAAAGCAGACCAAGATAATTCAGTTTATGAAAAAGATGTGATTGAAACAATTGAAAAGGTAGAAAATTCAAAAAATAAAAATATTAAAGCATATAACCAAGCTTTGATAAGACTTGCAAGAAAAATCAGTCCAGAAGATCAAAAAGTTCTAGATGAGAGCCAAAGTTTGATAAAAGAGGCTGATGAAATTTTAGAAAAGCTTAGGGCTTTAAAAGAAAGTAAAGAAAAGACAGAAGATCCAAGTGATTTAGTAGAAAATTCAAATAGCAATGATATTTCTGATATTGAAGATCAAACAAGCACGGAAGATTCATCTAATCTAGATAATTTAAGTCAAGGTTACAAGCTTAAAAATGAGCAATATATGAGCCTTGAAAAAGGAACTTTTTGTTTGGGACCTGTTTGTCCAGAAGGCTGGCCAAAAATAAAGGGAAATATGAATTCTTACAATAAGAAAAAAAATGAATTTATATATCATACACCAGGCCAAAGAGATTTTGATAAAATCAGTGATGAAAATATAATTTGGTTTAAATCAGAAGAATATGCTAAAAAATCTAACTTTAGACCAGCTCTAAGATAAGAACTAGGACCCATTTTTGGGTCTTTTTTCATGTAAAAAAGCTTGACAATTTTTGTTTTTCAAATATCTTAAATATAGGTGATAAAAATGATTAAAGAAAAAATTATAGAAAATCTTGGCATTATTTACTTGGAAAGGCCCAAAGTTTTAAATGCCTTGAATTTAGAAATGATAGAAAGTATAGAAAAAATTTTAAAAAAATGGGAAGATGATGATAAAATTATGGCTGTTTTGTTTGATTCACTTTGTCCAAAAGGATTTTGTGCTGGTGGAGATTTAAAGTCCATTTATAATGACTATCTTTTAAATGATAAGTGTGAAAATAAGGACGAATTTTACCAAAAAGAGTTTATCCTTGATGAGTATGTTAAAAATTACAAAAAACCTATTATTAGCCATTATTTTGGAGTAGTAATGGGAGGAGGAATTGGCCTTACTATCAATTCTGATTTTATTATTTGTGATGAAAGTGTAAATTGGGCAATGCCAGAAACTAGACTTGGTTTTGTACCAGATGTTGGTGTTTGTAAACATCTTTCAAAACTTCCACAAGATGTCGGCCAATATCTTGGTCTTTGTGGGGAAAGTTTAGAAAGTTCAGATTTAATAAGCTATAATTTGGCAGATCTTTATATTAATTCTAAAAATTATGAGAAAGTCTTGGATATTTTAATAGAGCTTACAAAAAATTACCAAGGCCAAAATTTAATAGAAGAATTAAAAAGACAAACTGAAGAATTTAAGGCTGAAAAAATAAGTTCTAGTCTTGATGAAAATATGGGAAAAATTGAAAAATATTTTTCATTTTCAAGCCTTGATGAGATTCTTCAAAGCTTAGAAGAAAACAAAGATGATGACTTTGCTCAAAAAACTTTAGATAATTTAATACAAAAGTATATTTTCATGCTCCAAGTTCAATTTGAAAAATATTTCCTATGCAAAGACTTAAGTCAAGATGAGGTCTTTGACCTTGATTTAAAAATTTTAAAATATTCAAGAAAAACTGGGGCTATGAAAGAGGGCATAAGGTCATTGATAATTGATAAGGAAAGTGCCAATTGGAAGGAAAAATCCCTAGACCAAGTTTCAAATGAAAAGGTAAAAGACTTATTAGGAATTGAAAAATTTTATAGAGAAGGATAAACTAAAAATTTTCCCATTTCGACCGAGTGCAACGAGCGGAGAAATCTCTTGAGATCTCTCCATGCGTTCGTTTCACTCACTTAGTCGAGATGGTACTTAGCTTAATTTTTATTTAAAAATAAAATATTATCTAATTTCATACTTTGTATATGCTCTGAAACTTAGCTAAAGCTAGGTTTATTTTTTTATTAAAAATCAATTTGATTAAAAAAATTTTAAATTATATACTAAATAAAAAAGGAGAAAACATGGACGTATTATTAGTTATTGATTTACAAAATGATTTTATAGACGAAGCCTTGGGAAATGATGGTAATGAAAAAATTGTTAAACCAATTGAAAAATTAGTAGAAAATTTTGATGGAGAGGTAATTTTTACAAGAGATAGTCATGATGAAAATTATTTACAAAGTCTTGAAGGATCCCATCTTCCAGTTACTCATTGTATTAAGGGCTCTCACGGTTGGCAGATAAGAATTGATACAAAAAATAACAAGGTAATTGACAAGCCATCTTTTGGATCTTATGACCTTGTTGATTATTTGAAAAAATTAAATGAAAAAGAAAAAATAAAAAATATTTATATGACAGGTATTTGCACAGATATATGTGTTTTATCAAATGCAATTTTAATAAAAAATGCCCTTTTGGATACAGAAGTAACTGTATATGAAAATTTGTGTAAGGCTACAAGTGAAAAAAACCACCAAATAGCCTTAGATGCAATGAGAAATTGCCAGGTAATAATAAGTAAATATTTGGAAAAATAAAATTTTTAAGAATTTTCCCATCTACTTCTTTTAAATATTATATTAATTTTTTAAGTAAAATTTCTTTTTTCTATGATATAATATTTTAAAAGGAGTAAAGATGGGTTTTTTGATGTTTACAAGTATAGAATTATCCTTATATGCCATTAATTCTATGATTGATTTTGATAAGAAAAAACAAATAAAATATGCAGCAGGCCTGATGTTTTTGGTCTTTTTTATATTTGCAGGACTTAGGGGAAGTGGAGATGCTGATTATTATAATTATCTTTACTTTGCTAAAGACATAGGAACTGACTTATCCAAGGTTTTTTCTGCCTACCCTGTTGAAATTGGCTTTAGAATTTCTTCTTATCTTATAAATGTTTTGGGAATTTCTAGACAGGCTATAATTATTTTGATGAATTTTTTATCTATAGCCCCTACAGCCTATATTTGCCTAAAAGAAAGTGAAAATTCTTTCTTGTCGGCCATAATTTTTTTGCCGATTTTTATCCAATTTGATATGCAAACTTCAAGGACGGCATCGGCTATTGGACTAGGTTTTTTAAGCATTTACTTATTTAGCAAAAACAAAAAAATAAAATCTCTATTAGCTCTTTTGCTTGCCCTTTCTTTTCACAAATCGGCCGTTATCTTGTTGCCATTTTTTGTTTTGATGAAAATTGACCTATCAAAAACTTTTCAAATCATAGCTATGGGACTTAGCTTTTTAGTTTCAGTTTTTTCCAAGCAAGTTTTGATGGTTGTTGGACAAATTTTATCTGCTATTGGAATGGGTACTATGAGCTTAAAGATTACAAGCTACACTTTTCAAGGGACCTTTGCCAAGGAAATGAGCTTTATTGACCCTAGAATTTTATATGCCTTGTTTTTATTTTTAACTAGCTTAATATACTTTAATAAAAAAGAAATTAAAAAAATGTCTATAGAGGATATAAGCATAAAGGCAATTTGGTTTTGTGCCATAGTTTTGTTGGTATTTAGGTCATCAACAGCCATAGCCTTTAGATTTTCAAACTTTTTTGGAATATTTCAAATGCTTTATCTACCAATTTTATTAAAAAAACTTAGAAAAGAAGATGAGTATGTTCACTTTTTAGTTTACTTGTCCATTTTTGTTTATATAGTGCCCTACGCCATATTTTTAATGGTAAATGCACCGACTTATGGATTTTTCTTTACAAATGAACAAGCTATACTATCACTAAAAAATTAGGAGGAAAAAATGGAAAAAATTAAATCGTCAGAAATAGGAAAAATTATCAAAGATAATTTAAAGTATATATGTATCTCAGCTTTAGTATTTTTCCTAATTGGTTACTTTTACACAAGTTCTAAAACAAAAAATAATTACAATGCCAAGGCAGCAGTTCTTATTACAGAAAATAAGGGAGAAGATTTGACCTATAATAGCTTAATGTTAAATGAAAAATTAGCCAATATATATGGGGAAGTTTTAAATTCAGAAGATCTTTACCTGAATGTAGCTAAAAAAATGAATGATGAGGAGTCTGCTGATAAATTAAAAAATAATTTAGAAACAGAAATTAATGCACCAGCTGGAATTATAACTTTTGAATATAAGGATAAGGGAGAAAAACAAACAGCTCTTGCCTTAAATTTAATAATTAAAGAATTTAGAAAAGATATTAAGGAATATTTGGGAAAGGATAATATTGAAGTTTTACAAAATGTAAGTGTCAAAGATACATCTAGTAAAAAACCTATCTTGATAGGAATATTTTTAGGTCTAATGGCCCTAATTCTATCCCTCTTGTTTATAGTAACCAAGGAATTTCTTGCTGGGGAAATTAGGTCTTACCATTATTTTGATAAGGTAGAAGTTGATCTTTTAGGAGTTATTGATGAAAAATAATAAATTAACTTATGAAAAAATTGCAGTAAAGCTTTGTAATAAAAAAGAAAAAACTTTGGGTCTAATAAATTTAGGAACAAAAAATCAAAATCAAGGATTAGAAATTGCAAGATCTTGTGCAAGGATAAAAAATACCCTATACCTAGACTTTACAGACCTAGATAATTATAATTTTGATAAAAATATTGAAAAAATAATAGTTAGAGATGGTGACTTATCAATTTTAAATATAAGCATTGAAGATGATATGGCAAAAATTGTAAATTCATTAAAGTTTAAGGAAATGATGGAAAATATAAAAAATTCCTATGACTTAATTTTGATAAATGAAGAAAATTATGAATCACTTTCATTTATAATGACAAAATTTGAAGATGGGAAAATTGCCTTTGTAAAAGAAAATAAAAGTAAAAAAGAGAAATTTGAAAATAGCCTAGATGAGTACAAAAAATTATCATGCCCAATTGTGGGGGTGGTTTACAATATTTAAGAAAATATGCCTAAGCCTAGTGATTTTATTTTTATTTTCATCCTGTAAAGAAAAATCGAATCACCACTATCCTTTAGAAATAGGAGAAAGTATCCAAACTAAGGAAAAAAATCAAAAAAAAGAATTTCAAATTGACGGATACTACTTGGTAAAAAGAGATTGTTTTATGTACGAAAAGATAAATCCCTTAAAAAAGTGGGATAAGATAAAAAAGAAATCTAGCGTAAAAATTTTATCTATTGAGAATGAAAACTTTGTAAAAGTAGATTATTTTGGCAACCAAGCCTTTATGAAAAAAGAAGATTTGGATATAGATAGCTAGATTTTAACTAAAAATTAATAAAGTAAAAAAAATAAGATCTTTTAATCTTGATTTATTTCAAGATTAAAAGATTTTTTTATTTAAAAAAGTAAATAAAAGAAAAAATATTTTTTTAAAAAAATTATGAAAACATTTGACAAGACTATAAAAGCTGCTATAATTAAGTTAACGAAAGAAAAAGAAAAAAATAAAAAACAAACGAAGAAAGAAGGAAAATATGAAATTAGTTTTTATCGGTGCTGGTATGATGGCATCATCAATGAGTATGCCTGCAAATGAAAATGGTCATGAAATTAGACTTGTAGGATCTCCACTTGATGATGATATTATCAAAGAAGGAAAAGAAACTGCTTATCACAACACATTAAAAAGACAGTTAAACAAAAACACTAAATTTTATTATTTAAGTGAATTAGATGAGGCTTTGGAAGGGGCTGATGCTGTAATTTGTGGTGTATCATCTTTTGGTGTTGATTGGATGTTGGATGAAATTTATCCAAAAATTGATGAAAAACTTCCAATTATTTCAGTAACAAAGGGAATGGTTAATGATGAAGAAGGAAACTTATTAACTTATCCTGAATATTGGGAAATGAAATTAAAAGAAAAAGGAATTGAAAGAAAGATTTGTGCTGTTGGTGGTCCTTGTACTTCTTATGAACTTGCAGACCATGATGATTCACTAGTTTGCTATTGTGGAGAAGATATTGATACAGTAAATTTCTTTAAGGAAATTTTCGAAACAGATTATTATCATATATCAACTTCTACAGATGTAAGAGCAGTTGAGCTTTCAGTTGCTTTAAAAAATGCCTATGCTTTGGCAGTAACTTTGGCAGTTGGTCTAGCTGAAAAAAGAGAAGGTATAGGAGCTGTTCATTATAATTCTCAAGCAGCATTATTCACACAAGCTACAAAAGAAATGACAGGTCTTCTTGAATTTGTAAACGGAAATGACAACCAAATAGAACTTGGTGTTGGTGACTTATACGTAACAGTTTTTGGTGGAAGAACAAGGAAAATAGGAACTCTTTTAGGTCGTGGTCTTTCATTTGATGAGGCTATGGAAGAATTAAAGGGAGTTACCCTAGAATCTGTTGTAATTTCAAAAAGAATGGGTGAAGCTATAACAGTGCTTGATAAAAATGGAAAAATTGATAAGGAAGAATATCCACTATTAATGCACATTTACGACATAATAGAAAATGGTGCAGAAGTAAACATTCCTTGGAAAAAATTTAATACAGAAGATATAAAATAATGTTTACTGAGCAAAGAAGGATAGAAATTTTAACTTATCTTAGGGAAAAAAATGAGGTAAGTGTGGCTGATTTGGCAGGGAAATTTAATGTTTCTCTGCCAACAATCAGGTCAGATTTGACTTTTTTGGAAGAAAACAACAAACTTACTAGGACCCACGGTGGGGCAATTTTAAATAAAAAGATTGGTGAATACCAAACTATAAGTGAAAAAAAGATAATCAATACTGATAAAAAAACTATTATTGCCAAAAAAGCAATTGATCTTGTTGAAGAAAATGACACCATAGCTTTGGATTCAGGAACAACAAGTTTTGAGCTTTGTAAAAAACTAACAAGTTTTGATAAGCTAACTTTGATTATTAATGATTTTGCAATAGCAAATTTTTTGTCAGAAAATTCAACCTTTAAGCTTATATTCGTTGGTGGACTTATTGGAAGAGATATTAATTCAACAAATGGGCCCAAGGCTTTAAGCTTTTTGGATAATATAAATTGTGACAAGGCCTTTATATCTTGTGAATCTTTCGATTTGAAGAAAGGGTTTTCAACATTTGACGAAAACCAAGCAGCCTTTAAAAAAAGATTGATGGAAACATCAAAAACAAAAATTATGCTTTTGGATTCAAGCAAGTTTGATAAGGTATCATCATTTACATTTTCTAAAATCGAAGATTTTGATTATCTAATAAGCGATAAGGTAAGTGAAAATTATAGGAAAAAAATTGTAAAAACGACAAAAATTATTTAGTATTTGAAAGGTAAAATTATGGCTAAGGAAAATAATATTAATAATACTCGTGATAAATTTCAGAAATTTGGATCGTTTCTAAGTGGAATGGTAATTCCAAATATAGGAGCTTTTATTGCTTTTGGTCTTATTACTGCAATCTTTATTGATTCAGGATGGGCTCCTAACAAAAAAATAGCAGAACTTATTTCACCACTTTTAAACTACCTTCTACCAATCTTAATTGGTTATAGTGGTGGTGGACTTGTACATGGAAAAAGAGGGGCTGTAGCAGGAGCTATAGGAACTTTTGGTATAGTTGTTGGTGCAGATATACCAATGTTTTTGGGTGCTATGCTTGTAGGTCCATTTTCAGGATTAGTAATTAAAAAATTTGATGATTTAGTTAAAGATAAGGTTCCAAACGGATTTGAAATGATAGTTGATAATTTCTCACTAGGAATTCTTGGTGGAATTATTTGTGTCCTATCTTTCTTGTTTATAGAACCTGTTGTAGTATCAGTTACAAATGCAATGGCTGGTGGAATTGAATTTTTGATGAACAAAGGATTCTTACCACTTGTTTCATTATTAATAGAACCTGGTAGGGTATTATTTTTAAATAACGCAATTGACCACGGTATAATGGCACCACTTGGCCTAACCCAAGTTGCAAAAGTAGGTTATTCTCCATTATTTATGATAATAGGAAACCCAGGAATTGGTCTTGGAATCTTACTTGCTTATTGGAAATTTGGAAAAGGAAACATGAAAGAAGCAGCACCTGGTGCAATGATTATTCAATTTTTGGGTGGAATTCATGAAATATACTTCCCATATGTTTTATCAAACCCACTAACCTTAATTGCATGTATTGCAGGACAAGCAACAAACATTATTGTAATGCAACTTCTTCATTATGGAACAGTTTATACCCCATCACCTGCATCAATATTTTCAGTAATAGCGATGACACCTAAGGGAAAATATTTATCAATGTTAATTGTAGTATTATCAGCTACAGTTGTAACCTTCTTAGTTGCAAGTATTTTTGTAAAAAGATATTACAGAAATTATACCGGTGATGAGGAAGAAGTAAGTGAAAACTTAAATGAAAATGTAGGAAATGAAATTTCTTCAAAAGAAATAGAAAAAATTGTTGTAGCTTGTGATGCTGGAATGGGATCATCTGCAATGACAGCTTCATCATTGAAGAAAAGATTAAAAAATGAAGGATTTGACCTTGATGTAATCCACACATCAATCCAATCAATTCCTGATGATGCTGACCTTATAGTTGTCCACAAAGAATTAGCAGAAGCTGCTAAGAAAAAAGCACCAACTAAGACAAGAATTATAATATCATCTTATATAAATCCAAAAGAATTTGATGATGTAGTAAAATTATTAAATGAAAAAAGATCAGATTTAAAAACAAGTTTGGAAGTTTTACCAAATGATAATATTATAATTGATGATTCAATTACAACAAAAGAAGACGCTCTAATAAAAATTAACCAAAAATTTGTAGCTGGTGGCTATACAACAGAAAAATATTTAGATGGAATGAAGGAAAAAGAATCAGAATTCCATACAAATATGGGTAACGGACTTGCAATTCCTCATGGGTCTTATGACTATAAGTCAGAGATTTTAAATACTGGACTTGTTGTTATAGTAAATAAAAACGGAATTACTTGGAATGATGAAAAAGTATATCTTGTTATAGGAATAGCAGGAAAGGGCGACGAACACTTAGAAATCTTATCAAAAATTGCTACAGAATTTGATACTGAAGAAAAAGTAAAAGAAATTGTAGAATTAGGCGATAAAAATAAAATTAAAAAAGCACTAGAATAAAATTTTGGGCATATTTAATCAAAAAATTAAATATGCCCTTTTATTTTTGAAAAATTTTATTAGGAGTTTTTGGGTAAAAATAAGGTAGGATAAAAAATAAAGGAGGATTTATGTTAGATTTTACTTATAGTATTCCTACAAAAATACATTTTGGAAAAGATGCCTTAGATTTTGTAGGAGAAGAAGTTAAAAAATATTCATCTAAGGTTCTTTTGACCTATGGGGGAGGATCTATCAAAAAAAATGGTGTATATGACAAGGTTGTAAAAGAACTTAAAAATTCTGGAGTAGAAATTTTTGAACTTTCTGGGATTGAACCAAATCCTAGGATTGATTCTGTAAGAAAAGGGGTCAAAATAATTAAAGAAAATGATATTGGGGCAATTCTTGCAGTTGGTGGTGGATCTACTATTGATGCCTCAAAATTTATGGCAGCAGGAGCCCTCGCAGATTTTGATCCTTGGGAATTTATTTCTAAAGGAAAACCAATGAGCCCTGCAATCCCACTTTTGTCAGTTTTAACAATGGCTGCTACAGGATCTGAAATGGACAATGGGGGAGTTATTACAAATCCTGAAACAAAAGAAAAACTTTCATCAGGCCATCCTGATACTAGACCAAAAGTTTCATTTTTAAATCCAGAAATTACTTATACAGTTAGTAAATATCAAACGGCATGTGGTTCAAGCGATATCTTATCTCATATTTTTGAAAATTATTTCAACCAATATGGGTCAATGTATATGCTAGATAGGATGATGGAATCTTTAATGAAAACTGTAATAAAATATGGACCAATTGCCATGAAAGATCCAAATAATTATGAGGCAAGGACAAACTTGATGTGGGCATCTTCTTGGGCAATAAATGGATTTATTTCATCATCAAGCAAATCTCAGTGGACAGTTCATCCAATAGAGCATGAACTTTCAGCCTTTTATGATATAACTCATGGACTAGGACTTGCAATTTTAACACCAAGATGGATGGAATACGTATTAAATGAAACAACAGCCCATAAATTTTATGATTTGGGAGTAAATGTATTCGATATTGATAAAGATCTTGATCAAATAGAAGTAGCTAAGAAAACAATTGAAAAAGTTAAAGAATTTTTCTTTGATACATTGGGTCTTGATTCAAATCTTAAAGAAATTGGTATTGATGATAAATATTTTGACCAAATGAGCAAGAAGGCTTGTGGCAAAAAAGAAAAAATCGATGGCTTTATTGAACTTAGCCCAGCTGATGTAAGAAAAATTTATGAAATGTGCCTTGAAGATTAAAAAATTTGACAAAAGAAAAAATCCCTGCTAGAATAAGTATCAAGTTAGAAGAATAAAAAACCATAAAACGAGAAAAGTAGTTTAGTAGAGTTTTCAAAGAGAGTTCCGTAAGCTGAGATGGAATAAAACAAAGCAAAAACGAAAATGGACTCCGATGGGCTTGTTCGATATTTAGGACAAGACGGGATCTCCCGTTATAGAGATAGGATATGAATGTATCTGATGAGAGGCATAAAATATTATGCAATTAAGGTGGTAACGCGGAATTTTCGTCCTTATTATAATCATTTGATTATAGTAAGGACTTTTTTATTACAAAGATATCAACCAGATTTTAACTCAGGCCTAAAAATTTATATTTTTAAGGAGAAAAAAATGACAGTAAGAGCACCATACAAATACGATATTGTAGGATCTTTTTTAAGACCAGAAAGATTAAAAAAAGCTAGAGAAGATTTTTCTAAGGGATTAATTAAGGAAAATTGACCTTAAAAAAATTGAAGATGAAGAAATTGAAAAATTAATTGAAAAGGAAAAAAAGGCTGGTCTTAAATTTATAACAGACGGTGAATTTAGAAGAAGCTGGTGGCACTATGACTTTTTCTGGGGGCTAAACGGAATTGAAAAATATACTCTAGAAGAAGATAAGAGAATAAAATTTCATGGAGAAGTTTTAAGACCAGATTCAGTAAAAATTGTAGGTAAAATTTCAGGTACAAACCACCCATTTTTAGAACATTTTAAATATGTACAAAAATTTGAAGAAGATGACATAAAAGCAAAACAAACAATACCTGCTCCTGCCCAATTATTAAGAACAGTTTATAATCAAATTGGAGAAGGCGGGGTTTATGAAAATGAAGATGATTTTATAAAAGATGTGGCTAAGGCTTATGGAGAATTCTTCAAAGAACTTCATGATTTAGGTTGTGAGACTGTTCAAATTGATGATTGTACTTGGGGAGCCTTGGTTGATGATGATGCAATAAAAGAATATGAAAAAGACGGCAAAAACGTTGAAGAATTAAAGAAGACATATTTGACAATAAATAATGAGGCAATTGATAAGGCGCCAGAAGGATTAAATGTTTTAACCCATATTTGTAGGGGAAATTATAAATCAGCCTTCCACTTTAAGGGTGGCTATGATAAAATCGCAGATTATTTACTAAAAGATGAGCATGTAAATGGATTTTTCTTAGAATATGATGATAAAAGATCAGGATCTTTTGAGGCTTTAAAAAAAGTTCCAAAAGGAAAAAAAGTTGTCCTAGGCCTAGTTACAAGTAAGAAGGCAGATTTAGAGAAAAAAGAAGATTTGATAGCTAGAATCAATGAGGCTAAAAAATACCTAGATAAGGATCAAATAGCAATCTCCCCACAATGTGGTTTCTCTTCAACAGAAGAAGGAAATAAAATTACAGAAGAAGACCAATGGAAAAAAATTGCCCTAATAAAAGAAGTAGCAGAGGAAGTTTTGTAGAATAAGTTATTTATAAAATTAATAAAATATAGCTCAAGACTAATAAACTTACTTGTTTACAAATAATATAGTATTTTGCTAATTTCCGGGGGATATAATTTGATTATAAACATTTTTTTAATTACAATGATTGCTATAAATTGATATAAATTTACTTTACTAAGAAATTAAAATCAAGGAGAAATCCTTGATTTTTTTATGCCATAAAATTTATTATAATAAAAAAAGTTATAAATAATTATTTTATTTTTGAAAAATTGGTTTATAATAATAAGAATAAAAGTATATAAATTAGAAAGAGGGTTTGTCCTATGGATAAAATTATAAAAATAAATAGTGAGTTGAGCGATTTTTTGTGGGGGTATCCTATGATAGTTGCTCTTCTTTTTGGGGGACTTGTTTTAGTTTTCAGGTCGAATTTTTGGGTCTTTAAGAATTTTTCCTATATTTTTAAAAATACTTTTGGAAGACTTGTTAAGGATTCAAAATCGGATGAAAATTCAATTTCTCCTTTTGAGGCAGTTTCTACGGCTTTAGCAGGTACTATTGGGGCTGGAAATATTGTAGGAGTTGCAACAGCAATTGGTTTTGGTGGGCCTGGTGCTATTTTTTGGATGTGGATTGCAAGTTTTGTTTGCATGACTACAAAAATGGTAGAGGTAACTATGGCGGTTGCTACAAGAGTTTCGGATGATGATGGAAAATATATTGGTGGACCCATGTATTACATTGAAAAAGGAGCTGGATCAAAATTTTTGGCCAAGATTTTTTCATTTTTTGCCTTTATAGCAATTATAGGAACAGGAGCCTTGGTTCAATCAAATTCCATTTCTGAATCTTTAAATGCAATGACTGGTTTAAATCTTCATATTGGTGGAATTTTGATTGTGATTTTTATGCTCTTAGTTGTTGTTGGTGGTATAAAAAGAATTGGGGCTTTTGCATCAAAAATTGTTCCTATTATGTCTATTTTTTATATTATCGGTTGTATTTTAATTCTTATTTTACAAATTGAAAATTTACTTCCAGCTTTTAAGGAAATTATTGTTTGTGCTTTTTCTGGAAAATCTGTAGCAGGAGGGGCAACGGGTTCTGCCATTTTACTTTCTATAAGGTGGGGACTTGCGAGAGGAATTTTTTCAAATGAAGCAGGACTTGGTACAGCACCAATGGCCCATGCAACCAGCCACACCGACCATCCAATTAGGCAGGGAATGTGGGGAGCTATTGAAGTTTTTGTCTCTTCAATGATTATTTGTACAATGACTGCCCTTGTAATAATTACTAGTGGCTTGTATGAAACAAAGGGCCTTGAAGGAGCTGCCCTAACAGCAGCATCTTTTTCAAAAATTCTTCCTTTAGGAAAATATATAGTTTCTCTTGCCTTAATTTTATTTGCCTTTACAACTGCAGTTTCCTGGTGTTATTATGGGCAAAGATGTGTAAAATATTTGACAGGATCAACAAAGATTGCTGAAATTTTTAAGTATGCTTATATTGGTTTTTGCTATGTAGGATCAATTGGTGGCTTAAAATTTGCCTGGTCTGTGGCTGATACTGCGAATGCTCTTATGGTAATTCCAAATATAATTGCCCTTATAATAATGAGTGGAACATTTAGAAAAATTTTAAAAGATTTTGACGAGTATAAGATTTCTGAAAAAAGAGGAAATTATGCTTGGACCTACGATAATAAATGGGAAAAATATTTTGAGTAAAAAAAATGACTTTTGCAAAAGCAAAAGTCATTTTTTAATTATTTATTTAATTGTTCAAGCAAAAAATCTGGATCAATTCCGTGTACCATGCAAGCTTCATCAAGTGTTTCATATAATGATGAAGGACAAGCAATACAACCCATTCCGATTGAAAGGAAAGTATTAATTGATTCTGGTTTTGTTTGAATTATATCACCGATTAACATATCATGTGTAATTTCTACTTTTTCTTTTTTTCTATCTTCTAAAGCCATAAAACCCTCCTTATTTCTATGATTTATTTTACTATAAGATATGGTAAAAATCAAAGTAATTTACTAGGAATTGGGGTACAATTATTGTGGTGATATTATGAGTGAAAAAAATTTAGAAAAAATTATGTCTTTAAGAAAAAAATTAGAAGAATTGGACCAAGATTTAATAAAGATTAAAAGTAAAAATTCATTTTTGAAATTTTTCCTAAAATCCCTAGTCCTTGCTCTGATTTTTTTATTTATAGGCAGATATACAAATTTAAAGAATGAATCAAAAATCATGGTTTTTGTTGGAGTTTTTGTTCTTTCTAATATTTTACAAACAATTTTTACATCCAAAAAACAAAAAGAAGAGATTGAAAAAATAAATAAAGAACAAATTAAAATTCAAGCTGAAATTTTTAGCCTTGTAAAGGATTCAAATAATTGAAATAATCTATAAATTAAGTATAGTATTAGCAGTCGAAGACTTAAAGTGCTAAGGAGGATTTATGAAAAAAGAATTTAAAGCAGAAGCCAAAAAAGTCATGGATTTGATGATAAATTCAATCTATACAAACAAGGATATTTTTCTTAGAGAATTAATATCAAACGGCTCAGATGCTATTGATAAATTATATTATAAAGATTTAAAATCAGATAAAAATGTTGACAAGAAGGATTATTATATAGAAATTATCCCAAATAAGGAAAAAAGATCTTTAACAATTAGGGATACAGGAATTGGAATGGATGAAAAAGATTTGGAAGAAAATCTTGGAACTATTGCAAAATCTGGTACTGAAATCTTCAAAAAAGATATTCAAGGTGAAGATTTAAATAACCTTATTGGTCAATTTGGAGTTGGATTTTATTCTGCCTTTATGGTAAGCGATAAGATTGTTGTAAATAGTAAAAAAGATGACCAAGCTTATAAGTGGATAAGTGAAAATGCCCAAGGCTATGAGATAGAAAAATCCGATAAAAAATCTCAAGGAACAGATATTACCCTATTTTTAAAGGAAAATTCTGATGATGAAAATTATGATATCTACCTTGATCAA
Source organism: Anaerococcus hydrogenalis (assembly GCF_002871895.1). Taxonomy (NCBI): domain Bacteria; kingdom Bacillati; phylum Bacillota; class Tissierellia; order Tissierellales; family Peptoniphilaceae; genus Anaerococcus; species Anaerococcus hydrogenalis. The sequence continues at coordinate 166,941 of NZ_PNHP01000003.1, read as the reverse complement.
TACAAGATAAAAGAGCTTATTAGAAAATATTCAAATTACATCAGATATCCTATAAAAATGGAAGTTACAAAATCAAGAAAAACAAAAGATTCTACAGACGAAGATCCAAAATATGAAGATTACAGTGAAGTAGAAGTTTTAAATTCTGAAATTCCAATTTGGAAAAAATCAAAAAAAGACTTAACCGATGATGATTATATAAATTTCTATAAGGACCAAGGATACGGATTTGATGATCCACTTTCATGGCTTCATTTAAATATTGAAGGAACTGTTGAATTTAGGGCAATAATTTATATACCAAGAAAAGCACCTTTTGATTTTTATTCCAAAGATTATCAAAAAGGCTTAGAACTTTATTCATCGGGTGTAAAAATAAAAGACAGACACGAGGACTTATTAGATGATGAATTTGCCTTTGCCAAGGGAGTTGTGGAAAGTGATGATATTTCCTTAAATATTTCTAGAGAAACTCTTCAAGAAACTAGGGAATTAAGGTTTATTGCCAAACAAATTAACAACAAAATAAAATCCCATCTTTTAGATATGATGAAAAATGATAGGGAAAAATACCAAATATTTTTCAAAGAATTTGGAAACAATATTAAAGGAGCGATCTATGAATCTTATGGGGCAAAAAAGGACAGGCTAGAAGATCTTTTATTGTTTAATTCTTATAGAGAAGATAAGCTAATTTCTTTGAAAGAATACAAGGATAAGATGAAATCTACTGATGAAAATATCCTTTATACAGTTGGAGAAAATCTAGAAAAAATTAAAAATTCCCCAGCCCTAAAATCTGTGGATGATGATAAGGACGTTTTACTTCTTGACCAAAAACTAGATGAATTTTTAATAAAAATGCTAAATTCATACAAGGATATTTCATTTAAATCAATAAACGAAGTTGATGAAAATGAAGAAGTAAATGAAGAAAATAAGGATCTTATTGAAAAAATAAAAGAAATTTTACCAGAAGAAGTTGTTGATGTAAAAATTTCCCAAAACTTATCAGATGATGTAATTTCAATGATAAAACAAAAGGGAGATGTTTCAATTGAGATGGAAAAAACATTGAAAGACCAAGTAAATGCTCCTCATTTAAAGGCCCAAAAGGTATTAGAAATTAACAAAAACTCCAAGGCCTATGAACTTTTGGAAAAAGATTTAAAAGAAAATTCAGATGAATTTAAAATGGTAGTAAATATATTGTTTGACCAAGCAAAACTCATTGAGGGACTAGAGATAGAAAATCCTCTTGAATATGCAAAAAATATTTGGAAATTAATTTAGGAGAAAAAATGACAGAGTACAAAAGAAAAAATGTCTGGGAAAATTTATCCTCTGACCAAGAAAAAGAATTGGAAAGCCTATCAAAAGATTATATGGATTTTCTAGATAAGGCAAAAACAGAAAGGCTTGCTGCAAAAGAGATTGTAAAATATGCAAAAGAGGCAGGTTATGTTGACCTAGATGAAAAAATAAAATCTGGAAAAATAAATCCTGGTGATAAAATCTATGCAGTCAATAAAAACAAAGCTGTAGTTATGTTTCACATAGGAGAAGAAGACTTGGAAAAGGGACTTGCAATTGTTGGAGGCCATATCGATTCACCAAGACTTGACTTAAAACCTGTACCATTAATGGAAGAAAATGGAATCGGATATTTAAAAACTCACTATTATGGGGGAGTGAAAAAATATAATTGGACAAATATGCCTCTTGCCCTTCACGGAGTAGTTTTTACAAAAAATGGAGATAAGGTAGAAATTTCTCTTGGAGATAAGGAAGATGAGCCAGTATTTTATATATCCGAACTTTTAATCCACCTATCCAAAAAATTAATGACAAAACCTGCTGAAGAAGTTGTAACAGGTGAACAACTATCAATAATTGTAGGAAATAGACCACTTTTGGATGAAAAAGAAAATCCTGTAAAGAAAAATATTTTAAAAATATTAAATGAAAAATACGGCATCGAAGAAGAAGACTTTATAACAGCTGAACTTGAAGTAGTTCCCGCAGGAAAAGCAAGAGAAGTTGGTTTTGATAGGTCAATGATTGCCTCTCATGGCCACGACGATAGGGTTTGCTCATACGCAGCTTTGAGAGCCCTTCTTGACATAGATAAAACTAAAAAAACTTTGGTAGGATTATTTGTTGACAAGGAAGAAATTGGATCAGTAGGTGCTACTGGTATGACTTCACAATTTTTTGAAAACACCCTACTAGAAATAATGAATTTAAAAGAAGAATTTGATTTAATCAAATTTAAAAGAGCTTTGAGAAATTCAAAAGTTTTATCAGCTGACGTAACCTTAGCAGAAGATCCAAACTTTAAAGATGCAACAGAAAGTCAAAATTCAGCTCAAATTTCTCATGGAGTTGCCCTTACAAAATACACAGGTTCCGGTGGAAAAGGTGGATCAAATGATGCTGATGCAGAATATTTATCAGAAGTTAGACTTGCCTTTAATAAAGATGGAGTAATTTTCCAAACAGGAGAGCTTGGAAAAGTTGACCAAGGTGGTGGAGGAACAATAGCCTATATTCTTGCAGAATATGGAATGGATGTAGTTGATTGTGGAACACCAGTAATTTCCATGCATGCCCCAATAGAATTAATTTCAAAAGCAGATTTTTACTCTACATTTACAGCTTACAGGGCCTTTTATAAAAATATTTGACAAGAAATTTAATCTAGCGTATAATATTATGCTAATTTGACTTATCCACAATTTCATAGTATAATAAGTACAAATGCATGGAAGGTGGGTATATGGAATATAAATCAGTTAATGAAATAAGAACAGAAGTTGAAAAAAACGTAGGAAAAGAAGTAACACTAAAGGCTGATAAAGGAAGAAAAAGAATTGTAACCAAAAGCGGTGTAATTTTAGATGCTTTCCCAAGTGTATTTACAATAAAAGTAAATAATGCTTTTGATACAGAAAGAACTGTATCTTATAGTTACTCAGATGTCTTAACATCTACAGTAAAATTACAAATTAAAAATTAATTATAGATTAATTAAAAAATCATCCTTGAAATAAAGGATGATTTTTTTGTATAAAATTATTTAAGTTTTTTTTCAGAATTAAAAACATTTTTTCTGTTGTGATCTAGCTTTAAGAAATTTTCATAAAGAACTTCTAAATCTATTATTATTTTTTTCATCTTAGCTGAAATATCTTCTATATCAGAGCTAGAATGTAAGTTGATTGGTAAGGATTTTATTTTTTTAATAGATAGGACATTGGTATTTATTGACCTTATTAATTTTTTTGATGATAAAAAAGCAAGTATATAAAAAGGGTCAATTTTATTTTTATCAACTTTCAAGATAAAACAGTTATCATTTACCAGATATTTTTCGTCCCTATCGACAATTGATGCTGAGTAGGGGGAGTTTTTGGTGATTATAATATCGCCTTTTTCGGCATAGTTATAAGATTTTTCCTTATCTTCATCTATTAATTCGTAAACAAGACAATTTCTATGATCAACAAAGCCCTTGTTAATATTGGAATTAGATAAATATTTTACTCCTTTTTTGGAATTTGAATTATTTACCCAATCATCATTAAGCTCAACAGTAGGATATCCCCTTTTAATAGATAATAAAAAATCAGAAAGTTTGAGTGATTTTTTGATTTTAGCATTCTCATTTAATGATAGTGTTAGGGGATTATCCTTTAAATTTTTCTTTTCAATAATTTCTTTAAGAAATAGATTGCACTTATCATCATAATACTCATATTCTATTTGATCAGATTTTTTTCCTATAGATATTAAAATATTATCATTATTAAAATTAATAAGCCTATAAAGATCCTTATTAAACAATTTTTCTTTTAAATTTTTAAAGTACAAACTATTAAAATCCTCATAAGAAAGCAATAAATTTATAAAAGAAAATATATTTTCATCTAGTATTTTTTCAACAGCCTTGTAATTTATCTCGTTAATTTTGGAAAAAAAGTTAGGGAATTTTAAATCTTTAACATCTTCCTTATAATAAATATTACCCTGTAAATTTAGAGCTTTTTTAAATAAGAATAGGAATATATAGGTATCAAAATCTTTTGTTAAAAAATATGAATTTTCCATTTCTTTAACTTTAAATAAATTTATTATATAGGAAAGATTTTGACTAAGCTTAATAAGCATCCCATCCTCAGCCAAATCTTTATAAAATTTTTCTATGTATTCATTCCACATAGATTCATCTGAATAAATAAAAGGAAAATTTTTTATAAGTTCATAGATAAAGTCTTTTGAAAAAGATTTTTTGATATTTTCTATCAAATCCTTATAAGATATTTTGATTTTATCTAGATAAGATTTTATATCATTAGGAAAATCATCATAATCTTCAAGGCAAATATAAAAAATTGCCATTAAATCTGCTTTGTTTTTAATAAATTTCAAATCTACTATATCTTGGCTATATTTTTCTAAATAAGCTATCAAAAATTCAGGATAAGAATTGTAATCTAAATTTTTTAAGAAAATATGGATAATATCTCTTTGATATTTATTTAAAACTGTACCAAAACTTGAAGGTTTATCAACAATCTTTGCTCTATAAAGATTTGGAAAATCTTTTTTATTTACAAACTTATCAAAAGAATATTTAACAAGATCATAAATTAACTCCATAACTATAAATTTAGGATTTTCAATCTCTAAGAGTTCAAGCTCCCTTTCAAGGGCTAGGAGTTGGTATCTAAGAAAATTATCCCTATCTTCCTTGCTTAAAGAATATAAATATAGGAAAACTTCATCAGAAGTTTTTGTAGCATAACCATTTGGTATTTTTGAATTTGGAGCAACTTTGAAAAAATCTGTAATATATGCTCCTTCCAAAACGGTATTTGAATATAATTTGTTAAGTCTTGTATAAGGAGTATTATTGTATTTTCCATCATCTAAGGAATGAAAACTACAAAAAGCTGGCATATCAGAAGTGAAAATTTCATCATTGGTTAGAAAATCATTATCAATATCTTTAAAATTTTTCTTATCAAGCCTAATATTCATAGCTAAATATATAAAATCACTATTCAGTCTCTCATCTCTAAATTCTTTATTATCTAATTTTTTAGGAAGTCCATTTTTTTGAATTGAATTATCCCAAATCATAAATGAACCAAAATAAGCAAATTCCTTTTTTAATAAATCATATTTCATAAAATCACCTAAAATACTTATACTCTATAAACTTATTTTACATTAAATCGATATATTTTTAAAAGTATTTAAATACTTTTGAAATTTTAAGAAAATTACTAATAGACTAATATTTTTTGAGATAAAAATATTTTGGTTTTATAATACTGAGTATTTAATATATTAATGTGTTAAGTTTAATATATAGAATATAAAAAAGGAAGTGATATAAATTTATTAGAGAAAAATTGTTGTAGTAGGTCTTGGAAATTAAAAAAAGAGAGGTGGAAAAAATGGCAGAATTTGAAAAAGGCGACAAAGTAATGTTAACTGAAGATTTAAATTGGAGTATTAGTAAAGGTGAAGTTGGAATAGTGATAGATTGGGACTTTTTTGATTTTACAAAGGTAAAATTTGATAATGGAGAAGAAGTATTAGTTGATAATAGAAAATTAATGAAAGTCTGAAAAATTATTATATGTATCTTACTGATATTTTCATATAAATTTATGAAATTAAAATAAACAAAAAAAGAGCAAGTAATTCTTGCTCTTTTTTTATATAAATTTTAATTATTTATTTGATCCAGCGTCTGAAGCAGGTGTGCTTGCATCGTTTGATGAAGGTGTGCTTGCTGCGTTTGAATCTGTTGTACTAGCGTTTGAATCAGCTTTTTCTGTTGTTGTAGTAGAAGCAGGTGTGCTTGCTGCGTTTGAGTTTGATGTTGTTTCAGCTTTATTTCCACATCCAACTAATGCTAGAGATAGTGCTAATACTGGTAATACTTTTTTAATTTTCATTGTTTAATCCCCCTGTTTAAAAAAATATACTTACTATCATTCCCGATAGTATTTATAATATACCAGATTTGAAGAAAAATTCAAATAATTATGTTAAAAATATTTTTTATTTATAACAAATAAATTTTTTAAATTTCTAGATTAACCCAATCACCTTTTCTAAACCTGGTCCATAAACCTACAAATCTTGATATTTGATCTGCCATTATTCCCATCCAAATTCCTTGGATTCCAAGATTAAGGACGTGGACAAAAAATAAGGTTGCAGCAGATCTTATAAAGGTAATTGAAATTAAACTTACAGCTAGGGTATATTTTACATCTCCAGCAGCCCTCAAGGCTCCTCCAAAAATTATTTGAGATATTTGGAAAATTACTATAAAAGTTAAATAAAAAGTAATTATTGATCCCATAGCAATGATATTTTCGTCATCAAAAAACATCCTAAAGATATTTTTTCTAAATAAGACCAATATTATTGAAATTATTATAGAAATTGAAAGTCCAATTTCTTGGCAAGTTTTTCCGTATTTTATTGCCTCATCTTTTTTTCTAGCTCCAAGGGCCTTTCCTGTAAGGGCAACTGCTGCAACTTGCATTCCATCTCCAAAAGAAAAGGAAAGGGATAATAAATTCATTCCTACATTGTGGGCTGCAAATTGGTCTGTACCAAGTTTGGCAGCAGTGATAGCAGTAACCAAAAATCCTATTCTTGCAGCTATATTTTCTACAAAAATATTTGATCCTAGGGCTAAAATTTCTTTAAAAATAAAATTTGAAAAACCTAGGGTGTATTTTTTGATAAGCTTGTAGGACATATATGAGGACTTTCTAAATAAGGAAGAAAAACTCATAATAGCAGCAACTATGGTTCCAAGAACAGTTGCTAGACCAGCTCCAGCAACTCCAAGTTTTGGAAAACCCAAATTACCATTTATAAGTAAATAATTGAAAAATATATTTACTAGAGATGAAACCAAATTTGTTGTAAAGGCAATTTGTGTATTTCCACTTCCCCTTTGACCAGCATTAATTGTCATGGAAATGACATTAAATATTAATCCACCCATTATTATCCTAAAATATGAAACTCCCAAATCATGAGTGTCAGGAGATGATCCGGAAAGTTTTAGAATTTGTGGGGTAAAAATTACAAAGATTGATGAAATCAATATACAAAGTAACAAGGCAACAATCATGGCTGTTACCATAGTTTGGTTGGCCATTTTTTTATCTTCTTCGCCCCTTCTTCTTGCAACAAGGGCTGATACTGAAACAGAAATTGCAATGAAAAATGAAAGGGCTATAAATTTTGGTTGAGTTGTAAGTCCTATGGCTGCAACTGCATTTGATCCAATAGATGAAACCATAAAGGTATCAATAAGACCTGCCAAGGCTATAAAGAAAGATTCTAAAACCGAAGGCCAGGCTATCTGCAAGGCTCTTTTCCAATATTTATTTTTTATCAAACTACCACCTTACTTTCTAAATTTTTAAAAATTTCAAATATATTAATATCACTTGCCTGATCATCCAATTTTATTTGATAATTAAGGACTTTTGATATCATGTCCCTGGTTTTTTTGATGCTTAGTTTAAGATCCTTATTTTCTAAAAAATATGCTAAGAAAATTGAATCAAATAAGTCACCACTTCCCCCAAAAGACTTGTCCAAATAAATATATTCTTCCTCTATGTATTCTTTATCTTTTGCTAAAATAAAGTGTTTATTATTATCTTCAACGCTTGTTATTATAAGATTTTTATCTCTTTTTTCAAAAAAATCTACTATGGGGTGGGGGCTAGTGAATTTGTTGTCAGTTAGAAGATTTGCCTCGGTAAGGTTTGGGATAATAATTTTGGCAAAGTCTGTCATATATTTATAAATTTCTACAATGCCTTTATCAAGACTGTTATAAATTTTTCCTGAATCTCCCATAATTGGATCTAAAACCATAAAAAGGTCATTTTCTTTTACAAAATCACAAATTATTTTTGCCTGCTTTAAATTTAAGACAAAACCTACGAGAACTGCCTTATATTTTCTATTTTGTTTTTTATAGACCTCAAGAGTGTTTTTTAAATATTTGCTAGAATCAAAAATCTCGATTGGACTTTGAGAAAATTGATTGGAAATTAAGGCTGAAGGTAGAAAATCAACATCATAAGAATAAAAATTTAAAACATCCCTGCAAAGACTTCCTCCCATATAACCACTTGAAAGAAAGTCACCAATAAGTAATATTCTTTCTGTATTTTTGCTTTTTTTCATATTGCTCCTTTAAAATAAAACATACTTACCCATTATTATAGGACTATTATAATTTTATTGGTAAAAATAAGCAAATTAGAATAAAATAAGAAAAAATATAAATATTATTTGTAAGAAAATTAAATTTATTATATTTTATCCTGGCAAAATTTTATAAAATTAGATATAATTGTAATATGAAAAAATATAATGAAAAAATTAAAAAAATTTTAAATGAAAATAGGTTTGTCGAAAAAACAAGATCATCACTACTTAAGGTAGTCTTTGGTAGGGCAGGTCTTTATATCCTTTTTATAATCCTTCAAATTTTAGCGATTATTGGGATATTAAAATATATATCAATTGATAAATCTTTAATTTTTGGATCATCAGCCCTTATTGGTGGGATTTCTTTGCTTTTTATCCTATCAATGGATGTAAACCCTTACGAAAAACTTTCTTGGTTTTTTGTAATAGCAGTTTTTCCGACCTTTGGGATTATGTTTTTTATCCTATCAAGGATTGATATAGGAAAAAAATTAGAAGAAAGCACTATTATGGATAGTGAGGAGGAGACTAATTATCTACATACCATAGACAATAAGCTAGTTGAAGAATTAAAAAATGAAGATAAGGAATTTTATAATCTAGTAAAATATTTAAATGATTACGGATCATACCCTGTAAGCAAGAATAATGATGCAAAATATTATAGGGTAGGAGATGATACAGTTAATGATTTAATTGATGCCATAAGAAGTGCCAAAGACTTTATTTTTGTAGAATTTTTTATAATAAATCAAGGATATTTCTGGGGTACAATTCTTGAAGAGCTTGCAAAAAAAGCAAGCGAGGGCGTTGAAGTAAGATTAATGTATGATGGAACCAATGCTATTTTAAATTTACCAAAAAATTTTCCGGAAGAGATGGAAAATTTGGGTATAAAATGCAAGGTTTTTTCACCAATTATTCCAATTATTTCAACCTACCACAATAACAGGGACCACAGAAAAATCTTGGTAGTTGATGGAAAAGTTTCTTTTACCGGCGGGGTAAATTTGGCTGATGAATATATAAATGTTGAAGAAAGATTTGGCCATTGGAAAGATACCTTTATAAGACTTGAAGGGCCAGCTGTCCAATCATTTACCATAATGTTCTTGCAACTTTGGGATAGCGAAGAAAAAGAAGATCTTGAAAGATATTTAAAAACATATGCAAAAAAATCTGAGGGGTACATGATTGGAGTTGGTGATAATCCAATTAGAAAAGAAAGATTTTTTAAAAATATTTACATGCATATGCTTGATACAGCAAAAGATTATGTTTATATAATGACCCCTTATCTTATTATTGATAACGAAATGATAAAATCTTTGACCTTTGCAGCAAAAAGGGGAGTTGATGTGAGAATTGTTCTTCCAAAAATTCCCGACAAAAAAATCCCCTATATGTTGGCAAAATCTCACTACAAAAAATTAATTCAAGCTGGAGTAAAAATTTATGAATATATACCAGGTTTTGTTCACGCAAAAACTTGGATTTCTGATGGTGAAAAAGCTGTGGTAGGATCTGTAAATTTAGATTATAGGGCCCTATACTTAAATTTTGAATGTGGAGTTTATATTCACAAGGCTCCAGTGATAAAAGAAATTTTAGAAGATTTCCAAATAACTTTTGATATTTCTAAAGAAATAAGTATGGAAGATGTGAAGGCATATCCACTATATAAAAAATTAGCAGCTGCAATAATAAAACCACTTGCACCCTTAATGTAAAGACCTAGAGATAGGTCTTTTTGTTTTGAAATTAATTGATAAATATCTTCTAATTAATTGTAAGGAAGAAGGATTGTTTAAAAAATAAAATCTATCTTTATATTTTGTTGAAATTATAAAGGATATTTTAAATATATTATAGACTTTTAGTAAAATACCTGATATTATAAGGTTAAGATAAAATAATTTTTAAAAGGAGGAGTTTATGAAATTAAAAAATAAGGCACTACTAACATCTGCCCTTATCCTTGCTCTTGCATTTTCTGGAGTAAGTTCTGTAAAGGCAAGTGATGATTTTAGTTCAGATTCAAGTTTGGAAAGTACAGAAAAAGATAGTAAGAATCAAGAGAATGTTGATACTTTGAAAGATGATAGTCAGGAAAAACGTCCAGTCTATTGCGAAATTGATTTGTATGTAAAAAACAGAAGAATAAAAGACTGGCTTAAAAAGGGGGCTTATTCTAAGATAGAAGGCCAAGAAGGGGAACTTTTAGAAGATCATAGAGATATAGAAAAAATTAATATAAAAAGAAAATTAGAACCAGGCAAAAAATATAAAATAGAAATTTTAGATGGAAAAAATGGAAAAGCTTATGCGAAAGGAGAAATAAACCTAATAGCAGAAGCTAAAGATGGTCATAAAATGGATGTAGAAATAATACCAAATACCCCTATAAAGACTAGAAAAATGACCTTGAACTATAAAAATAAAAGTTTAGACAAGGATAGGCTTATACCTAATGGCAAATTTTATGTGTTTGTAGATGGAAAATTTGAAAATGAATATAAAGATTATAACGAGATATATTCATTAAAAGATTTTGAATATGAGACAGGAAAGAAATTTAAAATTGAATTTAGAAGAACAAGAGACGCTAATTCAGAACTTTTAGCAAGCATTGAAGATGAAATGCCTAAAGATGGAGAGATGGTAGATTCAAAATCAATGAATGTTTATTTAAAATTCCCAACAGATTCAAAAGAGGATAAAAAAGATAGTGAAAAAGGATCAGAAACTACTGCTAGTTCGGGAGAAAAAGAAGGTAAAAAGACTGGTGAAACTTCTGATGATTCAAAAGTAGATAAACCTCAAGCAAATAACAATTCTAGTCAGGATTCAAATGAAGATAAGAAGGGTAAAGATAAAAATGAATCAAATGAATCTAAACCTTCATCTGATGATAAATCTAATCCTTCTTCAAACAATACTAGTAATGGACAAACAAAAAACGGATCCAACAAAGGCACTAGTGTGACAGTTAAACCTATACTAGGAGCTAAGGATGATAAGGATAAAATTTCTGAAAAATCTTATCCAACAAGAGAAGAAGCCATTGAAGCTGCTAAAAAAGAAATGCAAACAAATTCAAAATGGAAGTCATACTATTTGATTGAACAAGAAGATGGTAGCTTTAAATATGGCTTGAGTGAAAAAGAAGATAAGAATCAATCAGAATCATCTTCATCAAATAAAACAGGTAAGCTTGTTCAAAAGACAAATAATTCAACACAAAAACCAAAATCTGCTGTAAATGTAAAAACAGGAGTTGCAGGAGTTGGAGCTGTAGTCGGAGTTCTTCTTCTTGCTATAATTGGATATTTTGTTACTAAAAAGAAAAAATAAAGTCTAATCAGATTTAACCCTCAATCTTATAGAGATTGGGGGATTTTTTTCATTAAAATTTCTTACATAAAGTCATCTATTAATATTTATTTAAAAGTAAGTGAAAAATTTTAAATAAATATTTTTTTATTAACTTTTAAGCTTAGCAAAAAATTTCTTTAAAAAGATTTGACAAATTTTTTAAATATTATAAAATAAAATCAAGAAGTGTATGGAGATACACCGAACACCATACAAAATTTATAGAAAGGAGTTTTTATGTTTGATTTAAATAATTCATCTCAAATTCCCTTGAATGAACAAATTGTTGAGCAAACAAAATTAATGATTGCCCAAGGGATTTTACTTGATGGAGACCCAATGCCTTCGGTTAGAGACTTATCAAAAACTTTGCTTATCAACCAATCAACTGTACAAAAAGCCTACAATAAATTGAAAGAAGATGGGATTTTGCTTACAAAAAAAGGTCTTGGAACTTTTGTAAGTTTGGATGATAAAAAAATTGATTTAAAAAAAGCAAGTCTTGAAAAAAATTTATATGATATTTTTTTGAAGTGCAGGTTTTATGGGATTGACTTTGAAAAAATAAAAGAAATTTATGAAAAAAGTAAGGAGGATTTTTATGATAGCGGAAGTAATGAGCCTTTATAAATCTTTTGGGAAAAATAAAGTCTTAGAAGATGTAAATTTTTCCTTGGAAGAGGGGAAAATTTATGCCTTGGTTGGGAGAAATGGTTCTGGTAAGACTACCCTTTTAAAAATTATGGCTGATATTTTCCAAAAAGATTTGGGAAAAATTAATATTTATGGCAAATCTTTTAAAGAAGATAAGCACATAATAGAAAATATTGCCTACCTACCTGACAGGTTTGATTATTTTGATTATTCTTCTGTTGAAAAAATGCTCGGCTACTACCAAGATATTTATCCAAAATTTGATAAGAGATTTGTCATAAAAGAGCTTGAAAAAAACAATATTGATATTAAGAAAAATTTAAGGTCTTTTTCTAAAGGATATAAAAATTTGATAGGACTTTTGGCAGTAATTGGAACAAATGCAAAGCTTGTCTTGTTAGATGAAATTCTTGACGGCATGGATGTTTTAAATAAAGAGCTTATTCTTTCTTATATTTTAGATATGAAAGATTTTGGAAGAACAGTTCTTGCTTCAAGCCATGAGCTTGAGGAATTGGCAAAGATTGCTGATGAAACCTTGTATATTTCTAAAAATGGAAGGCTTACAAATCTTTATCAAAATAAGGAAAAATTTGTAAAATTGCAAGTAGTTGTTAAGGATAAATTAGATCCAAAAATCCTAGAGAGGGCTGTTTTGAGATTTAATCTTGGCAGGGTCTATACAATTTTAATTGAAAATAAGGAAAATTTATTGGAAAATATAAAGAAAAATGAGACTGTCGTTCAATTTGATATTTTAGATCCAAAAATTGAAGATTATTTCTATTGGGAGAAGGGAAGGAGTAAATAATGAAAGACTTTAAAAAAGAAATTAGCATTTTAAGTAGAAGAAATGGATTTTGGATAATTCTTGTTCTTGCAGTAGGTCTTCTGTTTTCTGGACTTTTTCAAACAAAATCCTTGGATGAAAGTTATAGGTCTTTAATCCAAACAACAAATACTCTAAATAAAATGGCAAAAACTGGAAAAAAATACGGTAAAGATGTAAAAATAGACAAAAAATTTTTCCAAGATAATGATATTATATTTGATAAAATGGCAAAAAAATATAAGTATGATGAATATGGTAATTTTAATTATGAAAAGGCAAGACCTAAGGAAATTGATAAATATGAAGAATTTCAATTAAAGTATGGGGAGTATATTTCAACCCTAAACCAATACAAATATTTATCTCATGAAGCCAAGGGAAAATCTAATAATTTTTACTTTGTTTATATTTCTCTTATGGGCATACTTGTAGCTATAGTTTTGGGAGTTTTATTTTCATCAATGGAGCATGCTACATCTTATTATGAATTTGCAAGAGTATACCCATGGACAAAGAAAAAAGATTTTCTTATGAAAATAGGCTTTGGTGTGATGATTATTTTAGGATTTGTGATTCTTTCTTCAGCTTTAAATTATATGATTTTAAAAACTTCAAATTTTGAAATTTTAAAATTTGGAACAAGGCAAATTCCTGAAACTATCAAAGGTTTTGGAATGCTTTCAGCAATCTATCTTGCTATTTTGTCAGCAGGATTTATGGCTGGAAATATTTTGGGACACTTTGGTTTAACTATAATGACCTTTGGATTTTTGGATATCTTGGATGGAATAATTGGAAATATTAGTGAAATTTTATTAGGATATTCTTACAACAATAGAACTTTTGCAAGTCTTATTGAGAAAAATATTCCAAACAATGGAAGTCCTGTAAATACAATTTTGAGAGTTATTTTAAGACCGCCTACAAATTTTGATACTACAAAATATGGGGTTATAGGATTAATATTATTTTCTTTAATAGTTTTTTCTGTATCTTTTTCATTAATAGAAAAAACAAAAACAGAAAATTCTGGAAAAATGATTTTATTAAAGCCAATTCAAAATCTTGCAAAAATTTTGGTAATTCTACTTTTTGCAAGTATTGGAACAATGATTTTCCAATCATCAATTTCTGAAGGATTTTCTATTATGAATTTTGTAGTTTTGGCTATTTTGATTTTTGTATTTACAAAAATATTTAATATCTTGTTTAATTTAAAATTAAAAGTTTAATAGGTCTACTATTTAAAGCATGGTAGTATAAGGCTGGAGTAATCTTCAGCCTTTTTTAGTGATTAAATATTTAAATTTGGTAAAATATAAGAAAGATAATTTTTAAGGAGTGAATTTATGGCAAAAGATAGGTTAACTTGGAATGAATATTTTATAAAACTTGCCCACATGGTTGCTCTTAGGGGAACTTGCGATAGGGCTTATGTTGGTTGTGTTTTGGTAAATAATGAAAATAGGATAATTTCTACAGGCTATAATGGATCTATAAAGGGAAACCCTCATTGTGATGAAGTTGGTCATACTATGAGAGATGGTCATTGTATTGCAACAATCCATGCTGAAATGAATGCGCTTTTATATTGTGCCAAGGAAGGAATTTCTGTAAAAAATTCAATTTGCTATGTTACACATTTTCCATGCCTTAATTGTACAAAATCTTTGATCCAAGCTGGGGTTAGGGAGATTTATTATACAAATGATTATAGAGTAGATCCATATGCAATTGAGCTTTTGGAGAAAAATAAAATTAAATTTGAAAAAATAGAAAATAGAGATTGAAAATGGGATATAGGAAAAGAAAACTTGAGATAATAAGAGAATTTTTAAGTCTTGATTTAATCTTAGATATTAGAAAACTTTTAAAAAATAAAAATAAAAATTCTAATCAAATAAGGGAAGTAGAAAGTCGTTTTGGGAAAAAATTGAGGACCTTATTTGAAGATTTGGGGCCAGTTTTTGTAAAATTTGGTCAATTATTATCAACGAGAAGGGATATTTTTTCTGAAAATATAATAAGTGAGCTTGAAAAATTACAAGATGATGTAAAAGAAGAAGATTTTGAAAATATCAGGCAAGTTTTTTATGAAGAATTTTCCAAGGATATCTATGATGTTTTTGATGGATTTGACCAAAAGCCCCTAGCCTCAGGTTCTATTGCCCAAACTCATTTGGCAAGTATAAAGGTGGGATCTCTTGAAAGAAAAGTTGTTGTAAAAATCCAAAGAAAAGATTTGGACCAAAGAGTAAAAGAAGATTTAAAGATAATGAAAGATCTTTATAAAAAACTTGAAAGTAAGCTTGATGGAATAGAATCTTTTAATTTTGGAGAAATAATAGAAGAATTTTCCCTATCCTTAAACAAAGAGATAGACTTTGAAGTAGAAAAAAATAATATTAAAAAATACAGAAAATTAAATGTAAAGGAAAATGACCTTTTATCCCCGGACGTTTATGATTCTTATTCTAGCAAGAAAGTTTTGACCCTAGAATATATTGATGGAAAATCTATTAGGTCGGTTTTTGAAAAAAAGTCTAATAAAAGAAAAGATATGGCCCAAAAAATTATTGAGGCCTATGTCAATCAGATGTTTACATATGGATATTTTCATGCAGATCCCCATCCTGGAAATATTTTTGTAGATAAAAACTTAAATATTTACCTACTAGATTTTGGAATTGTGGGAAATTTATCTGAAAATTATCGCTACCAAATAATGAAGGTATTTTTGGGAGCAAGTTTTGGAGAGGTAAAATTAATCACTGATGCCATAATTGGCATGGGTTTACTAGAATTTGATTCCAAGAAAATTGGAGATTTTGAAAAAAGAATCCAAAAACTTTTGGATAAGTATATGGTAATGAGCCTAAATCAAATGAAGCTTGCCGATTTGATTAGGGATTTTTATACCCTTTTGGTAGATTATTCCATAAAAATCCCATCAGAGCTTACAAATTTTGCAAAAACAGTTTTAATATTAGAAGGTCTGATAGAAAAATTAGTTTACAAAGAATCCTTCCTAGAACTTGCCCTTCCTATTGCAAAATCTATGGTTTTTAAAATATTTAGCCCAGATATTGTAGTGAATAGGCTAAGACCAAAATTCTATGACACCTACTCCTTGATAAAAGAATTTCCTCAAACTACTTTAAATATCCTAAGGCAACTTGCCAGGGGAGATTTTAGAATAATAGACCAAAAAAGTGAAGAAGAAAGAAAATCTTACGAAAAAATAGAAAATCAAAAAAGCCAAGCCATAATTTTTCTAGGTCTTTCTATAATTATAGGTTTTTCTCTTTTGAGCCTATCAAATATAAAGATAGACCAAAATCTTTTAAAGGCATTTTTAATATTATGTATAAGCTTGGGACTTTTTATGGGATTTATTATCATAAAAAACCTATATAGAAAGGAATAATATGAGAAAAACAAAAGAATTTGAAATAGAAAGATTTATTACAAATAGTGAGGGATACTTAAAAAATAAATATCTTTTAGGATTTATGTTTGAAGTTTCATTTGATCAAGCAGAAGAAGTAGAAGATGAAAAAATAATGAAAGATAAAAGATGGATTGTTTATTCTTGGGACATAAAAATAGAAAAACCAATAAAAGCAAAAGATAAAATAAAAATTACAACATTTGCCATAGATATGAATAAATTCTATGCTTATAGAAATTTCTTTATAGAAAAAGATGGAGAAATAATAGCTAAGGCTTATTGTGTATTTTTATTATTTGACCTTAAAAAAATGCGACCTGTAAAAATTCCAAAAGAAATTGCAAGTGCTTACCAAAAAGAAAATCCAATTTATGAAGAGAAATCTCATCAATACGAAAAAAATTATGGATCTTTGGAAAAAATACAAATAAGAAGGACAGACCTTGATTCAAATTATCATGTTAACAATGCTTCATATATGGATTTGTTGGGGGAAATAAGTGGAATAAAAGACCAAGATGTAGAATTTATAAATATAGTCTATAAAAATGAAATCAGAGATAAAAAATATATATTTGGTCAAAAATGTGACAAAAACGTCGAAATATCATACCAACTTGTAGATGAAAATGGAAAAATTTATAGTTTTGGAAAAATTAGGAGAAGAGATGTACAAGGATAAATTTGGAAATATACCAAACAAAGACAAGATAAATTATTACCTAATAGAATCCAACCAAAACTTAGGTCCCTGGGTTACTAGGTTAAAATTGATTGGAAAAAGTGCAAAAATGATAGGAAAAGAATTAAAGCTCGATCCTGATATAGCTTATGCTTGTGGTTCACTTTTTGAAATAGGCAAAAAAGAAAATAAAAAAGGCCTAGCCCAAGTAATGACTGGCTTTAATATTCTAAGAAATGAATCATATTTTTTTCCAGCAAGAATAGCAATCACCAGTAAATTTATAATAAAAGATATAAAAACTTTTGATGAAAATTTTAATATAGAAAAAAAAGACCAAAAAAAATTGGAAAACCTCCTAAAAAGCTACCAATACAATGACTACGATAAATTAATTCAAGTTTTAGATAAGTCAATTTTAGAAAATTATGTTGGAATAGAGAATTATTACAAAGATAAAAAAGAAGACAAAGAAAAAGAAATGAAAATATTAAAGGACTACCAAAAATATTTTGAAGAAAAATTAAAAAATTCAATTAAATATTACGTTGATAAAAATGCCCGATGACTTATCGGGTGTTTTTTTATGAATATGATTTCATAAACAGAATAACTTATTACAAATACAAAAAAACCCATAGTAATGTCTTAATATAAACCTTGATTATTTTTAAACAAATATAGGTTGACAATAAAATAATAATAGTGTAAACTATTTCATAGATAATTCTAGAATATCAGAGTGCTGACCGCTCATCAACTTTTATTTTCGATAACCGAGATTTTTTAATCGTTCGCTAGTCTACAATTATTTTGATAACCGGGGTTCTCAATTTGGATACTGTCCGCTAGTTAATTTTTCGAAGTTAATAACCGGGGTTCTCTGTACACTTTAACCAAACTTAATTATATGGAGGCAATATTATGAAAAAGTACCAATTGGATGTACCTACACCACATTCTTATACCTATGTCACAAAAAATGTTCCAAATGTAACAGTAGAACAAAGAGAAAGAGCTTTAAAAGCTACTCATTATAATGAATTTGCATTCCCTGCAGGCATGCTTACAATTGACATGCTTTCAGATTCAGGAACAACAGCAATGACAGACGTTCAATGGTCTGCTATGTTTTTGGGAGATGAATCTTACGGTAGAAATAAGGGATATTATGTTCTTTTAGATACATTTAGAGATGTTTTTGAAAGAGGAAATGATCAAAAAAGAATAATTGATCTTGTTAGAACTGATTGTGAAGACGTTGAAAAAATGATGGATGAAGTTTATCTTTGTGAATATGAAGGCGGATTATTTAACGGTGGATCTGCTCAAATGGAAAGACCAAATACTTTCATTATTCAACAAGGACGTGCTGCTGAATCAGTATTATTTGAACTTGTTAGAAATATTTTAAATGAACGTGAACCAGGAAAAACTTATACAATTCCATCAAACGGACACTTTGATACAACTGAAGGAAACATTAAACAAATGGGTTCAATTCCTAGAAATCTTTATAACAAAGAATTGCTTTGGGAAGTTCCAGAGGGTGGTAAATATGAAAAAAATCCATTCAAAGGAAATATGGACACAGAAAAACTTGAAGAATTGATCACAAAACTTGGAGCTGAAAATGTTCCATTAATCTATACAACAATTACAAACAATACAGTTTGTGGTCAACCAGTATCAATGGCAAATATGAGAGAATGTTCAAGAATAGCTCACAAATACGATATACCATACATGTTTGACGCAGCTAGATGGGCAGAAAATGCTTACTTCATCAAAGTAAATGAAGAAGGATACCAAGATAAGTCAATAAATGAAATTGCTAAAGAAATGTTCTCATATTGCGATGGTTTCACAGCTTCACTTAAAAAAGATGGACACGCAAACATGGGTGGAGTTTTAGCTTTCAGAGATAAGGGATTATTCTGGAAAAAATTCTCAGACTTTAACGAAGATGGATCATTAAAAACTGACGTAGGTATCCTACTTAAAGTTAAACAAATCTCATGCTACGGTAATGATTCTTACGGTGGAATGAGTGGTAGAGATATCATGGCACTTGCAGCAGGACTTTATGAAGCTTCAAAATTTGAATACTTAGATGCTCGTACAAAACAATGTGAATATCTAGCACAAGGATTCTATAAAGCAGGAGTAAAGGGTGTTGTACTTCCAGCTGGTGGACACGGTGTTTATATAAATATGGATGAATTCTTTGATAACAAGAGAGCTCCAGAAACATTTGCAGGTCAAGGATTCTCAGTTGAACTTATAAGAAGATATGGAATAAGAACAGCTGAACTTGGAAACTATTCAATGGAATACGATTTAAAAACACCTGAACAACAAAAAGAAGTAGCTAACGTAGTAAGATTTGCAGTAAACAGAAGCCAATTAAGCAAAGAACATATGGATTATGTAATTGCAGCTGTAAAAGCTTTATATGAAGACAGGGCTTCAATTCCAAATATTAAGATTGTTAAAGGTCATAATCTACCAATGCGTCACTTCCACGCATTCTTAGAGCCATATGAACCATCAGAAGACGAAAAATAAATTTAAAAATTAATAAATCAACAGGATTTTAAAGTCCTGTTGATTTACTAATAAAGAGGTATATTATGGACAATCAAATATCAAACAGAGATGGATTTCAGTCTAAGTGGGGATTTATACTAGCATGTATAGGATCTGCAGTGGGAATGGGAAATATTTGGAGATTTCCAATTCTAGTTTCTCAATATGGTGGAATGACTTTTTTGATACCATATTTTATTTTTGTAGTATTAATTGCTAAGACTGGTGTAATAGCAGAAATGGCCTTGGGACGTTCTACAGAATCTGGAACAGTTAGGGCTTTTGGAAAGTGTACTGAGCTTAAATATGGCAAAAAAAGTATAGGTGAAAATCTAGGAATTATACCTGTGGGAGGATCATTAGCCTTGGCTATTGGTTATACATGCGTTATGGCTTGGATATTTAAATATACTTTTATGGCTTTCACAGGTAGCTTAACTGCTATGGAGCAAGATATGGACATAATTGGAAAAACCTTTTCCGAAACTGCCGTGGGAGCTCATTTTTGGATAGTCGTTGCTATAGTAGTAAGTTTTACTATAATGATACTTGGAGTATCTAATGGTATTGAAAAATCTAACAAAATTATGATGCCAGCCTTATTTGTTTTATTTATAGGACTTGCAATATATATTTATACAATACCAGGATCATCAAAAGGTTATGAATATATTTTTACAGTCGATAAAGAACTTATAAAAAATCCTAAGGTTTGGATTTATGCTTTTGGACAAGCTTTCTTCTCCTTATCAGTAGCAGGATCTGGAACAGTAATTTATGGATCATACTTATCCAAAAAAGAAAATTTGATAAGTTCAGCAAGAAACGTAGCTGTATTTGATACAATAGCAGCTTTGATGGCAGCTTTTGTAATAATTCCGGCTATGGCAACATCTAATGCAGCACTTGATACTGGCGGCCCAGGACTTATGTTTATTCATTTAGTACATGTAATGAATGGTATGCCAGGTGGTAGAATAGTTTCTATTATATTTTATGTTTGCGTATTATTTGCAGGAATAAGTTCAATCATAAATTTATATGAATCATCAGTAGCTTACTTACAAGAAAAATTTAATTTTTCAAGAAAAAAATCAACTCTAATAATCCATGTCTTTGGATGTGTAGTTGCTATGTTAATTCAACCTATAGTTTCAGAATGGATGGATGTAATTTCTATTTACATTTGCCCACTTGGAGCAGCTTTAGCAGCAATCATGTTTATTTGGGTGGCAGGTAAAGAATTCGCCTTAAAAGCTGTTAATGAAGGATCAGATAAGCCTGTAGGTAATTGGTTCTATCCTCTTACAAAATATGTATATGTAGGAGCAGCTGTACTAGCCTTAATTGCTGGAGCAATATTAGGTGGAATTGGCTGATAATTTAAAATAATTATTAAAAATTATAACACTAAGTGCTAATATGTGTAAGAGAAAAAATATTTAATATATGTACCAAGCTAAACTTTGATTTAAGTGAGGTTTGGTACATTTTTTATTTAAAAAAGTTTAAAGTAAAAGCTTCTGATTGTTTTAATCAGAAGCTTTTATATTATAAATTATATAATTTTCCTATGACAAGATCATTTAAATTTATTTAAGCAGATAGTTTTCTAGATAGTAAGCTATACCATCTTCATCATTAGATTTTGTTACAAAATCAGCCTTTTCTTTTATTTTTTCACTGGCATTTCCCATAGCAACAGAAAAAGCTCCTATATCAAACATAGAATAATCATTTTCTTCATCACCAAAAGCTATGATGTTTTTTTTATCTATTTTATAATATTTGGCAATTTCTAGTAGGGAAGAGCCCTTTGAAAATCCTTTTGGCATAAATTCCACATAGTTGGCAGTTGTCCTTACTACTGTATATTTACTTTCAAATTCTTTCTGAACAATAGGGTATACTTGGTCGATTTTTTCTTTACTTCCACCTATTATCATATTATTTGCCAAAAAATCTATCCCATTTCTCATATTTTTATCTATAAGGTATCCTATTTTTAGTCTTTTTGTTGTATCAATCAAAGATTTATTGTTCTTATCGTCAGAATATACTTTTCCGTCTTTAAAAGTAAATATTTCAACATCTAAATTTTTAACAAAGCTTATTATTTCATTTGATTGGTCAATTTTAAAGGTATGGTTAAATAAGACTTGGCCTGTGGCAAAGTCTGTAACCCTACATCCATTATAGTTTGATAATAGTCCATTATAAGTGTCAAATTCAAGATCTTCTGCCAAGTCTTTTACCCCTTCAACATCCCTTCCTGAAGCTATAACAAGTATGTGTCCTTCTTTTTGACATTTTAAGAGGGTATTTTTGGTTTTTTCTGTAATTACATGATTTGAATTAACCAGGGTACCATCAACGTCTAGAGCGATTAATTTTTTCATATTTCTCCTCTTTTATAAAAAAGCTTCTCACTAAACATTTGTTAATTAGAAGCTTTTTTTATTTATTATAGGTGAAGAATTGAAGCGTAAGATTCTTTTAATGCTGGGTAAAGTTTTCTAAATTCTTCGTAATATTTCTTATATATTTCCACGTTTTCTTTATTTGGTGTGTATACATGATCTTTCATTTTTAAAATATGATCAGATGCTTCTACCAAATCTTTGTATTGACCGTAACCTACCATACCAAGCATAGCAGCTCCCAAGGCTGCACTATTTTCTGAGTTCATATCTGGAAGGGCAACTGGTAGGTCATAGACATCAGCTAAAAGTTGTCTCCAAAATTCACTTTTTGAACCACCGCCACACATGTGGATTATATCAATTGGTGTTCCAGTATTTTCTATACCATTTTTTATATCATTTAAGGCATAGCTTATTCCTTCAAAGACAGCCCTAGTCATATCTTTTTTAGTATTTAATGTAGATAAGCCAACAAAAGATCCTCTACACTCAAGGTTAAAGTGAGGTGATTGTTCTCCGTTTAGGTAAGGTAGGAAAATCAAATTTTCACTTCCAGGTTTTGTAGATTCTAAATCTTTATTAATTTCTAAATAATCTTTATCATCTGGATAATAAGTGTTTCTCCACCATTTTAGAGATCCACCTGCTGAGTTTACACTTCCCATATAATGCCAAGTATTAGGCATGGTCATACAAAAACAGTAAACACTCCTGTTTTTATCTAAAATTGGTTTTTCTGAAAATGAAAATACAGTTCCGGAAGTTCCTATGGTTGTAAGGGTTCTTCCAGGTTTTACAACACCAACTCCAATAGCTGCAGCTGCGTTATCACTAGCTCCTCCAACAACTATTGTTTCATGGCTTAGGCCTAATTCATCAGCCAAATTTTTTTCGACATATCCAGTAATTTCATGTGATTCATAAACTTTTGGAAGTCTTGATTTATCAATTTCCATCAAATCTAAAATTTCATCAGCCCATTTTCTGTTTACAACATCTAATAATTGGGTTGCAGATGCATCAGAAACTTCTGTAGCATAATTTCCTGTGAGTCTATACCTTACATAATCTTTTGGTAGTAAGAGCATTTCTGCTTTTTCAAAAATCTCAGGCTCATTATCTTTAACCCATTGAATTTTTGCAGCAGTAAGACCAGGCCTTGCTGGGGTTAGGCTATATTTTTCAAATAATTCATCACTTACAATTTCTCTTACGTGTTCACAGGCCTTGCTTGTTCTACCGTCATTCCATAGAATAGCCCTTCTTAGAGGGTCACCATTTTTATCAAGTAAAATTAAGCCCATCATTTGACCAGATAAACCAATAGCTTTGACATCGTTTTTATCGATATCAACCCTGTTCATAATATAAGAAATATTTCTTTTAACAGCCTTAAACCAGTCTTCAGGTTCTTGTTCTGACCAACCATTATGAGGTTGGTAATGAGGGTATTCTTGTTCAGCAACGGCAATTTCTTTACCATTGGCATCAAATAAAACTGTTTTTAAAGATCCAGTTCCAAGGTCTAATCCGAAGTAGTAATTCATAATATCCTCTTTCTCTTAAAATTTATTTATTTTTATAATCATCGATTATTTCAAAATCTTTCCAAGGTACATTTAACTTAGCATCTTTATTTAATAATTCATCTACATGCATTAGCAAAGGGAAGTCCTTTTGATCTAGAATATTTTTCTTGCTAAGTTTTCTAACGGCATCTGCAGTTCTTGTAGCTATAACTATGGCCTCTAGTGTTTGACCCTTAAGTTCCTTTTTAACTTCTTCTATGCTAAGGCCCTTTCCTAATAAAAGACCAACAGTCCTACTCCTACCTGCTTGAACTGTTACATATAAATCTCCAACTGCATACATGATATTTTTCAAATCACAATTCATAAATTCTAACAATTCAAACATTTCCTTAGTAGATTGTTGGAATAGGGTAGAAATTCCATTTATAAATTTGATTCCATCATCTCTTTTTTCAGCCATTCCCATACCAATAGCAGTTGCTAGGGCGTAGCCATTTTTAAGGGCAACAGCAGCCTCAAGGCCAACAACATCAGTTGTAAGATTTATAATATAGTAAGGAGTTTCAAAAATTGACTTAATCCATTTTAATTTTTCTACATCAACTCCACAAAAAGCTACAAAAGTCTCTTCCTTATCAGTAAGACCTCTAGCAGTACAAGGACCGCCTATAGCATAGATATCTCTGTCGTTATCATATTCTCTTTTCCAATAATCAGGATATACAGTCAAATTTCCGTCATCTTCATTAATCATTCCCTTGGTAACAGAAAGAATTTCAATATCTTTTGGAATTTTTGGTAAAATTTCTTTTCCAAACCAGTCAACTCCAAAACTTGATACACCACAAACAACAAGGTCAGTTCCTGGTAGGGCCTTATCAAGCTCTTCAATTTTATAAAATTTTAACTTATCAGTTTTTGGCAAATCTCTCATCAAAGTTTTGTGATGATTATTTTCTCTTAAGCCATCAATAATTTCACCATCAAGAGGACTACCAACCAACCTAACTTCGTGACCATTATCTAAAAGAGGGATACTCAAAGATGATCCCATTTGTCCTGAACCAATAACTGTAATTACACTCATATAATCTCCTTTAATAAACGTTTTCAAAATAAATTCAGCCTAAATATTTAATAAAAAATTAAATATTAAATCATTTATAATATATCACCATAAATTAGAAGTGTCAATCAAAATAAATCAATTGATATAAAATTATTATCATTTGATTAAACAAAATAAATTTAAAAGCCCTATAATTAAAATAGGACTCAATAGTTTGTGTGAATAATTTATAATATTTCTATATTTTTAGAGATAAACTTCTCTCTAACCTTCTCATCAAGTTTGTCATCACTTATAATAATATCGACATCATTAGTTTGGCAAATGGTAGAAGTAGAAGTTGATCCAAACTTAGAACTATCAATTAGGGCTATATTTCTTCTGCTTTTATTTAATATCTGGTTTTTCAATCTTACTTCATAAATATTAAAATCAGTCAAAGATCTAGTATCTATTCCTCTAGAGGAGAAGAAGAAAGTACTTATATTAACTTCATTTAAAAGTTCATTATTAAAACTTCCCTCAGTAGTAAAAGTTTCATTAGAAAGCATGCCACCAATCAAGATAGTAGTAATTAATGGGTTATTATTAATAGCTTCAGCAACCATCAAACCATTAGTTATAACAGTAAGTCTAAGCTTAGTTTTTGCAATTAATTTTGCAAGCTCATAACAAGTTGTAGAACCGTCAAGGGCGATGCTTTGATCATCTTCTATGTATTTAATAGCCTTGGATGCAATTAATTTTTTCTCATTTATCTCTTCGCTTAATCTATTTTCAAAAAAAACAAATTTGGAATCAGAAACATCGTCTATCTTAGCTGCTCCACCATGAATTCTTTTTATATCGCCAGCCCTATTTAAATCATTTAAATCACTTCTAATAGTTGATTCGGCATGGCCTAAAGAATCAGAAAGATATTTAACTGATACATTTTTTTTATCATTTACTATTTTTTTAATTAATTCTAATCTTTTTTCTTTTATCATTTAATCACCTTTTTCAAAATAATAATATCATAAAATATCACTTTTAGCAATTTTTAAATCAAATGATATTAAAAAATATTAAATTGATGAAAAAATGATTAAAATGAAAAAAATTATTATTTATTTAACAATTATTGACTTTTAAAAAATCATATGATATATTCAAAGCAGATAATAAATCAAATGATTAAATACGACGCATAATGATTGTGATTCGATTTGAAATCACAATTAAGGGGGATTAAATGAGTAATATTATTTATGAATTATTTGAAAATATTAATAATTCTGACTACATAGTTGCAAGTTATTATCTTAGACTTGAGAAAAACGTTGACCCGTATGAAAAAGCAAAAAGTTTTGCTATAGGTCAATCATTAGGTACTTGGGTTAAGGTACCAGGTATAACTGATGAAATGAGAAAAAAATATATGGGAAAAATTGTAAACATAGTAGAAGTTCCTGCTTCTGATCTTGTAGATGATTCCATTTTAGAATATAGGGATTACATATTTTCTATAGCATATCCTTTTGATAATTTTGGACCAAAATTTCCAATGATTATGACAACGCTTTTAGGAAATGATGCTTCGACATCAACCCAAGCTAAGCTTATAGATATTTATATGCCAAAGAAATTTACAGATATGTTTAATGGTCCTAATTTTGGTATAGAGGGCTTAAGAGAAGTTAGTGGAGTAAAAGATCGTCCTATCTTATTAAATATGATTAAGCCATGTTTAGGATTTAAGGCAGAAGCTGGAGCAGAAATTTTTTATCAAACAGCTCTTGGTGGAGTTGATTTAATTAAAGATGATGAACTTTTGGCAAATCCTTCTTATTGTACATTGGAAGATAGGTTGGATAAATACATAGAAGCATCTAATAGGGCTTATGAAGAAACTGGCAAGAAAACTTTATATGTACCAAATATAACAGACCATGTTGATAAAATTTTAGATAATGCAAAAATGGCTGTTGATAAGGGCGCTAAACTTGTAATGTTAAACTTTGCATCTGTTGGAATAGATGTTTTACAATATTTAACAAAAAATATAGATGTTCCTGTTATAGCTCACTACGCATCTGCTGGTCCTTACTATGAAAGTGCATTTTCAGGAATTGCCTCAAACCTATTTTTAGGAAAATTTGCAAGGATGGCAGGGGCTGATGTTGTTATGATAAATACACCATATGGTGGATACCCACTCAAAAAGAGTAGGTACTTAAGAACAGCTCATGAATTAATGCTTGATCATCCATCTTATAAAAAAACAATGCCATGTTGTGGTGGAGGAGTAAATCCTGGAATTGTTCCAACTTATATTAAACAATTAGGAAAAGATATAATGTTGGCAGCTGGCGGAGCTGTACAAGGTCATCCAGATGGGGCAGAATCTGGAGTAAAGGCAATGATTCAATCAATTGAATCAGCATGCCAAGGAATTGACCTAAATGAAGCTAGAAAAAACCATAAAGAATTGGATAAGGCTTTAGAAATTTGGGGAATTGATGATAGGTTATAGGAGTAAAAAATGAAAAATTATGATGTAATTGTAATAGGTGGAGGCGCTACTGGCGCAAACATCCTTAGAGAATTGTCAAAATACGAACTAGATTTATTGTTACTTGAAGCAAATACAGATGTAGGAGCTGGAGTAACAAAGGGAAATGGTGGAGTAGTACACTCTGGATACGATGCTACAGCAGGTAGTTTGAAGGCAAAATTAAATGTAAGGGGAACAGAAATTTTTGAGCAATATGCAAAAGATTTAGGAATACCTTATGAAAGTAAACCATCAATGACTTTAGCCTTCAATGAATCAGAGAAAGAAACTTTAGATAAGTTATATGAAAATGGAAAACAAAATAAGGTTCCAGGATTAAGAATAATTGAGACCGATGAAATTTTAGAACTTGAACCACATGCAAATCCTGAAGTTAAGTATGCACTTCTTGCTCCATCAGCAGGAATAACAGATCCTTACACCATAGCTGAGGCTTGTTGTGAAAACGCTGTAATAAATGGTGCTGAAGTTAAAACTTCAAATACTGTTTGTGATATAAAAAAAGATGGAGATTTTTATACAGTAAAAACTAAAGAAGGTAATGAGTATAAGACAAAATATATTGTAAATGCAGCTGGAGTTTATGGAGATGTAATTGCTAACCTTGTAAATCCAGGATCACATGAAATAACTGAAAGACATGGGTCTTTGATGATTATAGATGGAAACATTGGCTTTGAACTTCAAACAACCCTATTCCCAGTTCCTGGTGCTCATACAAAAGGAATGGCAGCAATACCAGCTTGTGGTGGAAATATAATTTTAGGATCAACTGCAGAGATACAAAAAGATAAAGAAAATACAAGCTTTACAAAAGATCAAGCAGACTTATTATTCAACTCTGCATCAAGACTTATCCCAGAGCTTGAAAAGAAATATATTATAAGAGTTTTCTCAGGACTAAGACCTGTTGAAGTAAATTCAAATAATGATTTTGTTATAGAAGAAGATGAAAAAAATAAGGGTTTTTATAATGCAATAGGAATTCAATCACCTGGTATAGCATCATCATTTGCCATAGCAGAATATATGGTTGATCTTATGAAAAAAGACATAGACTTAAAAGAAAAATCAAATTATGATAAAAAAAGAAAAGCTATTGTAGACTTCTCAAAACTATCAACTGAAGAAAGAAAGAAATTAGTAGATAAGGATCCTAAATATGCAAACGTAATCTGTAGATGTGAAGTTGTTCCAGAAGCAGAAATATTGGATGCTATAAGAAGACCTTGTGGTGCAACTACTGTAGATGGAGTTAAAAGAAGAACAAGATCAGGTATGGGTAGGTGCCAAGGCGGATTCTGTGAATCAAGAATTGTTGAAATTTTAAGTAGAGAATTAGGTAAAAAACCTGAAGAGATACTCAAAGAAAACAAGGGTAGCGAAATTTTAATTGGAGAAGAATAAAAATGGTTTATGATTTAATAATTATTGGTGGAGGTCCAGCAGGCCTTACAGCAGCCAAAGAAGCTTATGAAGAAGGCGTTAGAAATATGCTTATTATCGAAAGAGATAAGGAGCTAGGTGGAATACTAAATCAATGTATACACAATGGTTTTGGAATTTTAAAGTTTAATGAAGAATTGACAGGACCAGAATATGCAGGAAGATATATAGATTTTGTAGAAGATAAAAATATAGACTACTTACTACATTCCATCGTTTTAGATTTAAGAGAAATAGAAAATGGAAACAAAATAGTAGAATGTGCATCAATGGATGATGGATACCTAGAACTTGAAGCAAAAACTGTAATTCTTGCAATGGGTGCTAGAGAAAGAACTAGGATGATGATAGAAACTCCAGGATTTAGACCGGCAGGAGTTTTTAATGCAGGACTTGCACAAAAATATTTAAACATTGATGGATATAAGGTTGGAAAAAAAGTTGTAATTCTAGGATCAGGAGATATAGGACTTATAATGGCAAGAAGACTTACTCTTACAGGTGCTAAGGTTGAAAGAGTAGTTGAAATTGAACCATATACAAATGGACTTCAAAGAAATGTAGCCCAATGTTTGGATGATTTTGGAATTCCTTTACAATTATCACACACAATTGCTGAAATAAAAGGAAAAGACAGGGTTGAATCAGTAGTTATTGCTGAAGTAGATAAAAATTATAATATCATAGAAGGAACTGAAGAAGAAGTAGAATGCGATACAGTCCTATTTTCTGTAGGATTGATTCCTGAAAATGAATTATCAAGAAATTTAGGGGTTGATATAGATAAGGCGACAAAGGGCCCAATAGTAAACAACTCACTTGAAACAAATATACCTGGCGTTTTTGCTTGTGGTAATGTTTTACATATACACGATGTAGTAGATTTAGTTTCTGATGAGGCTGAAGAAGCTGCTAAAAACGTTGTTTCTTACTTGAATGCAGAAAGTAAAGAAAAAAAATCACATATTTTGGTAAAACATGATAAAAATATAGGCTATGTTGTACCTCAAGTAATTGAAGATAAAAATAAGCATGTTGAACTTAAGTTTAGGGTAAGAAAGCCTTCTGGTGGAGTTTCATTTGTTGTAGAAGATAAAGATGGCAATGAAATAATAAGAAAGAAAAGATGGGCTACTCAACCTTCTGAAATGGAAAAATTAATAATTCCTAAAACAAAACTTGAAAAAATAGAAGATACAATAAATATTCGTGTTGAGGGAGAAGATATTTATGAAGAATAAAGAGTTAGTTTGTATAAAATGTCCTAGGGGTTGTAAGTTATTTATCGGCAATATTGAACACCCAGACCAATTAATTGTTGAAGGTAACCAATGTCCAAGGGGAGAACAATATGCAGTAGATGAAATAGTTGATCCAAAAAGAACTATAACAGCCACTATAAAACTTATAAGTGAAACTGAAAGAAGACTTCCAATAAGAACAGATGGAGAAATTCCAAAAAAATTATACAAAGAAATAGTGGATGAAATAAATAAAATGAAGGTAACAGCACCTATTAAAAGAGGTCAGGTTTTAGTTGAAAATATTAAAGATACGGGAATAGATTTAATATCAACTAAGGCTGTAAGAAAATAATAAATAAGGCAATTAAAGCTAAGTCTTTAATTGCCTAAAATATATAAAACGAGGAGTGCATAGGATGAAGTATGTAATTGGAATTGATGCTGGAACAACTAATGTTAAAAGTGTCTTATTTGATTTAGAAGGTAATGAACTTTATACTGAAAGTGTCCCAAATTTACCTTATTATTTGCCTAATAATGAAATTGAACAAGATATGAATGTTGTTTGGCAAAACGTTTTAAACTCTCTAATTCTTTTAATGAGAAGAAATAAAATTAATAAAGATGACGTCATAGGAATGGGAGTTACAGGTCAAGGTGAAGGAATTTGGTTAATAGATGAATACGGAAAACCTATTCAAAACGCTTATTTATGGAATGATGGAAGAGCCTATAAAGAAGTAGAAAATTTATTAAAAGATGAAAACGAAAATCTATACAAAGACATTGTTAAAACAACAGGACTAACAGCATTTCCAGGAAACCAATTAATTCTATTGATGTGGATGAACAAAAATCAACCAGAAGTTTTAGAAAAAGCCGACAAAATGTTTTTCTGTAAAGACTGGATAAGATTTAATCTTACAGGTGAAGTTTTCACTGATACAACAGATGCAGGAACTGCCCATCTTGATTTAAGTACTAACCAACCAGCTAAAAGTATTTATAAAAAATTAGGGCTTGAAAAATATTTAAGACTAATTCCAGAAGTTAAAAAACCACATGATATCGGTGGATACTTAACACAAAAAGTGGCTGATAATGTTGGATTAAATGCAGGTATTCCAGTAGTAATGGGTGGAATAGACCTTGTAAATTCCATGGTTGGTATGGGAGCTGTAGAAAATAATGATATAGGAATAATTCTTGGAACAACTTGTGGAGTTCAAGTTGTACTTGAAAAAGATAAGGCAGAATTCGGTGATTCTAGATACGAAAATCACGCCATAGAAAACCTTACCATATCAATGAATCCTACTATGAATGGTATGCCAAATATTGATTGGTCAGTAGGAGAAATTGCTGTCAATAAAGATTATAAAATCATTGACGAAGTAATTAGGGAAGTAAAACCTGGTTGTGGTGGACTTATTTATCACCCATACATAGGAGCTGCTGGTGAAAGGGCACCTTTTACAAACGTAAATGCTAAAGCGTCATTTTTTGGTATAAATCAAGATACAGATAGGGCAAGCCTAGTAAAAGCTGTATATGAAGGAATGATTTTTGCTGTTAAAGATTGTCTATTAAAGGCAAGTGATGATGGAGAAATATTTATATCAGGTGGTGGAGCTAAATCAACAATTCTTCCTCAATTAATAGCAGATGCAACAGGACTTGTTGTAAATAAATCAAAAGGATATGAACTTGGGGCAAAGGGTGCTGCAATTATGGTTCTAATAGCTTTGGGATATTACAAAGATTATCCAGAAGCTAAGGCGAAATGCTGTGAAGCTCTAGATAAAATTTATCCAAATAAAGACAAAAAATACATCTATGATAGGTACTTCACCCTATATAAAAAATTAAGACTTGCCTATAATGACCTTTGGAATGAGCGTAGAGAAATTTTAGATGATGTAAATAAATATATGACTGAGAAAGGGATAGATAAATAAAATGAATGAAATAATAAAAAAAGATAATATAAAATTTACAGACCTTAAACTTGATTGGAAAAAAGCCCTATATTTATCAGCTAAACCACTTCTTGATGATGGTTCTATCAAAGAAGGCTTTATTGAAAATATTATAGAAAATATCGAAAAAAATGGTCCTTATATAAATTTAGGTAAGGGAATAGCCATTGCCCATACTAAAGACTCATCTTTTGTAAATGAAGATTCCTTATCACTTCTAAGACTTAGCTGTCCTGTTATAGTTTCAAATGATGAAGAAAATCCAATCTATAACCTATTTACTCTTGCAACAACAGGAAGCGATAAGCATTTAAAATATCTTTCAAGCTTAACTAAAAATTTATCAGATGAAAATATATTAAAAGAATTTGAAGATGCAACATCAAGAAGTCATATTCATAAACTATTAAATAATTTAGATGATGAAAAAATAAAATTTGCTACAGTTTGTGCCGAGGGTATAGTATCAAGTTTTATGATAAAAGAAAATATTGGAAATATCTTATCTTATTGGGGTGTAAGAGATAAGGTTGAGATATTTATCTACAATATTGATAATTATAAAAACGCAAATGATAAAGACATTGATGAGTGGTTTGTTTCTAAGGATGCTGAAGATAAGGTAGACTTGGGAGATGAGTACACTGTCCTAGATTCTGTTATTGATAGGGTAGAGTTAGAAAAGAAATTAAAAACAGTAGCAGAAAAATATGATTTATTAGATGATAAAAAAAAAGCAAAATATGTTTTAGTAATTGATGAAGGAACAACAAGTTCTAGGGCGGCTGTATTTGATAAGTCTGCAAATAGGATGGCATTTAAGGGAAGTGATTTTAAACAATATTTTCCTAAATCAGGTTGGCATGAACAAGATCCAGAAGAAATACTTGATGTTACAGTAGAGGCTATGAAAGAGGCGATAAAAAAAGCTGATATAAATGCATCCAATATAGCTTCTGTTGGAATTACAAATCAAAGAGAAACCACAATAATGTGGAATAAAAAAACTGGAAAGCCATATTATAATGCAATAGTTTGGGCCTGTAGAAGAGGGGCTGATTATTGCCAATCTTTAATCGATCAAGGCTTAAATGATTTTATAAATGAAAGAACAGGCTTAATAATAGACGCAACTTATTCAGCATCAAAAATTAGGTGGATTATAGATAATGTAGAAGGTGTAAAAGAAGATATAGAAAAAGATGAAGTATTATTTGGAACAATAGATACTTGGCTTTTATGGAATTTAACAGGTGGAAAAGTTCACGCAACAGACTCTACTAACGCATCAAGAACTATGTTATATAATATTTATGACCTAAAATGGGATGATGAAATATTAGAAAAATTAGACATACCAAAATCAATTTTGCCAGAAGTAAAAGATACAATTGATGATTATGGTTTTGTAGATGAAAAAATACTAGGAACCAAGCTTCCTATCCATTCCTTAGTAGGAGACCAACAATCTTCACTATTTGGTCAAGCTTGTTTTATAGAAGGAGACTGTAAAAATACCTATGGAACAAGTAACGTTCCTTTAGTATATATAGGAGAAAAAACTATAAAATCTGATAAAGGCTTGTTAACTCTTGCTTGGTCATTTGATAATAAACCTTACTATGCAGTTGGAGCAAGTATCCTTACAACTGGAGAGGTAATGAAGTGGCTAAAAGAAAAAATTAAACTCTATGATGATAATGACAAGATGACAGAAGAAGTTAAATCTTTAGAAGATTCAAATGGGGTATTTTTCGTTCCAGCTTTCCAAGGACTAGGTGCACCACATTGGGATATGTATGCAAGAGGAATGATAATAGGATTAAGTTCTGGTGTTGAAAGAAAACATATAATAAAAGCTGGACTAGATTCAATTGCTTATCAAACAGAAGATTTATTAGACCAAATAGAAAAGGAAACTGGAATTAAAGTAAGCAATATGAAAGTTGATGGAGGAGCAAGTAACAATGATTATCTAATGCAATTCCAATCAAACTTATTAGATATGCCAATAAAAAGACCTCTTGATACAGAAACAACTTCACTAGGTGTAGCTTATCTTGCAGGACTTGGAGCTGGCGTTTGGGAAAACAAAGAAGTTATAAAAGATCTTTGGAAATCAGCAAAAGAATTTACACCAGATAGAAATAAAGAAAAAGTTAAAGAATCATATGAAGACTGGAAAAGAGCTGTCGAATATTCTAAAGGCTGGATGAAAAAATAGGAGTCGTTATGAAAAAAGTTTATTTAGGTACTAATACAAAAATGTATAAGACCATAAAAGAACATGTAGAATTTGTAAAAGATTTAGAAGAAGGAACAAAAGATATCAGCAGGGATGATTTAGAATTGTTTGTAATCCCATCCTACACATCAGTTGGTCCTTGTAATGAAGCTATTGATGAAAGCTTAGTTAAAATTGGTGCCCAAAATATGAACTGGGCTGATAAGGGAGCCTATACTGGAGAAATTTCTCCTTTAATGTTAGAAGAAGTTGGAGCGAAATTAATAGAATTAGGACATTCAGAAAGAAGACATGTCTTTGGTGAAGACGATATCACTGTAAATAAAAAAGTTCTAGCATCTTTAAAACACGATTTTACTGCTCTTTTATGTATAGGTGAAACTGAGGGGCAAAAAAACGAAGGCTATACAGATAAGATAATGAATATCCAAATTAATGTTGGCTTTGAAGGAGTGGAAGATAAGGATATAGATAAACTTTGGGTAGCCTATGAACCAGTTTGGGCAATAGGTGAAAACGGTACTCCTCCAACAAAAGAATATGTTGAAAAAACACATAAGAAAATTAGAGAAATTCTAGTAAAAAGATTTGGAGAAAAAGGAAAAGAAATTCCAATCTTATACGGCGGTAGCGTAAATAATGAAAATTTTGAAGAATTAATCAGAATTGACGAAGTAGATGGATTATTTATAGGAAGATCTGCTTGGGTAAGTGAAAATTTCCTAAAAATAATAAAGAGGGTAATGGAAATTAAAAAAGAAAATAAAAAGTAGGAGGAAGAGATGACAATTCTGAACTTATGTCTGGCTTTTGCTGGAGGAATTTTTGCAAGTCTTATAGGTGGTACAAACTCATTTATTTTCACAGGTTTTACAGCACTTGCAGGAATTGCAATAAGCCTTGTAACAGGTAATGATGATTTCTTAAACACAGTAGCTTTTGGGCCTTTCTTTTCACCAGCAATAGCATTTTTTGGTAGTGTGGCTTCAACTGCTTTTGCAGCTAGGTGGAGTAAAAGAGAAAAAGGCGATGAGAAAAGCATGAAATCTTTAGGACCTGCAGGTATAGAAGGGCAAAACTTATTGATGCCTTTATATAAAACAAAAGATCCTTTAGTAATTTTGGTTGGAGGAGCTTTTGGTTCTTTAGGATATTCAATTAACTATTTGTACAGCCAAATTTTACACTTAAACCTAGATACAGTTGCTCTTACAGTATTTACAGGAGGAGTTATTTGTAGGTTGTTATTTGGTAAAAAGGGACTTTTTGGACAATACCCATCAGATTTTAAAAGATATTCAGATATGACACCTAAATACATTTTATTTACAGTTATCTGGGGATTTTTTATAGGTCTATTAAGTGGATACGTAGCAATCAAATTTAATATTGCATCAATTGGTTTTGCAATAAGTGCTATGAGTTTGATATTCTTACACATTGGTCACGAATTTACCTCAACTCACCACGTTACTCAAGTTGCAGCTTACGCAGGATTGGGATTTGCAAATCCATGGATGGCTGCTATATTTGGAGTTATAGCTGCCTTATTTGGAGAATATTGGGGAAGAACAACAAACACATTTGTAGACACACACTTGGATAGAGAAGGAAGTACAATAGCCCTATTTAGTTTCATAATATTTGCATTAACAGCATAAGGAGATTTATATGAAAAGATTAGTAAACAATCCAGAAGACATAGTTGAAGAATTAATAGAAGGTTATACAAAAGCCTTTGATGATGTAAAAGTTTCAGAACTTAGTGGAAGAGTAGTGGCAAGAAAAAATATCGACAAAGATAAGGTAGGAATAATTATCGGTGGCGGTAGTGGACACGAACCATTATTTTTAGGATATGTTGGAGAAGGATTTGCAGATGCATGTGTAATAGGTCACATTAATACATCACCAGACCCATATGCAGTATATAATGCCATAAAAGAAGTAGGTTCTAATAAGGGAGTCCTATTGATGTATGGAAACTATACTGGAGATGTTCTAAATTTTGATATGGCTCAAGACATGGCAATAGCTGAAGGTTATAAGGTTAAATCTATCCAAGTAACTGATGATGTTGTTTCAGCAGATGAAAAAGATGGCAGAAGAGGAATTGCTGGTGATATTTTTGTAATGAAAATTGCAGCTTCAGCGGCAGATCTTGGATATGAATTTGATGAAGTTTATGAAGTTGCACAAAAGGCAAATGACCTAACAGCTTCAATGGGTGTAGCTTTGGGAGCTGCAGATGATCCAAGAACTGGCCATGAAATGTTTAACCTAGAACAAGGACAAATGGAAATTGGAATGGGTATACATGGAGAGCCAGGAGTTAGAAGAGGAAAAATCGAAACTTTAAACGAAGTTGTAGATGAAATTACCGATCCTCTTATAAAAGAGCTAGACTTAAAAGAAAATGACGAAGTAGGAGTTTTAATTAATGGTCTTGGAGCTACTCCTTACATGGATTTATTTGTAATGAATAAAAAATTAAGTGAAATTTTAGAAGAGAAAAAAATAAAAGTAAATAGGACTTTTATTGGAACATGTGCATCTACTATGAATATGCCAGGCCAATCAATTACTCTTATAAAACTTGATGAAGAATTAAAGAAATTGTTAAATCATCCATGTGATGCACCATATTTCAAGATAAAATAAAGAAAAAAGGAGAAAAGAAATAATGTTTAATAATGAAGATCAAAAAGCTGTTGACGCCCTAAGGGTCTTGTCAATATCTCAAATTGAAAAAGCTAACAGCGGCCACCCAGGACTTCCTATGGGGGCTGCTCCAATGGCTTATGTACTTTGGAATAAAGTATTAAATACAAATCCTAAAAATTCTAAATGGATTAATAGAGATAGGTTTGTCCTCTCAGCAGGACATGGATCAGCTTTGTTATATTCTTTGTTACATCTTTCAGGATTTGATCTTAGCCTTGATGATTTAAAAGAATTTAGACAAGTCGGTTCAAAAACTCCAGGACATCCAGAAAGAATGCATACAGATGGAGTTGAAGTTACAACTGGACCACTAGGTCAAGGTGTTGCTAATGCAGTAGGTCTTGCTATGGCAGAAAAACATCTTTCAAAATTATATAATAAAGATGATTATAAGGTTATGGACCATTACACATATGCCCTATGTGGTGATGGAGATTTGATGGAAGGTGTTGCTCATGAGGCAATTTCTCTAGCTGGTCATTTAAAATTATCAAAATTAATTTTACTTTATGATTCAAATGATATTTGTTTAGATGGAGACTTATCTACATCATTTTCTGAAAATGTAGAAGAAACCTTCAAGGCTTGTAATTGGTCATATATTAAAGTTGAAGATGGAAATAATCTAGAAGAAATTTTAAAGGCTATTGAACAAGCTAAAAGTGACAATGATAAACCAACCCTTATAGAGGTAAAAACTATTATAGGTTATGGTTCAGAAAATGAAGGTACAAATAAGGTTCACGGTTCACCAATAGGAGCTGACGATTTTAAGAAAGCCAAAGAAAGATACAATTGGGTAGATGATGACTTTGTAATTTCTGATGAAATTTATAAAACTTTTGAACAAATCCAAAAAAGAGGAAAAGAAGAAAATCAAAAATGGGATCAGATGTATGATTCTTACAAGAAAAATTATCCTGACCTTGCCCAAGAACTTGAAGATGGCTTTAATAGAAAATTACCAGAAAATTGGCTAGATAAGGTTAAAAAATATTCTCCAGAAGATAAGGCAATTGCAACAAGGGCATCATCTCACGAAATCCTTCAAGATATTGCAAGAGAAATTCCTACTTTGTGGGGAGGAAGTGCCGACTTATTTTCTTCAAATAAAACTGATATAAAAGATACTGTGGCATTTAGAGATAAAAGTCCAGAAGGAAGAAATGTTTGGTATGGAGTTAGAGAATTTGCTATGGCTACAATAGCAAATGGTATTTTAGCTCATGGAGGATCCTTCCACCATGTTTCAACTTTCTTAGTATTTTCTGATTATTTGAAATCAGCTGTTAGGGTATCAGCCCTTTCAAAATTACCAACAACTTATGTATTTACTCACGATTCAATAGCTGTTGGAGAAGACGGACCTACCCACCAACCAATCGAGCAACTTGCAATGTTAAGGTCTATTCCTGATACAATTGTCCTAAGACCAGCAGATGCAAACGAGGTTAGGCTATCATGGAAAATTGCTCTAGAAAGTAAGGAAAAACCAGTAGTAATAGCTCTAACAAGACAAAATGTTTCTAACTTAGAACAAACTACAAAGCTTGATAATATTGACAAGGGAGCTTATATAATAAGTGATAGTGACAATAAGCCTGAAGGAATTCTTATAGCTACAGGATCAGAAGTTGAGCTTGCCTTAGAAACAAAAGAAATTCTTAAAAAACAAGGAAAAGATATAAGGGTTATATCTATGCCTTCAATGGAATTGTTTAGAGATTCTGGAGAAGACTATATAGAAGAACTTTTACCTATGGATTGTAAAAATATAGTTTCAATTGAAATGGGTACATCTTTTGGTTGGGGCGAATTTACAGGAAGAAATGGTCTAAATATATCTATAGATAGGTTTGGAATTTCTGGAGAAGTATCACAAGTTCAAGAAGAATTAGGATTTACAGCTGAAAAAATAGCTGAAGCTTACAATAAAAAATTTGATAAATAAAAAGGAGAATAAAATGAGAGAATACATTATTGGATGTGACTGCGCAGCAGTAGAATTAAAAAATACAATTAAAGAATTATTAGAAAATGAAGGTATCAAAGTTGAAGATGTTGGAGTAAAAACAGTTGAAGATGGAACCTACTATCCAAATGTTGCAAAAACTCTTTGCGAAAAAATCCAAGAATCTGACTATGAAAAAAGAGGAATCCTTGTTTGTGGTACAGGTATAGGAATGGCAATATCTGCTAATAAATGTAAGGGAATAAGAGCAGCTGTTTGCCATGACCAATATTCAGGAGAAAGAGCTGTATTATCAAATAACGCAAATGTATTTTGTTTTGGCCAAAGAGTAATAGGACCAGAACTTGCTAAAAAAATTGTAAAAGAAATTATTAGCCTAGAATTTAAAGATGGTTCTTCAACACCTAAGGTTGAAGCTATAAATGCATTAGAAAAGTAATTTAATATGTTTTTAATGATGGGCATAGAAATATGCCCATTAAATTTTTAAGTGAAAAAAATAGGGTAAAGTATATAGGTAATAAAAAAATAAGGAGGCTTTATGAATTGTCTTGTTGGACAGTCAGGTGGACCTACTGCTGTAATCAATTCTTCATTGGCTGGAGTTATTCAGGCAGGAATTGACTTAAATTATGATGGAATTTTTCTATCATTAAATGGCATTGAAGGAATTATAAATAAAAATATAAAAAAAGTTGATAAGGATCTATTTGAAAAAAATTTTGGAAAAGATAGGCTTAAGAAAAGACCTTCATCTATATTGGGATCTTGCAGGTATAAACTTCCTGAAGATTTGGATGATGAGGTATATGGTAAAATTTTTGAAAATTTCAAAACATATAAAATAGATACTTTTGTATACATTGGAGGAAATGACTCCATGGATACTGTAATGAAGTTAAACGCCTACATAGAAAAAAATAAAATTGATTGGATAAATGTAGTTGGATGTCCAAAAACTATAGATAACGACCTTTGTGAGATGGACCATTCTCCAGGTTTTGGATCTGCTGCTAAATTTGTTAATACGGTTTTAAGACAAGTTAGGCTAGATTGTGACATTTACCCTATAAAATCAATTACCTTTGTTGAAATAATGGGAAGAAATGCAGGCTGGCTAACTGCTACTTCTTATCTTTCTAATTATAAAAGAGATAAGGATGTAGTAAACCTTTTATATCTTCCAGAAGATGAAAAATCATTAGATGATATAAAAGAGGAAATAAAGGAAAAATTAAAAGAAGATAATAACCTTGTTGTTGCTGTATCAGAAGGTTTTATGGATAAGGATTATCTTTTAGAAAATGAAAAACAAAAATCTTTTGATAAGGGTTTTAATCACCCAATTATTGCAGGAATTGGACAAAAAATTTCTGACTATATCCACAAGGAATTAGAGATAAAAACTCGTTGTGTAGAACTTAATATAGTTCAAAGAACAAGCTTTTTAATTTCAAAAACAGACTCTGATGAGGCCTTTGAGCTTGGATACTTAGCTTTAAAAGAAGGAAAAGTTAAGACAAATATAGTTCCTTTCTTAAAAAGAGAAGAAAACAATCCTTATAAGGTATCATATTCTACAACAAATCCAGCTAATATAGCTAATAAGGAAAAGAAAATTCCAAAAGAATGGTTGGCTAATAGAAAAGTTTTAGAAGAAAAAATGATAGAATATGCCCTACCACTAGTTCAAGGCCAAATAGACCAAGAATATTCAGATGGTATTTTTGATTATATAAAGTTAGAAGATTTTGCAAAATAAAAAGACCCCATAGGGGTCTTTTTATATGAATTTTATTTCTTCCTTATCACTTATCATTACTGGAATTCCTACTTGATTTGTATGGATTTTTTCTTTAAATTCAATTTTTTTATCCCTATAAGATAAAAATCTTTTTAAATTAGCCATAGATTCAGTTATATCAACTAAGACTGCCTCTCCATAAAAAAGGGGATCTTTTTGATAATTTTCTATTACTTCTGTGCAGTCAGGGCAAAGGGAGCTTACAAAAATTTCAATCATTTTATCCTCCTGTATACAAGGTACTTATAGGTCGTATTTTCTTCTATAATTTCTTCAGATTCCTCTACAAGCTTAAAATTTTTATCCTCATCAAAGTTATGAAGGTAGGTATCGGCATCTTTTTTTGCATAAATTTTTGTAATAATAGCTTCATCACAATAATCTAAAAGCAAGTCAACTATTTGGCTTCCACCAATTACAAAAACTTCCCTATCCTTTTTGTTTTCCTTTATATATTTCAAAAGTTTATCCACATCATTAAAAACTAAGGCATCATCAAGCTTTAAATCCTTGTTTCTAGTAAGGACTATATTTTCCCTCTTTGGAAGGGCTCCGTGCATAGATTGGTAGGTTTTTCTTCCCATAATTACTATATTATTCAAAGTAGTTTTTTTGAAATGAGCAAGGTCTTTTTTAAAATGAAAAAGTAGCTTATTATCTTTACCAATTCCAAAATTCTCATCAACTGCTAAAATTATTTTCATAATTACTCCTTTTTAAATCTTATATCTTATTTTATCATTTTGAAGTAAAAATTAAAACTATGAAAACTTTTTTTATAAAAGTATAATATAAATATAAGTATGAAAAATAAAGGAGTAAATAATGAAATTTTTTCTAGACACTGCAAACGTTGATCAAATAAAAAGAATTAATGATTTAGGCCTATGTGATGGAGTTACAACTAACCCATCTATTATAAAAAAAGAGGGAAGAGACTTTAAGGAAGTTGTTACAGAAATAGCTTCTATAGTTGATGGACCAATTTCTGCTGAAGTTACATCTTATGATTACGATTCTATGGTTAAAGAAGCCTTAGATATTGCAAAATGGGCAGATAATATTGTTGTAAAAATCCCAATGACAGAAGATGGATTAAAGGCTATAAACACCCTTTCAAAAAAGGGAATTAAAACAAATTGCACATTAATTTTTTCAGTAAGTCAAGGACTTATGGCAGCAAAAGCTGGGGCAACATATATTTCACCATTTGTTGGAAGAATTGACGATATGGGAGAAGATGGGGGAGAATTAATTTATAATTTAAAAACTGTCTTAGATAATTATGGCCTAGAAAGCGAAATTATCGCTGCATCAATTAGGACAAACAAACACCTAGAAGAAGCAGCACTAGCAGGAAGCCATATAGCAACAATTCCAGGAAGTTTATTTGAAAAGTTATGGACACATCCATTAACCACACAAGGAATTGAAAATTTCAAAAAAGACTGGGAAGCCTTTATAAACAAATAAATTTAAAAAAGAGTTAGTTTGCCTAAATCTTTTTTTAAATATTTTAAACACAGTAAAGATTTACACAAAAAAACCAGAGCTATTAGCTCTGGTAATTTTTTATATTAAGCTTCTATTGTAACGCCTGTGTCGTATTTCTTATCGTCGATTATAACTTTTACCTTATATTCGCCTTTAAGTCCTTCTTTCATTACAACTGTTCTTGTATCTCTATCATCATCTGTTAAGAATGTACCTGAGCACATTGCTCCACGGATATTATTTGATGCAGTTGAAATGAAGTATTGATGTTCTTCTGTATCATTTTCAAGAACTAGTGCAGCTAATTGACCTTTTTCGAATTTAGCATAGAAAGTTAGCATATCGAATTGATCTTCAATTCTTGCTTCTCTCTTAGGATCTATTAAGCCTTCAGCTTCTTCTGCAGGAATTTTTACATCATTTTCTACAGTTTTTGCGTTTTTACCTACTATTTCACCTTTTCCAAGTGTTAAGTTGTTTGAACCTTCCTTGTAAAGAGAAATTTTTTCAGCTCTGTAGTAGTTTGATTTTGTTTTTAATTCCAATTCTTTTTTGCCGTGGTTCATTATAACTGTTGATGAATATAATTTTGCTCCATCATCATTATTTTGAATCAAAGCACCAAGTGAGTTTGAAGGATTTCCGTCACCATCAAATGCGATTCCACCTGAGTGCATTAAATAATAATCTTCTCCGTAATAAACCATGTTACAGATATATGGTGAGAACCATTCAGCTCCTCTTTCTTTACCATATTGGTAAGTTTGTTCGATTTCCATCTTATCTGTATCTATTCTATAAATAACTCCTCTTGAGTAGTTATCTTTTGCATCTAGATATTTATCAGGATTATTTGTTCCGAAATGGTGGTTATCAAAACATCCAACATCTCCATTTGGTGTATGGAATACTGAGTGTTGTTCATATTGCCATCCGAAATCTTCTTGTCCAGCTTTTGGTGTGAAGAAATATTTTTGATATTTTTCAGGCCAGCATTCAGGATCTCCTATAATCCAGTTAAGTTCGTGTGTATCATAGTCTATGTTTACCATAGCGTTCATATGTCTTCCTGAAAGTGAGATTGAATTTGTGTATTTGTCATACCACAAAGAGTTGTTGTGGAACCAATCTTCATCAGACCATGATCCAGATTTGTTAGCACCTGGTTCTAAGAATTCTTTGTAGTTGATTGTCTTTTTAACTTCACCAGTTTCTCTATCAATTACATAAAGTCTATCTTCAACAGTATGATCTTCAAAATCTCCAGAAAGAACCATCAAGTCTCCATTGTCCATAAAGATTTGATCGTGGTGGTAACCATTTGGAATTCTGTATTCTCTGTAAATTTTACCAACTAGGTCAAATTCATAAAGTCCTGATAAAACATATGGCATTTTGATAAGTCTGTCTGAACTCATCCAGAAATGTCCATCGTTTGTTTGTTTGATATCCCAAATCAAAGCTCTATCAAATTTAATTCTCAAATCTCCTCTGTAGTCAGTAGCTATAGAAAGGTCACTTGTTGCAGGACATGAGAATATAACTTGGTCTTTTAAATATTCTTTTGTTGTATCCATTGAAATGATGTTTTTATCAGTATCAACATCTGCAACTTTTATTGTATGAGTAACTTTCTTATCTGGGTTTTGATATGGCCAAATTTCAATTTTATTTTCATAATCATTGTAAAGACCAACTATAGGAAGTACGTGTTCTTTAGCTTTTGGGAAAGTATGGATTAAATCTCCTTCTTTTTCCTTACCCTTAATTACAATAGTAAAAGCCATTTCCTCTTCAGTATTAAATAACATAACTGCTGAAAGAGCATTTACTATGTATGGGTTATATTTAATCAAAGGATTATCAAATGTATAAGAACCTTCTCTAAGTTCTTTTAACATTTTTTCTTCGTTTTTATGTTGGATTTCTATTAAGTGCTCATTGTAAACATATTTTACGTGCTTATTTTCTGTCATTATATATACTCCTTTATCATTTTTTCAATTACTGGTTTTTGTTGTAATGCTTGCTTTCTTTCAACTTCTTTGCCATCTTTGAATAAGATGATTGTTGGGTAACCTTCAACACCATATTTTTCAACAGTTTCTTTGTTTTCTTCAAAACAAACTTTAACTATTTTAATTTGTTCAATTTCCTTGTCAACAGCATCAAGTATAAAACTTAACATCTTACAAGGTCCACATGTTCTAGAAAAGAAATCTACAAGTACTAGACCTTCTTTAATTTCTTCTTCTAATTCAACTCCATTTACTTCTTTAGCCATCTACATCTCCGTTTCTAATTTTTTAACATAGTCAAAGGCTCTTTGACCTGCTATAGCACCATCATTTACAGCTGTTGCA
Source organism: Anaerococcus hydrogenalis (assembly GCF_002871895.1). Lineage (NCBI taxonomy): Bacteria > Bacillati > Bacillota > Tissierellia > Tissierellales > Peptoniphilaceae > Anaerococcus > Anaerococcus hydrogenalis. The sequence goes on along the minus strand of NZ_PNHP01000003.1, from coordinate 122,235 downwards.
ACTTGTCTTAAATGTTTAATAGTGCAATCACCAACTGCAAATACACCATCAAGACCTGTCTCCATAAATTCATTAACCTTTACATATCCTCTTTGGATATCAATGCCAAGATTTTGAGCATAGTCTGTTTGTGGGATAGCCCCAATATATTCAAAAACTCCGTCAGCTTCAACAGTTTCAACTAAGCTTTCGTCGTCTTTGTTAGCAAATTTTACAGCCTTAAGTAGGCCATCTTCATTAGGAATAAATTCCAAAACTTTTTTATAAGGATGAACTGTAACGTTATCAAGTGATCTTAAATGCTCTGCACTTGAAGGGTCACTTGTAAGGTCGAAATCAGTAACAACTGTTATAGATTTTACAAATTCTGACATGTAAATACTTTCATCTACTGCAGAATTTCCACCACCAATAACAACTACATCTTTATCATCATATTTGTGTCCATCACAAATTGCACACCATGAAATTGATTTTCCAGAAAGTTCTTCTTCACCTTTAATACCTAATTTTCTTGGTTTTGTTCCTGAAGCTATGATCACTGATTTTGTTATTATCTTATCTTCAGATTCAAGTGTAGAAATTTCTTTGGTTTTTCCTAAATCTTTTATGCCTGTAACTGTTTTATAATCAAACTCTACACCAAGGTGCATAACTTGCTCAAACATTTTTATAGCAAGGTCTGCTCCGTTAATAGAGGTAAATCCTGGATAATTTTCTATATCAAATGTATTCAGAACTTGGCCACCAGCAGATAACTTATCTAATAAAAGCACATTTAAGTTAGCTCTTTTAGCATAAATTGCAGCTGTTAAGCCTGCGGGACCAGCTCCCACGATTACTAAATCATACATACTAAAACTCCTTTGTCTAATAATTAACTTTTTAAATACACTTTAATTATATGATATTATGATAAGGATTTCAATTATACCTATGAATTAAAAATATTTATAAAATTAAATTTAAATATATAATATTTAATTTTATAAAGGTATTTTACAAGTGAAATTTATTTTGCTACAATAAGGATAAATTCTTAACAATTCTTATAGATTGTTAAAATACATATAAAAAAATAGGAGAACAAATGCTTAAATTAATGAGAAAAATCCCTGGTGGGATGCTAATAGTACCAATGATCATTGCTATGGTATTTACAAATATTTTCCCAAATGCTCTTCATATTGGTGGAATGACCGAGGCTACTTTTACTGGTAAGGGAAGTCAGGCAATGATAGGAATTTTATGTTTTATATCTGGAGCTAACATTGATATAAAATCGATTCCAAAAGTTATTAAAAAAATGGGATCATTGATGTTGGTTAGGGCAATTATAGGAGTTTTATTAAATATAATTTATGTGAAATTGTTTGGATTCGAAGGAATTTTAGGAATCCCTGCCCTTGCAGTTATGTCAACAACTTGTATATCAGCTGCCTTATACCTTGCCTTAACTTTAGATTATGGTTCAGACCTTGATGTTGCTGGATTTTCTTTTGCAGGACTTTTAGCAAATCCTGGAATAATGATTTTATTATATTCATTAGGTTCCGAAGGAGAGCTTGATGTAATGACTATAGTTTCATCATTAATTCCTTTAATAGTTGGACTTATAGTAGGAAATCTTGATAAAGAATTTGCATCTTTCATACACCCAGCTACAGGAATGTTGATGCCATTTTTAGGATTTACTTTTGGTGCAGGAATAAATATATTAGATGCTTTAAAACAAAGTTTAAATGGAGTTTTATTAACTCTTCCAATATACTTTATTTCACTTCCAGCCATGATATTATTTGAAAGAAAAGTATTAAAAACAAATGGGGTAGCATCATTTGCTCTTGCAGCAGTAGGGGCTATTGCCTTATCACTACCACAATTATTACAAGATATTGATCCAGTAGTTGCTGCAAATGCTAGTGCCTTAACATCACAAATGGCATTTTTGACAATTTTCACATCAATTCTCACACCAATATTATTATCAAAATATTGTAAAAAAATGGGAATAGAAAAAAACAAATTAGAAAAATAAAAAATAGGGGGATAAAAAATCCTCCTATTTTTTTGCTTATTTTTAGTTAATATTTAATTCTTTATATTCAAATCCAGTATCTTCAGCAACACCCTTGTTTGTTACATAACCATCGTAGGTATTTACAGCTGTGATAATTTCTGGAGATTTTTCACAGGCATTTTTTAAACCGAGATTAGCTATTGTTTTTATATATCTGGTTGTTGCATTTGATAGGGCATAGGTAGATGTTATTGCTACAGCTCCTGGAATATTTGCAACTGCGTAGTGAATTACACCGTGTTTTACAAAAATTGGATCAGAGTGGCTTGTTGCATGTCCTTTTGTAATATCTGTTGAACCACCTTGGTCAATAGCAACGTCTACTATTACAGAGCCTTCTTTCATTTGCTTAACCATATCTTCCTTAATAAGTTGTGGTGCACGTCTTCCTGGGATTAAAACTGTTGAAATTACTAAATCAGCATCCCTAACAGATTCTTCAATGTTCATTGGGTTTGAATAAACTGTTTCAATTTTATCTGGAAGTATATCTTGCAAATGACTTAAAGCTTCAATATTTACATCCAAAACGGTAACTCTTGCTCCCATTCCTACGGCAATTTTTGTAGCTCCTGTTCCTACAGTTCCTGCACCAACAATTACTACGTGAGCAGGTCTTACTCCTGGAACCCCTTGAAGTAAAATTCCTCTTCCACCTTCAGGTTTTGTAAGATATCTTGCACCTTCTTGAACAGCCATTCTTCCTGCAATCTCACTCATTGGGGTAAGTAGAGGTAATTTGTTGTCAAGTCTTAAGGTTTCATAGGCTATTGCAGTAACTTTTTTATCCACTAATTCTTTGGTCAATTCTTCGTTACTTGCAAGGTGAAGATAGGTATATAAAATTAATCCTTCTCTTAAATATTTATACTCTTGTTTTAAAGGTTCTTTTACCTTATATATTATATCTGCACTTTCCCAAACTTCTTTTGCAGAATTTATAATTTTTGCTCCTACTTCTTCATAATCTTTATCTTCAATTCCAGAATCTATTCCGGCATTTTTTTCTATTAATACTTCATGACCAGCCTTAACTAACTCAGAAACAGCACCAGGTACTATTGCAACTCTGGATTCTTGGTCTTTAATCTCTTTTGGTACTCCTATTATCATATTTCCTCCTTTATTTTTTAACTAGTCTAGTATGGTTATACCCAATTTGTTATAAAATAATTTTTTTTAATTATTTGTATTAAAAACAAATTTTTCTAAATAATAGGCTATACCATCTTCATCATTACTTTTTGTAATAAAATCTGCCCTTGATTTCATAAAATCAGTTCCATTTCCCATTACAACTCCACTTCCTGCCATTTCAATCATGGTTAGGTCATTTTCCTCATCTCCAAAAGCAATTACATCATCCATAGTCATACCAAAAAATCCAGCAATTTCTTTTAAACTTTTCCCCTTATCGATTCCTTTTGGCATTACTTCATAAAAGCGTGGGGTAGACTTAACTTGGGCAGTTTTATCAAAAAATTTTTCTTTTAATTTTTCTGACTCCTTATCTATTAAGTCAGGATAATGAGAGAACATAATCTTATTCGGAGCAAAATCTAGGCTATAAGCCAAATCATCAATTACCCTATAGTGGGTAAAGGCCTTTTCACAAATTTCTTTTAGTGTATAGGTGTCTTCAGAAGAAGTAAGAACTACATCATCAGAATAAATAATATAGTGCATATCAAGATTTTTCTCGGAAAATTGCAAGATTTCCTTAGCTAGATTTAAGTCTAGGGTGTGATTAATTATCACTTCACCTGTTTTATAATTTGTAATCCTTCCCCCGTTAAAATTAGAAAGAAGTCCTCCGTATTTTTTGAATTCCAAAATGTCAGCAAAAGGATAAACCCCAAAAGGATCACGGCCAGATGCTATAACAACAATATGTCCTAATTCTTGAGCTTTAATCAAAGCCTTCTTGGTTTTTTCAGTAATTTCTCTTTTAGAATTTAACAAGGTCCCGTCTATGTCAACTGCAATAAGTTTTTTCATCTTAACTCCTTTTTCTTTTCTTTTTATATACTATATTGGTCAAATATTTTTTATCAAAAAATAAATATTTTAATTTTAAGTCCTTTTATTTTAAAAAATTAAAAAAATAGGGTAATAAAACAGAAAGAGGTGATTTTATGGGAAATTTAATTAGTGTTGATAGGAAAATGAAGTTTCAAAATTTTAAGCGTTCTGAGCTTGCTGAAAGGCTTGGTAGGCTTGCTAGGATTTGTAATGACTTAGATATTCCAATTTTAATTATTGTTGATGGATGGGAGTCTTCGGGACGTGGTTATGTTATTAAGGACTTGTGTCGTGAATTTGCTGCTAAAAATTTTGATGTTGAGGTCTTTGATAAGGATGAATCTTTTGATGATAAGTATCCTTTTATAAGGAAGTTTTGGATAGATGTACCTGAAAAGGGAAGGATTAAGATTTTTGATAGGTCATTTTATTATAAAATTTTTGAAAAGAAAAATTTGTCTGATAAAGAAATTCAAAAAAGAATTGATTCTATAAAATCTATCGAAAAGGCTCTTTTTGACGACCAAACCATTATTTTGAAATTTTTCTTAAATGTAGACAAAAAGGAACAGAAAAAAAGGGTTGAGAAACTGGAGGATTCTTTTAAGGAAGATTTCTATATTGATGGTTTGGATGTAGACCAAGTTAAAAACTACAAGGATTATGAAAAACATTTCAAAAAAACCTTGGATGCTAGTGATTTTTCTTATGCGAGATGGGATATTGTAGACTCTAATGACAAAAAGGCTGCTAGCAAGGAAGTTTTGGGTCTTGCTCTTGATAGGATTAGTCAAGGAATGGAAAGAATTATTAGGCAAAGGGAAGAAAATGAAAATGAAAAAAGAGATTATATTTCTTCTTCTAATATTTTACAAAATATTGACCTTTCTAAGTCTATTTCTGATGATGAATATAAGGAAAAAAAGGATAAGCTCCAAGATGAAGTTGCTAAATTAATGTACAAATTTTACCAAAAGGGTATAAGCCAAGTTTTGGTTTTTGAGGGAGTTGATGCTGCTGGAAAAGATGGGGCTATTGAAAGGTTGATTAAAAAAGTTGATCCAAGACTCTACAGTGTTCATGGAATTTCTGCTCCATCAAAGGAAGAACTATCTAGAAATTATTTGTGGAGATTTTTTACAAAACTTCCTAGAGATGGTTATGTTGGAATTTTTTCAAGGTCTTGGTATGGAAGGGTTATGGTCGAAAGAGTTGAAGGTTTTGCCAAAACCAATGAATGGGACAGGGCCTATGAAGAAATGCTTGATATGGAAAAGCAAATTTACGACCACGGATCTTTGGTTTTGAAATTTTTTGTAACAATTGATAAGGATGAGCAATTAAAAAGATTTAAAGATAGGCAAAGAGAGCCTGATAAGCAATATAAAATCACAGATGAGGACTGGAGAAACAGGGATAAGTGGGATGATTATATTGAGGCAATGAATGAAATGCTTGAAAGAACCAATGCCAACTATGCTCCTTGGATAATTGTTGAAGGAAACTGTAAAAAATATGCAAGAATAAAGGTCATGGAAGAATATATAAAAGCTGCCAAAAATCACCTAAAAAAACTTGAAAATAAAAAATAATTTTTAAATGTAACATAGGTTACCGATTAATAATCTTTTTTCTTGTATTATAGGATTGTAAGATTAAAGAGAAGATAAAAATAGAGTATATAAAAAGAAAGGATTTTATTATGTTTTGTTTTCAATGTCAAGAAACAGCTGGTAACAAGGGCTGTACAAAAGTAGGTGTTTGTGGAAAAGATGAAAATACTGCAAATAGCCAAGATTTATTAATTTATGTAACAAAGGGACTTGCTGAAGTATTAAATAAATTAGAAAATGTTGATTCTAAATATTATGATCTAATTTCAAATAATATGTTTGTAACAATTACAAATGCAAATTTTGATGAGGAAGATATTTTAGACAAGGTAGAAGAAACTATAAAGGCAAAAGATAAATTAATCAAGGAAAATAATATTGAAGATTTATCAGATGCTGCAAAATATACAAGTGATAATAGAGATGAGCTAAAAATAAAAGCTATCGAAGTTGGTGTATTAAATATAGTAAATGAAGATGAAAGATCTTTGGTTGAATTAATCACTTATGGTCTAAAGGGAATGGCAGCTTATAACCACCACGCAAATGTTTTGGGTTATAGAAATAAAGAAGTTGATAAATTTATCACTAAAACTTTGGAAAAAACCTTAAAAGATGATAAGGATATAAATGATTTAATCAATTTAACAATGGAAACTGGAAAACATGGTCTTATGGCAATGGAAACTTTGGATAAGGCAAATACAGAAAAATTTGGTAATCCAGAAATTACTGAAGTTGATTTTTCTGCAGGAGAAAATCCAGCAATTTTAATTTCAGGTCACGATTTAAATGATATGGAAATGTTGCTTGAACAAACAAAGGGTACTGGTGTAGATGTTTATACTCACTCAGAAATGCTACCTGCAAACTACTATCCAAAATTCAAAAAATATGACCACTTCCACGGTAATTACGGAAATTCTTGGTGGAGTCAAAATGATGAATTCCAAAAATTCAATGGACCAATTTTGATGACAACAAACTGTATAGTTCCACTTAAAAAAGATAATGACTATCTTGATAGGCTATTTACAACAGGAAATGCAGGATATCCTGGTGCAAAACACATAGACCCAGATGAAAATGGCCATAAAGATTTCTCACAAATTATTGAGATGGCAAAAGCATGCAAGGCTCCAGAAAATCTAGAAAATACAAAAATTGTTGGAGGTTTTGCCCACAATCAAGTTGAAGCACTTGCAGGAGATGTGGTAAAAGAAATTAAGGCTGGAAATATTAAAAAATTCGTTGTAATGGCAGGATGTGACGGAAGACACAAGGGAAGATCTTATTACACAGAATTTGCAGAAAAATTACCAAAAGATTATGTGATTTTAACAGCAGGCTGTGCAAAATACAGATACAACAAATTAAATCTTGGAGACATAAATGGAATTCCAAGAGTATTAGATGCTGGTCAATGTAACGATTCATATTCTTTGGTAAAAACTGCTTTACTATTACAAGATGCCTTTGGCCTTGAATCAGTAAATGACTTACCACTAGAATTTAATATAGCTTGGTATGAACAAAAAGCTGTAATAGTTTTACTAGCTTTATTAAGTCTAGGAGTACAAAATATTCACCTAGGACCAACACTACCTGCTTTCTTATCAGAAACTGTAGTAAATTTCTTGGTAGAAAATTTCAATATTGCTCCAATTACAAATGTAGAAAAAGACTTAGAAGAATTTACAGCATAAAAAATAAATAGAAAATAAATCTTATTAAAAGACCCACAAAATTTGTGGGTCTTTGTCTTATATTAATATTCATTCATCATTTTTTTTACATCTTTATGTAGGTAAAAAAGTGCTATTACATTTGGAATAACCATCAAAGAATTAAATAAATCTGATAAATTCCAAACTAGTTCAATCTCTCTTGTAGATCCCCAAATTATAAAAAATAAAACTATAATCCTATAAGGAGTGAGACCTTTTTTGCCGAATAAAAATTTAATATTAGTTTCACCAAAATAGTACCAACCAACTATAGTTGTAAAGGCAAAAAATGTTAAAGATATGGAAAGAAGAATTTTTCCAATATTTCCAAATCCTAATTCAAAGGCCTTTTGGGTAACAAGGGCTCCATCAAGGCCGAATTCATTTGACTTTGTTGAAAGAATTATTAAGGCTGTTGCTGTACAAACAACCATAGTATCTATAAAAACTCCAACCATAGCTGTATAACCTTGTTCTACTGGATGTTCAACGACTGCAGTTGCGTGAGCGTGAGGAGTAGATCCCATACCAGCTTCATTAGAAAAAAGTCCCCTAGCAACACCCATAACGAGAGCTCTTTTAATACCAAATCCCAAGGCTCCACCAGCAGCTGCCTTTGTAGTAAAGGCTGCTTGAAAAATTGTTTTAACAGTTGATGGAAGGTTGGCCCTAAATTTTATAAGGATAATTACTGAAAAAACTATATAAATAAGAGCCATAAAAGGAACAACAAGTTGGGCAAAATTTGCAATTCTTTTAATACCACCAATAAAAACAAGGCCTGCAACAATAGCCACTATAAATCCAATAACAATCAAAGGTATAAAATTAAAAGCTTCGTTAATACTAGTAGCTATAGAGTTTGATTGGGTCATATTACCAAAAAAACCTAAGGCAAGAACAATAAGAATTGCAAAAGTTTTTGCTAAAATCATTCCTAATTTTTTATTTTTAAAACCATTTTTCATATAATATGCAGGTCCACCTACATATCCCTCATCATTACTTTCCCTATATTTTTGGGAAAGACAGGCTTCAGCAAAGATTGTAGCCATACCTAATAAGGCTGAAAACCACATCCAAAAAATAGCCCCAGGACCACCAACTACAATAGCAGTAGCAGTTCCTGCAACATTTCCTGTACCAACTTGGGCTGCAATAGCAACGGATAAGGCCTGGAAAGATGAAATACCATCATGGTTTTTCTCAAACATTCCACCAAAGACATTTTTAAAAGCAGTGCTAAATTTTCTAAATTGGATTGCTCCTGTATAGATTGTGTAAAAAATTCCTACACCCAGCAAAGATCCAATAAGTAGCCAGTTTCTAATTACACTATTTAAACTATTAATCAGATTCGATATCATAATTACTCCTATAACTTATTTTTTTCATATTTACTTTAAAATCCTGGATTTTGAATCAATTATATATAATTAAAAATAAATTGTCAAACAAATTTAATAAATTGATTAATTAACGAACAAGAAAACGTTACTTATAAATAATTCTTATAATGTAATTTTTAAAATACAAGGTAGGATATTATTAAATAGAGGTGAAAAATGAATTTAAGACAAATACCCATATTTAAAAATTTAAAAGAAAAAGATTTACAAATATTAAAAGAAAATATAAAAATAGAAGAAAAAATATATGAAAAAGGATCCTATATATTTAAGCAAGGAGATGTAAAAGGCGATTTATATTTTCTAAAAGAAGGATCAATATTAGTTGCAAAATTTGATTCAAATGGAAAAAGATCCATAATACAAGCCTTCAATAATAAAGCAATATTTGGAGAAGTTTATGCCTACCTAAAAGAACCATTTGATTTTTCTGCTCTGGTAGAAAAAAAATCAAAAATTATAGTAATTAAAGAATTTAGAAACTTAATAAACGAAACCATGCCAAAATCATTTTTAATAAGCTATATAGACTTAATAAGCAAAAAATGCCTAGCCCTAAGTCAAAAAAATCAAATTACAAATCAATTTACTCTCAGGCAAAAAATAGCAAACTTTTTATTAATAGAAGAAGAAAACGAAAAAGTAATCTTAAAACAAACTAGAGAAGAACTAGCAGACTTTTTATCAACAACAAGGCCATCCTTATCAAGAGAATTATCAAATATGGCGGATGAAAAAATTATTAAAATTAAAGGAAGAGAAATCGAAATTTTAAATCTAGATTTGCTAAAGGAAATATTATAAGGATATTTACTCCTATATAATAATGATAGAACTTTTATAATAAAAAAATTTGCATTATTTAAAAAAAACATATATAATAATCAAGATTGGTACAAAAATTATATAAAACTATGAAAATTACTTGATTTTTATTGGTAATTGTTGTATCATGTTTAAGTGCTATGAAGTGGGAGGTTGCTTTCACACTTAAGCCAGATGTGGAAGGTAATTTCCACCAAGCAAGCTAGAGAATAATCTCTAGTGCTTTCCAAATATAATTAAACGCCCGGTAGGGTGGCACATCAAAAGGAGGAAAAATGGCTAATCAAAAAATAAGAATTAGACTAAGAGCATATGATCATGAAATAATTGATAGCTCTGCAGAAAAAATTGTTGAAGCGGTAAAAAGATCAGGAGCAAAAGTAAGTGGACCAATTCCATTACCAACAGAAAAAGAAGTTATAACAATACTTCGTGCGGTTCACAAATACAAAGACTCAAGAGAACAGTTTGAACAAAGAACACATAAAAGATTAATCGACATCATTGGACCAAATGCTAAAACTTTAGATTCTTTAAAGAAACTAAATTTACCAGCTGGTGTTGATATAGAAATAAAACTGTAATTAGAATGATTGAAGATTTTCCAATTAATTTTGGATCAATCCGCTGTAATTAAGGAGGTACTCAAATGAAGAGTATATTTACAACAAAAGTAGGCATGACTCAAGTCATTGATGAAGATGGTGTTGTTACACCAGTAACTGTACTAAAAGCTGATGAGAATGTAATAGTTCAAGTTAAATCAGAAGAAGTTGATGGTTACAACTCAATCCAAGTTGGATATTATGACAAAAAAGAAAAAAATGTTAAAAAACCTATTAGAGGACACTTTGATAAGGCTAACGCATCTTACAAAAGATATTTAAAAGAAGTTAGACTTTCAGAAAAATCTGAATTAAGCCCTGGAGATACACTAAGTGTTGACCAATTTGAAGAAGGTGAATTAGTAGATATAGTTGCTACTTCAAAAGGTAAGGGAACACAAGGTGCTATTAAAAGATGGAACTACGGAAGAGGACCAGCAAGCCACGGTTCTAAATCACACAGAGTAGCAGGTGCAAGAGCTGCAGGTTCTGATCCAGCTAGAGTGTTCAAAGGTAGAAAAGGCTCTGGAAAAATGGGTAATGAACGTGTAACAGTTCAAAACCTAAAAGTTGTTAAAGTTAACACAGAAGACAGCTACATCTTAGTTAAAGGCGCTGTTCCAGGACCAAAAGGTGGACTTGTTCAAGTAAAACAAGCAATCAAGAGCCTATAATAAGGAGGAATAAATGCCTAAAGTAGAAGTTTTAAATATAAAAGGAGAAAATGTTGGTGAAATCGAGTTAAACGAAACTCTTTTTGCAGCAGATATCGCTGAAACAGCTGTTTATGATACAGTTAAAAACCAACTAGCTAATAAAAGACAAGGCACACAATCCGCTAAGACTCGTTCAGAAGTAAGAGGTGGAGGAAGAAAGCCATTCAGACAAAAAGGAACAGGTAGAGCTAGACAAGGATCTATAAGGGCACCTCACTATACAGGTGGTGGAATTGTATTTGCACCAAAGCCAAGAGACTACAGCTACAAGATTCCTAAGAAAATGAAAAGAAAAGCTCTTTACTCAGTTTTAACTTCAAAAGTAAATGACAATGAATTAGTTGTACTTGATGAATTAAAACTTGACTCATACAAAACTAAAGAAGCAAATGAAATCTTAACAAACATAAAAGCAGATAAAAAAGCATATGTAGTTATTGCTGATAATGATGACAAAGTTTATAGATCATTTAGAAATATTGAAGGTTGTGATGTAGAAAAAGCAAACCTAATCAATGTATATGACCTTTTAAGACATAACAAACTTGTTATAACAAAAGAAGCAATCGCAAAACTTGAGGAGGTATTTATATAATGAAATCACCTTACGAAATAGTAAAAAGACCAATAATTACTGAAAAAAGTATGGAGTTAATTGAAGATAATAAATACACTTTTGAAGTAGACAAAAATGCTAACAAAGCAGAAATCAAACATGCAATCGAAACTATCTTTGAAGGAGTAAAGGTTAAAAAAGTAAGAACATTAAACTTTACAGGTAAAAAAGTTAGAACTAGATATGGTTATGGTAAAAAAGCTGATTGGAAAAAAGCTTACGTTACATTAACTGAAGATTCTGAAGCAATTGAATACTTCGACGGAATGTAGGGAGGATTTAAATGCCTATAAGAAAATTAAAACCAACATCAAACGGACACAGAAATATGTCTGTTATGACATATAGTGAAATCACAAAAAAAGCCCCAGAAAAATCTCTTACAACTGATTTGAAAAAATCAGGTGGAAGAAATAATACTGGTAGAATAACAGTTCGCCATAGAGGTGGTGGAGCTAAAAGAAAATATAGAATCATTGATTTCAAAAGAAACAAAGATAATATACCAGCAAGAGTAAAAGCTATTGAATATGATCCAAACAGATCTGCAAATATTGCTCTTTTAGCTTATGCTGACGGAGAAAAAAGATATATACTAGCTCCAAGAAATCTTAAAGTTGGAGATGTAGTTGAAAGTGGAAAAGAAGCTGATATCAAACCAGGTAATGCACTTGAATTAAAAGATATTCCAGTAGGTACACAAATTCACAATATCGAACTTAAGGCAGGAAGAGGAGCAATTCTTGTAAGAAGTGCAGGAGTTTCTGCTCAACTTATGGCTAAAGAAGGAAGATTTGCAACAGTAAAATTACCAAGTGGTGAAACAAGATTAATCCACAATGATTGTAAAGCAACAATCGGTATGGTTGGAAACATCGAACACGAATTAGTAAGAGTTGGTAAAGCTGGTAAAACAAGATATATGGGTCAAAGACCACATGTAAGAGGATCAGCAATGAACCCAGTAGACCATCCACACGGTGGTGGTGAAGGAAGAACACCAGTAGGTAGACCAGCACCATCAACACCATGGGGTAAACCAGCACTTGGTCTTAAAACAAGAAAGAAGAAAAATAAATCTTCTAAATACATTGTAAGAAGAAGAAACGAAAAATAGGGGGATTTAATGGCTAGATCACTAAAAAAAGGACCTTTTGTCGATGAACATTTAATGAAAAAAATTGAAGCATTAAATGAAAAAAATGACAAAAAGGTAGTTAAAACTTGGTCAAGACGTTCTACAATATTTCCTGAATTTGTAGAACATACTATAGCAGTTCACGATGGTAGAAAGCATGTTCCAATATATATAACAGAAGATATGGTTGGACATAAACTTGGAGAATTCGTTCCAACAAGAACTTTCAAAGGCCACGCTAAAAAAGCGACTGAATTGAAATCAAAATTAAGATAGGAGAGTATAAATGGAAGTTAAAGCAACAGCTAAATATGTAAGAATATCTCCTCTTAAAGTTAATTATATATGTAGAGAAATTAGAGGTAAACAAGTAGATGAAGCACTTACTATTTTAAGATTTACAAATAAAAAAGGTGCTAGACTACTTTCAGACGTACTTAAAAGTGCAATAGCAAACGCAGAAAACAATAACGGATTATCTAGAGAAAATCTTATTGTTAAAAAAGCCTTCGCAAACGACGCTCCAACTATGAAAAGATGGAGACCTAAGGCTAAGGGTGCAGCTTATCCAATCCTTAAGAGATCATCTCACATAGGTGTAGTTCTTACAGAAGACGAAGTAGAGGAGGCATAATAATGGGTCAAAAAGTAAATCCTAAAGGTTTTAGAGTTGGCGTAATTAAAGAATGGGACTCTAAATGGTATGCAAATAAAAAAGACTTTTCTGAACTTTTAGTAGAAGATCATAAGATAAGAGAATTAGTTAAAAAAGAAGTTTACGATGCAGGAATTTCTGATATAGAAATTGAAAGAGCAGTAAATAACATCAAAGTTTCAGTTTATACTGGAAAACCAGGAATGGTAATCGGTAAAGGCGGAGCAGGAGTAGAAGAATTAAAGAAAAAAGTTGAAAAAATCGCTCCTGGCAAAAGAGTAATAATTAACGTTGAAGAAATCAAAAATCAAGACGTTGATGCTCAATTAGTAGCTGAAAATATTGCAGCGCAACTTGAAAATCGTATCACATTTAGACGTGCTATGAAACAAGCAGTTCAAAGAACAATGAGAGCTGGAGCTGTAGGGATCAAAACTCAAGTATCTGGTAGACTTGGTGGTGCTGATATGGCAAGAAGCGAAGGATACAACGAAGGAAAAGTTCCACTTCAAACACTAAGAGCAGATGTTGATTATGGTTTTGCAGAAGCTGATACCCAATATGGTAAAATCGGATGTAAAGTTTGGATTAACAGAGGAGAAGTTCTTCCTGGAGAAAAAGCAAAGAGAATTCCAGACATTAAACAACCAAAACAAAACAGAAGAAACAAGAAAAGACGTCCAAATAGAAGAAACAACGATAGATAATATTATTATCTCAAGGAGGAAACAAGATTATGTTAATGCCTAAAAGAGTAAAATATCGTAGACAACATAGGGGAAGAATGAAAGGTAAAGCCCAAAAAGGTAATACACTTGCTTATGGTGAATACGGATTACAAGCACTAGGTAGCACATGGTTAACAGCTAACCAAATCGAGGCTGCAAGACGTGCTATGACAAGATATATAAAAAGAGGCGGAAATATTTGGATTAAAGTATTTCCAGACAAACCAGTATCAAAGAAGCCAGCAGAAGTAAGAATGGGATCTGGTAAAGGTGCTCCAGAATATTGGGTAGCAGTAGTTAAACCAGGTAGAATTTTGTTTGAAATGAGTGGTGTAAGTGAAGAAGTTGCAAGAGAAGCTATGAGACTTGCAGCACAAAAACTTCCAATCAAAACAAAATTTGTAAAAAGGCTTGAAGTCAAAGAAGTGGAGGAAGCTTAATGAAAGCAGTAGAAATCAGAAAATTAAGTGAAAGCGAATTAAATAAAAAACTTTTCGATTTACAATCTGAATTATTTAATCTTCGTTTCCAATTGGCTACAGGTCAACTTGAAAACCCAGCTGCTATTGGAAATGTTAAACAAGATATAGCTAGAGTAAAAACAATCCAAACAGAGAGAAAGCTCAATATAAATAAGGAGGCTTAACTTGATGGAAAGAAATAGTAGAAGATCCGTTCAAGGAATAGTTGTATCAGATAAAATGGATAAAACAATTACTGTAAAAGTAGAAACAAAAATCCAACACCCTGTATACAAAAAAAGATTAAATGTAAGTAAGAAATATAAAGCTCACGATGAGAACAATGAAGCGAGAGTTGGCGATACAGTAACAATAATGGAAACTAGACCATTATCTAAGACAAAAAGATGGAGACTAGTTAAAATTAACGAGACTGCAGTTCGTGCTTAATTAGGTAAAGGAGATTATTATGATACAACAAGAATCTCGTATGAGAGTAGCAGATAACTCCGGAGCAAGAGAACTTTCAGTTATCAAAGTTCTTGGAGGAGCCGGAAGAAGATACGCAAACATTGGGGACATAGTTACTTGTTCAGTTAAAAGTGCAACACCCGGTGGAGCGGTAAAAAAAGGTGAAGTTGTAAAAGCTGTTATAGTTAGAACTTCAAGAGGAGTTAAAAGAAGCGATGGATCATACATCAAATTTGATGACAACGCAGCTGTAATAGTAAAAGACGACAAATCACCTGTAGGAACTCGTATATTCGGGCCAGTAACAAGAGAACTTCGTCATGAAGGATTCATGAGAATTATCTCACTTGCACCGGAAGTATTATAGGAGGATTAAATGCATATTAAAAAAGGCGATAAAGTCCAAGTAATATCAGGTGAATATAAAGGACACGTAGGAGAAGTTATTAAAGCATTTCCTAAGGAAAATAGAGTAATAGTTGAAGGTGCAAACATTCAAACTAAACACCAAAAAGCAAGACAAATGGGTGAAGAAAGTGGAAGATTTGAAAGAGAAGGAAAAATCTCAGCATCAAAAGTTCTACTATACTCAGAAAGCTTGAAAAAAGGTGTAAGAACATCAACTGAAATAATCGATGGAAAAAAAGTAAGAGTTTGCAAAAAAACTGACGAAAAATTCGATTAGATCCAAAAGGAGTAATTATGACAAGTAGATTAAAAGAAAAATATAAATCAGAAGTTGTTAAAGGTCTTGTGGATCAATTCGGTTATGAAAACTTAATGCAAGTACCAAAACTTGAAAAAATTGTTATAAATATCGGACTTGGTGAAGCAAAAGATAATAAAAACATTTTAAACAAGGCAAAAAATGAACTTGCACTTATTACAGGTCAACAACCAATTGAAATAAAAGCTAAAAAATCTGTATCAAACTTCAAACTAAGAGAAGGCCAACCAATAGGTACAAAAGTAACTCTTAGAGGAGAAAAAATGTATGATTTCATGGATAAATTAATCTCAATTTCTCTACCAAGGGTAAGAGACTTTAGAGGAATCAATCCAAATTCATTTGATGGAAGAGGAAATTATTCATTAGGAATCAAGGAACAATTAATATTCCCAGAAATTAACTATGATGATGTTGATTTCTTACATGGTATGGATATTACATTTGTAACAACAGCAAAAACTGATGAAGAAGCTAAAGCATTCTTAACATTAATGGGAATGCCTTACAGAAAATAAAGGAGCAAAAAATGGCAAGAAAGTCAATGATTGCGAAACAAAAAAGAAAGCCAAAATACAGTACAAGAGCATATTCAAGATGCAAGATTTGTGGAAGACCACATTCTGTATTAAGAAAATACGGTATTTGCCGTGTATGCTTTAGAGAGCTCGCAAACAAAGGTGAAATTCCTGGAGTAAGAAAAGCAAGCTGGTAAGTTAGGAGGAAAATAATTATGATGACAGATCCAATTGCGGATATGCTAACAAGAATAAGAAATGGTAATAAAGCTAATCATACATCTGTAAGCTTACCATCTTCTAATGAGAAACGTGCTATTGCTCAAATTCTATTAGACGAAGGTTACATCAAAGGATTTGATGTAGAAGAAGACAATAAGCAAGGTATTCTTACAATAGACTTGAAATACGCAGAAGAAGGCGAAAAAGTTATAACAGGACTTAGAAGAATTTCTAAACCAGGATTAAGAGTTTATGTAAAAGCTAATGAAGTACCAAAAGTACTTGATGGACTTGGAATTGCAATAATCTCAACATCAAAAGGACTATTAACAGATAAAGCAGCAAGAGACTTAAATGTCGGCGGCGAAGTTATGTGTTATGTATGGTAAGGAGGAATAAATGTCAAGAATAGGTAAAAAACCAATTGAAATCCCTTCTGGAGTAACTATTGATGTTAAAGACAATTTGGTTACAGTAAAAGGACCAAAAGGTGAAGATTCTCAATTAGTATCAAAAAACTTGAAACTTGAACAAAATGATAACGAGTTAAATGTTATCGCTTCTGAAAATCCTACAAAAATTGAAAATCAAGAACATGGTCTATTTAGATCATTAATTGCAAACATGGTTTTAGGAGTAACAGAAGGATATCAAAAAACTCTTCAAATAGAAGGAACAGGATATAGAGCTCAAAAACAAGGTAAAACTCTAGTAATGAATCTAGGATTTTCTCACCAAGTTAAACTGGACGATCCTGAAGGTATTGAGGTAGAAGTTCCTAATGATAGAACAATCATTGTAAAAGGAACAAATAAACAACTTGTTGGACAATATGCAGCAAATATCAGAAGATGGAGAAAACCTGAACCATACAAGGGTAAAGGAATCCGTTATGAAGGTGAGCATATTAGAAGAAAAGTTGGTAAGACAGGTAAGTAGGGGGCAATAATGGCTAAAAAAACTAAAGAGCAAAAATTAAAAACTCGTAAGTACAGAGTTAGAAATAAAGTCAGTGGAACTGCTCAAAAACCAAGACTTAGTGTCTACAAATCAAATACTAATATATATGCACAATTAATAGATGATGATGCACAAGTAACACTTGCAAGTGCAAACACATTACAAAAAGAAGTAAATGAAGGTTTAGAAAATTGTGCAAACATTGAAGCTGCCACAAAAGTTGGCGAAATGATAGCAAAAGTTGCACTTGATAAAGGAATCGAAGAGGTTGTTTTTGATAGAAACGGATATCTTTATCACGGAAAAGTAAAAGCCCTAGCTGAAGCAGCAAGAGAAAATGGTCTTAAGTTTTAACGAGGGAGGATTTAGATGTATTTATTAAAACAAGATGTAGACAAACTAAACCTCGAAGATAGAGTAGTTAGTATAAATAGAGTTGCGAAAACTGTTAAAGGTGGACGTAACATGAGATTTGCTGCCTTAGTGGTAGTAGGAGATCAAAATGGACACGTTGGTGTTGGAACTGGAAAAGCAACAGAAGTTCCAGAAGCTATAAGAAAAGCAACAGAAGATGGAAAAAAACACATGATTACTGTTCCTATAGTAAACACTACTGTTCCACACAGAACATTGGCAAACAAAGGTGCAGGATCTGTACTATTAATGCCAGCTAAAGAAGGTACCGGAATCATAGCAGGTGGACCAGTTCGTGCTATTTGTGAACTTGCAGGATACAAGGACATAAGAGCTAAAAACTTAGGTTCATCAAATCCTAAAAATATCATTAATGCTTGCTTAAAAGCTTTCTCTTCAATGAAGACTGTAGAAGAAGTAGCAAGATTACGTGGTAAATCAATAGAAGAATTCGATTATTAAGGAGTAATTCTATGGCAAAAGTTGAAATTAAATTAAAAAAATCCTTCATAGGCAGAAAAGATGATCAAATAGCTACTGCAAAAGCACTAGGTCTTAAAAAGATTGGCCAAACAGTAGTAAGAGAAGATAATTCTGCACTAAGAGGAATGATCAATAAAATTCCATTTATGTTGGAAGTTAAAGAATTAAGCTAGGAGGTGTAAAATGAAACTTCACGATTTAAAACCTAACCAAAAGCTAAAGACAAAAAATAGAAAAGGTAGAGGTCCAGGAAGTGGAAACGGAACTAGAGCAGGTCGTGGTCAAGACGGACAAAACTCAAGAAGTGGTGGAGGAGTTAGACCAGGATTTGAAGGTGGCCAAATGCCATTATTTAGACGTCTTCCAAAAAGAGGATTCAAAAATATTAACACAAAACAATACGAAACAATAAACGTATGTGATTTAGATATCTTTGAAGACGGTACAGAAGTTACACCTGAACTACTATTTGAAAATAAGATTTTAAATAAAAATAAAGCAAAAGCTGGAATCAAAATTCTTGGTGATGGCGAAATAACAAAAAAATTAACAGTTAAAGCTCACAAATTTACAAAATCTGCAGAAGAAAAAATCACAGCCCAAGGGGGAAAGGCTGAGGTGATCTAATGTTAGATACGCTAAAGAGAGCATGGGGTGAAGAAGAAATTAGAAAGAAATTCTACTTCACTCTTGTGATGTTATTAATCTATAGACTTGGAAATAACATCCCAATTCCATTTATTGACGCACAAAAGTTAGCTGCGGCATATAAAGGAATGGAAGGAACCCTTGTTGATTACTTAAATATGCTAACAGGTGGTGGCCTTTCAACCCTATCAATATTTGCACTTGGAGTACAACCTTACATTACAGCATCAATCGTAATGCAGTTACTCACAGTTGTAATACCAAGACTTGAAGAGCTAACAAAAGAAGGCGAAGCAGGAAGAAAAACTATACAAAAATATACAAGATATATGACAATATTTCTTGCTATATTTCAAGCTATAGCGATAACAAATGGATTATACGGAGCAGCTTTATTATCTGCTACACCATTTCAAAAACTAGTTATGAATGTAGTACTTATCGGTGGAACAATGCTTGTAACATGGATGGGTGAAACCATAACAGAAAAAGGAATAGGAAACGGTGTATCAATTATAATCTTCATGGGTATCATTGCAAATGTACCTAAAACATTAAAAACATGGAAGACTGGTCTTCACTACAATACAATCTCATGGCTTTCAATCTTAGTTATGGCAATTGTAGTAATATTTATAGTAGTATTTACTGTAAGAATTACAGAAGGTGAAAGAAAAATACCTGTCCAATATGCAAAAAGAGTAGTTGGAAGAAAAATGTATGGTGGACAATCAACCCATATTCCTGTAAAAGTAAATATGAGTGGTGTAATGCCAATAATATTTGCTTCAGCAGTTTTAGCTATCCCATCAACAATTTCATTATTTATGGGAAGAGCAAATGGAGGATTGAATCAATTCTTTAGCAAATCAACACACGGATTTATAATATATCTTGTTGTCCAAGCTGCACTAATATTAGTGTTTGCATATTTCTACAACATGATACAATTTAATACAGTTGAATATGCTAAGCAACTACAACAAAATGGTGGTTTTGTACCAGGAATTAGACCAGGAAAACCAACTAGTGATTACCTAGCAAAAGTTGGAAACAAAATCACATTTATCGGTGCTATTTCGTTAGCCTTACTTACAATAGTACCAGCACTATCATCAAGATTTTTAGGACTAAACTTATCATTTGGAGGAAGTTCAGTAATAATTGTTGTTGGTGTAATACTTGAAACAGTGAAACAAATAGAAGCTATGCTTACTATGAAAAACTACAAAGGATTTTTAAACAGGTAATATTATGAATATCATATTGTTAGGACCTCCGGGAGCCGGAAAAGGAACACAAGCAGAAAGATTAATTAAAGAATTGGATGCAGTTCAAATTTCAACAGGTGATATATTTAGAACAAATATAAAAAATAATACACCTTTGGGAACTAAGGCTAAAGAATATATTAACAAGGGTCAATTAGTTCCTGATGAGTTAACAATAGATTTAGTTTGGGATGCCTTAGATAAGGTAGAAGATGGAAAAACAATTCTACTTGATGGTTTTCCAAGAAATATTACTCAAGCCGAAGCACTTGATGAAGGAATGCAAAAAAGAGATAATAAGATTGATAAGGTAATAAATATCAACGTACCTGAAGATGTAATTATTGAAAGAATATCTGGAAGAAGAGTAAATGTGTCTACTGGAAAAGTTTATCATATAAAATTCAACCCACCAAAAGTTGAAGGGATTGATGATGAAACAGGAGAAAAACTAATCCAAAGAGAAGATGACACAGAAGCTGCAGTTAAAGAAAGACTTGATGTTTACAACAAACACACATCAGTTTTGATTGATTACTACAACAAAAAAGGTATATTAGTTACTATTGACGGTGCAAAAACTCCTGATGAAGTTTTTGATCAAATTAAAAAAAGTTTAGGTAGATAGATAAAAAATATTAACAAATATGCTAAATTTTTCAATGGATTACAAAATCGAAAACGAGATAAAGATAGAGTCTTTCATAAAAGATATCTTGATTATGTCTTGTTGTAAAAAGAATCAATCAGACATTAATAGATCAAAATAAAAAAAGAAAAGGAGAGATTTTATCGATGTCAAAAAAAGATGCTATAGAAGTAACAGGAGTAGTTAAAGAAGCTCTACCAAATGCAATATTTAAAGTAGAACTAGAAAATGGACATGAAATACAAGCACATATTTCAGGTAAACTAAGAATGAACTACATTAGAATATTACCAGGAGATACAGTTACAGTAGAATTATCTCCATACGATCTTACTCAAGGAAGAATTACTTGGAGAAAGAAATAGTCACGGGAGTGTTAAAGATTTTGAAAAAATCTTTAATTTTCGAGGCGAATAAGAGCTAGAAAAACTAAGCGAGCAAGCTTTAAGCTGACTATTTGATAAACAAGTTTAGATAAAGAAAGAGAGAACGATAATGAAAGTTAGAGCATCAGTTAAGAAAATGTGTGATAAATGCAAAATTATCAAAAGAAATGGTAAAGTTATGGTAATTTGCGAAAATCCAAAACATAAACAAAGACAAGGTTAAGGAGGTTTTAGATGCCAAGAATAGCTGGTATAGACTTACCTAGAGAAAAAAGAGCAGAAATTGGATTGACTTATATTTATGGTATAGGAAAATCTTCAGCACAAGAAATATTAGAAAAAGCAGGAATTAATCCTGATACAAAAATGAAAGACCTTACAGAAGGCGAATTAGGAAAAATTCGTGAGGTACTTGACGATTATACAATCGAAGGTGATTTAAGACGTGAAGTATCAATGAATATTAGAAACCTTAGAGAAATTAATTGCTACAGAGGACTAAGACATAAAAAAGGTCTACCTGTAAGAGGTCAAAATACAAAAAATAACGCAAGAACTAGAAAAGGAAGACATTAGGAGGAGATATGGCAGCAAAGACTAGAAAATCTTCTGCTAAAAGAGGTAGAAGAAGAGTTAAAAAGAATGTCGAAAGAGGACAAGCTCATATCAATTCAACATTCAATAATACAATGGTAACTTTGACAGATGCACAAGGTAATGCCTTATCATGGGCAAGTGCTGGACAATTAGGTTTTAGAGGATCAAGAAAATCTACTCCTTTTGCAGCACAAGAAGCAGCTTTAGAAGCAGCTAAAAAAGCTATGGACTATGGTTTAAAAAGTGTAGAAGTATTTGTTAAAGGACCAGGCTCAGGAAGAGAATCTGCAATCAGAAGCTTACAAGCAGCAGGGCTTGAAGTAACAATGATAAAAGACGTAACACCAATTCCTCACAATGGTTGTAGACCACCTAAGAGAAGAAGAGTTTAATAAGGAGAAACTATGGCAGTAAGCAGAGATCCAATTTTTAAAAGATGTAGAAGCTTAGGAATAAGCCCAGCATACTTAGGATATTCAGGAGAATCTAAAAGATCAAACTCTAATCAAAGAAGAAAACTCAGTGAATATGGTATGCAACAAAGGGAAAAACAAAAAGCTAAATTCATCTACGGAGTAAGTGAAAAACAATTTAGAAGTTATTATG
Organism: Anaerococcus hydrogenalis; assembly: GCF_002871895.1. Taxonomy (NCBI): domain Bacteria; kingdom Bacillati; phylum Bacillota; class Tissierellia; order Tissierellales; family Peptoniphilaceae; genus Anaerococcus; species Anaerococcus hydrogenalis. The sequence continues at coordinate 99,688 of NZ_PNHP01000003.1, read as the reverse complement.
AAAAAGCTTCAAAAATGCATGGACAAACAGGTGAAAACCTAATAATCCTTTGCGAAAGAAGACTTGACAATATAGCATTTAGATCAGGACTTGCTAGAACTAGAAGAGAAGCAAGACAAGTTGTAACACACGGACATTTATTATTAAATGGAAAAAGTGTTGACATCCCATCAATTCTTGTAAAAGAAGGAGATGTTATCGAAGTTAGAGAAAAATCAAGATCAAGCCAATTATTTAAGGCTATCAAAGAAACAAACCAATCATTTGGAATTGTTTCATGGTTAGATTCAGATCTAGAAAACTTAAAGGTAAAAGTTACAAACTTCCCAACAAGAGAAGATATTGATATACCTGTTGAAGAACGTATGATTGTTGAGTTCTATTCTAAATAGAATTAGTTAAATTGTTAGAACTAAGGAGATACAATGATAGAAAAATTAGATACAAAAATTGAAATTTTAGATATAGACGAAGAAACTAACTACGGAAAGTTTGTCTTATATCCACTCGAAAGAGGCTATGGTACAACCATAGGAAACAGTATGAGAAGGATGCTTTTATCATCCTTACCTGGTTCTAGCGTCTCAAAGATTCTTATAGACGGGGTACTACATGAATTTTCAACAATTCCTGGAGTTGTGGAAGATGTACCTGAATTAATATTAAATATCAAAGGTATTGATATTAAAAAACATACAAAAGAAGATCTAACACTATTTTTAGATATAGAAGGCCCAAAAATTGTTACAGCAAAAGATATTAAAACTGATGCCCAAATAGAAGTAGCAAATCCTGACCATTATCTTGCAACAGTCAATGATAAGGCAAGATTATTCATAGCACTTGATGTTACTGACGGAAAGGGCTACAGAGTTGCTGAGTTAAATAAAAAGGATACAGATCCTATAGGGGCAATTGCAATAGACTCATCATTTACACCAGTTAAAAGCGTAAACTTTACAGTAGAAAATACTAGAGTTGGTGAATCTACAGATTATGATAAATTAATTCTTGAAGTATGGACCGATGGAACAATCACTCCTCAAGAAGCCTTATCTGAAGGAGCTTCAATTTTGATGGAAGATATTAGATTTTTCAAAGATCTTCCTGGCCAACAATTCCCACCAGAAGTTGAGGAAGAAGAAGTTGAAGAAATTGAAGAAGAAGATGATAATCAAGTAGAATTATCTAAAACTATTGAAGAATTAGATCTTTCATTAAGATCATTCAATTGTCTAAAAAGAGCAGGATACAATACTGTTGGTGAGATAATAGAGAAAAGTGAAGCTGAACTAAAAGATATCAAAAACTTTGGTAAAAAATCTTTAGATGAAGTTATTGATAAAATTCATAGTTTAGGACTTAGCTTAAGAGAAGAATAGGAGGATATGATGGCTAATAAAAGAAAGCTTGGTAGAAGAACTGATCATAGAAATGCCTTACTTAGAAATCAAGTAACTTCTTTGTTAGACAATGGTAGAATTACTACTACCCTAACAAGAGCAAAAGAAACTCAAAAAATGGCTGATCGTATGATCACTTTAGGAAAGAAAAATACACTTCACACAAGAAGACAAGCAGCTCAATATATATACAAACCATCTACAGTTCAAAAATTATTTGGTGAAATAGCACCAAAATATGAAGATAGAAATGGTGGATATACTAGAGTATTAAAACTCGGACCAAGAAAAGGTGACGGTTCTGAAAGAGCAATTTTAGAATTAGTATAATTAAACTTACTCTATAGCATCTTATGAAAATAAGGTGCTTTTTTTGTGTTTATTTTTATTTTTTAAATTTATACTATTTTTGTATAATTTATTCTTATAAAAATTGAAAATCTATGATATAAATGTTAACATTAAAAGAGAATAAATGTTAAAAAGAGGTTTATATGGGTAAGGAAAATATAGAAAAATTTAGGGATGATAATTTCTATGTCTTAAACTCAATGGATGACTGGGTTAGGATACTTGATAAATACGGGAGGATTGTATTTATTAATGAAAAAATGAAAAGAGATATCCACTTAGATAGGTCACTCATTGAGCAAAATATAGATACTGAAAAACTTAATGAGAAGGCTGATATTTTTAAAAATACAACAATTGAAGAAGAAAGACTTATTAATGATAAGTATTATTCTATAAAGTCGTCTCCCTTATATTATCAAGATGAATTTGTAGGAATAATTGAAGTTTATAGGGATATAACTAGTGAATCTAAAATGAAAGTTGACCTATTTAATGCAAATAGGAAGATGCTTGAAGATATTAGATTTGTTAGAAAAATTCAAACTAACATACTTCCAAAAAATAAGGTATACGGGGATATAAAACTTGAAGGTAGATACCTACCTTCCAATGATGTTTCCGGAGACTTATTTGATATTATAAAAATTGACAAAGATAAGTATGCCTTTTATATAGCTGATGTTATGGGCCATGGGGTTAAGTCTTCTATTATGACTATGTTTGTAAAACTTTCTATAGCAGCTATTTTTGAAAGACACCCTTTTTATTCTCCAGGACAGGTTTTAAAAAAATTAAGAGAAGAATTTGTAAAACTTGATATGAACTCATCCCAATATTTTACAGTTTGGATTGGAATTTTTGACTGCAAAAAAAATACCCTTACCTTTTCAAATGCAGGCCACAATTGCCCACCTCTTCATTTGATTAATAAAAAATCCTATGTTGAAAAACTTGTTGTTTCAGGAAGGATGATTTCAAATATAATAGAGCAAAATATCTACCAAGAAGTTACAATAAACTTAAATCCAAAAGATAAGATATTATTTTATACTGATGGGATTATAGAAAGTAAGGATATAGGAAAAAATGAGTATTCCGTTGAAAGATTGATGAAGATTTTAAAAGAAGATAGAAGTCTTGATTATATCTTAGATGATTTGGAAAAATTTAGCTGGGGAGAACAAGATGATGATATAAGCCTTGCTATAATTGATTATAAAGGAGAAAAAAATGAAAATTAACCAATATATTGACCACACTATACTAAAAGCTGATGCTACAAAAGACCAAGTTAAAAAAATTGTTGAAGAAGCTAGGGAATATGACTTTAAATCTGTTTGTGTAAATTCCTCTTATGTTTCTTTTATTAGAAATATGGATAAGGATATTAGAATTACATCTGTTGTTGGTTTTCCTTTGGGGGCAATGACAACAAAGGCTAAAGTTTTTGAAGCAGAAGATGCTATAAAAAACGGTGCAGATGAAATTGATATGGTAATCAATGTAGGAAGATTAAAGGATAAGGATTATGACTATGTCCTTAACGATATAAAAGAAGTTAAAAAGGCATGCGGGGATAAAACTTTAAAGGTTATTATAGAAACTTGCCTACTTGATGATGAAGAAAAAATCAAGGTATGCGAACTTTCTAAAGAAGCTGGTGCTGATTTTGTAAAAACTTCTACAGGATTTTCTATAGGTGGGGCAAGAAAAGAAGATGTAGCTTTAATGAGAAAAACTGTAGGAGAGGATATGGGAGTTAAGGCTAGTGGAGGAATTCATACTTATAAAGAGGCCATGGAAATGATAGAAGCTGGGGCAAGTAGATTAGGTTGTTCAGCATCTATTGCTATAGTAAAGGGAGAAAAATAAATGAGTGATGTTATGATGCAAGCCTTCGAGTGGGACACACCTGCTGACGGAGGCTATTATAAATTTTTAAAAGAAAATGCAAAAAAAATTAAGGATGCAGGAATAGATGCCCTTTGGCTTCCACCAATGTGTAAGGGTGGAGGAGACCAAGATGTTGGATATGGAATTTATGACTTATGGGATTTGGGAGAATTTGACCAAAAAGGCACAGTTAGAACAAAATACGGAACAAAAAAAGAACTTCTTGAAGCCATTGATGAACTTCACAAAAATGAAATAAAAGTTTATGCCGATGTTGTTTTAAATCACAAGGGAAATGCTGATTTTGAAGAAGAATTTATGGCAAGAATGGTAGATCAAAACAACAGGGAAAAAGATGTATCAGAAGATATGAAAATAAAGGCTTGGACAGGTTTTAATTTTCCTGGAAGGGCTGGTAAATATTCTGATTTTGTTTGGCATTATTATCATTTTACAGGTGTTGATTATGATGCAAATACCGATACAAAGGCTATATTTAGGATTCTTGGTGATGGAAAATATTGGGATGAGGGCGTAAGTGATGAAAAAGGAAATTTTGATTACCTAATGAACGCTGACATTGACCATTCCCACCCAGAAGTTAGAGAAGAAATTTTCAAATGGGTTGATTGGTTTATGGAGGAAACTGGGGTTGATGGATTTAGGTATGATGCTTTAAAACACATATCTGATGAATTTATTTATGATTTATCCAAACATATTATGGAAAAAAAGAAAGATGATTTTTATCTTTTTGGTGAATATTGGCAATATGATGAGGGCCAAATTGATGGATATTTGGATGATACTGATTGGAAAATAGACTTATTTGATGTTCCACTTCATTTTCACATGCAAGAAGCAAGTAAGTCCAATGGAAATTATGATATGAGAAATATTTTTAACAATACCATAGTTGAAAATCATCCCCTTCAAGCAGTAACCTTTGTCGATAACCACGATTCCCAACCTGGTCAATCTTTAGATTCTTGGGTTGAAGATTGGTTTAAAGAAATTGCCTACTCCTTAATTTTATTTAGAAAAGACGGCTATCCTTGCATATTTGCAGGAGATTATTACGGTTTAAAAGGAGAAATTAAAAAAGATCCCTTAAAAGAAATGATTGATAAGATGCTTGATGTAAGAAAAAAATATTCTTTTGGTGACCAAGATGAATACTTTGATAATCCACAAGTTGTAGGCTGGGTAAGAAGAACTGATAATGAAACATCATCCCTTGCAGTTTTAATTTCTATTGGGGATATGGCTGAAAAACAAATGTTTGTCGGTGAAGAAGAAGCCGGAAAAGTTTATATAGATTTATCAGGAAATAATAAAAACACAGTTACAATCGATGAAGATGGAAACGGAGTCTTTAATGTTGGACCTGGTTCTGTTTCATATTGGGCAGCAGAGGAAAATTAATGAAATATTACGCAGTAAAAAAAGGCAGAAATCCTGGGATATATACATCCTGGGATTTATGTTTAAAAGAAGTAAAAGGCTACAAGGGAGCAATTTATAAATCTTTCAAGAAAAAAGAAGATGCCTTAGATTTCTTAGAAGATAAAAAAATTGAAATAAAGGCAGATAAAGATTCAGTGATAGCCTATATAGACGGATCTTATTCTAAAAAAGATAAAAAATATGGGGTAGGAATAGTCTACATTACTGATGAAAAAATCGAAGAAATTTACGAAGATTTTGATGATGAATTTCATATCCACAGAAATGTAGCAGGAGAAGTTAAGGCAAGTGTAGGAGCAATCAACAAGGCGATTTCTGATGGTAAAAAAACAATCTATATCCATTTTGATTACCAAGGCATAGAATCTTGGGCAAGAGGGACTTGGAAAAGAAATAACGACCTAACCAAAAGATATTACGAATTTTTCCAAAAAGCAAAGGAAAAAATTGATGTCCACTTCATAAAAGTAAAGGCCCACTCAAATGACAAATACAATGATATGGCAGATGCCTTGGCAAAAAAATCCTTGGGGATAGAGGCAGAATAATTAAAATATTTGACAAATTATAAAATTAATATTACAATATATTTAATTAAAATATTAGTTAAGAAAAGTGTTGAAGAGAAGAGTAACTATTTTAATGCTTAAAGCGAATCCCGTAGAGTGTGAGGGGAGAAGTTAAGAGATAGTGAAAAGAACCTTAGAGCTTATGGGTCGATACAAGGAGACCTATACGGGAACTCCCGTTACAGAGTTAGAGTATGTTAGTACTTGATGAGGTTTATTTTGTGAAAAATAAACAAATACGGGTGGTATCGCGAGTCTTCGTCCCTTTTGGGATGAAGGCTTTTTTAATTTCCAAAAACACAAATGACTAGTTTTTAAAAAATTTAGGAGGAAAAATATGATAAATAATGAATATGAAGTTTTAAATCAAGCAAAAAAAGTAGTATTAGCTTATTCAGGAGGTCTAGATACATCTGTAATGGTAGCTTGGCTAAAAGAAAATGGAGCAAAAGAAGTTATTTGTGTATCAGTAGATTTAGGACAGGTTAAAAATCCTGAGGCCTTGGAGAAAAAAGCTCTTAAATCTGGAGCTAGCAAATTTTATAATGTAAATGTTGAAGATGAATTTATAGATAATTATGCTTTCAAAACCTTAAAGGCTGGAGCAAAATACGAAAATGTATACCTATTAGGAACAGCCATAGCCCGTCCTTTAATTGCCAAAGTTTTGGTTGATGTGGCTGAAAAAGAAAAGGCAGATTTGATAGTTCATGGTTGTACGGGAAAAGGAAATGATCAAATACGTTTCGAACTTTCAATAATGACTATAAATCCTCAAATAAATGTTCTAGCCCCATGGAGATTTTGGGATATAAAGGGACGTAGCCAAGAAGAAAAATATGCAAAAGACCATGGCATAGAACTTAAAGTAACAAAAGATGAAGACTATTCAATGGATGAAAATATTTGGCACCTTTCCCATGAAGGCTTGGACTTAGAAAACCCAGAAAATCCTACAAACTTAGAAAAAATACTATATTGGGTCACACCAGCTGAAAAAGCTATAGATGAGACAGAAATTGTAGAAATAGAATTTGAAAAAGGAAAACCTATAGGCCTAAATGGAGAAAAATTAAAGGGATCAACTCTTGTAAAAAAATTAAATAAAATTGGAGGAAAACACGGAATAGGTGTAGATGATATGGTAGAAAGCAGGATGGTCGGAATGAAATCAAGGGGAGTATATGAAAATCCAGCTGCAAGTATCCTTTACTTTGCCCACGAAAAATTAGAATCCGTAACAATTCACCCAGATGCCCTCCAATATAAGCAAAAAATGGCCCTAGATTATGCCAAATTAGTTTATGCAGGAAAGTGGATAACCCCACTAAAAGAAGCCATGGATGACTTTATAGAAAAAACTCAAGAAAATGTAAGTGGAAAAGTAAAAGTAAAACTTTACAAAGGCTCCATGCAACCTGCAGGAATCTATGCAACAAACTCCCTTTATTTAGAAGAATACGCAACATTTGAAGAAGATGACGTATACAAACAATCAGATGCAACAGGCTTTATAAATTTATTTGGCCTATCAAGTAAAATATATGCAAAAGCTATGAAAGAAAATAAATAAGCAAGTCCTCCTTACTAAAAATTGTAGGGAGGATATTTTTTAAAAAATATTTATAAGGATTTCTTGGTCCTAGATTCTAGATTTTTTAAAAAATTTTATCCTACTTATATTTGTAAAATTTTGGTAAAATTTATGATTTTTCCTAGGATAATCCAAATATCTTTATTATAATTTAATTAAGATAGGGGGATTTTATGAGAAAGAAATTAAAGATTATTTTTATAGTTATAAGTGTACTTTTTATATCAGTGAGTTTATTTTTTGGGGCCTTTCTTGGTGTGGAAACTTTTAAGGGGCTAACAAATTTTACACCAAGAAAGGCTACTATAGAAAATATTTCAAAATATAAGAAAGAATATGAAAAATTTGCAGAAAATAAGGATGTTGAAGAGGTAAAAATAAAATCTTCCAAGTTTGACCATGAAATTCCTGCAATTTTTATTAAAAATAAAAATTCTGATAAGATTTGTATAATGGTCCATGGTATGGGGGCAAGCAAGTATTCTATGTATAATCAAGGGCAAATTTTTTATGATTTAGGTTACAGTCTTTTAATTTATGATCAAAGAAATTCAGGATATAATAAGGCAAAATACTCAACATTTGGAGTCTTGGAATCTTTTGACACATTGGATTGTCTAAATTATGCAAGAGAAAATATTAATAGTAAGGCCAAACTTGTTTTATTTGGAGAATCTTTAGGGGGAGCAACGTCTTTAATTGCTGCAAGTCGTGATAAGACAAATATTGATTATCTAGTCCTTGATTGTCCCGTTTCAGATTCTAATGAATTTTCTGATAAGGTATTTGAAAAGGTAGAAAAAGAAGAAAATATACCTGGTCAGTTGATGAAATTTACTGGAAATATTTGCTTGAAATTAAAATTAGGCTTTACTTTAAAAGATATTAACACAATAAAATGGATAAAAAATGCAAAATTAGATATGCCAATTTTGATAATAAATTCTGATTCTGATAAGATTACCCCTAAATACATGGGAGAAGATATTTATAGGGCAATAGATTCAAAAAATAAAGAAATTTATACAGCAAAAGGCTATGACCATACAAAATTTGCCCAAGAAAACCCCAAGGCCTACAAGAAAGTGCTGGCTGAATTTTTTGAAAAATATAAGTAGAACTTATTATAAAAAAAATAATTTTTAATTAAAAAAACAAGGAAAGTCAGCTTAGATTTTCCTTGTTTTTTATATAAGCCTTATGATAAGTATTTTAATTAATCTTATAAAGCTTTTTATATAATTATTTATTTTTCTAAATTAGCATATAAAGAATCTATGGTATTTTTTAACCTACTAATTTGATTTTCTAATTTTTCTATATATTCTTCTCCAACTCCTACTTGCCTATCAACTTCTTTGAAGGATGTTGCCCCGAAGGAGTTTCTTCTTTTTATGGAATTTTCAATTTTAAATATTGATAGGTCATCGAGTTTTACTGGAAATTCTAAAATTTCTAGGTCTTTTTTATTTATTTGAGAGAAATCTTTATTGTTATTTTCGCAGTATTTTACCAGGTTTCCTACAATTTCATGGGCAGATCTAAAGGGAATATTTTCTTTTACTAAATATTCTGCTATGTCAGTTGCCTCTATAAATCCTTCTTCTAAATGTTTTTTCAAAACTTCTTCTTTAAAGTGAGATCCTTCTAGCATTTTTTCAAAGATTAAAAGGGACATGTTTAGGGTTTTTATTGAATCGAATAAGGCTTCCTTATCTTCTTGGAAGTCCTTGTTGAAGGTTAAAAATGTTCCTTTTACAACTGTAAGAAGATTTATCAAATTTCCTATATTTCTACCAACCTTTCCTCTTGCAAGTTCTGCGAGGTCAGGATTTTTCTTTTGAGGCATTATAGATGAGCCTGTGCAATATCCATCATCTATATCTATAAATGAAAATTCTTGGGAATTAAATACTACAAATTCTTCCGCAATTGATGAAATATGGGTCATGGTAAGAGAGGATAGGTATAAATAATCTATTATATTATCACGATTTCCTACAGTATCCATGGCATTTTCTGTTGGCTTATCAAAGCCTAGAAGTCTTGTTGTAATAAACCTATCGGTTGGAAGAGTTGTCCCAGCCATAGCACAAGCTCCGAGTGGATTTTCTTGGAGTCTTTTAAAAAGTTCCATAAATTTCTCACTATCTCTTTTAAATCTTTGGAAATGTGCCATATAATAATAGCCAACTGTGATTGGTTGGGCATGTTGGAGATGGGTAAAGCCAGGCATAATCTTGTGACCTTCTTCCTTCGCTTTTTTTAATAAAACTTCCATCAAATTTTTAAGCCTTGTAAGAGATTCAAGACAAGCCTCTCTCATAAAAAGAGTTTCATCAAGGGCATTTTGGTCGTTTCTACTTCTTGCAGTATGAAGGGCCTTGCCAGCCTTGCCAATTTCATTTGTAAGCTCTTTTTCAATTAGCATCATTATATCTTCATTTGCTATATCAAGCTCAACCTCACCCTTATCAAATTTTTCCTTAACCTTAATAAGGCCAGATTTTATTTTCTTATAAGTATCTTCATCAATAATTTTACAATCTTTTAGCATTGTAACATGAGCAAGACTTCCCAAGATTGAATATGGATATAAGACATTATCAAAAGATAAAGATTCATTATAAAGGGCTGCCACCTCATCCATTGTCTTGGAAAATCTTCCAGACCATAAATTTTTCATTATTTCCTCCTAAAATTTTTCCTTTGAAGATATAAAAAAAACGCCCCTAAAAAAGGGACGATAGTAAACGTGTTGCCACCCTAATTTGCAAAATAAATTTTGCCTCATTAGAAAAACTTAAACGCAGTCAACGGGAAGCTTATGACTTATACCTCCAACTATTTCAAGCATCTTTTCGGTTAAAAATACTATAGCTTCTTCCAGCAAAACGAAACCTCTCTGTGATTAATAAAGCTAACCTACTAAACTCTTCAAAGTATTTATAAAGATGATAACATCATAGGAATACTTTGTCAAATATATTTATAATTATTTTATTATATTAATAGAAAAATATGAAAAAGTAAATTTAAGCTAAGGCGACATAAATAGATCTCTCGACTACGCTCGAGATGGGTGATTCTTATATTGGGATTATTGCTAAAGGATTTTTTTAATTATTATTTAAAAAAATATTAAAAAAAAGATCTCTCAAAAAGCTAGATGTGAGATAGGTCTTTGTATTTTATTGCTAAAAAATAAATATTTCTTTAGTAATAAAGTAAATAAAGAGTAACCCATCTCGAGCCCAGTCGAGAGATCTCCCTTATTAAATTTATACAAAAATATAAGCTAAACTTTGAAAAAAATCCTATAAACTTTCAACCAAGCTTTTAATTTTATCTCTATATTCTTTGGCTACATTAACATCAAAATCTTCCCCAGCTGTTTGGAAATAATGGTTTAATTCCTTAACTAACTTTGCTATTTGTGGATTTTCTTCTCCGCTTTCTTCTTTGATTTTGCTAGCCTTTGACAAATATCCATTAATCTCTTCTACAATTTGCATAGTTTTATGTTCTTGGTCGTTTTCTTCTAATAATTCCCTTAAAGTCCATTTGATATTTGTAGGTGTAATTCCAGCCTTGTGCTCAATCACAACTCCTTCTGCTCTCATCTTATCAATAAATTCAAACAAATCATTTTGCTCAAAATCTTTAAAAAATGCAAAGGTAAAATCATATTGGTCAAGGTGCTCGCCTTCTGATTCTATTTTTTCATAACCTTCAATTTCAGCAAGATATCCAACCTTTTGATCAACAGCTTCCATGCCAATCAATTTTAATTTTACTTGGTCTTTTTCACATAAAATTCTTAATTTTTTCTTTTCTATATCATTAGCGTTAAATAAAATAATTAATGCCATAAACTCTCCTTTTCTTTTTATACTTTATTTTATACCCAAAAAGATTATTTACTCACAAATGGGTATAATATATTATAAAGATAAATTTAGGGAGAGTTTTATGAAAGATTTTAAATATGAAAATAATAGGATAAAAGAAATTGATAAATTACTAGTTGAGGCAAGAGATGCTCTTGGAGTTTTGCAAAGGGCAACAAAAAGGGTTGGAAAGGCTTCTGATTATTCTCTTACTGGGCTTGTTGGAAGAAATATTGTTGGAGATTTTTTAAGGTCTAATAAAAATAATTCTATAAATAAGGCTATTGATAGGAGTCAAGATGTTCTTTTGAGTCTTCATTCAAATTTATTAACTTTTGATCCCAAGCTTGCATCAATTATTGATCTTCCTTACAAACTAAGTCAATTTTCTAGCCCTAGAAATCCTATTTCGGATATGAAATTAAGAATTGATATGAGAAAAAAGAAATTGGATATTCAAAAATCTGAGAAAAAACTTATTACTCTTATCAAAAAACTTTCTAAGGAAAGATCTAAGGAAATTAATAAAATTAAAAAAAGTATAGAGCTTAAGGCTTTTGAAGATTAATAATTTAGGGACATTTTCACCTTTCTACTTATATATAAGTAGGAGGTGATTTTTTTATGGAAAAATTTAAGGAAGTTTTTGCCTTTATTTTTACCATTATGGGATCTTTTTTGGGATTTTATTTTGGTGAAATTGATGCTTTTGTCTATAGTCTTTTATGTTTTGTTATAGCTGATTATATGACAGGAATTCTAAGGGCAGGAGCAGAGAGAAAACTTTCTTCAAAGATAGGTTTTAAGGGAATAGCTAAGAAAATTATGATTTTTATTCTTGTTGGAATAGGAAACTTGTGTGATAAAAACTTAATTAAATCTGAACCAATGATTAAGACTGCTATTATATTTTTCTATATAGCAAATGAGGGACTTTCTATTTTGGAAAATTCCCTTGCCATAGGTTTACCTATTCCAATGAAATTAAAAGTTTTATTAGAACAATTTAAGGAGGAGAAATGACTAACAGTAAATTAATTGATGATATAATTTTATCACCAAACAATAGTGGCTTAAGAAATGAGAAAATTACAAAAATTGCCATCCACCACGCAGCTGGAATAATTAAGGGTAGAGATTTGGCAAAAATTTTTCTGCCAAGGCAAAGACAGGCTTCTTCCAATTATATGATAGGATCAGATGGGCTTATTGTTTTGGGTGTAGATGAAAAAAATAGGGCATGGACAACTTCATCATCCTGGTGCGATAACCGTGCTATTACAATCGAAGTAGGAAATTCTACAAGAGATCCAAGTTGGGAAGTTTCTGACTTTGTTTTAAATAGATTAATTGACTTGGTGACAGATATTTGCAGGAGGAATAATATTTATCCTTGTACTTATACGGGAAATAAAAATGGTGTTTTGCAAAAACATGAGTGGTATGCAAATACAAATTGCCCAGGGCCATATCTTGGAAATAAATTTTCTTTTATAGCAAGTGAAGTTAACAAAAGACTTGAAAAAGATTATAAGGAAAATTTATATAGGGTAAGAAAATCTTTTAATGATAAAAAAAGTCAAAAAGGATCCTTTAAATCTATAGATAATGCCAAAAGATGTGCTGATAAATATAGGTTAAAGGTATTTGATGAAGGTGGAAAGGAAGTTTATCCAAAAAAGAATTTAAAATCAATCGATACTCTTGCAAGAGAAGTTATAAGAGGAGATTGGGGAAATGGAAATGAGAGGAAAAAAAGATTGACTGAGGTAGGATATGATTATTATGCCGTACAAAGAAGGGTTAATCAGATTTTAAGTTAATGAAAAAGCATTGAATAAATTCAATGCTTTTTTTGTGCTTAAATTCCATTTTTGTATAGATAAAAAGAATAAATCATTGGAATAAAAAATATTACAGCTATGGTTATTAAAATTAAATATTGATTTCCCACAAATGGACTTAATAAGAAAAAAAGTCCACCTAATATAAAAGTATAGCCACCAAGTCTGTGAGTTTTTCTCCAATTTTCGTCACTATTTAAGGTCCAAGGAAGTTTTATTCCAACTGTATAATTTCTTTTAGTTTTTGGAAGATAGTTTCCTATTATAATTAAGAGAAAACCTACAAATAAAGATACTATCACCATAACATTTATTTCTTTACCTAAACCATAAAAAACGCTTATCATGAAGGTTATAAGTAAAACGAGTGGAACAGTAGCTTTTCCAATTAATATTATAAGCTTATTTTTATTTATGTTTTTTGGATCATTATCTAACATAAAACAAGAAAAAATATTTATTAATATTAAAAATATTGGAGTTTTTATAAAAGCACTAAACTTAGTGGAATAATCATCAATTTCATTGTTAAAGCCCCAGTGAGTTGGTATAGTTTCTGGCATTTTTTTGTAAAATAATAAATTTATAAGGGCAAATAGCAAGATTGAAAAAACTATTGATATTATACTTTCTTTTTTAAATTTTATTTTATTTTTCATTTTCTCCTCCTTTAAATTTTACAAACCAAGCCATTATTTCTTCAAAAATACTTGTGTTCAGCTCATAATAAATAAAATTTTTCTTTTTTGTTTCATAGATTAAATCTTCATTTTTTAATAATTTTAAATGGTGGGAGATGGTTGCCCTTGATAGGTCAAAATTTTTGGCAATTTCTCCTGCATTCATACGCCCTTTTTTTCTTAATAAATTTAAAATTTCAATCCTTACTGGATCTGATAAGGCTTTAAAAGTATCAGAAAACAAAAAATCACCAACCTTTCATTCTATTTTGATAATTATCTAAATAGCTATTTTTATTATAGATTCTAAATAAAAAAAAAGTCAAATCTATTTTGAAAAATATCTAAATAGATTTGACTTGAAATTATTTTTAAATTTTATTCACTTTGCAAAGCCTCAACCGGGTCTTTTTTAGATGCTATTGATGATGGAATAATTCCTGCAATTAAGGTTAGTAAAACTGAAATTATTACAAGAATTACACCAGCTTTTATAGGAAGTGATGACCTAATATAGGAAATATTTGTCATATTTTGTATGATTTTACTTATTGGAATATTTAAAAGGATTGTGACAATAACTCCAAGAAGTCCTGACAACAGTCCTTCCATAAAAGTTTCTGACAAGAAAACTTTTCTTATATCTTTTTTGCTAGCTCCAATTGACCTTAAAATTCCTATTTCTTTTGTCCTTTCTAAAACGGAAATATAGGTTATTATTCCAATCATTATTGATGAAACTATTAGAGAAATCCCTACAAAGGCAATTAGTACATAAGAAATTGCATTTATTATTGTTCTTATTGATGAAGTCAAAAGTCCTACAAAATCTGTGTAGTGGATTTGGTCTTTTTCTTTTTTATTTTTGTTAAAATCATCAATTATGTTTTTTACCTTGTCCCTGTTTTCAAAATTTTCCACATAAATTTTTATTTCAGATGGGGCATTTTTGGAAACATAACCAAAATTTTCTAGGTTATTTTGGTAAGAATTTGATTGGAGTTTTTCATCGTATAATTTATCCAAGACCTTATCTTCTGGATCTTTTAGGAAAAGTCCAATTATATCCATATTTTGTCCTTGTTTTTGTCCGACTTGTGGATTCATTGATGCTTTTTTGATATTTTCTTTTAATTTATCAGAATTTGCAAGCAAAAATGATTGGGCTTCTAATTTTTGGTCAGCTTCTAAATTTTTAAGATATGACTTACTTGCCTTTCTTTTTTCTTCTTGGTCTTTTGCTTTAAAGGCAATATTATTTAAAATATTTATGTCTTTATTTTTTTCTTGGTCTTTTACAATTTGAGACTCTCCTGCTCTTTTTATCATCTGATCAGTAAATTTTGATGTAAAACCAAGAGGGGCAGTATTTGTTTGATTTGTTTCGCTATCTTTTTTTGCCCTGGCAATTCCTACTATTTTTATTTTGTAGGCATTTTCTATAGCTTTTTTCTTTTCATTTTCATCATCTTTTATATTTTTGTACTTATTATTTTCTTTTTTATAAAAATCAGCAGGTATTAAGGCCTTAAATTCATGGCCTATTAAGTCCTTTGTTTTTATTTTTTGATGGTCAAGTTTAATTTTTTCTCCATCTTTCATTTTATTTAAGATATTTTTGTAGTCTTTTTTTGGTAAAATTCCAAGTTCATACAAGCTTTCCCTATCAACAGAATTATTTTTGTCTGTAAATAAAACCAATTCATTGGCATTTTCTGGCCATTTTCCATCAATCAAATCATATTCTTCTTTTACAATATTTGAAATTGATCCATCCTTGTTAGAAATTATTTGCCTAAAATTTTTGTGTTCACTTGATCCTATATTAAAAATTGAAGGATTATTTGATGAAAACATATTGTCATCGTCATCTTTAAAATCTGACCCATCAGTATTTATAAGATTTCCATCCTTATCTTTTCCATATATTTGCAAATTTAAGTTATAAATATAGTTTGTTGAATGTTTTCCAATTGTTTTACTTAAATTTTTCTTATCCAGATAGGACTTAAATGGAGATAGGTTATTTTCCGAAATTGACGATGTAAGGGTTGATTTTCTTTTTAAAATATCATTATTTGCTAAAATATTTTTATCATCTTTATTGTGAATTTCATCTCCTGCAGGATCTCTCATGAAATTTTCCCCAAGATTTAGGCTTTCTTCCTTAATTTCTATGGGATAAGATTTTAAGGTTTTTCTTTGACTTTCCTTTATAAAATCATCAACCCCATTTGAAAGAGATAGGATTAAGGCTATTCCAATAATTCCTATTGATCCTGCAAAGGCTGTGAGGATAGTCCTTGCTTTTTTTGTCAAAAGGTTGTTAAAAGAAAGTTTTAGGGCAGTTGGAAGAGAAAGAGATAATTTTTTTGTCTTAAATTCATCCCTTGTTTTTTCTTCTTCATAGGGGTTAGTATCTGATAAAATTTTACCGTCTTTAAGTCTTACAATCCTTGTTGAATATTTTTCTGCCAATTCTGGATTGTGGGTTACCATAATTACAAGCCTGTCCTTGGCAACTTCTTTTAACAAATTCATAATTTCTTTG
This sequence comes from Anaerococcus hydrogenalis, assembly GCF_002871895.1. Taxonomy (NCBI): domain Bacteria; kingdom Bacillati; phylum Bacillota; class Tissierellia; order Tissierellales; family Peptoniphilaceae; genus Anaerococcus; species Anaerococcus hydrogenalis. The sequence continues at coordinate 83,443 of NZ_PNHP01000003.1, read as the reverse complement.
GAAGTTTCTGTATCAAGGGCTCCTGTTGGCTCATCGGCAAGGATAATTTCTGGATTATTTACAAGGGCACGGGCAATGGCAACTCTTTGCATTTGCCCACCTGATAATTGGGCAGGTTTTTTATAAATATGATCAGATAAGCCTACTTTTTCCAGGGCTTTTTTTGCCAAATCCTCCCTTAGATTTTTTTTCTCACCAGAAAGAGTCAAAGCAAGTTCTACATTTTTTAAGATATTTTGATGGCCAATTAGGTTATAAGATTGAAAAACGAAGCCGACCGACCTGTTTCTATAATAATCCCAATCCCTATCCTTAAATTTTTTGGTAGATCTCCCATCTATAATTAAATCTCCTGATGTATAATTCATAAGGCCGCCGATTATATTTAAAAGGCTAGTTTTTCCACCACCAGATGGGCCTAAAATTGAAACAAATTCATTTTTTCTAAATGAAATATTTATATCATCAAGAGCTTTTTGTTCACTTTCTCCTGTTTTATAAATTTTACTAATATTTTTAAGCTCTAACATATTAATCCTTTCTTTAATTGTAACGTTGTTTATTATACTCTTCTTTTGTGTTTTGATTATTTAGATTTAAAAAATATAATATAAATATAAGGAGAATTATGGAAGATATTTTTTATAGGACTTACCCAAAAAAATTTAATAAAGATAGATCAAATTTGGGATTTTTGGATATTTATGACCTTGATGCAAGGTTTATGATAGGAAAAATTTTGGGAATCGATTATATAATAATTGAAGATATTTTTATAAATTTTTTTCAGATAAATAAATTATTTGGTCAAAGATCTGATTTTGAAAATCAAATTTTAAAGGCCCATGATTTGGGTTTAAAAGTTATTTTGAGAATGGATTTAGAAAAAATTTCCAATGAAAATCAATTAGTAAACATAATAAATTTTTGGAAAGAAAGAGAAGTTGATGGTTTTTTATTTGATAATAGTCAAAATTTTGAAAATATTTTCGAAAAATTTGATATGAAATTTATTGTAAATTCCAAAGAAAATAAGGATGAATTTATCCCTAGCCTAGACTTATCAGATACTTACAAAAATATTGACTTTAAGTCTTATATTTTGGAAGAAAATAAAAAAGATGTGGGATTTTCTTTAAATAAAGACCTGGGCTTTATTTCTGAAAATATTTTGGACTTTAAACATTTTCACACAAATTGTGCAAAACTTTTGGCTATCATAACTATATTAAGGAAAAATGATATTTTTATAAAAGAAGGGGAGGAAACTCTCTTTAATATTAAAGGACTTGCTTTTAGTGAAAGAAAGGAAATATTTGATTTTTACAAAAAATTAATAGTCTTAAGCTATGATTATTTTGACATAATAAATAGTGGATATTTTTCCTTAAATTTCAAAGATAAAGATGTTTTATCCTATCTTTTTTATAGGAAAGACAAGGCCTTTATTGTAATAAATAACCTTTCTCAAAAAAATATTTTATTAAAATTGCCAGGATTTTTGGATGTGAAAAAGGCTAAGTTTGTAGTTGGAAATATTTCTAAAAGAGAAATTTTTGAAAATATAAACTTAAGATCTTACGAATCTTTTGCCTTTATCTGTCCAATAGTTGGAATATAAATTAAAAAAAGGAGACAATCATGGAAGAAAAAATGAAAAAATTTGTACCACAAGTACACTCTAAACTAAGAAAATCTTTTATAACAGTGCCAGAGGAAATTTACAGGGCAAGTGGGATAAAAATTTATGAAAAAAGAATAAAATCTCTTTTATTTACAACCGACCTTGCCATAATTAGAAATACAAATGCAGATTCAATAATGGCAGTTTATCCCTACACCCCACAAAATACAATTGCCCAATCAATAATTTCTACAGCATCAGTTCCTTGTTTTATTGGTGTTGGTGGAGGAACAACTCAAGGAGCAAGGTCAAAATACATAGCCTTTGATGCAGAACTTGAAGGAGCTTATGGAGTCGTTGTAAATTCCCCAATTCCAAATAAGGACATAAAGGCAATTTCAGAATTTGTAGACATTCCAGTAATTGCAACTGTAACTGGATTTAAGGATGATGTAGTTGGAAAAATAGAAGCAGGAGCTGAAATTTTAAATGTATCAGGAGGACCACAAACTCCAGAGCTTGTAAGTGAAATTAGAAAATTAATTGGAGATGAATTTCCAATAATTGCAACAGGCGGCAAAAAGCCAGAATCAATTTTAAAAACAATAAAGGCAGGAGCAAATGCCATATCCTATACAGCACCTTCATCTGCAGAAGTTTTTGCAGAAATGATGGATAAGTATAGGAAGTAGAATTAATATTTTAAAACAATTTACTTAGCTTGTAAACAAACCCTCAAGCACGAATATCTAACTCCAAAAATTGTTGATTTCTAAATTTGAAAATCCTAAAATCGCAAACTCGCTTACGCTCATACAGTGCGATTTTGAACGGATTTTTAAATTTGAAATCAAATTAATTTTTTACGTATGATATTCTTTGCATGAGGATTTGAATACTTAATTAATAATAGTATAAGTATTTTTCATTTTATTACTTTAATTAGTATAGAGAATTAAAAAAATCAAGAGATCTCTCGACTGGGCTCGAGATGGGTTATTATTGTATTTATTTTTAGGCTAAAGTTTAAGTGGAAATAATATTTATTTGATTAAATTAAATTGTAAGGCTTTTAAAAATTAACTAAGACACAAAAAACCCATCTCGACCTTGTGGAGAGATCTCTTGACGGCTATTAGCTTTATAAGAAAAATAGCTTAATTTATTAAAGATAATTTTTAATTTTAAACAAGGAGAAAAAATGTATAAGGGATACATTACCGACATCGAAGGAATAAAAATTGGTCATGCTCAAAATTTTGATGCAGGAACAGGTCTTACAGTTTTAATTCCTCCACAAGGAAATACTGCAAGTGTTGACGTAAGAGGGGGAGGACCTGGGACTCGTGAAACTGATTTATTAAATCCTGTAAATACTGTAAGCGAAGTTTCAGCTCTTGTTTTATCTGGAGGTTCTTCTTATGGTCTTGCAGGTTCAATTGGAGTTGTTGAAGAACTAGAAAAAGATGGGATTGGTTTTAAGGTTCCAAGCGGAATTGTTCCCATAGTTCCCCAAGCAATTTTATACGATTTGGATTATAAATCTTATAAAATTAGACCAGACAAAAAAATGGGAAAGGATGCTTATAAAAATGCAAGTTTTGATGAAAATCGCCAAGGAATAATTGGAGCAGGAACTGGAGCTACAGTTGGAAAGGCCTTGGGAAAAGAATTTTCTATGAAATCAGGACTAGGATCTGCAACAATTTGTGTAGGAGATTTAAAAGTTTCAGCTATAGTTTCAGTAAATGCAATGGGAGATATTTTTGATGATGAAAAGAATAAGCAAATTGCAGGAATTTTAAAAAATAATAAATTCATTCCAACCCTTGAAGTTTTAGAAAAAATTTCTGAAAAAAATTCTTTGAACACAACAATTGGAATTGTTGCAACAAATGGAAAATTTTCTAAAACTGAACTTAGAAAAATCGCCTCAATGACTCACAACGGTTATGCCAGAGCGATTAGACCCGTTCATACAATGATGGATGGAGATACAATTTTCTCTCTTGCAACTAATAAAGTAAGTGCAGATTTAAATCTTGTAGGAAGCCTTGGAGCAAAAGTAATGGCTCGTGCGATTGCAAATGCAATTTATTTTTCAAAAATAGAAAATTCTTCTGAATTTATTTAAGAAAATTGTTGACTTTTAAAATAGATTATAGTAACATAGATAAGAATTCTCTACTCCGACAATAGATCGGGGTCAAAGACCAAAGGGAGGTGAATAAGATGAATAACTACGAAGCAGTATTGATTTACAAACCAGAAGTTTCAGATGAAGAAAGAAATAAATCTTTAGAAATCTTCAAAGGCATTATAGCTGATAATGGAGAAGTAGAATCTGTAGATGACTGGGGAAAAAGAAAACTTGCATACGAAATCAATTATATCAAAGAAGGATATTATTATATCGTTGATTTTAAAGCTAGTGGTGACCACATCAAAGAATTTGAAAGAAGATTAAGAATATCTGATTTAATTCTAAGATTCATGGTAATCAGAAAAGAGGACTAAATGAATAAAGTTTTTCTTATAGGAAGACTTACAAAAGATCCTGACTTGAGATATACTCAACAAGGTCAAGCAGTTGTTAGTTTTTCCTTAGCAGTTGATAGAGGTTTAAGTAAACAAAAAAGACAAGAAATGGAATCAATGAATCGTCCAACAGCTGATTTTCCACGAATTACAGTATGGGGAGTACAAGCTGAAAATGTATCAAGATATCTTAAAAAAGGAAATCAATGTGCGATAGATGGTAGAATCCAAACAGGATCTTACCAAGATAAAGATGGAAAAATGGTCTATACAACAGATGTTGTAGCAGACAGGGTTGAATTTTTAGAATCAAGATCAGAAGGTCAATATCAAAATAACAACAATCCAATGAACCAAGATAATGGTTTTGGAGATATGAACCAAGATAGATCTTACAATAATTCAAATAATTTCCAACAAAATAACAATCAAAACATGAATAATAATAACGATGACTTTTTTGACGATGACTTTACAGAAATTGAAGACGACGGAAGAATTCCTTTCTAGATTTTAGGAGGATAAAATGCGTAGAAATTTCAGACCAAGAAAAAAAGTCGATCCATTTGTCAAAGACCCTTCAAAAGTAATAGATTATAAGGATATTGATACTCTAAAAAGATTTATTTCTGATAGAGGAAAGATCCTACCAAGAAGAGTTACAGGACTAAATGCGAAACATCAAAGAGAAATTACAAGAGCAATCAAAAGAGCTAGACAAGTAGCTTTATTGCCATACGAAGATAATTAAAGATAAATAGAATATATAAACTTTCAATAAGCAAGCAAAAGATACCGAGAGGTGTCTTTTTTTATATAAAAGTAAAATAAAATTATGGAGATAAATAAAAAAAGATATAGGGATCTGGATTCTTATTTTAAAAGAAAATTTAATAAAAAAATAATAAAAATTCCTTTAGATGGTGGTTTTACTTGTCCCAATAGGGACGGGAAAATCTCAAAATTAGGCTGTATTTATTGTTCAGAAAATGGGGCTGGAGATTTTACAAAATATGATGATTTGGATAAGCAAATTGATTTTCAAATAAATAGATTAAAAAAAGAAAATAGAAAAGAAGGCTATATGGCATATTTTCAAAATTTCACCTCAACCTATGGGAATATCCAAAAGATGAAAAAATTATTTTATGGGGCAATAAATAATCCTAATATTATGGGGCTTTCTATTGCAACACGTGCAGATTGCCTTTCAGATGAGGTTATAGACTTACTGGATGATTTAAATAAAAAAACTTTTCTTGTTGTAGAACTAGGCCTTCAATCTGTAAATGAAAAATCTATAGAATTTATAAATAGGGGTTACACTCACAAGGAATTTGATCAGGGTCTTTTGAAATTAAAAGAAAAAAATATAAAAACTTTGGCCCATATTATCATTGGTCTTCCTAATGAAGATATTGATGATTTTTTAAATGACATCTCTTATATAAACCAAAGAAAGTTTTGGGGGATTAAAGTTCACAATCTTTATATTGAAAAAAATTCTGGAATTTATGATTATTATTTGAAAAATCAAAATGACTTTACTATGACTTTGGATCAGTATGTAGATTATGTTATACTTATTTTGGAGAATTTAGATCCAAATATAATAATCCAAAGACTAACAGGTGATGGACGTCGTGATAAAATTATTTGGCCAATTTGGTCAAAAAACAAGGCAAGGGTCTTATCGACTATTGATAAAAAATTAAAAGATGAAGATAAAAAGCAGGGGGATTTATGGAAAGAGAAATAGGAAATTTTTATATTGAAGGCTATAATTTTGATACAAAAACTTATGATAATAAGGAAAATACACTTTTGTTGGTCATAGACCTTCAAGAAAAATTGATGCCAGCAATTTTTGAGTCTGAAAAAATTGTAAAAAAATCAGCAGCACTTTTAAAAGTTTTTGATATGTATGGAATGAAAAAAATTGCAACAGAACAATATCCAAAAGGCCTTGGCCAAAGCCTAGGAGATATTAAAGAGTATCTTGATGATGATCATATTTTTTCAAAAACAAGCTTTGATGCAATAACAGATGAAGTTTCTTCTTATTTAAAAGAAAATAAGATAACAAATGTAGTAATTACAGGAGCAGAAAGTCATATTTGTGTATTTCAAACAGTAAGAAGATTATTGTTTGGAGGATATAAGGTTTTTGTTGTTGAAGATGCAATTTCAAGTTTTAATAAAGAACAAAAAGATTTGGGCTTAAAAGCAATTTCTGATATGGGAGCAAGCCTTGTAAATACAGAAATGTTAATGTTTGACTTGGCAAGCGATGCAAAGGATGAAAATTTTAAAGAAATTTCTAAAATGGTAAAAGATTTAAGAAAATAATTACTGCCTTTTTATAAGGCTCAGACTGTTGATAAAGTATACAAATCCTCATGCTAAGAATATCATACGAAAAAAATTGATTTGATTTCAAATTTGAAAATTCGTCAAAAATCGCACTGTTCGAGCTTTAGCGAGTTTGCGATTTTAGAATTTTAAATTTAGAAATCAACAATTTTTGGAGTTAGATATTCGTGCTTGAGGGTTTGTCTACGCTCTGAGCCTTTCTATAAGGCTTTTTTTGTGCTTATTTTTATAGTTTTTTATAATATATAAATTTTGAATAATCCTTGATAATTTTATAGTTTTAATTTACTATATAGTGATACGAGTTTAAGAAAAGTTTTATAAATTTGATATATAAATTATAAATTATTTTACAAAAAAATTTTCATTTAATTTAATGAGTAAAACCAACTTATTTACTTGTATTTACTTTTTATTAGAATAAAATATATATAGTAGAATTTTATAAAAATTCTATGATGATTTTAAATATAAAATAAATTTTTAAGATATATAGGAAAGGATAGAATATGAATTTACATATGGGTCTTGATGTCGGCTCTACGACTGTAAAGATTGTTATTACTGATGATAAGTTTAACACTCTTTATTCTGTCTACAGAAGGCATAAATCAGATGTAAAACAAACAGTTACAGACGTTTTAAATGAATCTTATGATAGGTTCAAAGATGATTTTTTGACAGTTAATGTCACAGGCTCAGGTGGAATGTTTGTTGAAAAATATTTGGGAATTAATTTTGTTCAAGAAGTTATTGCAGAAACTAGGGCAATAAAAGAATTTATTCCCAATACTGATGTTGTGATTGAACTTGGTGGTGAGGATTCAAAAATAACTTATCTTAAAGGTTCTGTTGAACAAAGAATGAACTCTATTTGCGCTGGTGGTACTGGCGCTTTTATTGACCAAATGGCAGCCCTTCTTGATACTGATGCTAAAGGTTTAAATGAGCTTAGCAAAAATTATAAAAAAATTTATCCTATAGCAAGTCGTTGTGGAGTTTTTGCAAAAACTGATATCCAAGCTTTAATGAACCAAGGAGCTAGCAGGGAAGATATAGCTATTTCTGTTTTCCAATCAGTTGTAAATCAAACAATTTCAAACCTTGCCTGCGGTAGGCCTATTAAGGGAAATGTAACTTTTTTAGGTGGACCTCTTCATTTTCTGAAAGCTCTTAGGGATAGGTTTATAGAAACTTTAGGAGAAGAAGAAAATAATTTTTATATTCCAGACGATGCCCAAACTTATGTGGCAAAGGGTGCTGCAATTTTATCAAAGGATGAAAAGCCAATTTCATATAAATCTCTTATAAAATCTTTGAGAGAAGATAAAAAAGTTGATATGGAAATGACCAAAAAAATGGATAGGCTTTTTGATAATGAAAAAGATTATGAAAAATTTAAGAAAAATCATAAGACAGATCTTGTAAAATATAAAGATATAGAAGATTATGATGGAGAAATTTTTCTAGGAATAGATGCAGGCTCTACTACTTCAAAAATTGTCCTAATTAGTGAAAATAATGAAATACTTCACCAAGATTATAGGATGAATCTTGGAAAACCACTCGAAGTTGTAATTTCTATGCTAAAGGATGCCTATAAAAAAATTTCACCAAAAGCAAAAATTGTCTCATCAGGAATTTGTGGTTATGGGGAAGAGTTTATTAGAAAGGCTCTTCATATTGATAATGGAGAAGTTGAAACTATCGCCCATTATTCTGCAGCTAAATTTTTTGATCCAGAGGTAGACTTTATTTTGGATATTGGTGGCCAAGATATGAAGGCTATGCATATTCGTGATGGAATTATCGATTCTATCCAATTAAATGAATCATGTTCATCAGGCTGTGGGTCATTTTTGTCTACCTTTGCAGCAAGTGTTGGACTTTCTGTAGAAGAATTTCAAAAAAAGGCTCTTTTTGCAAAAGAACCTGCAGATTTGGGTTCAAGATGCACAGTTTTTATGAATTCAAAGGTAAAACAAGCTCAAAAAGAAGGGGCTGATGTTTCTGATATAGCAGCAGGTCTTTGTTATTCAGTAATAAAAAATGCCATACAAAAAGTTATAAAAGTGCGTGATCCAAAATCTCTTGGAAAAAATATAGTTGTTCAAGGTGGAACTTTTTATGGGGATGCAATTTTAAGAGCCTTTGAAAAATTATCATCAAGAAGTGTAACCAGACCTGAAATTTCTGGACTTATGGGGGCTATGGGCATGGCCTTAATTTCTAAAGAAAAATCAACAGGCCATTCCAAAATTTTATCAGAAGCTGAGATAGATAATTTCACCTACACTCAAAAATCTGCAAGGTGTGGAAGATGTACCAATAATTGTTCCCTACAAATAAATATTTTCCCAGACGGATCAAGATTTATTACAGGAAACAGGTGCGAAAGAGGAGCTGGAGTAAAACAAGAAGAAACTTTGGCAGATCTAAATATGTACAAATTTAAAAATAATTTATTATTTGATAGGAAGACTTTGGGAGATAAAAATATTCTCGGAAGAGTTGGACTTCCTAGAGTTTTAAATATGTACGAAGATTATCCTTTCTGGCATGAATTTTTCACATCTCTTGGCTTTGATGTAGTTTTATCAGATAAATCAAATAGGGAAATTTATGAAAAAGGAATTGCGACAATTTCATCAGAAACTGCCTGCTATCCTGCAAAAATCACTCACGGTCATATAGAAAATTTACTAGAAAAAGATATAGATATTTTATTTTATCCAGCAATTTTTTATGAATACAAGCAATTTGATAGGGCACAAAACCACATGAACTGTCCGGTTGTTTCAGGCTATCCTAATGTAATAGAAAATAATGTTGATGGCTTAAAAAATGTAAAATATATGGCCCCATATCTTTCATTTGAATCAGAAAAAATAATTTCTGATAGGCTGGTAGAAATTTTTGAAGGATATGAGCATGATGGATTTGTTATAAAGAAAAATCAAATTATAAATGCAGTAAAAAATGCCTGGGTAAAACAGGCAGACTATCATGAAGATATTAGAAAAAAGGGAAGAGAAATTCTTGAATATGTTCATGTAAACAATGAAAAGGCCATAGTTCTTTCAGGCCGTCCTTACCATATTGATCCTGAAATAAATCACGGTATTCCAGAATTAATCGAATCTATGAGAATCCCAGTTTTATCTGAAGATGCTATAGCTTATTCTACAGAAGATTTGGTAAATGAAACCAGGGTTTTGGACCAATGGTCCTATCATGCAAGACTTTATAGGGCAGCAGAATTTGTAGGAAAAGATCCATGCCTTCAATTGGTTCAACTAAATTCATTTGGTTGTGGGCTTGATGCAGTTACAACTGACCAAGTCCAAGATATATTAGAAGCAAATGGAAAAATTTATACTCTATTAAAAATAGATGAAGTTTCAAACCTTGGAGCTGTAAAAATTAGGATTAGGTCATTAATTCAAGCCCTAAGCCAACAAAATGAAGAAGATATTCACTTAAGAAAAAGAGAAGATAAGATATCTTATGAAAATCATGAATTTACCAAAGAAATGAAAGATGCAGGCTACACAATTCTTGCCCCACAAATGGCAAGAGAGCATTTTCAAATTTTGGAAAAACTTTTTAATGGCAGTGGATACAATATTGAATTTTTAAATAAGGTTGATGAAAAAGTTATTGATAATGGTTTAAAATATGTAAACAATGATTCATGTTACCCATCAATTACAGTTGTTGGCCAGCTTATGGAGGCTGTAAATTCTGGAAGATATGATCCAAATAAATTAGCCCTTTTAATGACTCAAACAGGTGGAGCTTGCCGTGCATCAAATTATGTTGGCTATATAAGAAAGGCCTTAAAAGATGCAGGTTATCCACAAATTCCTGTAATTGCCTTATCAGCCCAAGGAATAGAATCACATTCAGGTTTTGACCTTAAAAAAGTTTCAAATATTCCACTTTTAATAAATGCTCTTAGGTCTTTACTTTTGGGAGATTTAATAAATAGAGTTTCAAATGCAACAAGACCTTACGAAAAAGAAAAAGGATCTGTAAATAAATTAAAAGATAAATGGATTAAAATTTGTAGGGACAATATTGTAAAAATGAGTTCAAAAACCTACAGAAAAATTATTAATGATATTGTAGAAGAATTTGATAATGTTGAAATTTTAGATATCAAAAAGCCAAAAGCAGGAATTGTTGGAGAAATTCTTGTAAAATATTTACAAGAAGCAAACAACCACCTCCAAGATACCCTGGAAGAAGAAGGGGCAGAAGTTATTGTTCCAGATTTAATGGACTTTTTTATGTATTGCTTAAAAAATACAGAAATTAAAAAAGATTTATATGGAAAAAGCCCTTGGACAGCATTTTTTGGAAAAACTGCCATAAATACAATTGAAATTTACAGAAAGCCAATAAGAAAGGCCTTAAAAAATTCAAAAAGATTTTCAGAACCTGTTTATATAAATGATGTAGTAGATTTTGCAAAAGAAGTTACAAGTATAGGAAATCAAGCAGGTGAAGGCTGGCTTTTGGCAGGAGAAATGGTAGAATTAATCCACCAAGATGCTCCAAATATTGTTTGCATCCAACCATTTGGTTGTCTTCCAAACCACATTACTGGAAAAGGGGTAATGAAAAAAATCAGAGAAATTTACCCACAAGCAAATATTGTAGCTATCGACTATGACCCAGGTGCGAGCGAAGTTAACCAAATTAATAGGGTCAAATTAATGATGAGTCAAGCTAGGGAAAATTTAAAAGAAAATGTAAAATTATAAAAAAATTTGACAAAAATTCAAAATATTTATATAATTCATTTAAGTTTAAAAAATATATAAACTTAACAAAAAGAAGAGTAGCAAGAAAAACTGATTACAGAGAGCTTCGATTTGGTGAAAGAAGTAGATGGATTTTTTGTGAACATGGTCTTTTTTTAGGAAAAGTCGATATTTAGATTTTTCCGGGTGCTCCCGTTATAGGGCTAGGCTATAAAATATTTTTAAATATAGTAGCTGATGAGTTTATATGCGTGAGTATATAATAAATTAAGGTGGTAACACGAGTCTTCGTCCTTTTTGGATGAGGGCTCTTTTTTATTATGGAAAATTATAAGGAGAGAAAAATGACTAAAAAATTTACTAAATTTGACACACTTTGCGCCCAAGCTGGATGGGATCCAAAAAATGGAGAAAGTAGGATTCCACCAATAAGCCAATCAACAACTTTTAAATACGATAGTCCAGATACTGTTGCAAATTTATTTGATTTGAAAGAAGAAGGATATTTTTATACAAGAATTGCAAATCCTACTGTAGATGCCCTTGAGAAAAAAATTGCAGCCTTAGATGGGGGCCTTGCAGCTGTGGCAACATCGAGTGGGCAAGCTGCAAATCTTTTGGCGGTTTTAAATATTGCAAAAAGTGGGGACAATATTGTTGCAGTAAATAATATTTATGGGGGAACATTTAATTTACTTGGAAATATAATAAAAAATTTTGGTATAGAAACAAGATTTGTAGATTCGAATGACCTAGACCAATTAAAAAAGGCAATTGATAAGAAGACAAAACTTGTTTTTGGGGAGACTTTGTCAAACCCTAGAGCAGATGTAATTGATATTTCATCTTATGCAGATATTGCCCACAAAAATAATATTCCACTAATTCTCGACAATACTCTTGCAACTCCTGCCCTTGTAAGGCCGATAGATTTTGGTTGTGATATAGTTACTTATTCATCATCAAAATATTTGGACGGTCATGCAGCAGCTATGGGAGGAATTATTGTAGATTCTGGAAATTTTGATTGGGATAAGGGAGATTATCCTTACCTTACAGAGCCTGATGAGTCTTATCATGGTTTAGTTTATACTAAACAATTTGGAAAGGCAGCCTATGCTGCAAGACTTAGGACAGTAGGACTTAGGGATATTGGATCAATAATTTCACCTTTTAATGCTTATCTTACATTTTTAGGACTTGATACTCTTTCACTAAGATTGAAAAAAACTAGTGAAAACGCCCTTGAAGTTGCAAAATTTTTAGAAAAATCTGATAAGGTAGAAGCTGTAAATTATGCTTACTTACCATCAAGTAAAAACTATGAACTTTCTAAAAAATATTTAAAAGCTGGTGGAGGTCTTATATCTTTTGAAATAAAGGGAGGACGTGAAAAAGCTAAGAAATTTATAGAAAAATTAGAACTTTTAACCTTATGTGTCCATGTAGCAGACTTAAGATCATACGCCCTTCACCCAGCAAGCTCAACCCACAGGCAATTATCTGATGAGCAATTAAAAGAAGTAGGAATTGGGTCAAATTTGATAAGATTATCAATTGGAATAGAAGATGTAGATGATATTTTGGCAGATATAAAAAATGCCTTAGAAGATTAAATTGAAAAAATATTTGACAAATATTCTAATTGTTATATAATTCTACTAAAGTAAATAAATGCATCGAAAAGAAGAGTAGTTTTGTGAAAGCTTAAAGCGAATCCTGTAGAGTGTAAGAGGATAAGTGGAAATAAAATGAAGAGAAACTTGGAGCATGTGGAAGTAAAAAGTCCATACGGGAACTCCCGTTACAGAGTAAGAGTATAATTTGTACTTATTAAGTTCTATTTTGTGAAAAATAGAAAAATTTGGGTGGTATCGCGATCTTCGTCCCTTTGGGACGGAGATTTTTTTAATTTTCGGTAATATTTATTTGCTTAAATTATATTTAAAAAAAAGAAAAGAGGAAAAAATGAAAAATTTAAAGAAAATATTGTTGGCCATTGTAACTACTACTTTATTAGTTTCATGTTCAGGAAAAAATCAAAAAGATAATTCAAACGAGAGTGACCTATCAAATAATTCAAACAAAAAAGTTTCATCAGAAATTGTAAGTGATGGGGTAATAGACCTTGGAACAAGTGCTGATTTCCCACCATACGAATTTTTTGATGATAACAATAAAATTGTAGGAATCGACGCTGAGATTGCTCAAGAAATTGGAAAAAAACTTGGAGTTGAAGTTAAAATTAAAGACATGGACTTCTCATCAATTATTGCCTCAATAGAATCAGGCAAACTTGATGGAGGAATTGCAGGAATTACTGCTACTGAAGACCGTAAGAAAAATGTAAATTTCTCTGATACTTATGGAAAATCTGTCCAAAAAGTTATTGTTAAAAAAGATTCTTCTTTCAAAAATCCAGAAGATTTGAAAGGAAAAAAAGTTGCAAGCCAACTTGGTTCAACTGGTGAAGCTGCAGCTAAGGATACTTATGGAGAAGAAAAGGTCCAATCTTTTAGCAAGAACATGGATGCAATCGTAGCTTTAAACAATGATAAGGTTGATGCAGTTGTACTTGATGACCAAGTAGCAGAAAAATTTGCAGCTGCAAACAAGGACTTAAAAGTTTTAGATAAAGAATTAGCAAAAGATGAATATGCCATAGCCCTTGATAAGAAAAACGAAAAATTATTAGAAGAAGTAAATAAGGCTATTGATGAACTTAAAAAAGACGGAACAATTGATAAAATTTTTGAAAAATACATGGACAAATAAAAAATGGAAAGTTTTTTACAAGCAATAGAAAAGAATTTAATACAAGATAATAATTACAAGTATTTGACAGATGGTTTAAAAACAACCCTATCAGTTACCTTAATTTCCTTAATTCTTGCCCTAATTTTTGGAATGGCTATAGCCATTATCAAAGATTATGACAAGAATTTGGATAAAAACGATAAGGGATTAAAAGTTACAATAATAAAAATCCTTTCAAAAATTTTAAATATTTTTGTAACTATAGTAAGGGGTACTCCATCAACAATCCAACTTCTCATTATATATAATGTAATTTTGGCAAACACAGACTCCTTATTTTTGGTAGCTGTTGTAACATTTACAATCAATTCATCAGCCTATATGTCAGAAGTATTTAGGGGTGGAATAAACTCTGTTGATAAGGGAGAAATTGAAGCTGCTAGAAGCTTGGGCTTATCCTATGAAAAAACAGCAAAACTTGTTGTAATTCCCCAAGCTATGAAAAATTCCCTACCAGCCTTAGGTAATGAAGTTATAACCTTATTTAAGGAAACATCAATTTCAGGATTTATTGGCCTAGTAGACTTAACAAGGGGAGCTGGAATAATAATATCAAGAACATTTTCAGCAGCAATTCCATACTTTGCAGCAGCGCTCATATATTTACTAGTTGTTTTATTACTTGAAAAAATATTTAAAAAATTAGAAGAGAGGATGGCCCATGATTAAAGTAGAAAATTTAAAAAAATCTTTCAAAGAAAAAGAAGTTTTGAAAGGAATAGACTTAGAAATAAATAAGGGCGATATACTTGCAATAATTGGACCATCAGGATCAGGAAAATCAACCCTACTTAGGACTTTAAACAAACTAGAACAAAAAACAAGTGGAAATATATATTTTGAAAATAAAAATATAGATGAGCTTGATGTAAACAAATTAAGGGAAAAAGTAGGTATGGTTTTTCAACAATTTAATCTTTTTTCAAATATGACAATATTAGAAAACCTCTTAGTTGCTCCCTTAAATACAAAAAAAATGCAAAAAAATCAGGCTGAAAAAAAAGCCCTAGATTTATTAGAAAAAATTGGCCTATCAGATAAAAAAAATTCATACCCAAAAGAACTTTCAGGTGGACAAAAACAAAGAATAGCAATAATAAGAGCCCTAATGATGGAACCTGATTTGATTTTATTTGATGAACCAACAAGTGCCCTTGATCCAGAAATGGTAAAAGACGTTCTAGATTTGATGAAAGATTTAGCAAACGATGGAATGACTATGGCAATAGTAACTCACGAGATGGAATTTGCCAAACAAGTTTCAAATAAAATAATAATAATGGATGATGGGGAAATAGTAGAAGAATCCCAAAATCCAAAAGAATTTTTTGAAAATCCAAAAGAAAAAAGAAGCAAGGAATTTCTATCAAAAGTTTTATAAAAAAAATTGACAAAGCTATCATATATTGGTATTATATAAAGGTAGCTTGCAGGATTGGCGGAATTGGCAGACGCGCAAGACTAAGGATCTTGTGTCCGATTTTAGGACGTGGAAGTTCAAGTCTTCTATCCTGCACCATAGAAAAATTATACAAAGATATAAAAGGATATTGGCAGATATGAGCTGATATCCTTTTATATTTATTAATTTTATTGGATATAAAGGGATATAAAAGGATATGAAAGGATAGGTTTGTAGTTTTTTTGTAGTTACTTATGATTTATATATAAAAAGGACAGTTGTTGAAACTGTCCTTTTTTTCTATGCTTTATTTTCCATGTATTTTACAAAATTGGATAAATATTTTTCTTTTGTATCTTTTGTAACGTGTGTATATATGTTTAAGGTTGTTTTTACGTCTGCATGACCAAGTCTTGTTTGAACATATTTTATACTTGCTCCACTTGCAAATAATAAGCTTGCGTGGGTGTGTCTTAGGTCGTGGACTCTTATTTTTTTGATGTTTGTTTCTTTTATTGCCTTATTGAGTTTGTCGGCTATGTTTGATAACCTTGAATATTTTCCTTTTTTGTTTGGGAAAATTAGTTTATATTTTGATTGGATTTTTAGTTTTTGGAGTTCTAGGATTGTTTTATCGTCTAGATCTATGGTTCTTATGGAGCTTTCTGTTTTTGGTGATGATAGGACTATTTTTTTATATTCTCCTATGCTTAGGGTTTTATTTACTGTTAGGGTTTTGTTTTTAAAATCTATATCGTCCCAAGTTAGGGCCAATGTTTCTCCTCTTCTTAATCCGGTATAGCACATTAATCTAAATAAGGTATACCAATATTGGTTGTTTTTGTAATATTCTAAAAGTGTGTTTACTTCTTCTATGGTTAAAAAATTTATCTGTTTTTTGCCTTTTTTAAATTCTGGCAAGATCACATTATTAAAGGGATTCTTTTTGGTGTAGTTCATTTTTATTGCAAAGTCTATTATTCTTTTTGCATATCCAAAGTATTCTTTTCCTTTTACATAATCTTTTAATGATAGGGCAAATTTTTGACAATCTTGGACTGTTATTTCTTGTATTTTTGTTTGTCCGAATACTGGCAGTATATGAATTTCATATATGCTTGTACAGGCTTCATAGGTTGTTTCTTTTACTTTTGTTTGGTAGATTTCTAGCCACTGTATATAGGCTTTTTGGTAGGATATATTCCCTTCCTGTTCCTCTTCGTATTCTTCTAGTAGTTTTGTATAGGCAAATATTGCTTCATTTCTTGTTTTAAATCCTGCTCTTGTTGTTACTTTTTCGCCCAGTCGTACTTGAAATTTATAAAAATTTTTATTTTGTTTTTGGTATTTTGTTATTTTCATTTTTTCTCCTATTTTTGGTATAATAAGAGTGCAGAGATAATCTGCACTTTCAGTTTAAAGACTTCCTAACTTTGGTCGGTGGGGGAGTCTTTATTTTATTCTTTTTATGATTCGATATATCCTATATCTTTATATTCATTTTCTAATTTATTTAATCTTTTTTCTGTTCCTTGTTTAAATAGCTCTTTTTCTTCTTCCAGGTCAATTTTTAAGCTATCTGCTAAATCTAAGCAATACAATAGTTGTTCAACTAAAGTTTTATCGTTTGGGCCAAATTTTAATTGTATTAAGCCATGTTCTAAGGTTGATAAGTTTAATTGGTATGATTTTACTTCTGTATAACTTGTCAAATCATAATCTGTTTTGGACTTTTTCTTTCCTGTAACTCCACCTACAACAGCACCAGCTGGTCCTAATAAAGCACCACCTACTATAGCTCTACCTACACTTAAACCTCCAGATGTTTTTCCTTTTGTATTTCCTTTTGTTTTTGTTTCTTGTTCAACTTCTAAATTGTGATTGATTATTTCTGCAAAGAAAACAGGAAACATACCATTAAAACTAAAATAATGTTCATCTTTATTTATAAAGTATTTTAGATTATCTGATATTTTATATTGTATTTGTAAAGTTCTTATATATTCTTTTTTATCTTTATCTATAGCTTTCAAAGCCATTTTTTCTATTGATCCACTACCAAAGAAACTGTTTGTTTGAAAGAATTCTTTTTCATCTTGGCTTATAGGCAATTTTTGTTCGAACTTACCTTTTATCTCTTCTATTTGCCTTTTAATTTCTTCCTTTTTTTCTTTTTTAATTTGATTTTGTTCTTTCATCTCATTAAATTTGTTTTTTGCGTTGTCAAAAAATCCCATAATTTTCTCCTTTTTTTATTTATATAAAATCTCCAATGGAGATATTATAATCATTTACTGCCCTTAACATACATTCCAACCATTTCACCAAGTATTCTAATATTGGTAGATTCATCTAAATCTATAATTATAGGGGAATATGATTTATTTTCTGGTTGTAGTATTATTTGATTTTCTTTTTTGTAGAATCTTTTTAGGGTGGTTGTATCATCAATGAAAACGGCAGCGATAGATCCGTTTTCTACTTGTGGGGTTTGTTTAAAAAATACTAAATCGCCCTCATGAATACCAGCATCTATCATTGAATCTCCATCTGCATAAAGACAAAAATCTGAGTTTATTATTTCTGGGTCTGCTGGGAAATATCCCTCATAGTTTTCTACTGACATTACTGGTTTACCACATTGGATATGTCCTAGTATGGGAATTTTTATTATTTTTTTTACTGGTATTACTCCTGGTATGCCTGATAGGTCGGTTTTATCTTTTTCCCAACCCATAATATAAGATGGAGATACATCAAAAAGATTAGCTAATGATTCAATTTTATCTTGTGGAATATTAGTTATTATTCCATTTTCATACTTATGTAAAGTTTGTTTACTAGCTCCTATAATTTTACCAACTTCTTCTTGAGTTAAATTTCTTTCTGTTCTTAAATTTTTAATGATATTTCCTTTATTTATTTTCATAATATTTACCTCTTATATAAATAATACAACAAAAAAACTTTTAAAGCAACAAAAAAGTAAAAAAAAAGGTAAAATATATCTTGACAAGTTACAAAAAGCATTGTATCATATAAATAACTTAATAAGTTACTGGAAGGAGTGATGTATTTGAGAAGAGATGAATTGAAAGGAATTATTGTAAGTAAAGGAAAAACTCAAAAAGATGTTGCAGATTACTTAGATATGTCTGAAAAAACTTTTAATACGAAATTAAAAAATGGAATATTTGGATCGGATGATATTGATAAAATGATTGATTTTTTAGAAATAGAAGATCCTATGTGGATTTTTTTTGACAGAAAAGTAACTTTAAAAGATACTAAACAAATATCTTTTGTAAAACTGCAATAAATAGAATTATGTAGATTTCTTTTGCTGGTGTAAAAAAATATGGAGAAAAAGAAAGGAGGGACACATGGTAAATGTTATAAAGGCTGAAGGTGATAAAAATAAAAGAAAGAAGGTAGGAATAGATATTAATTTTGTAGCTTTTAAATATGATGATCTTAGTTTTTTGGATGATGTATTTAAAAAGATTGAGTATTTAGAAAAGGAGTACAAAATTGATTGCACTCCTATCAATATTAATATTAATAATTAATTGTTTTTTGTGTAATTTCTTAAAGAATTTTTAATTTGTTCGTAGGTTTCTTTATAGAGTTTTACTAATGATTCTGGTGTTTGTTCGGATAGGTCTTTTGATTCAAGCAGAAGTCGTGTTAAGTATTCTGCTTGTTCATAGAATGTAGTATTTGGCATATAATCACCTCCTTTCTGGTTTTATTATAGCAGATTGGAGATTGTGTATTGAATTTAAAAGGTTAAGACAAAGGAAAAGAAAGGAGGGGGATGGTTGAAAAGATTTTTAGAAAATATTGAGATTAACAGATTTATTGAAGATAATTTCAATTCTGTATCTGAATTTTGTAGAGAGCTTAATATTTCTAGATCACATTTTGATGGAATGATGAAAAGGGAAATAGCTTGTGGGAGAAAAACTCAAAATAAGTTAAAGAATTTGCTTAAAGGTTATGGTATTGATATTGAAGATTTGCTTGAACCTTTACCGATTATTATTGGAGATAAAAAAGTTAAGGAAATTATAATTTCTGATAATAAAAATAGGTTAATAGTTTCTATTAATTCTAATAGTGAGATAAGTGATAAAAATTACAAAGTAGAGTATATCCCATTTTCTTAATCTAAATTGTTGTTTTTAGATTTATCGGGATTGGAAACAGGTGTTTCTATACCATTTATCAAACGAACATGATAATTCTCGTAATTGCCAGCTTTTATAGATCTAACGAAGTCTTGTCTTGTCATATATCTACCAGACTTTGTGTCTTTAAAGTTTAAATTTCTTCCAGTTGAAGATTGATTTGTGGTTATTACTCTTTTCAATTGTCACCTCCTTTCTGGATAAAATATTTAACAAATTAAGAGATATACTCTACTAGAAAAATTTTACCATCTTTGACTATAAAAAGCAATATATATAGTTATTATAATTCTGTGTAATACTATAAGTTGTGGTTTTAAATGAGATTAAAAAAGAAAGACAAGGAAAAGGAAAGGAGAAGAAATGGGAGATTATATTTATTCTGGAGATCATAAAAGGTTAGAGAAAAAGGATTATGAAAATTGTATTAACAAAATTTTTGATGTATTAAAAGAACTTCCTGAAGACAAACATTATTATGCAAGTTATAAGTATTGTCTCAAGGAAGTTTTGGAAAGGCTTAAGGTCAGAAATTTTAATAATTTATAAGATTTCTTCTATTAATTGTTGCATTGAGCATATTAGTACATTTATATCTTTATCTTTTCCGTGATGTCTATTGTATGTGTTATCTTTATTAGCATCTACTTTTACACTAATATTTTCTGAATATTTTTTATTTGATGGAGATGTATAAGATATTTGAAAGTTTAATATTAAATTTTCTTCAGGTGGATTTATTAAAGATTTATATGACTGGTTTGGTACTAAGGTGCTTTCTTGTATTGAATTGAAAGGTGTTAAATCGTCTATGCAAGATATTTTGCTTAGATTATAATCACATTTAAAAATGTTAATCTTTCCAGCACTTTTTCCAAAATTTTTGATGATTAATATCTTATATGGAGTACCTAAATTTATAGTTTTTAGATAGACGGTTATATACGGTCTTGTACTTTCTTCAATTTGTTTTGAGTTTTGTTTTAATGTACAGACTGAAATTATAAGAGCAATTATAGCAGTTAGTGATTGTATTATTTCTAACATTATATACCTCCTTTCTGATTTTATTATAGCAGATTGGAGATTGTGGATAGGTTTTAAATAATTAAGAAAGAAGATGTAGGAGGATGAGGAGTTATGGAGGAAAGGCTTACAGTTTTAAAAGAATATATGACACTTTCCGATATGAAGGAATATTTTCAATTTAAGGATTCTAAGACTTTTAGAGATTGGGAGCAAAAGGGGCTGAAAACAATAAAGCTTACGGAATCTTCCAAACTTTATAAGGCTTGTGATATAAGGGAGTTTTTAGATAATTTAAAATAATTTATGGAGGAGATTATGGAGAATAAGAAAGTTAGAAGAATTAGAAAAAGAAGTCAGGTGTTTGAGATGTTAGATGGTAAAAAGCTTGATGATGCTTGTGTTAGGTTTACTGCTAAGCCTGAGAGAGAAAGGATGAGGGATAAGTTTTTAGGAATTTTTGTTGTTGGTTTGTGCATGACCTTGGCCATAGCTGGTCCAAGTGAATTAATTAGGGTGTCAGGGATAGTAGCAATGTTTTTGGGGTCTCTTATGGCTTTTTTGGCATAAAAAAAAGCCGACAGCAATCGGCTTTTTAGAAATTTGTTATAGGGTTATTATACTTCGTTTTTAATTTTTGGAAAGGCTGGAGATTTCTATATGCTAAGGAAATTTCTTGGTCTTTCTTAAAATGTATATTTATGATTATATTTAAGGATTTGGAGAATATTTATGAAAATAGAGAATCAAGTTATGTTTATGAGAAATTTGATTAATGTTAGTGATGAGGATGTTATTTCTCTTGGGGAGTATTTCAATGGGGTTGGTTCTGGTATTAATCCTAGAAAGAATGGTTGTAATGAAGATTGTTTTGATATGCACTTTTTAGTGTTGTGTGAGCTTAAAAGAAGGGGGATTTATGATGGAGATTTGGAAAGATTTATTGGATAGGGGTTGGAGATTTAATGCTGATGTTATTAGTAGTTTTGATGTGCCTAGGTATGAGTTTAATCGTTTTAGGATGAGAATTAGAGATTCTTATCCTAAGTTTTATAGGGACAATGTTTTTAAGCGTGAGGATAGGAGACTTTTACTTTCTCCAAAGATGGTGGAGATCATGAAAGATATTTATGATTCTCATAGGTGGAAAAATGAGAGGGTATGTGATGATGATTTTGCCAAGGCTTTGAGTAAGTTTGATGAGGGCAATGATAAGAATTTTAAAGAGGAATCTTTTTATAAGATTGATTTTAATGGTGAGGATTTTGAGACTATTCGAGGAATGGTTGATGAGAAAATTTCCCATTTAGATGATGAGATTAGGGTTTTGAATGATTATAAGTCCAATTTATTGGAGTTTAGGGACAAGGTTGTTTATTTAAGTGAGAATTAAGGAGGATTATTATGGCAGAAAATCCTAATTATTATAGTATTTTACCGGCTAATGTTAGGTATGATGATAGGCTAAAGGCCAATGAAAAGTTATTGTATTCTGAAATTACAGCCCTTGCAAATCTACATGGATATTGTTATGCTAGCAATTCTTATTTTGCTAAATTGTATGGGGTTAAGAAGGATACAGTTAGTGGGTGGATTAATAAGTTATGCAAGTTTGGTTATCTTAGTACGGAATTAATATACAAGAAAAATAGCAGGGAAGTAGAGTCTAGGAAAATTTATATTGTTCCAAATTCTGATAAGAAAGATTTGGGAGAAAATTGTCCTGACCCTATCCCACAAAAAGAGGATACCCCTCCGATAAATAAAGGGGAGACCTATCCGATAAATATCGGGGAGGGTACCCGATATAAATCGGAAGATAATAATACAAGATATAATACTACAAGTATTAATAATCTTCTTCATGATGATGAGGATGAAAATCTCCATAATTTAGAAAAAGTTTTGGATAGGGTTATGGATACTTGGAATAAGCTTGATAGTAATATTCCTAGGCTTAAGTCTATTAGTCCTAATACTAAGCGTTATAGGTTAACCAAGTTATGTCTAGATGAGTATGGGATTGATTATCTTTTGGGGGCTATTAATAAAATTAATTATAGCAAGTTTCTCCAGGGTTATTCGGATAGGAGTGATTTTGTTATTAATTATGATTGGTTTATAGATCCTAATAATTTTTCTAAGGTGTCTGAGGGCAATTATTCTGACAGCAAGAAAGAAGCTGTTAAGTCTAAAAGGCATAGTGATTGTAAAGAGGCCATTGATTTGGCTGAGAGGATGAGGCAGGAGAGATTTAAAAGGATTTTAGGACAAGGCTAGGAGGAAGAAATGTTTTTAAAGATTAAATATGAAAATGAATCGGCTATATTTTTGAATACTGATTTTTTTAGGGTTTGTAGGGTTGATGTTGAAGATAAGTCTGCCCGTTTGGAGATTATTAATAGGAATGGGGAAGAGGAAGTATTTGATGATATTGAATATTCTGGAGATTTTAAGAATTTTGTGGAGGGCTTATAGTGCCTGTAATTATTAAATATTTAATTTTCATGATACTTGTTAGTGATTTTTGCTATTTTGGTTTTAAAAGATTTGGAAAAATAAAGTTAGATTTTTCTAGGTTTGATTTTGGATTAATATTTGGGCAAGTGTCAGTTTTGGCTTTTGTTGGAATTATTGTTTATAGGTTTTTGGGATAGGAGGAGTTTTGTTAAAGATTAAGACTAAGAGATTTTTTAATAATTTGTTTAATGGTTTTGGTAGACCTAAGAAGATTTATGTAAGTATAAGGCAAGATGAAAAATCGTCAATAATTTCTTTTGGAGATTTTCAGTTTGATTTGAGGGAGATTGGACTTTGTTTGAAAGAAGTGGAGGAAGAAGAATGAAAAAATGGCAATTAGATAGGGCCGCTTATTATTGGGCAGTTACTTTTTTACCAACATATATTGAGGAATTGAAAAAGAAAATAGAAAAGGCTGATGATGATTTGGTGAAAATAGGACTTAACATAAAATTAGATAAGGCAGAAGAAGATCTTACTGAAATATCAAAAGTGTATTTAAAATTAATAGATGGTTAAAAAGTGGGGAAAAAAAGATGAAAAAGAAAGTGAATAATGTAAGAGATATACTTGTTAGTATAGAGTTTGATCCTATAGAAATTGGATTTATTCAAGCTAGTATTGATACTTATTTGGAAACGGTAAGGAAAAAATTTGGAGATAAAGATGGTTTGGTCCATTTACCATTAGTTGAACCTACGGGAAAGACTTGTCTTGGTAAAATTGATAAGGCTATAGATGAGCTAGAAAAAATTTATGAATGGGGAGAAATAGATGATTAATAATTTAACTCTAGTTGGTAGGCTTGTTAAGGATCCTGAGCTTAGGTATACAAGGTCTAATATTGGTGTATGTTCTTTTGTGCTTGCTGTTGATAGGGAGTTGAGCAAGGAAAAAAGAGAGGAAGCCAAGGCAAATAATTATCCTACGGCAGATTTTCCAAGGGTTGTTGTATGGGGCAAGATGGGAGAGGTTTGTTCTAAGTATCTCCAAAAAGGCTCAATGGTTGCTATTGTTGGAAAAATTCAAACTGGTTCATACAAGGACAAGGACGGAAAGATGGTTTATACAACTGATGTTAGAGCTGATAGGGTAAGATTTTTAGATACAAAGTCTAGTGGAGATAAGGATAAGGCTGATTATCATAATAATATTACAAGCATTGATGATTATTTTAGTGATGATTTTGTGGAAATTCAGGATGATAATATTCCTTTTTAGGTGAGTTATGGAGAAATTGTATTTTATGGTTACTGCTGATGAATTGGAATGGCCAATTGCTGTTGGTAGGTCTATTGAGGAATTGGCAAGGGATTCTGGTAAGGCTGAAGGGACTATTTACACTAAGATGAGAAATCAAAGGAAAGGTTTAAAAATTAAAGATTACAAGGTTGAAGTTGTGGAGGTGGAAGAATGAAAACTAAGGAATTTATCAAAAGAGTTGAAGAGTTGGGGTTTAAGGTTAATAAAGGAATTACACGAATATGCATAGTTAGCGAAGGACTTACTGTTGCTACAATATCCACTGAACGAGTACATTATATTAATTGTTTCTGTTTTGTAGATATTGAATGGGAAAATCAAGATAAACTGTTTAACCTAATTGTCGAGTATGCAAAAACACCTATTGAGGATAGGGAGGAAGAAAAGAAATATTATTTGAAGCATAGGTGGATAAAAAATTCTATTAATGGTAAAGGCTACCTCAATTGTTTTATACATGATGATATCATGAGATTATCATCTACCCTACAAGATAAAAGTGCTAAAACCCAATTTACACGTAAAGAAATTGAAGAAATCAAGAAAAAGTTTGATACTGATTTGAAAGATTTTGAGTTGGTGGAGGTAGAAAATGAAAACAAACATACAAGTTGTATTTAAAGATGAAAACGAAACTATATTTGATGCAAATTCTTTTAGATTTGAAGAAGACGGATTTTGTTATTTAGAGTTTAACGAAGAAGATAAATATACACTTATTGCTTGCGTATCAACATCTGAAATTAAATATCTAATGTTTGTGGAGGTGGAAGAATGAAAAGTGATAAGGAAAAGTTATTTGATATGTTTAATGTTTTTGAAAATGCAATTAAAGAAGTTGAGGATATAGGCGAATATAGAGATTATGATTTAGATCAAAATATTGAGGAAATTTATAATAAATTAGAGGATTTGAGTATTGATGTTTGGGGATTGATTCGTGAAAGGGGTTGGAGTGATGACTAATCTCCAAAGTTTTAAGGCTTTACAGGCTAATGGTTTTGGTAAAAATTTTGAGAAATTAATTGATTTGGCTTGTAAGTATTATAGGGCTGAGGGCAAGGCTGATATTGCTAAGATTGATGAGCCTTTTAGGGTTATTAGGCTTAAAAATGCTGGTCGATTTGAAGGGCAGTTTACAAAAAACGCTAACCCTGATTTTGAGGGGACTCTTGATGGTGGTAGGTCTATTTGTTTTGAGGCAAAGTACACTACAAGCGATAGAATGAAACAAAGTGTGGTTTCAGATAAGCAAGCCGAGGTTTTGGAGATTAAAAGTAAGCTAGGTGGTCTTGCTGGTGTTTGTATAGGGATTAAAGACAGGTATTTCTTTATCCCTTGGAATATTTGGGCAAATATGAAAGAAATATTTGGTAGAAAGTATGTTAAGGCTGATGATCTATCCCGATATGAGGTTATTTTTAGGCAAGGGGTCAGATTTTTGGATTATAAGTATGAGTAAGTTTTTAAATATTAATGATTGTTCTTTATTTTTGGAGATTGTTATTTATATTTTGGAAAATAGGTTTGATTTTTCGGATAAGGATATTGATAAGTTTATTTGTGAAATTGAAATGAGAATTGATGATAATTTTGAGGAGGTTTTTAATGATTAAGTACAAGGCACCTTACATATTAAGTAAGAAAGATGGAGATATTGGCTATGATGTAAGAGCTATTGAAGATAGGATATTGGAGCCAATGGAAACTGCTACTATTTCTACTGGTGTTTTCTTGGAATTAGATAATGGATATTATGCTGATTTAAGGCCAAGGTCTGGTAATTCTAGTAAGGGTCTTATTTGCAATCTGGGTTTGATTGATACTTCTTATAGGGGAGAGATTAAGGCTTCTATTACAAATCTTACTGGTAATGATTATGAGATTAAGAAAGGTGATAGGATTGGCCAACTTGTTTTTAGGAAAGAAAGTATGGTTGATTTGGAGAAAGTTTTGGAGATTGATTGTAATACTGATAGGGGTTCTAAGGGTTTTGGGTCTTCTGGTAGGTAGTTAGGAGTTATGATGCAAAGTTTTTATATAAATTTGGTTAAGGAAAAGTTGAAAAGATATTTTTATGCTAGAGATTTTATTGAAAGAGCTGAAAGGAAGATTGATGAATTAAATAACCTTAAGGAAGGTAAGACTGTTGTTTTTTATGGTGATAAGCCACCTTTTGGTGGATCTGAGGATAAGGACAAGTTACTGAATATTCTGGCAGAGATTGACTTATTAGAAACTAATATTAGAGAGAATAAAAAGATTATCGAAGAGCTTGATTATGCTTTCAAGAGTATGAGTGAGATCCAAAGGGATATTACTTTGGAGATTTATGGGAGACCTTATAAGTATAATAAGATACAGAATCTGAAAGATAAATACCATTATGAGAAAGCCCATTTATATAATCTAGCAAATGAAGGTTTGGTTCATATTGCTTTGTCTTTATTCGGTAAATATTAATATAGTAAAGTAATTTGATAAAAATATTTAAGAATTAGACTATTAGTGGACACTTTATACGGCAATAGGGTGTATAATGGTAGTGTGAAAGTAAGCGAGAAAATCCTCCATGATTATTTATTATTGTTTACTTTCTAGTAACATACATTCTCATTAGAGTCTCCTAGTTTATAAATTATTTTTGAAAGCTACCACCACCTTTGTGTTGGTAGTTTTTATTTTACATAGAGAAAGGATTATAGTATGGCCAAGGAGAGATTGGATAGGACTGGACCTCATAGGGCAACCTTTGAAAGGAACAAGAAGATAATACTTAAGACGCAGAATGTATGTGGTATATGTGGTAAGCCTGTAGACCTAAGTCTTAAGGCACCTAATCCTTTGGCTCCTTGTATTGATCATATAATCCCAGTATCAAAGGGTGGACATCCATCTGACATTGATAACTTACAGCTTGCACATTGGTCTTGCAATAGAGCAAAGTCAGACAAGCTATTTAAAAATAAAGTAAACATAGAGCCTGAAGTGATAGGAAATAGGAATCTTCCATGGTCGACTGATTGGACAAAATATAAACCAAAAAAATTTAAAGGTATGTAGGGGGGATACCCCCCTCCCCGGTCGGTTGGCCGGAGTTCAGCCGTCCACTGTACATTTTTTATCATGCGGGGTTGGTTATTTTTTTAGAAAGGGAATTTATGGAATATGATTTAGAGTTTTTAAGGCGAAAATTGAATAGTTTTGAGCCTATGGTTAGGAAAAGATACTTATATTATGATTCTAAGTTTAGGGAGAATGATTTTGGTATAACTATTCCTCCACATATTAGGCAGATGTATAGGTCATCTCTTGGTTGGTGTGCTAAGGCTGTTGATAGCTTGGCTGATAGGTTGGTTTTTAAAGAATTTTCAAATGATTTATTTGATTTGAATGAAATATTTAACTTGAATAATCCGGATATATTTTTTGATTCGGCAATTTTATCTGCTCTTATTTCTTCTTGTTGTTTTATTTATATATCAATGGGAAATGAGGGTTATCCAAGATTACAGATTATTGAGGGAAGCGAAGCTACTGGAGTTATAGATCCTATTACTGGGCTATTGAAGGTTGGATATGCAGTTCTTGATAAGACTGAAAATGGAAATCCTAAGACTGAAGTTATTTTTTTACCAGATAGGACGGAATATTATTTGGACGGTAAGATTTATTCTAATGTGAAAAATCCTGCTGGTGTTCCTTTGTTAGTTCCTATTATATATCGTCCAGACGCTGTAAGGCCTTTTGGTAGGTCTAGGATTTCTAGAGCCTCTATGTATTTCCAAGCCCACGCTAAACGAACGCTTGAAAGGGCGGATGTAACAGCAGAATTTTATTCTTTTCCTCAAAAGTATGTGGTTGGATTAAGTCAAGATGCTGAGCCACTTGATAAGTGGAAGGCTACAGTTTCTTCAATGTTACAGTTCACCAAAGACGATGAAGGGGATAGTCCAAAACTTGGACAGTTTTCTCAACCGTCTATGAGTCCATTTACTGAACAACTAAGAACTTTAGCATCAGGTTTTGCTGGAGAAACTGGATTAACTTTAGATGATTTAGGATTTATAACCGATAATCCATCATCTGCCGAGGCAATAAAGGCAAGTCATGAAACTTTAAGAATTACTGCAAGAAAGGCTCAAAGGTGTTTTGGGTCTGGATTTTTAAATGTTGGATATGTGGCAAGATGTTTGGCAGATGGTTATCCTTATTTAAGAAACCAATTTTATGAAATAAAGCCTAGCTGGTATCCAGTATTTGAACCAGATGTAACAACACTTTCAGGAATTGGAGATGCATCAATTAAAATTAATCAAGC
Organism: Anaerococcus hydrogenalis; assembly: GCF_002871895.1. Taxonomy (NCBI): domain Bacteria; kingdom Bacillati; phylum Bacillota; class Tissierellia; order Tissierellales; family Peptoniphilaceae; genus Anaerococcus; species Anaerococcus hydrogenalis. The sequence goes on along the minus strand of NZ_PNHP01000003.1, from coordinate 54,600 downwards.
CATACCAGGATTTTTTGGAAAAGATAATTTATCTGATCTTACTGGCTTTAATGCAAGCAAAGAGCCACCAAAAGTAGAGGCTGAAAATGAAGAATGAAGAAGTTAAGGATATTGTTCCTGGTATATTTGATGAAATTAAAAAATCTTTTGATTTAAAGACTAAAGAATCTCATATAATTAAGGATAAATTAAAGGCCTTAAAAAATAAGAAAGCTAATTACAAGGATGCCAATGATTTTGCTGTTGAAATTGGGAAAATTCTTTCTGATACTTTCCAGGATAAGATAAAAACTGGAGATTTGCCAGATGGGAAAATGTATTATAATATTGCAAAAAGATTGATAGAGCCAAACATGGTAAGAAATCATGATTTAGTTTCTGAATATTCTAAAGAAGTTCAAAGCATATTAAATAAAAAGGCTAATATATCAATTAAAGCCCAAAAGGCAGATTTAAACCAGGATAGGATTGACAAGTTAATAGATAAAATTACAGGATATGATTCTTACGAAGATGGTAAATGGTTATTAAAGGAACCAGTAATAAACTTTACCCAAGCTGTAGTTGATGAAACTATTAAAAAGAATGCTAATCTACATTATAAAAGTGGACTAAACCCTAAGATCATCAGAAAAGAACATGGTAATTGTTGTGATTGGTGTAAAGAAATAGTTGGAACATATTCTTATCCAGACGTACCAGAAGATATTTACAGAAGGCATAGGCATTGTAGGTGTACAGTTGACTATTATCCAGGAGATGGAAAAAAGCAAGATATATGGTCTAAAAAGTGGAAAAATGTCAACGAAGATGATAAAATTAAAGAAAAAATAGAATTATCAAATAAGACAAATTTCTCAATTAATTCTAAACAGTTTGGTAAGAAATCTAATAAACACATGAAAGATTATGGACTAGACGTTAGTTCAAAAGTAGATAGAAAAAAGTTTGTTAGAATTATTAATGATATTGTAGAAAACCATGATAGTGTTATTAGAAATATAAATTGGAGAGGTCAAACAAATACCGTTATAGCTTATGTTAAAGGTAAAGATGTAGTATTGGTTGACAAAAATAACGAATTTATAACTATTTTGAAAGGAGGTATTAATAATGCTAGGATTAAGAACGCAGGAAAACAATAAATTTATTAAATTTTTCAAATTGGTTCAAGATGAAGCTAGTAAAGTAAATAAAGTTTTCTTTTTGGATTTTGGAGAATGTGAAGATATAGATTTTATGGATATGGAAGTAGATTCTTTATTTGGTTGGTTAATACCTGAAGAAATAGTAGATAAATTTAAAGTAAAATTTGAAAAAGAAAAAGATTTATCAGGTTGGGATGACTACTGTGTATGGGTTATTCCAGAAATAAAAGATAATAAATTAAATATTGTATTTGAATAAAGCACAACTAAACTTACAGGTGTAAGATTTTAGAGGTGCTTTTTTAGTGGAGATTTTGACCTAAGTATGTCGTTAAACTGCTATTTTTTATTGTAAATTTTGAAAGGGGTTTGTATTGAATAGATTAGGTAAGCAGACTCCTACCCAAAAGATAAGTCAAGGATATAAAAAATCTGATTATAAAAAATGTGTAGAACTTTATGAGGGATCTAAGAGAAAAACCATGGAGTGGCAGAGGTTAATTTTAAAAGACCTTTTGGCCATAAATAAAGATGGGCTATGGACCCATACCAAGTGTGGTTATTCTCTACCAAGAAGAAATGGAAAGTCTGAAATATTAGTTATGAGAGAGCTTTATGCTATTCTAAAAGGGGAAGTTGTAAACCATACAGCTCATAGGACTTTTACTTCTCATGCTTCTTGGGAAAGGTTGTGCATGGTTTTAGATGATGCAAATATTGAATATAAATCTTTGAGGGCTACAGGTCGTGAACGTGTGGAGATTCCTGAAACTGGTGGAAGGGTGGAGTTTAGAACTAGAACTTCTACTGGTGGACTTGGGGAAGGTTTTGACCTTTTAATAATTGACGAGGCACAAGAATATACTGACGACCAAGAATCGGCCCTTAAATACACGGTAACATCTTCTAAAAATCCTCAAACTATAATGTGTGGAACTCCACCAACTCCCATATCTTCAGGTATGGTTTTTGTTAATTTTAGAAAACAATGTTTAACATCAAGACCAAATAATGCTTATTGGGCAGAATGGTCTGTGCCAGAAATGTCAGATATACATGATAGTGAGTTGTGGTATAAAACTAATCCATCTTTGGGGACTATTTTTACAGAAAGGTCAATTGAAGATGAGATTGGCTCAGACGAAACTGATTTTAATATACAAAGATTGGGACTGTGGATCTCATACAACCAAAAATCAGCTATTACAGAAAAAGAATGGCAAAGGTTAAAATTAAAGTCTTTACCAATTCTTACTGGAGAAATGCACGTTGGAATAAAATTTGGAAATGATGGAACTAATGTATCTTTGGCTGTTGCTTGTAAGACTTTATCAAAAATGATTTTTATTGAAGCTATTGATTGTCAAAATGTTAGAAATGGTGATAATTGGATAATAGATTTTTTAGTAAAAACTAAGCCTAAATCTGTAGTAATAGATGGGGCAAGCAGGCAATTTATATTGCAGGATGAATTAAAAGAAGCTAGGGTTAAAAATATTATCTTACCTACTGTAAAAGAGATTATAAATGCAAATTCTCTTTGGGAGCAGGGGATTTTTGATAAATCTATTGGCCATATGGACCAACCTTCTTTATCACAAGTTGTAACTAACTGTGAGAAAAGAAATATAGGTTCATCTGGTGGATTTGGTTATAAAAGCCAATTTGATGATATGGATATAAGCCTAATGGATGCATGCTTACTTGCACATTGGGCAGTAAAGGAAATAAAGTCTACAAACAAGCAGAAAATTATATATTGATTATTAAAGTGGGTGTCAACTAATAGTTGACAGTCACTTTTTTAATATAAAATTACCGGACACGGGGAAATGGAGTAGAAGAAATGAGCGAATTTAAAGTAATTGAAAGTCAAGAAGAATTTGATGCAAGGATTAAGGATAGAATTGAAAGAGCTAAGGAAAAAGCGATAGAAGATTATAAAACTGAAATCAAAAAAACAATAGATGATCTAAAGTCTGAAAATTCTAGTCTTAAAAATGAAGTGGCAGGATATAAGGAAAGCTTGGAAGAAGTAAAAGGAAAGGATGAAACCATTAAGGGGCTTAATGAAAAGATTTCTGCTTTTGAAAGAGCAGAAGTTAAAAGAAATATAGCCTTAGAATATGGTCTACCTTTTAAACTTGCTGACAAGATTTCTGGAGATGATGAGGATTCCATGAAAAAAGATGCCGAAGTTATGGCCAAATATTTTTCAGAATCTAAAAAATCTTATGAACCACCATTAAAAACTTATGAAAATAAGGTTGATGAAAAAGACCAAGCTTTGAAAAAACTTCTTGATGGTCTAGATTTGGAAGGAGAATAAACATGGTATTAAGTAGAGGAGATTTCTTTGATGAAATCCTAGTAAATGATTTAATGAACAAGGTTAAAGGTAATTCATCTTTGGCTGTTTTATCCAAACAAACTCCAATTTCTTTTAATGGAAATAAAGAATTTGTTTTTTCAATGGATAAGGAAGTAGACATTGTTGCAGAAGGTGGACAAAAATCTGAAGGTGGAATAAGCCTTGATACTGTTATCATGGTTCCATTAAAAATAGAATATGGGGCAAGGGTAACAGATGAATTTTTATATGCTTCTAAAGAATATAAGTTAAATATTTTGAAAGCCTTTAATGATGGATATGCTAAAAAAGTTGCAAAAGGTTTAGACCTTATGGCTTTTCATGGAATAAATCCAAGAACTGGACAAACATCTACTGTAATTGGAGATAATTATTTTGATAAAAAAGTTACACAAACAGTTGTATTTAACGCTAAAAATCCTGATGAAAACATTGAAAGTGCTGTAGGTTTAATTAGAGGTTCTGAGGGAGATGTAACAGGAGCTGCTTTTGACCCAACATTTGCGACTTCTATGGCAAAACAAACAGTAGATGGCAAGGAAGGTACACCAAGATTATTCCCAGAATTAAGATGGGGTGCAAATCCTGGTTCTGTTAACGGATTAAAAGTTGATGTAAATGCTACTGTTGGAAAAGGTACAAAAGATAAGGCTATTGTTGGTGATTTCTCTAATATGTTCAAATGGGGATATGCAAAACAAATTCCATTTGAAGTAATAAAATATGGGGATCCTGACAATTCTGGAAAAGATTTGAAAGGATATAACCAAGTGTATTTAAGATGTGAAACTTACTTAGGCTGGGGAATATTAGATCCTAATCATTTTGCAATTATTAAAGAAGGTGAATCATCATAATGTTTGAATATGTAAATACCAAAACAGGGGCTAGAATATCTAGCCCTGATATTTTATACGGAGAAAATTGGAAAGTAGTCGGCGAAGAAGTTAAAGAAGAAGTAGAAAAGATTGAAAATCAAATAAAAGAAGAAAAAGATCAAGAAGAAAAATCTTCAGATGAAATAACAAAAAAGGACATAATGGCCCAACTAGATGCTTTGGGAATTGAATATAATCCAAAGGCTAAAAAGGATGAATTATATAAATTAATGATGGGAGAATAAGATGGAGTATTGCTCTGTTGATGATGTTATTTCTTTATGGAGACCTTTAAAAAATGATGAAATTTTAAGGGTTAAAGAGCTTATTCCAGTCATAGAAAACTCTTTGAGAGTTGAGGCAGATAATGTAGGCAAGGATTTAGATGATATGGCCAAGGCAAGTGAGCCTTACAGGTCGGTTTTAAAATCGGTTGTTGTTGATGTTGTGGCAAGAACTTTAATGACTGCAACTGACCAAGAACCAATGACCCAATATTCTGAATCAGCCTTGGGCTATTCTTTTTCTGGTTCTTTTCTTGTGCCTGGTGGTGGACTTTTTATTAAAAAAAGTGAGCTTTCTAGGCTTGGACTTAGAAGACAAAGATATGGGGTGATAGATTTTTATGAAAATCCATGGAATTACAGTGGAATTGATACAGAAGATTAAAGTTGGCGAAGATCCATTTGGTGGAGATATTTACCAAGAAAAACCTATAAAGGTGGACAATGTCTTAGTAACTCCTACAAATTCTGATGATATTATTAATTCTCAAAACCTATACGGGAAAAAAGCTGTTTATACCTTAGGGATTCCCAAGGGAGATGAAAATATTTGGGAAGATAATGAAGTTTTGTTTTTTGGCCAAAGATTTAAAGTTTTTGGAAAAGTAACACAGGGAATTGATAACCTCATACCCCTATCATGGAATAAAAAAGCATATGTAGAGGTGATAGAATGAGTAAGGTTAAGTTTGTATTAAATAGGCAGGGTGTATCTCAGCTTTTAAAAGGAAAAGAAATCCAAACCGTACTTGAATCTTATGGATCAGAAATAAAAAGCCGAGCTGGAGAAGGTTATGATATGAACTCTAGGGTTGGGAAAACCAGAGCAAACACTATGGTTTATGCTGATTCTATTAGGGCAAAAAGAGATAACCTTAAAAACAATACTCTTTTAAAGGCTATGAAATGATTATTGAAGAAATTTTAAAGGATTTTTTGAAAGAAAAATTAAAGTTAGATGTTTTTTTAGAATATCCTAAAAATTATAAAAAAGATGATTTTGTTTTGATTGAAAAAACAAGTAGTTCAAACGAAAATAAACTTTTATCAGCAACTTTTGCTATACAGTCTTATGGCGAGAGTATGTATAAGGCAGCCTTAAACAATGAAAAGGTGAAAGAGGCCATGCTATTTTTAGCCAATGATAAAAGGATAGGATCAATTAAATTAAATTCTGATTATAATTTTACGGATTTAGAAATGAAAAGATATAGGTATCAAGCTGTTTTTGATATTTATTATTATAAAAATTAAAGGAGAAAAATATGGCTGATGTTAATAATGTATCTTATGGTAAGCCACTAACAGACGGGGCGATTTCTACAGCTCCACTTGGTTCAAGCTTGCCAACGGATGCAACTACAAAACTTGATACAAAATTTAAATCTTTGGGCTATGTGTCTGAAGATGGAATTACAAACGAAAATAGTCCAGAATCTGAAAAAATAAAGGCTTGGGGAGGAAAAACAGTTCTCGTATCCCAAACCGAAAAGCCAGATACTTATCAATTTACTCTAATAGAAGTATTAAACCTTGATGTTTTAAAGGTTGTATACGGGGATGAGAACGTAACAGGAACATTAAAAACTGGAATAACTATAAAGGCTAATGCCAAACCAATGAAGGCAAGGTCTTTTGTGATAGAAACCTTATTAAATGGAGATACTATAAAAAGAATGGTAATTCCTAATGGAGTGATTTCTGAGGTTGGAGAAATTTCCTACAAGGATGATGAGGCCATAGGTTATGAAACAACTATAGAATGTTTACCAGATAAGGATGGAAATACACATTATGAATATATAAAAGGTGCTGAGGGAACAAGCTCAGGGGAGGCATCTTAATGAGCAGAAATAAAAGAAGAAATAAGCCTATTAAAATAAATGACAAGATAATAAGAGGAATTACAAAGTCTGGATTTAGATTTTCTGTTGATTCTGAAGTTTTTAAAGATATGGAAATGTTAGAACTTATCGGAGAGGTTGATGATAATCCAATTCTTATGCCGAAGCTTTTAGAAAAAATGTTTGGCAAAAAACAAAAGGATAATTTATATGATTTTGTAAGAGATTATAAAGGTAGTGTCCCAATTGAGAAGGTTTCTGAAATAGTTAAGGATATTTTTGAAAGTAAAGAATTAAAAAACTCCTTGTCCTTGCCAAGATAATTAAAGATTACGAGAAAGAAATGATATGCGATTTGGCCCAATATTATAATATATATAATTATGAACAGCTAGCTTTTAATAAGTTGGCTGTTTTTGTTTTTGGTTTGCCTAACGATTCCAGAATAAAGAAAAAAATATCAGGTTTAAAGGTAGATTTGAATACTGTAATGACAGCAGGGGTTTTGGATAGATTATCCATGATTTTATATAGCTTAGCAGGATCAAAAGGGAGTGAAAAACCTGAAACTTTAGCTAGTATTTTATTAGGAAACAAAAAAACAAAAGAGAAAAAGCCAAACGGATATGTATCTGGCAAGGAATTTGAAAAAAGAAGACAAGAAATATTAAAAAGGATAGGTGAAAACAATGGCAAATAGTGGAACTAATTTAGGAAAAGCCTATGTCCAAATAATGCCATCTGCAAGGGGAATATCTGGTTCTATTTCAAAACTTCTAGGAGGAGAAGCAAAAAGTGCTGGGGCTTCTGCCGGATTAGGATTTGGTGGAAAACTTGTAGGAGTAGCTAGTAAAGTAATAGCCGCTGCAGGAATAGGAAAGGCCTTTGCAACATCAATTCGTGCTGGTGGGGCATTGGAACAATCTATTGGTGGTATAGAAACTTTATTTAAAGGTAGTGCAAATATAGTTAAGGGTTATGCTAAAAATGCCTATAGAGACGCACAGATATCTGCTAATAAATATATGGAACAAGCAACAAGCTTCTCAGCATCTTTATTGCAGTCTTTAGGTGGAGATACAAAAAAAGCTGCAAATACTGCTGATATGGCAATTAAAGACATGGCTGATAACTCCGCTAAGATGGGAACTAATATTCAGTCAATTCAAGATGCATATCAGGGATTTAGTAAGCAGAATTATACGATAAATTAATGTCTGCTATATAAGTGATTATATAGTAAATGTACGTGAACCTTTATCACGGGTGTGAGATATATTCTTGCTAACGGGGGAAACCTAAGGAAAATCTATGGCAATCCCGTGCCAAGCCTAGAAACAGGAAGGTGTAACGACTATGAGTTTGTTACTCAGTACAAACACTATTGATACGTGTTTGGAAGTGCGTACTAACTAAAATATATCAATGTAAAAATAGTTAAGGATTGTCACGATAAATGTTATAATATAAATAAAGAAAGGTGGCAAATTCGTGTGGAAAACTATTGAAGCAAAACCAAATTATGAGGTTAATGAATTGGGACAAGTTAGGAATAAAAAAACAGGAAGAGTTTTAAAACAATCAAAAAGAAAAGATGGATATTGTCAAGTGATGTTAGGCAGAAAAACAACACCATTATATATTCATAGATTAGTAGCTGAAACTTTTATTTCTAATCCTAAAAATATGAGCCAGGTGGACCATATAAATGGTGATAAATCTGATAATAGATTAGAAAATTTAAGATGGTCTAACGCAACTTTAAATTATTTGGCCTATGGTTATGACAATAGAATTAGAAATAAGTGGAAACCTGTAAGAGCTACAAATACAGTTACTGGTGAAACTATTTTATTTAAGTCAAGAAATGATACAGCTAAATATTTTAAGTGTAATAAATCTCAAATTGATTATGGTAGAATTTACAAAAAAGGAAATAAAAAACATTGGTATTTTGAATTAGTTAAAGATATAGTCTAATCCCTTAGAGCTTACACGTGTAGGCTCTTTTTAAATACTTGGAAACAAGGGGTATAAATGGTTAGATAACCTTAAACTTGGTTATGGTGGTACACGAAGTGAGATGTTACGTCTTTTGGGTGATGCTGAAAGGCTTACTGGTATCAAATATGATATAAATAATCTGGATGATGTATTTAATGCAATACATGTTATACAAAAGGAATTAAATATTTCTGGTGTTGCCGCTGATGAAGCTAAGAAAACTTTAATTGGTTCTTTTAATGCCATGAAAGCATCTGCCCAAGATTTTGCTGGATCTTTGGCCTTGGGAATGGATATAAAAGAGCCTTTAAGTAATTTAATAACAACAACAGGGACTTTTCTTTTTGGAAATTTAATTCCTATGATAATAAATATAGGAAAAGCCATACCTGGGGCCTTGGTCCAAGCTATTTCTGAAGTTGGACCAGTAATGGTAGAACAAGGTAAGAATTTAATGGCAAATCTTGGTATTGGTTTATCTGATTCTAGTCCATTAAATGGTTTGGGTGCAAAACTTACAAGCAATTTACAGCCTGTTATTAACGGTATTAAAACAAGTTTAGGATTTTTGCCAGAATTATTTCAAACAGTTTCTCAAAGCGTAATGGGAGTTGTGGATATAATTGCTGGAGGTCTAGCTAAATTAGATTTTTCTGGAATTGGTAATTTAGTTTCTGCAATAATTCCTGCCCTTACAAGTGGTTTTCAAACATTTTCTTCTATTGTAGGTCCTGCCATACAAATGGTTGTAGATTCTTTTGTAGGTTTATGGAATGCCATTCAACCTGTTTTAAGTATTCTAGCTACGGCATTAATGCCTATATTTAATATAGTAGCAAGCTTTTTAGGTGGGGTATTTAAAGGTGTACTTTTAGGAGTTGCTGGAACCTTTGATATTTTAAAAGGAGTTATTGAATTTCTCACTCCTGTTTTTGACGCTTTAGTATCTGTTTTGAACTTTATATCGCCTGTATTATCAAAGATAGCCGAATGGGTCGGAGTTGCCATTGGCTTATTTGCTAATTTAGGACAAGCGGGAAACGGATTAAAAACAATGATGAAATCGGCTTGGACAAATATCTCTAATGCTATATCTACAGCTCAAACAATAGTATATGGATCTATTTCACATATTTTGAGAGTATTTAATAGTTTAAAGGCAGGGGGAAATAGTCTTAAAGCTGTTTTACAAACTGCTTGGAGATTAATTACAAGCTCTATTTCTGGTGCTGTTGGTAAAATTACTGGATATATAGGAAATATTAAAAATGTATTTAATTCTTTGAAAAATATAAATTTATTTGATGCTGGTAAGGCAATAATGAATGGTTTTTTAAAAGGATTAAAATCTGTATGGAAGGCAATTACAGGATTTGTTGGTGGAATAGCTGGTTGGATAAAATCCCATAAAGGACCTATTTCTCATGATAGGAAGCTTTTAATTCCTGCTGGTAATGCTATTATTGGTGGATTAAATAAATCTATGGTTGATAGTTTTAAGGATGTTAAATCTAATGTTTTATCCATGGCTGGGGAAATTTATGATGGATTTGATTTGAATATTAAGCCTTTAAATTTAAGTCCGGATATTTCTAGTCTAGATAAAAATATTTTGGATAAGAAACTGGGTTCTAATTTAGATTTTAATGCTTATGGTGAATACAAGGCCAATAGAGATTCTAAGCTTGAAAGTTTGCTTTTAGATATTTTATCTTTATTAAAGATAATGACTGAAAAGGATGATGATGTTTATATCGATGGCGAAAAAGTTTCTGTTATGCTTGGTAAAAGAATTGATGAATATAAAAAGAGAAAAGACCTTTATGAAAATAGGAGAATGGGGGTGGTATTGTAGATGTATGAAGTCATTGTTGATGGTGAATCTTTAAAAGATTTGATTTTTATTACTGATGTTGAAAGGACTATGGGACCTTTTGTGAAAAATAGGATAGTAACCATACATGCTTATATCCTCCATGATATCCTTGCAACTGTTGATGTTTTAAATAAACTATTGACTGGAGAAATGCAGGAATTTATCTTTACTGACCAACCAGACAGGTATTGGAAGGGGAAGGTAAAAGAGGATATTAAAGTTTCAAGCTCTTATGAGAGGACAAAAATTGACATTGATATAGAAATACCAGATGGGGTTTCACATGCTGTAGATCCCAAAGAGCTTTCTTTTTCTGGGAGAACTAGTCTAATATTAGAAAACAATGGGTCGGATTATGCATATCCGACCTTTGATTTTAAGTTGAAAGAAGATACTTATATGGTTTCTGCTGTAAGTAAGGATAAAGTTTTTCAATTTGGGGAGCCTTTAGAGGCAAGTCCAATGAAACAGGTTAGGATACAAAAAGAGGGTTTGGTGGATGGATATGAAACCAGGAGGTCTTGGGTTGAGATTGATTCCAGGTTTAATAAGCTAAATCCTACAAATTATGATGCAAGTAAAATCCACACCAGGTGGCATAGTGCTGGAGATTTGGTCCAAAGAAACAAATCTATGCCTGCCCCAAGTAATGGGAAGATAAAGGTTGGTAAGTGGGCTACCCATTGGCAAACTGGCGAGAGGATAGATAATTGGGTTAAGGGGAGGTCTTTTCCTGTGGCTCAAACTAAAACAGTTAGGCAATCCAAATCATCTAAGGCCTATTTACTTAAAAATAATGGAGTATATATAGGTTGGCTATTGGAACAAGATATAGATGGTCCTACAAGCAAGGGCTTTGCTTGTAATAATGGAAATTCCCACGACATGTTGGCGACTTTTGCAAGTGGTCAAAGTGGTTGGCATGGACCTTGCAAGTCTTATCCTATTAATCTAGATTGTACCGATTTTGAATTAGAGGCTTATTTAAATTATTTTGTAGGTCCTGCCAATCAGTTTGGGGCAATGTATATAGGTGTTTATGCTGGAGATACTCCCATAATGGCAGCTAGTTTTTCTACCCATTATACAAACAGGGTTACATCGATTTATTATGATGTTTATGATGGCTGTTATGGGAAAATTAATTCTGGCCTTGCTTCAAATTTTTGGGGGAAAATTACTATGAAAAAACATGGGGAAAAATTTTCTTTTTCTACTTTTAATGACATGAGCAAGAAATCTTACACCAAAGACTATAATCTAACAAATAAAGAGCTTAAACCAAGCCATATTCTTGTTTGGGCAGGTAAGTATGGTTCTAATCCACAATTATCAGAGCTATCTTTTGTAAGACTTAAATTTACAGGCCTAGATGGAAAACTTTGGACAGATAAGGATGTAACGAATGTGCCTGACCCAAGATATAAATTTAGGGCTGGAGATGTAGTAAGGCTTGAAATGGAAACAAATAAGGCTTATGTAAATGGGATTGAAACACTAAGTCCAATTTCTTATGGGTCAGATACTGTTAGGCTAAAACCAGGAGAAAATGAAATTATGTTTGATATTTCCTCGGACGTGGTGCCTGATATAGATGTTTTTTATAGGGAGCGTTTTAAATGATATTTTTTACAAATAGGTTATATGAAACACTTGCTGTGGCTAGTACTAATACTGAAAAAGGTCTTAAACTTTTAGATGACGAATTAAATCAAACTATAAAGACGGGAACTGCAATTTATACGGGGAAAATTGCCAAAAATGATATAAGTGTAGAAAAAATTGAGGCTGGATCTTTTGTTTTTGTCCCAAATTTTAAAAATAAAATAATCCCCCTTGAAGTTATGGAAGTAGAAGAGGCAAGATCATATAAAAAAATAATCGCTGAAGATGCAGGACTTGAACTTCTAAATTCTGATGTTGGCGACCATAAGATGAAGGGAACTTTAAGAGAACACATACTAGCAACAATCGGAAATGATTCTGATTGGGTGATTGGTATAGATGAAATTGGTGATTCTAAAAATTTAACTTTGGAATATACTGGGGTAACTAACCAAACAAAAAGAATTGTCCTAATTGCTGGTCGTTTTGGAGCTGAAATTTCATATGATTTTAAATTTGATGGTAATGAAATCAAGGAAAAAAGAATTAATTTTGTTAAGGAAAGAGGAAAAGATACTGCAAGACGTCTTGAAGTTGGAAAAGAGCTTAAGGATGTAAAAAGAAATGTATCTATAACAAATTTAAGGACAGCTGTACTTGGTATAGGAAAACCCCATAAAGAAACTATAAAAACTACAAAAACTGTCAAAAAGACGGTCAAGGTAAATGATTCTTCTTCCACTACAAAACAGACTAATGGAAAATTAGATGCCTTTATAGGATGGTTTCAGGCAAGAAAAGGAAAAGTATCTTATTCCATGTATAGCAGGATGGGACCAAGGTCTTATGACTGTTCATCTGCTGTGCATTTTGCAGCAAAACACGCAGTTCTTTTACCATCAAATCATTATATAGGATCTACAGAAACCTTATTTGGCATGAAAGGAAAATATTTAGATGAAATATCAAGGTCTGATATAAGATATGGAGATATTTTTGTAGCAGGAAGGCAAGGGGCATCTGGTGGGGCCGCTGGCCATACTGGGGCTGTTTTAGATAAAAATAGGATAATCCATTGTACTTACAGTAAAAATGGTATTGCCATAACTCCAATAAATGGATATACTGGTGGACCTCCTGTAAGATTTTTTAGGTGGAGAAATTCTGGAGCTGGCAGTGTTAGTGTAAGTAATGCAAAATTTTGGACTAATAATAATATCGCCTACCATGATTTAGGCTGGACTTTAAATGGATTAAATGCTGGTCAACTTAACAACTGGATAAGGGCCACAAGCCCTGGTAGTCCCTTTAATGGACAAGGCAATGTATTTATGGAAGCACAAAAACAATCAGGGCTTGATGCAAGATATATTCTTTCTCATGCTGCCCTAGAATCTGGATGGGGTAGGTCTAATATAGCAAAAAGATATAATAATTATTTTGGAATCGGGGCCTTTGATAATGATCCAAATAATGCCAAAAACTTTTCTAATTCTGGTTTAGCATCTGGAATTATAAATGGGGCTAAGTGGATAGCAAAAAATTATTATAATTCATCTTATAAGCAAACAACTTTATACAAAATGAGGAATAATAATGGAGTCCACCAATACGCAACCGACCCAAATTGGCACAATAAAATAGCTAACATCATGAAAGGGTCTGAAAGGTATACAAGACCTGCAGCCCCATCAAAAAATAAAACTAAGGAAGTTCTTGAAACTGTAAGTGAAAATAAAGAAGTTGAAAAGGAAACGAATTTAAAGGGATACAAGTATGATGATGGAAGGTATTTTGTAGATAAGGACGGTAGGGTTTGTGATAGGGAAGCTAATGCTATTTGGTCAAAGCCAAATACTAAGGGCAGGTACTTATCAAGAGTCTATGAATCCGAGGCTACAAGTCAAAAAACTTTGTTTGATGAATGTTTAAATCAGCTAAAGAAAAATAACCAACCTGAAGTATCTTATGATGTAAATCCAGATAAAATCCCTAAAGATATTGATATTGGAGATAGGGTAAGGATAATTGATCACGGTTATTCGCCAGCTTTGTATTTGGAAGCAAGGCTAGTTGATGTAACAACATCAAGCACAAATGATTATATAGACCGTGCTGTTTTTGCTAATTTTGTACCAAAAACAAGCGGAATAGCTGAAAGACTTTTTAATTTACAAGCAAATGTACAAGATTTTAAATACAGCTTTGAAAATCAACCTTATGTCATGAGTTTAGAATCAAGTTCTGGCAATGTTTTTAAAGATGATATAGTTGATACAAATTTAATTGCAAAACTCACAAAGGCAGGGATTGACCAGTCGGCAAATGTAGATGGATATATTTGGGAGAGAATTTCAAAATATCCTGATAAATTGGTAGTTAGTGATGAAAAATGGAATGAAAACCATAAGGATAATAACGAACATTTTATAGAACTTAAAAGAAGCGATATTGAATTGGAAGCAACTTTTGTTTGCTCGGCCATGCTAGATGACCTGGCAGTTGCAACTGCATCATATACCATTAAAAATTTATCTATAGGAATTTATAAGCAAAAAGAAGAACCTGATAGAAAGCTTTTAATGTGGGGAGATGTGTGGCAATGGGAGGAAGGAGATATCCATTTTAAAAGAATTTGGAAAGGTGATAGGTGGGAAGATACTGTTACCAAAAGAGATCTAGAACTTTTAGAACTAACTCCAGGCCCTCCAGGAGCAGACGGAAAAGATGGAATGCCAGGTCCAAAGGGGGCAGATGGTAAAACTTCCTATATGCATTTCGCCTATTCTGACAGTAAAGATGGAGTTGTTGGGTTTACGCTAACAGCAACAAATGGTAAAAAATATATAGGATTTTATACAGATTTTGTAAAAGAAGATTCTAAAGATCCCACAAAATATGAATGGTCAAAATATGTTGGAGATAAAGGTGAACCTGGGAAAGATGGTGCAAATGGAATACCAGGAAAAGCTGGGGCAGATGGTAAAACTCCATACTTTCATACAGCTTGGGCAAACTCATCAGACGGAAGTAAAGACTTTTCCACAAGTAAAGCTGGAGAAAAGTTGTATATAGGAACTTATACAGACTACACAAAAGAAGATTCTGCTGACCCTAAAAAATATACTTGGCTACTTGTCAAGGGTAACAAGGGTGAAAAAGGTGAGCCAGGTAAAGATGGTAAAAACATTAATAGGAATTATATTAATGATTCTAAATTTAAAACTGTTACCGTTCCGAAAAAACTTTATGATGAGGCTTATAATATTGACCCTAGTTTTTGGGATACTTATAATAGGCAAGCAATGACTTTATCTTTTTGGTTTAAGGCAAAAAAAGCCAAGACGTACAAAAGAAACTTTGATGTACATTTCAGAGCTGCCCCTTGGTATCAATTTGGAACTGTAGTTTATCCAGAAAATACTACTGAAAATATTTTTTATAAATTGCATATAGGTAGCAAAATGATGCCACAAGACTATAGGGCTGCCCAAATTTTTATAAGATTTATAGAAGGATATAGCGGAGATGCTTTTGAAATAAAAGATTTGAAATTAGAATTTGGAAATGAAGCTACCGATTGGATCCCTTCTGTAAATGATTTGAAAGGCAAAGATGGGGAAAAAGGAAGTCCTGGCAAAGATGGCAAAACTGGTAAAATCGGTCAGAATCTTTTGAGAAATTCTAATGTGCCTGTTGAGAATAAGGATTATAATACAAACATCTGGAAAATTTGTGAAACTCCAACAACTGGGGAAACTATTACTTTTACTATGAAATTGAAGATTGAAAAAGATGATTTAGTCGGCTTGTACAATTCTGGTGGAAGTATCGGTTTTTTTGGATTTGCACAAATAAAAAAAACAAATGATTATCAAATTTGGTCTAAAACTTTTAAGTGGGTTGATAAAAGTGCCTCTGGTTATAAACAAACAAATCCTCCATCATTGTATTTATATGTTTGTAGTAACGGAAATGGAGACAATAAAAATAACAATACTGTATCTATAGAATGGGCAACCTTAACCCGTGGAGATATTCCAGCCATAGAGTGGTCTCCTTGTTATGCAGATGTGGATGATGCAATATCCGAAAAAGCAAGCGAAGAGAGTTTACAAGATTTGCAAGTCCACTTTGCCATGTATCCAACGGCAGAGGAACTTAACCAAAACAAAGTGGATTTAATGAAACAACAAGCATATCTTGACCAATTAAAAACTGCCATTGATTCTAATGCCTTAAGCCTAGAAGATAGGCTAAGTATTATAGAAGCCAACGTAGGAGCAGGAAAATTATCCCTAGAAGCTATTAATACCTACCTACATTTTGGTGAAGAAGGAGTTTTAATTGGAAAAGAGGGCGAACAAGTAAGGTTAAGACTTATTAATAATGCCTTGGAGATTACAGACGGTAGTAAAGTTGTTGCAAGATTTGCAAACAACCAAACCGAGACTCCAAACTTAAAAGTAAGCGGAGCCTTTGAATTTGGTTACCATGTGGCAAACAAGGTAGATTTAAATGGAAATAAATTTACTGTAATAAGTCCTAATATATAGGAGGTAAGATGGCAACATATAGTAAGACGATCAATAATGGTACAGGAACCATACATTTAGAAATAAGACAACAAAGCCAAAATATAGCTAATAATACATCTACTGTATATTATAGATTATATATACAAGGAAAAAATGGTTATGGATTTTGGAATAATTATCATACAGGTAAAACAAGTGTAGTAATAAATGGATCAACTGTTCATAATCAGACAGGAAGAGATTTTGATTTAAGGGGTGGAGGAAGTCAGCAATTGGCTTCTGGTACTACTACAGTAAAACATAATGAAGATGGGTCTAAGTCCTTTTCATTTTCTGCTAGTCTTTGGTCGACTTCGGCAACAGGATATGTTTCTGGAAATTTTTCCTTATCTAAAATTCCTAGAGCATCTTCCTTTTCCTTGCAAAATTCTTCAGGAACTAATATATCAAGTATTTATGCAGGAAATGATGTAAAAATTTCTATTGATAAAAAAGTTTCTTACTTTACCCATAGCTTAAAAGTTTCTTATAGTGGAAATAGCGAAACTATTATCAATAAGACTTTTTCCTCGTCTATTACCTGGTCAAATTCTAATAATGTAATGACGAATTACATGCAGAATTTAAAAAGCATGAATTTAACCTTTACCCTTGAAACCTATGATGGAAGTACAAGAATTGGCTCATCTTCTAAGAATTTAACCTTAAATGTACCAAGTTCAGCAGGTCCAAGTATTAATAGTGTAGATATAACAGAAGCTAACCAGAATAAAATTAATATAATAGGGGCTAGTCCTTTTTATCAACATTTAACAGATTTGAGGATAAAAACAAGTGGAGCTGGTAAATATGGGGCTAGTATTAAGAGTGTAAATGTAAGTATAGGACCCTATAATATTTCTGGTCAAGATGCAATAATTAAAGATATTAATTTAACTGGCAACCAAAATATAAAAATAACAATAAATGATTCTAGAGATATGAGCGCAAGTACAACAAGGACTATTAATTTAAATCCTTATAACTTGCCTAACATATCTTTTTTTAATGCCTACAGAAACCAATCTAATACAAAGTATGCAAGTGCAAGAATAGCATTAACATCTACAGTAATAGACAATAAAAATCCATTGGATGTAAAAGTAGATGTGGCAGAAAAAGATTCAAATTCCTGGAAAAATGTATATTCAGCTACGGTAGGAAATGGGTCATTTAATTCAACAATATCCCTAGGCGGAGGTTTTGATGACTACAAGGCTTATGATGTAAGGCTAAGTATAGCCGATAAATTTAAAAGACACCAGGCCTTGTCAACTATACCTGCGACTAGTCAATCCTTAGTTATAGGGGCAAATAAACCTGTAGTGGGCATTGGAAAAGTGCCAACCATCGATAAGGGGTTGGAAATAGAAGGCTTATTTAAAATGGGTGATTTCACAAGTTACATTTCAGGAAGTGATGTAGTCTTTAAAAATAATAAGGCTAATGGGAGTATTAAATTTGAAAATAATCTCAAACTAGATGGGGATATTGTTCCTGGTCAGGATAAAAAAGTTATTAATGTAAATTTGGATGAAGGTTTATCAGGTTATTTAAAGTTAAGCAAGGATGCCTTTGGCCTAGTCCATATGTGGGCAGATTTACTTCTACAAACAGATAGACCAGCACAAAGATGGAATACATGGGCAAAAATACCAGAAGGGTATTGTCCAAGTGTTAGAATGAGTATAAGTTTTGCTACTGGAGGCTGGTCCAGGACTGGATTAGCATTAGATCCTAATGGCAACTTATTTTTCCTAAATCAAGATGGGGTTAAAGGAATTGGAAAGGGCGATCCCATAAGAATTGATTATATTTATAGGAACAAGGAGGCAGCATGGTAGATGAAAACAAAATAGATTACAAAGAAGTCTTTATCTTAGATGATAAGGGCTTTTTTATTGGAACAACTTATTTAAACATAGAAGAAAAACAAGAATTTAAATTTACAACAACTCCTCTAGATAAAAATCTATTAAAGCCTAAATTTGATGGCGAAAAATGGATAGAAGGAGTTAATAAGAATGATCTAATGATTAGTATGCTATTTCCTGAGAATGATTTAGGAGTTAATACCAATGATTTCTTAGTTTTAAATATATTAAAAATTTTAAGGGAAGGGGGGATGATTATGGATAATACATGGTTTTTTAAATACTGTATGTTTTGTTGGGCAGAAAGAAAAATCGATGAAGCCTATCTTGATATGGCAAAGAAGATGGATATGCTAACAGACCAACAAATTATGATGATAAAAATGACACCAAGAATTGAAGAAAAGTAGGTGATGGTATGGAATGGACTATGATAGCAAGTGCTTTAATTAAAAATGGTCCTTTAGTTGTAATAGCTGCTATTTTTTTGAAAGTATACATGGACGATACAAATATAAAAAGAGTAGAAAGAGCAGAGGACAGGAAATTACAAAAAGAAAATAACGATAAAATTTTAAATCTTACAGAAAAAGTAACCCAATCTATCGAAACCAACAAGGGTGAAGTAAGGTGTTTGGGAGAAAAATTAGAGGTGCATAACTCTTCCTCCGGGGCTTCCCTTGCTGAGATTAAGCAAGGGGTAAACCAAATACAAAAAGACGTTACGATTTTAAACAGCAAAATTGACGATATAGCAGATGATATGGATAAAAGTGCTTAGGGCTAGTATTTACTAGTCCTTTTTTAGTATAAAGGAGTAAAAAAATGAATGATATTTTAATAAAAATCTTAGTAAGTGTGGGAATATTAGTTTTGACAAATGTATTTGTATATTTAAGCAACCTAAGCAAGGAGAAAATAGCAAAAATAGATAATATAAAAGTAAGAGAAGCAAGCTACAAGCTATTAGATATAGTAACAAAATGCGTATCTGCAACCAATCAAGAATTTGTTGGAGATCTTAAAAATCAAGGAAAATTTGATAGAGACCAACAAGAGAAAGCTTGGAATAGCACAAAAGAAAAAATTAATAAAATATTAGATGCTGAATCTAAGGAAATTTTAGAAAAAGCTTATGGAGATCTTAACTCTTATATAAACCAATCAATCGAAAATGAAGTGAAATTACAAAAGGAGGGATAAATGAGTAATTCAAGTTTAGTAGATTTTAGAGATTACAGCCCAAACCATAGTGGATTAAGAAATGAGAAAATTACAAAAATTGCAATCCATCATACTGCAGGAGTTTTAACAGCTGCAGGTATTGGTAGTGTCTTTAAATCTAGGGGCAGGCAAGCTTCTTGCAACTATGGAGTTGGATCAGATGGAAAAATTGTTTTGGTTGTTGACGAATGCAATAGGGCGTGGACAACATCTTCAGCCTGGTGCGACAATCGTGCAGTAACAATAGAAACATCTAACAGCCAATACGGTGGCAATTGGCCAGTATCAGATTTTGTATTAAATAGGTTAATCGATTTGGTAACAGATATATGTAAAAGAAATAATATTTATCCTTGTACTTATACGGGAAATAAAAATGGTGTTTTGCAAAAACATGAATGGTATGCCCAAACTACTTGTCCTGGTCCATACTTAGGTAGCAAGTTTTCCTATATTGCGAGCGAAGTAAACAAAAGACTAAAGAGTGGAAATTATACAGCAAAAACTGTGGCAGATTTGTATAGGGTTAGAAAATCTTGGCAAGATTCCAAAAGCCAAAAAGGTGCATTTAAAAATTTAGAAAGTGCAAAAAGTTTGGCCAAAAAATATAATTATAAAGTTTATAATAAGAATGGAAATCAAGTGTACCCTGAAGTTAAAAAAGCGAATACAAACCCTTATGATGGAGTATTTATAAAAAATGAAAACTGGACTGGAGTTACTCTAACCGAATGTAATGTAAGAACAAGCCCATCAACAAAAGCACCAATAGTAGCATGTTATGGAAAAAATGAACCAATATATTATGATAGCGTATATGAAGGTGATGGCTACAGATGGATATCCTACGTTGGTAAACAGTCTAAGGAAAGAAGATTTGTTGCTTGTAGGAGACTTACTGGAGATACTACACCTTGGATTAGGTTTTAGTTAAAGTGTTTGACACGTATAAAAAATACGTATATAATGTAAATGTAAGTCAAAAGCTTACAATCTAACCCAACCCTCAAACTCAACATCAATCTTAGTGTATACATTTAAAGATTGGAGGGAATATGGTAAAACCATATAAAGAGGTTATAAAAGTTATGAAAAAGAATGGTTGGCTTTACGACCATACTACTGGTTCGCACGAAATTTATATTAAAGACGGGAAAACATGTCCTGTAAAATGTAATAAAAAAGATATTCCAGCTGGAACTTTGGCGAGCATTAAGAGAATAACTGGGCTAAATTTTTAGCCCTTAGCCTCTGAATAGGAGAATTATTATGAAACACGACAGATACTCATACCCATGTATAATTACTTTTGATCAGGATGATGGTATTTATTATGTCAATTTTCCTGATTTGGAAGATTGCTTTACAGATGGAGAGACTTTAGAGGAAGCTTTATATAACGCTAAAGATGTTTTAGGATTAGTACTTTATACTAAAGAAGAAAATAATATAGAGATTAATCCTCCAAAAAATAATTTTATTTCTACTAAAGAAAACCAAGCTTTGTCTTACGTTTCTGTTTGGATGCCATTAGTTCGTGATGAAATAGAAAATAAATCAATTAAAAAGACAATTACAATCCCTAAATGGTTGAATGATTTAGCGGAAGATAATAATGTTAATTTTTCAAAGCTTCTTCAAGTTTCGTTGAAAAAGTATTTAGGAGTTTAAATATAAGAAAATAGATAAACTAAGCGATTATATAAGTAGTCGCTTTTTTAGTAGATAAAAAAGGAAAAATAATAGTATAATATAAGTGATAGGTAAGCAACGTATAGTGTTTACGAATTTTCTACATTGACCACTGGCATTTGCTGGTGGTCTTTTTTTATTTGAAGTATAATATTATTGATCAATTAGTTTTGTTACGACAAACTAAGATAAAAGACACTTGGGAAGGAATTAAGCTAGATTAATTATCTATGCTCCTGGGGTGTCTTTTTTTATGCTTATAAAAACTTAAAGTTATTTTTTAAGGAATACTATTGGTATACTTAATTATTTAATTGGCTTATAAGTTAAAATAAAACGTATTGCTTTGTTTTACTCGTTTATAAGATGTTTATGCTATATTTTCTTAGTAAAAAATACAACCAGCGATAAGTAGCGGTAATTGTATAAAATTTTATGTTCACAGCTGTAAGTTAACTAAAAATAATTATTGTTTAGTTACTAATAGGTTACCAACGTACATTTTTTAATAAAATAGTTGTAGTTTTTTTGTAGTTATTCAACCATATAAACTTGTTAATTGCTTATAGGTTTTATACTTCTATCCTGCACCAGATTTAAGCACTCAAAAGTGAGTGCTTTTTTTTGTACCTTTTTTCAAATGTGATTTATTTTTGTGATTTTTATTAGATTAATTAATTTATAATTAAAAAAGAATTTTTAAACATAATTTTGGGGTATATATAATATATAGAAAGTATTTAGGTTTAATATGTATTGATTAAATCTTAATATATATATACTTAATAGTGTTTGTTATATTTTAACTGATAAATTTTACCAGTTAAAAATTCATCTTAGAAAAAGGAGATATATTATGATGAAAAATTCTTATGATGACAGAGTGAAATTTGTAAATGGTAATTATCATTCTCTTGTAAAAGCAAGAAAACCAAAAGATATTGATAAGAAGAAGGCTTATATTATAGGTACTGGTCTTGCAGCCTTATCTGCTGGAGGATTTTTGGTAAAAGATGCTCATATGAAAGCTGAAAATATTACTTTTTTAGAACAATTAGATTTGCCAGGTGGAAGTTTAGATGGGGATTATAAAAAAGAACACATGGGATATGTTGCCCGTGGTGGAAGAGAAATGGGTCACCATTTTGAAATTTTATGGGACCTTTATAGTGCAGTTCCTTCTTCTGAAAATCCAGATGAATCTATTTTAGATCATTTCTTTTATACAAATTTGGATGATCCAAATTATAGTAAATGTCGTATAATTCATGAAAATGGAAAAAGATATGATGAAGAAAAATTTAATTTAAGCGACAAAGCATTAAAAGAAATAATTGATCTTACTATTACTGCTGATGAAAAATTAGTGAATAAACAAATTGATGAAGTCTTCAGTGATGAAACTTTAAATAGTGATTTTTGGATTTTATGGAGATCAATGTTTGCTTTCCAAAATTGGAATTCTGCTTTAGAAATGAAACTTTATTTGAATAGATTTATCCATCATGTTGGAGGCCTTCCTACACTTTCTGCTCTTCAATTTACTCAATATGATCAATATGAATCTATAGTTAAACCTATTGTTAAATGGTTAAAAGATCAAGGAGCAAAATTTGAGTATGGAGTTACTGTAAAGGATATAGATTTTTACCTAAGTGATGATAAGAAAATGGCTACAAAATTAGTCATGGAAAATAGTAAAAAAGAAGATAAATCTATTGAATTAACTGAAGATGATTTGGTATTTATAACTAATGGTTCAATGACAGAATCTTCAAGCTATGGTGATGATAATACTCCAGCTACTCTTTCTGCAGATCTTGGTGGAAGTTGGGAATTGTGGAGAAATATTGCTTTAAAATCTGATGAATTTGGTCATCCAGATAAATTCTGCCAAAATGTTGAAAGAACAAATTGGGAATCATGTACAGTAACAGTTCATGGGGGAGAAGTTATTGATTATATTGAAAAAATAACTCAAAGATCACCTTATACTGGAAGAACTGTAACAGGTGGAATTGTAACAGTAAAAGATTCAAATTGGTTAATGAGTTGGACTATTAATAGACAACCTCAATATGTTGGCCAACCAAAAGATGATGTTTGCGTATGGGTTTATGGATTATTTTCAGATAAAAAAGGAAATTATATAGAAAAAGCTATGAGAGATTGTACAGGTAAGGAAATTACAAAAGAATGGTTGTACCATATTGGTGTTCCAAGTTCAGAAATTGATAGACTTTCTGAAGATTGTTCAGCAATTCCTGTAATGATGCCTTATATTACAAGTCATTTTGAACCACGTGAATTTGGAGACAGACCATATGTTGTTCCAAAAAATGCAGTTAACTTTGCCTTTTTAGGACAATTTGCTGAAACTTTAGATAGACCTGGAAGAGATACAGTATTTACAACAGAATATTCTGGAAGAACTGCAATGGAAGCTGTTTATGCATTATGTAATGTAGAAAAGGGAATACCAGAAGTTTATGCATCAAGATATGATTTAAGATATTTGATGAATGCTGCAAGTGCTCTAAATGATTATGAAAAACCACATCTTCCAATTCCAAAATTAGTTCAACATAATTTGAAAAAAAGAATTGAAGGTACAGATATTGAAATAATGTTAAAAGAAAATAATTTAATCTAACTAAAGATAACTAAAAACTGGTGAAAATTTTCACCAGTTTTTTAAATTAAATTTAAAATAAAAAATAATAATTTGAGAAGTATCAACTAATGAAATAATTAGTTATATTTATATCTATAAGGAAAAGCTTTTACTAAAATCATTTTCTTATAAATTTTATTTAAATTTTTAAAAAAAATTGAGTTTTCAACATGGTTAAAGATTGAATTATTAATACTATAAGTTTTGACTTATGTTATTGATGACGAATTAGTAATTTTACATAAAGAAACGTTTTCTATATAATTAAATTTGAAAATAGCTACTAATATTTATTATAATTGAAGAGGATTCAAAAAAATTAAGTGAATTTATGGAGGAAATTATGACTAAGTTTCGTAGAGAACATGATTCTGTTGGTGAAATGGATATATTAGAAAATGCTTATTATGGTGCAAATGCAAAAAGAGCAGAGGAAAATTTCCCAATTACTGGTCTTAAAGCTGATGATAAATTTTTAGATGCAATGGTTGAGGTTAAAAAAGCTGCAGCTATTGAAAATGAAAAATTAGGCCTAATATCAACAGATCAAAAAGATGCAATACTTTATGCTTGTGAAAAACTTTTGGAAGGAGAGTATAGGGATAATTTTATTGTTGATCCAATCCAAGGTGGAGCTGGAACAAGTTATAACATGAATACTAATGAAATTATTGCAAATATAGCAAATGAAAAACTTGGTGGAGCTCTAGGAGTTTATGATAAGGTTCATCCAAATGATGACGTAAACAAAGGACAATCTACAAATGATGTTATTCCTACAAGTGGAAAAATTGCTCTTGTTAGATATTTTATGGAACTTAAAGATGAATGTGAAAAACTTTTAGAATCTTTTGAAAGAAAAGCAAAAGAATTTAAAGAAGTTTACAAAATGGGCCGTACTCAACTTCAAGATGCAGTTCCAATAAGCTTAGGTCAAGAATTTAATGCTTACCATTCTGTTATTAAAAGAGATTATGAAAGAATGGATAAGGCAATAGAGGCTTTATCAAGTGTAAACTTAGGAGCAACTGCAATTGGAACAGGTCTTAATGCTGATGCTACATATGTAAATGAAATAGTTGATGTATTAAAAGAGGTTACAGGTCTTGATTTAAAACAAGCAGAAGATTTGGTTGATGGAACACAAAACTTGGATGGATTTTTATATGCATCATCAATTTTAAAAACTTTTGCAGTTTCACTTTCAAAAATTTCTAACGATTTAAGACTTATGTCTTCAGGTCCACAAACAGGAATTGGTGATATAAACCTACCAGTTAGACAAGCTGGATCATCTATTATGCCAGGAAAAATTAATCCAGTTATACCAGAAGTTGTAAGCCAAGTTGCCTTTGCAGTTTGTGGAAATGATACTACTGTAACTATGGCAGTTGAAGCCGGACAATTAGAACTTAATGCTTTTGAACCAGTCATTTTTTACAAACTTTTTGAATCTCTAAGAGCTTTAAAGGGTGCAATTTATACTTTAAGAATTAATTGTGTTGATGGAATTACAGCTAATAAGGAATTATTATTAGAAGAAGTTGAAAAATGTGTAGGACTTGTTACAGCCCTTGCTCCACATATTGGATATGAAAAATCAAGCGAAATTGCCCACAAGGCACAAGATACAGGAAAAACTGTAAGAGAGCTTGTTCTTGAAGAAAAATTATTGGGTGAAGCTGAACTTGATAAAATATTAGACTTCAAAAAAATGATTACACCTGGAATCTTAGAAGAGGATAAATTGGATGAGAAATAAAATTTAGGAGGATTTTATGACTACAAATGAAAAAAAGAAAATGAGCCCAACTAAAAAAATATTATTTTCAATGCTCATTGGTCTTGTAGTAGGTATTGCACTTCATTATATAGTTCCAGATGGATATTTTAAAAAATCTGTTTTGATTGACGGTATATTTTTCCTATTTGGACAAGGTTTTGTTAGATTATTACAAATGCTTGTAGTACCACTTGTATTTTTCTCAATTGGTACTGGTGTTATGCAGATGAGAGATGTTTCACAATTTGGAAGAGTTGCAATTAGAACCTTGGTTTTGTATTTGATTACAACCGCAATAGCAATTGCTATAGCTTTATTTATCGCAAAATTATTAAAACCAGGTGTTGGTATGAACCTTGCTGAGGCTACAAAATCAGCAGCACCTGCAGCTGATGCAGAAGAAGCTCCAACTTTAATAGAAACTTTGGTAAATATTATCCCAAAAAACCCTATAGAATCTTTGGCAAACGGTGATATGCTTCAAGTAATTTTCTGGGCATTTTTATCAGGTATAGTTATAGGAAAATTTGGCCAAGAATTAAAATTATTAGAAGACTTTATGAATGTTGGAAATGATTTTATGATGAAAGTTACAGCTTTAGTAATGAAAGCAGCACCTATCGGTGTATTTGCACTAATTGCTAGAACATTTACAGATATAGGACTTGGAATAGTAGGACCACTTCTTACCTTCTTGGGAGCAGTTTTAGGATCAATGTTAATATTAATTGTCTTAGCATATATCCCATTAATTGCCTTAACATCAAAAACAAGTCCAAGTCATTTCTTGAAAAAAGTATTTCCGGTTTACACCTTTGCTTTTTCATCAGCATCATCAAATGCAACAATTCCATTAACTCTATCATCATGCGATACACTAGGAGTACCAAGAGAAATTTCATCTTTTACAATTCCACTAGGTGCAACAATTAATATGAATGGTACAGCAATCTATCAAGGTTGTGCAGTAATATTTATAGCAAATGCTTATGGAATAGATTTAACATTTGGAAACTTAGTAACAGTTATTTTGACAGCTGTTTTATCATCAATTGGTACAGCAGGAGTTCCAGGAAGTGGAATGATAATGCTATCTATGGTTCTATCATCAGTAGGACTTCCAGTTGAAGGTGTAAGTTTGATTATGAGTGTTGAAAGAATTGTAGATATGTTTAGAACAGCTCTAAACGTAACAGGAGACGTTGTTTCAACTTTTGTATCAGCAACAGCAGAAAAATTATTAGATAAAGAAAGATACCTATCTGATGAAAAACCAGAAATGGAAGAAGTAAACTTTTAAATTATGAAAAATTTCTTTGTAATTTTAGGAGGAATGGGGACTTTAGCTACAACCAATTATTTAAATGATTTAAATAAGGCTTATAAACCAAATTCGGATCAAGAATATTTAAATTATATGGTTTTAAATCATGCTACAATCCCCGACAGGACCTCCTTCATATTAAAAAAATCAAAAGAAAATCCCTATGATTTTCTAAAAGAAGATGTAGAAAGTGTTGATAAATTAGATCCAGACTTTTATGTAATAACTTGTAATACAGCACATTTTTTCTATGACGATTTAAAAAAACTTACCAAAAAGCCAATTATAAATATGATTGAGCTTGTTGAAAATAAGCTAAATGAGCTAAAAAAACCTTCTACTATAGGACTCTTTGCAACTGAAGGAACTATTAAAAGTCGCTTATTTACAGATATTATAGAAAGATGTGGCCACAAAGCCTTAGTATCCTCAAAAGAACTTCAAGAAAATATTAATGATTGCCTTTATAAGGATGTTAAGGAAAGTGGACAAATAAATTTTGAAAGATATCACAAAACACTGGATAAAATGATTGATGAGGGAGCAGATTATATTATAATCGGCTGCACTGAAGCTTCATATATTAATAGTGAAGATGAAAAAAGAGATTCTTATCCTATTATTGATAGTGAAAAAGAATTAGTAAATGAAAGTTTGAAATTAGGACTAAAACTTCAAAAAAATATTGAAATTTAGGAGTAGATATGTCAGAAATAGACTTAGAATATATAAGAGCTATATTGAAATATGGATCTATAACTTCCGCTTCAAAAAAAATTTATATTTCCCAATCAGCCTTAAGCCAGCACATTATAAGGATTGAAAAAAAATTGGGAGTTAAGATATTTAACAGGGATTTTAAACCTATGAAGCTTACTGAAGCAGGTCTTATATATAAAAAGTCTCTTGAAGATATAGAAAAATTAAAAGAAAGCACTCTTTTAAAAATAGAAGAAATAAATAAGTTAAAAATCGGAGAGCTTTCAATAGGTTCTACTGATTATCAAACTTATTTTTTCCTATCTAAAATTTTAAATGAGTTTAATAAGGATTATCCAGGTATAAAAATCAAACTTGTTGAAGCTAAAACAGACCAACTTAATCGTTTTGCAAGAAATGGGATTTGTGATTTTGCAATTACCTATGAAACTGATAAGTACGATGATTTAGAAAGTATAAACCTTTATAGGGAAAATGTATATTTGGCCATGTCGACCAAAAACCCTTTAAAGAAAGATTTGAAGGGAAAAGGACAAATTAAATGGGTAGAGTCGAAAAAACTTTTAGGTCAAAATATTATAAGAATGAAGAAGGGACAAAATTTAGTATTACAATATCAAGAACTTGATAAATTTACAGAAAACTCATTAAAAACAGTACTTGAAACTGACTCTATATTTATAGCTCAAAAATGTGTAAGGGAAAATTTTGGACTTGCAATTCTTCCTGAATCAATGTTAAAGGAAGAAAGGGATGATTTAATATATTTTAAATTAAAAGAAGGTTTATCATCTAGAACTACCATGATAAATTATTGTAAAAATCACAAATTAAAACGAATAGCAAATATTTTTATTGATAGACTAAAAGAATATGCTAAAGAAGAATTTTAAAAGAGGTAAAAAATGAAATTTAGACAAGAAGAAGATTCTCTAGGAATCGTTAATGTTCCAGCTGATCATTTTTGGGGAGCTCAAACTGAAAGATCTTTAGAAAATTTTCCTCAAGAAGTTGAAAAAATGCCACATTCCCAAATTATGGCCATAGCTAGTATAAAAAGATGTGCTGCTATTGTAAATAATAGAGAAGAAAAATTAGATGATAAGAAAAAAGATTTGATTGTAGATGCGTGCGATAGGATTTTAAAGGGGGAATTTGACGAAGAATTTCCACTAACAGTTTGGCAAACAGGTTCTGGTACCCAAACAAATATGAATGTCAATGAAGTTATAAGCCATATTGCAAATGAAAATGAAAAAATCATCCATCCAAACGACCATGTAAATATGAGCCAGTCTTCAAATGATGTTTTTCCAACTGCAATGCATCTTTCAACTTACAAGAATTTATCAGATAAATTATTGAAGGAATTGCCAAAAACAATTGAGGCGATTAAAAAATTGGAAGAGGATAATAAAGATATTATTAAAACTGGAAGAACCCACCTTCAAGATGCAACACCAGTAAAACTTTCTCAAGAAATTTCTGCTTGGAGAACTTGCCTTGAAAGAGACTTGAAAGTTTTAGAAGAAGTAAAAGAAGAGCTAACCTACCTTGCTATAGGGGGTACTGCTGTAGGGACTGGAATAAATGCCAAAAAAGAATTTGGTGATGAGATGGCAAAAGAGCTTTCAGATCTTTATGGATTTAAATTTAAATCTGATGAAAACAAATTCTACCAATTATCATCAAAATCGGCCCTAGTAAATGTTCATGGAACAATCAAGGCCCTTGCAACTGATCTTTATAAGATTGCAAATGATATAAGATTTTTATCTTGTGGACCAAGATGTGGAATTAGTGAGTTAACAATTCCTGCAAATGAACCAGGATCATCAATTATGCCTGGTAAAGTAAATCCAACCCAAGTTGAATCAATAACTATGATTTGTATAAAAATAATGGCAAATGATTTTGCTATATCAATGGCAAATACTCAAGGTCAATTACAACTAAATGCCTACATGCCTTTAATAATTCATTCAATGGATAATTCAATTACCCTTCTATCTAAGTCACTAAAATGTTTTAGGGAAAAATTATTAGAAGGACTTGTAGCTAATGAAAAAAATATTGAAAAAAATCTAGAAAATTCACTTATGCTTGTGACAAGTCTTTCACCACATATTGGATATGATAAGGCAAGCAAGATTGCAAAATATGCCTTCAATAATAATTTAACATTAAAAGAAGCAAGCCACGAACTTGGTTACTTAAAAGATAGTGAATTTGACAAATTAGTAAAACCAGAAAAAATGGTATAAGGAGATAAAAATGGAAAATCTAAAAGAAAAAGCACTTGAACTACACAAAGAAATCCAAGGAAAAATTTCAACAGAATTAAAAGCAAAATTAGAAAACAAAGATGACTTATCCCTAGTGTATTCACCAGGAGTAGCAGAACCTTGTAAAAAAATCCACGAAAATGAAGATGACGCTTATATTTATACTGGAAAGGCAAATACAATAGCAGTTATTTCAGATGGAACAGCTGTATTGGGACTTGGAGATATTGGTCCAAAGGCTGCACTTCCTGTAATGGAAGGAAAGGCTTGCTTGTTTAAAAAATTTGGTGGACTTAATGCAGTTCCACTTGTAATTGATACAACAGATACTGAAGAAATTATTAAATTTGTAAAACAAGTTGCACCAACTTTTGGTGGAGTAAACCTTGAAGATATTTCTTCACCTAGATGTATAGAAATTGAAACAAGATTAAAAGAAGAATTAGATATTCCAGTTTTCCACGATGAC
Organism: Anaerococcus hydrogenalis; assembly: GCF_002871895.1. Classification (NCBI taxonomy): domain Bacteria; kingdom Bacillati; phylum Bacillota; class Tissierellia; order Tissierellales; family Peptoniphilaceae; genus Anaerococcus; species Anaerococcus hydrogenalis. The sequence continues at coordinate 23,968 of NZ_PNHP01000003.1, read as the reverse complement.
CAACATGGTACAGCTATAGTTACAATTGCAGCTTTAATAAATTCACTAAAACTTGTAAATAAAAAACCTGAAGATTGTAATGTAGTTATCTCAGGAGTTGGAGCTGCAGGATCATCAATTGTAAGAATGTTAAATGATTTTGGAATCAACGATATTTACGCTTTCAATTCAAGAGGAATCTTAAAAGAAGGCGAAGAATATTCAAAAGATTTATATAACAAACTTGCAAAAGAAACAAATAAAGAAAATAAAGATTTAACACTTGAAGAAGCAATGGCAGATGCTGATATTTTTGTAGGAGTTTCTGTACCAAATAAGGTAAGTAAGGAAATGGTAAAATCAATGAGACGTGACCCAATAGTTTTGGCTATGGCAAATCCAGATCCAGAAATCACTTATGAAGATGCAAAAGAAGCAGGAGCGAGAGTTGTTGGAACAGGAAGAAGCGATTATCCAAACCAAGTAAATAACGTTCTAGCTTTTCCAGGACTTTTCAAAGGTGCCTTATCAGTTCATGCAACAAAAATTACAGAAAAAATGAAAGTTGCAGCTGCAGAAGCTATAGCAAGCCTAATTCCAGATGATAAAATTTCAGAAGATTATGTAATCCCATCAGCATTTGATTTGGGAGTTGCAGATGTTGTAGCAGAAGCTGTTGCAAAATGTGCAAGAGAAGAAGGAATTTCTCAAAAATAATAAATTTTTTATCTAACCACTGACTTTTTATAAGTTGGTGGTTTTTTATTTTTATAAAAAATTCAACAAGTATAAATAAAAAGATAAAAAATAACAAATTAATTTTTTGTTTTAATAGTTTGACGTAGAGATTGATTTTATTATATAATGAGTTAAAATGATAAAAAAAATAATGGAGGAATAAAAAATGGAAAAAAAGAAAGTTAAACCGACGACATTTCAGGCTATATCGCCCTTGGTTATTATGATTGTGCTTCTTACAATTGGAGTAGGATTTTTAAAATTAAGGGCAGAGCCAATAATATTAATTTGTGCTAGTATTGCAAGTATAATAGCAATAAAATTGGGCTATACCTGGGAAGAATTACAAAAGGGAATTATAGAAAAAATTGCATCAGCCCTTCCTGCTACTTTAATTTTGTGGTCAGTAGGACTTTTGATAGGGGCTTGGATGTTTTCAGGAACTGTTCCTATGATTATTTATTATGGTGTTCAAATTATTAACCCAAGATTTTTATATGTAAGTGCCTTTTTAATAACTGCAGTTTTATCTACAGTTACAGGAACATCATGGGGATCTGCAGGAACAATTGGTGTTGCTATTATGGGAATTTCACAAGGACTTGGAATGAACTTAGCCGTAACTGCAGGGGCAGTTGTAGCAGGATCTTACTTTGGAGATAAATTATCACCATTTTCAGATACAACAAACCTAGCTCCTCTTGCAGCAGGATCACAATTGTATGATCACATCAAACACATGCTTTATACAACTGTTCCTGCAGCTATTGTTTCGATAATAGTATATTTAATTGTTGGTATTTCTTCAAAATCAACAGGAGCAAGCACTGAATCTGTAAAAATTATCCAAAGCCAACTGTCTGGAATTTATAATTGGAATATAATTTTACTACTACCAGTTTTAATTATGTTAATCGGTTCAGTATTAAAATTTCCAACCCTTCCAACCATGATTGTAAACTCCTTGGTATCGGTTGTAATTGGAATTTTTGTTCAAGGATTTAGCTTAAAAGATGGATTTATTTCTATGGTTAATGGATTTAATGTAGAAATGACAGGATTTGATGGAAAAATTATTGATGATATCTTAACTCTTATAAACAGAGGTGGGGCAGTCTCCATGACTACAACAACAGTTTTGGTATTTTGCTCTATGGGATTTGCTGGAGTTATGTCAACATCTGGCATGCTAGATGTTGTTTTGGATGCAATTTTGACAAGGGTAAAGACAACTTTTGGAGTAATATTGTCAACTATAGCTTCATGTTTTACAGTTGCCTTTGTAACAGGAAATTCTTACCTTTCAATTTTAATTCCTGGAGAATTATTCAGAAAAGTTTATCTTGAAAGAAATCTTCATCCTAAAAACTTATCAAGGACTCTTGAAGATTCAGGAACTGTTTTAGTTCCATTAATTCCATGGTCTGCAGCAGGTGCCTACATGGCAGCAACTCTTGGTGTAGATACTTTAACCTACCTACCTTGGGCAGTTTTAAATTATATGGGAATAGTATTTGCCATAATTTTAGCCTTTACAGGAATTGGAATAACAAAAATAAATGAAAAAGAAAAAGAAGAATTTTTAATAGCAGAAGGTGAAAAAGTATGATTTTAATTAAAAATGTAAAAATACTTGGTGAAAATAAGATAAAAAATATTTTAATAGCCAATGAAAAAATAGAAAAAATATTTGAAGGAGATTGTGATTATTATTTTGATGAAATTTATGATGGAGGAGGGAAAACTCTTATACCTGGATTAATTGACCAACATATCCACATAACCGGCGGTGGTGGAGAAGGTGGATTTGAAACAAGGGTTCCAGAGATTAGCCTTTCAAAATTAATTGAGGCAGGAATAACTACTGTAGTTGGACTTCTGGGAACAGATTCTGAAACAAGAAGTGTAGAAAATCTTGTGGCAAAATCACTGGCCCTAACAAATGAAGGAATAAAAACATATTCTTTAACAGGCTCCTACGCCTATCCATCACCAACTATTACAGGATCTGTAAAAAAAGATATAATTTTTGTAAATCAACTTATAGGAGTAAAAATTGCAGCAAATGATCACAGGGACTCTTGCCTTGATTATAAAGAGCTACAAAGAATTGGGGCAGAAGCAAGAGTTGCTGGAATGATTTCTGGTAAAAGTGGCCATGTAACAATTCATATGGGAAGTGGAAAATTTTATTTTAATCAAATTAATGATGCCCTAAAATATTCAAATCTACCTATTACAATTTTTAGGCCAACCCATGTAAATAGGGATAAAAAACTCTATGATGAGGCCTTAGAATTTGCTCAAAATGGTGGATATATTGATTTAACATCAGGAATAAATAAAGATTTCCCAGACAGCTTAGCTTATAAGATGGCAAAGGAAAAAAATGTTTTAGATAAAATTACCTTTTCGTCAGATGGATTTGGTTCATGGTCAAATTATGATGATGAAGGAAATCTAATAGAAATTGGCTACTCACCAGTTGATACTGGAATAAAGGCAATTAAAGAAATTGTAGCTGATGGAGAAAAATTAGAAGATGCAATCAAGCCTTTTACATCTAACGTTGCAAAAGTATTAAAGCTTGACAAGGAAGTTGGCTTTATTAAAGAAGGTTATATAGCAAACTTACTTTTACTGGATGAAAATTTAGATATTGATGGGGTAGTTTCTCAAGGTAAGTTTATGAAAAAAGATAAAAAAATCCTAAAAAAAGGATCATACGAATAAAAAAAAGCAGAAATAAATTTTCTGCTTTTTTTAATATTTATTCAAATAAATAAAGATATTCTTCGTATCCTTCTTCCTTTAATTTCTTTTTTGGGATAAATTTTAAACTTGCTCCGTTTATGCAATATCTTAATCCTCCCATTTCTTTAGGTCCATCATTAAAAACGTGTCCTAGGTGTGAGTTTGCTTTTTTGGATTTTACTTCAGTTCTTACCATACCGTGAGATAAATCTTCATTTTCTTTTATATTATCTTCTAGTGGCTTTGAAAAAGAAGGCCAGCCGCAACCAGAATCAAACTTATCTAAAGATGAAAATAAAACTTCTCCACTTACAATATCTACATATATCCCATCCTTATAAAAATCATCATATACACTAGAAAAAGGTTTTTCTGTACAAGAATTTTGAGTAACCTCATAAGATAATCTAGATAGCTTATTTAATTTATCTTGCTTTAATTTTTCATCCATAACATCCTCCTTACAAACATTTTACTAATTTATAATAAATTAAGCAATCTTTTTTTACTTTCAAAAACAAATAAAAAATGATACAATATTTTAAATAATAATGAAAAATAAAGGGGAAAATTATGGGAAAGAATATTATAGCAGACCATGCAAAATGGCCTAGACTTGAAGATGAAATTTTCAAGATTAGCGGCGAGTGCAAGAAGGCAATAGAAAAAAAAGGTAGGGATAAGGTAATTAACTCTACCCTTGGAACTTTAATTGATGATGATGGAAATATTATTGCCTTTGACAGTGTTTATGAAACATTAAAAAATATGGATAAAAAAGACATAGCAAGCTATGGGGCCATAGAGGGAGATAAAGATTTTCTAAATTTATTAATTGATAAATGTTTTGGTCTTTATAAGCCTGATGGATATATTAGATCTATTGCAACAGCTGGTGGAAGTGGGGCAGTAAGACATACTTTTTGGTCACTTTTAGATGAGGGAGATTATGTTATTTGTCCAAATTGGTATTGGCCAGCTTACCAAACCATGTGCGAGGAGTATAATAGAGAATTTTTAAATTATGAATTTTTGGATAAAAATTATGAATTTAATTTACAAGAATTTACAAAAGCCTTGGATTATGCTTTGGAAAAAAGGGATAGGGTTTTGTGTGTGTTTAATTCACCAGCAAATAATCCTACCGGTTTTACAATCAATGATTCTATGTGGGATAAAATTTTAAAAATTATAGATGAAAGGGCAGTTGAGGGGAAATTTATTAGTATTTTGTTAGATGTTGCCTATATTGAATTTGCAGGTGATGGAAGTCAAAAGAAATTTTTCCAAAAGTTTGGGTCATTAAAGGAAAATATAATTACCTGTATTGCTTATTCTATGAGTAAATCTTATACAGCCTATGGTTTAAGGTCAGGAGCTTGTATAATTGTTTCTTCAAATGAAGAAATTGCAGATAGCCTTTTTGACTCAATGAAACATTCTAACAGGGCAATTTGGTCAAATATTACCCATGCAGGGATGAATATATTGGTTGATATTGAAAAAGATGAGAAAAAGAAAAAATCCTATGACGATGAGCTTGAGTTTTATAGGATAATGCTTGAAAAAAGAGCAAGGGCATTTGTGGAAAATGCAAATAAAGTTGGCCTTGTTAGCCTTCCATATTTTGGTGGATTTTTCATTTCTATTCCTTGTGAAAATTCAAAAAAAGTTTCTGAAAAATTAAAGGAAAAAGATATGTATATAGTTGCAAACAAAGAAGGACTAAGGTTTGCTCTTTGTGCAGTGAGTGAAGAAAAATGTAAGATTTCCCCAAAACTTATAAAAGAAGCTATTGATGAAATAAATTAAAAAATAGCCCCAATTAATTTTGGGGCTATTTTTTTATAAAAGATTTTACATTTTTTTAATTAATTCAAAAAGCTCGATTGCAGCAGATTTTGGTCCTTCAAATTGCATGTGGTCAAGTCCTAATTGGGTTTTAATTGTTCCGACTTTTATATTGTTTTCAAATAAATTATCAAAATACTTATCTAATAATTTATCGCATTCTTCTCTTTTTTGAACAGGCCCAAATGGGTTAGCAAAATATGTTTGCACGAGACCCTTTTCTGTTGTTGTTCCTTTGGCAAGTCTTGCTCCTCTTTTGAAAACTCTTAGGGCTTCTTTTTTATTATCAAAAAGTTCTATCGAGTTGCAATTATCTAAAACTGCTGAATAATTGTCTGCATACAAGAAGAAGTCTACAGGGTAACCTAAATTAATTTCATCAAAGGTTGCAACCGGCATAATTAATCTAGAATTAATCTTATCTGGATTCATAAAAATTGACCTGTCGATTTGTTTGAAGGCATAGCCTGCATCAAGGTCATCAAGTCTTACAAAGGCACCAATTTCTGTTCCGTAAGCATAAACTTTTCCATTTTTAATCCTAAAAGATCCCATATCATCAAAGACAATGGTCATTTCCTTTATATAATCTTTAGCAAGAGACCTAAATGCTTCTATTGATTCGCTTTTTCCAGCCCCGCTATCACCAAGAATTACAATATTTACAGTCTTACCATTTTGCAAAACTACTGAAAGACCTGCCCCGTGAATTGGTAAATATCCCTTTTTAATATTGATAACATTATTTAAAGTTAGGACCATTTTTTTCAAATAGCCGAAATAATCAATTTTCTCACAATAGGCAATATATCCTACATATAATTTATTTTCCTCATCATAATAAAAAGAATTCTTCTTATTTGTCTTATCCTTTGGTCCGTAAATATAAATTGCATCAGGCTTTTTATTTTCTATTTCATCCACATCTGCAAGTTCAAAAAGGTTGGATGCAGAAACTCCGTGAGTTAATAGGTCCCTGTGAAAATAAATATAAATCAAATTATCTCCTACCTTAGCAGGATAGCAGAAAAAATGTTTTGGATTAATTTTTGTTTTTAAAATAGGATTCTCATAAACTTCCTCAAAAATCCCGTCCCTTTTATTAGATTTTGTATAGGTTATGTATGGAGTTTCAATCATAACTTGGGTTATAAAACAAACATCATTTAAAAACTCATAAGCTTTTGGATATTTTTTGTTAAAATTTCTAATCATAATAGAAGCATCAGCAGCAGCTGGAACTTGCCTATAAACCTTTGGCCATTGCCCAAGAATGCTCATTTCAATCCTTCTATAAGCTTGAAGGATCATATTTTTTAACTTTTCATTAATTTCAACAAAATTTACAACCCCAACACCTCTAGCATCTTCCTTTTGTTCGATTATGGAATATCTTTCTAAATTTCTCCAATAATTATAAAATTCCTCAACTATTTTTAATAAGCCGTATTTTTCCTTATTCAAATTGTGGTACTTATTTATTTTTGATGAAATTTCATCGATATTCATAACAGTTAAAAGTTTTAAAATATCAGTTAGCTCTTTTGCAAGAGAATCAACTGAAGAATTTATGAAAAATTGTTCTATGTAGGCATAGACCCTGGTTGATTCTTTTTTATGATAATTTATAAATGATTTTGTCAAATCTAAAAAAGACTCACTATTTAAAAGTTCATTTACATCATTAAAAAATTGTTCAGACAAATTTAAAATTGCCTTGTTACCTGTAATTGAAAAATCTTTACTCATTACTTTCCCCTTTTTTCTTTTCTATATTTATTTATAATTTTTACTAATTATATATCAGCTGGTCTATAAAAACAAGGGAAAAAAAGCTTTTTTCATAAATTTTCCTTTCTTCTAAATAAATTTCTATAAATTATATCATAAGAGTAAAAAAGTAGGAAAATTTCATTTTTATTCTTTAAAATGCTATAATTATTATGTATGTTAAAAAAGAAAGGATTATTATGAGAGAATATGACGTTGTTGTAGTAGGTAGTGGAGCAAGTGGATCCTTTATGGCCTACGAATTTACTAAATTAAATTCTGACAAAAAAGTTTGTGTAATAGATGAAGGAAGAAAAGTTAAGGCAAGAAGATGTCCAATTTCAGAAGGAAAAGTTGATTCTTGTATCGGATGTAAACCTTGTAATATAATGTATGGATTTGGTGGAGCAGGAACCTTATCTGATGGAAAATATAACATAACAACAAATTTTGGTGGAGATTTACATAATTATATTGGAGAAAAAAAAGCTCTAGAATTAATGGAATATGTTGATTCTGTTTTGATGGATTTTGATAAGGGAGATGCCACACTTTATTCAACAGAAAATACTGATTTAAAAAGAGAGTGTTTGAGAAATGACCTTCACTTATTAACAGCAAAAGTTCGTCACTTTGGTACAGAAAGAAATAGGGAAATTTTACAAAAAATCTATGATTATGTAAAAGATACAATAGATTTTGAATTTATGACAAAAGTTTTAAGTGTAGATTTTGAAGATGGATATTATTTTGTAAAAACTGACAAGGACGAAACAATAAAATGTAAGTATTTAGTTCTTGCAGCAGGAAGATCTGGATCAAAATGGATTTCAGAAACTTGCCAAGAATTTGATGTCGAAATGAAAAAAAACAGAGTAGATATAGGAGTTCGTGTAGAAGTACCTGCAGAAGTTTTTAAACACATAACAGATAAAGTTTATGAGGCAAAAATTGTTTATCAAACAAAACAATACAATGATTTGGTAAGAACTTTTTGTATGAACCCATACGGTGAAGTTGTAACAGAAAATACAAATGGAATTATAACTGTAAATGGTCACTCATACGCAAATCCAGAACTTCAAACAGAAAATACAAACTTCGCCCTTTTGGTTACAAATAGATTTACTGAGCCATTCAAAGATTCCAATGAATATGGAGAATCTATAGCTAAAGTTTCAAATATGCTTGGTGGTGGAGTTTTGATGCAAAGATTTGGAGATTTAGTTAAAGGAAGAAGATCCTCAGAAAGAAGAATGAAAAAATCTTTCCTAAGACCAACCTTAAATGCAACAGCCGGAGACTTATCATTAGTTATGCCAAAAAGACAATTAGACGATATAATAGAAATGATTTATGCTCTTGATAAAATTGCACCAGGAATGGCAAATGATGATACACTCTTATATGGAATAGAAGTTAAATTCTATAACTCAGTTGTAGAAGTAAATGAAGAATTTGAAACAAGTCAAAATAATTTATTTGTTCTTGGAGATGGATCAGGAGTAACACACTCCCTATCTCAAGCATCAGCATCAGGTGTTGAGATGGCAAGAATAATAAATGATAGAAAATAAAAATTTGACAAAAAAAGAAAATTCTTGTATCATAGCAAAAGAGAGTTAAAGAAGTACCCGATACTCACCTGCCGACGTTTAGTTTTCAGGTTACAATCTCTATTAGAATATTTCTAATTATATTGTAAATTTTATGGGTACTTTGAGTACCCATTTTTTTATGCGAATATTTGGAGGTAAGATTATAAAAGATTTAAGAATTAATGACGAGATAAGGGACAATAAGCTTAGACTTATAGACGAAGATGGATCACAAGTTGGTGTCGTATCAAAAAATGAGGCTTTAGATAGAGCTTATGATAAACATCTTGATTTAGTCTTGATGTCACCAAATGCTAAGCCACCAGTTGCAAGAATAATGGACTATGGAAAGTTCAAATATGAACAAGAAAAAAAAGCTAAAGAAAATAAGAAAAAACAAAAAACAACTCAAACAAAAGAAACAAGATTTAGCTTAAATATAGAAGACCATGATCTTGAAACCAAGGCTAATCAAACAAAGAAATTTTTAAACAATGGCGACAAAGTTAAAGTTTCAGTAAGATTTAAGGGTAGAGAATTGGGTCATAAAAACTTAGGCTATGATTTATTAGATAAATTTATGGAATTTGTAGGAGATTGTGCACAAGTTGATAAGAAACCAGCAATGGAAGGAAGATCACTAGTATTATTTATCTCACCAAATACCGAAGAAAATTAGGAGGAATAAAATGGCTAAAAATAAAATTAAAACAAAAAGAGCAGCTGCAAAAAGATTTAAAGTAACAGGCAGTGGAAAAATAAAAAGACATAAAGCTTACAAGGGACACCTTACAGCTAAGAAAACACCAGCTAGAAAAAGAAGATTAAGAAAATCAACAATAGCTGCAAAAGGTGATGCTAAAAACATCAAAAGATTATTAAACATCTAATAGGAGGAAATAATGGCAAGAGTTAAAAGAGCATTAAACGCTAAAAAAAGACATAAAAAAGTCCTTAAACAAGCTAAGGGTTACTACGGTTCAAAATCATTACTTTTCAAAACTGCAAACCAAGCAGTAATGAAATCTTTACAATATGCTTATATTGGAAGAAAAAGAAGAAAAAGAGATTTCAGAAAATTATGGATTGCAAGAATAAATGCAGCAGCAAGAGCAAATGGAACAAGCTATTCAAAATTAATGGGAAATCTTAAAAAAGCAAACATTGATATCAACAGAAAAATGCTTGCAGAAATTGCTGTATCAAACCCAGAAGAATTTACAAAATTAGTAGAGATTGCTAACCAAGCAGCTTAATGATAATAAAATCAGAATCTAACGAAAAATATAAGTATATAAATAAACTTAAAAAGAAGAAATACAGAAAAAAGTTTAAATCTTTCATAGTTGAGTCTATAAAAATAGTTGACCAAATCCCAGAAGATTTTGAATGTGAATTTGTTTTTGTAAACGAAGATATGAAAGATTATAAAACTGATTTTAAAAAGATAGTTTTTTCAAATAATTTATTTGATAAACTATCTTTGCTTGAAAATCCTGAGGGAGTTTCAGCTGTTATAAAAATGAAAGATAAAAAAGAAATTTCTTCAAACAAGGTATTACTTTTAGATCATATGCAAGATCCGGGAAATCTTGGCACCATAATTAGAAGTGCTGAGGCTTTTTCTTTTAAAGATATAATTTTTCTAAACAATTGTGTAGATTTATACAATGAAAAAACTATAAGGGCTAGCATGGGGTCTATTTTTAGGTTAAATTTTATAGATTTAGAATTAGAAGATGTAAAAGATTTAATTAATAAAGATTATAAGCTGATTTTAGCTGATATGGATGGAAAATCAGTAGATTATTTTAAATCTTGTGATAAAATAATATTAGCCATAGGAAACGAGGCTAATGGAATAAGCAAGTCTTTAAAAGATTTGTCAGATGATTTTGTTTCCATAAAAATGGATGGAGAAATCGAATCATTAAATGCAGCTATAGCTGCATCAATACTAATGAATAATTTTAGCCAAAGCGGATAAAAGCTATGCTATTCAAGCAAAGCAAGTGGTAGATGATGAAAGGCCACCTTGTAACGGTATAGAAATTCACCGCCTAGCTTTGATACGAATTAAAAGTAGTTGAGACGGTAATGCGTTATAATTATTGAGTGGATTATTACAATCAAATTAGGTGGTACCGCAGATAAGTCTGTCCTTTTATAGGGCAGTTTTTTTGTACAAAAAATTAAAGGAGTTAAAATGAAAGAAAAATTAGAAGCCTTAGTTAAAAAAGCAAGTGAGGCTATTGAAAAAAGTGAAGATTTGAAAACTCTTGACGATCTAAGAGTTAAATATCTTGGTAAAAAAGGAGAAATTACTTCATTAAAGAAAAATATTTCAAAATTACCAAATGATCAAAAGCCAATGGCAGGAAAACTAATAAATCAAACTTCCAGCCAAGTTGAAAATAAACTTGAAGAAAGAAAAGAAGAAATCAAAAAAATTCTTTTAGAAAAAAAAGTTAAAGAAGAAAAAATTGATGTAACAGCAAATTTTGACCTTTATTCTAGTGGACATTTATCAGTTATTAATCAAACAATGGCAGAGCTTGAAGAAATTTTCCAAAATATGGGTTTTGACGTTGTAGAAGGACCAGAAATTGATACAGTGAAAAATGTTTTTGATGATTTAAATTCACCAAAAAATCACCCTTCAAGATCACTTTCTGATACTTTTTATATAAATGAAAATACTCTTCTTCGTCCTCACACATCAAGTATGCAAATTCGTGTGATGAATGAAGGAAAACTTCCAATAAAAATGGTTTCAGCTGGAAGAGTTTTTAGAAACGACGAAGTAGATGCAACTCACTCACCAATGTTTCACCAATTAGAATGTTTGGTTGTAGATGAAAATGTATCACTTGCAAATTTAAAAGCAACTCTTGAAACTTTTATAAAAGAAATGTTTGGAGATGAGATGAAAATGCGTTATCGTCCTCATCATTTCCCATTTACAGAACCATCTCTTGAAGTTGATGTAACTTGTCCAATTTGTGGAGGCAAGGGATGTCCTGCTTGTTCAAATACAGGTTGGTCAATGGAACTTTTGGGTGGAGGAATGGTTCATCCAAATGTACTTGAAAATTGTGGAATAGATAGTGAAAAATATACTGGTTTTGCTTTTGGTCTTGGAGTTGATAGAATTGCCATGGTTAAGTACGGGCTAGATGATATTAGATTACTATTTGATAATGACAAAAGATTTATTGAGCAATTCTAGGAGGGATTATGTTAGTACCTTTAATTTGGCAAAATGATTATATAAAATTAGATGAAGATTTAAAAACAATTACAGATAGACTATCAGAAACAGGTTCCCACGTTGAAAGTGTAAATTTTATTTCTGATAAACTTGATGGACTTGTTGTAGGAAAAGTTTTAAAACAAGAAAAACACCCAAATGCTGACAAATTATTTGTCCTTAAAATTGATGTTGGAGAAGAAATTACTATAGTAACTTCTGCAAAAAATACAAAAGAAGGAGATTATCTTATAGTAATAAAATCAGGCTCAGAAATTAACGGACAAAAAATTGATGACCATGATTTCTTTGGTATAGTTAGTCAAGGCATGCTTACCTCATATAAGGAAATTGGCTATGATGATTCTGTTATTGAAAAAAAATTAAAGGATGGAGTTATAGTTTTATCTGGTGAATTTAAGCCAGGAACGCCTGCAGTTGAAGTTTTATTTTCAAATACACCAGTAATTGAATATGAAATTACTCCAAACAGACCTGATTGTCTTTCAATTATAGGAATGGCAAGAGAATCTGCAGCATCTTTTGATAAAAAAATCACCTATCCTTCAACAGAATATCCAACAGTTTCTGATAAAAAAGATCATTATTTTAATGGAATTGAAATAAAATCTAAAAATTGTAAAAGATTTACAGGAAGAATTATTAAAAATGTAAAAATTGGTGAATCACCACAATGGCTTAAAAATTGCTTGATGCTTGCTGGAATGAGACCAGTAAATAATGTTGTAGATATTACAAATTTTGTAATGCTTGAAACAGGCCAACCCCTTCATGCTTATGACCTTGAAACTTTACATGATAGAAAAATTATTGTAAGGGATGCAAAAGAAGGTGAAGTTATTAAAACTCTTGATGGAGAAGAAAGAAAATTAAATGAGGAAGTTCTAGTAATTTCTGATGGAAAAGAAGCAATTGGTCTTGCAGGAATTATGGGATCAATGGATAGTGAAATTACAGAAGATACAAAAACTATTCTTCTTGAAGCTGCTAATTTTGATTCTGATAATATTAGAAAATCTTCTAAATTTTTAAATTTAAGATCTGAGGCTTCATCAAGGTTTGAAAAGGAAATTTCTGTAGAAAATGCAGAATTTGCATCAAAAAGAGCTATGAAACTTATAACAGATCTTGGAATTGGTCAAGTTTTAGAAGATCATTTTGATGAAGGAATAAAAGAAAGTCCAGAAAACAAGGTAAAACTTAGGATTTCTAGATTAAATTCTTTAATTGGAAGAAAATTTTCAAAAGATGAGGCAATTTCTTATTTAAAAGCCTTAGAATTTGAAGTTAAAGATATTGACGATGATACAATTGAAGCAAAAATTCCAGATTTTAGGATGGATATTTCAATTGAGGCAGATTTAATTGAAGAAGTTGCAAGACTTTATGGAATGGGAAAAGTTGAATCTAAACCACTTTATTCATCTTTACAAAGGGGAGAGAAAACTTCTATGAGACTTCTAAAAGATGAATTAAAAAATAATTTATTTGGACAAAAATTCTCAGAAATTACAACCTATTCTTTTATTTCTCCAAGAGATTATGACAAATTATTGGTTGATGAAAATTCTAAATTAAGAGATTATATAAAAATTATAAATCCTTTGGGAGAAGATTATTCTGTAATGAGAACAAGCCTTCTTTCAAATATGCTTGATACTTTTTCAAAAAATATTGCAAAAAAACAAAAAGATTTAAGGTTTTATGAAATTGGAACAGCCTTTATTAAAGGTGGAGATGATCTTCCAGAAGAAAAACAATACTTGACTATGGGTCTTTATGGAGATTATTCTTTCTATGATTTGAAAGATTTCTTTATAAAAGCTATGAATAAAACTGGTTTTAAAGGATTTAGATTTGAAACTGAAGAAAATATTAAAACTTTCCACCCAGGAAGGTGTGCAAATATTTATTTAGATGGTCAAAAAATTGGTATAATGGGACAAATTTCTTATGAAGTTATGGAAGAATTTAAAATTAAAAATCCTGCTCTAGCTTTAGAAATTAATCTTTCTATGATTAAGGATAAAAAAATTGACCAAGTTAAGTATAAGGCCCTTTCAAAATTCCCATCTATTCTTCGTGATTATTCGTTTACTTGTGATAGGGATGTAGAAAGTCAAAGCATTGAAGATAAGATTATTGAAAAAGCTGATGGCTTGGTAAGAAATATAGAAATATTTGATATCTACACAGGAGATCAAATTGAAGAAGGCAAAAAATCTATTTCTTACAAGGTAGCCTATGGTAAAAATGATGCAACTTTAAAAGATGAAGAAGTTGAAAAAATTGAAAAAGCATTTTTAGAAGATTTAAGTAAGGAAAATATAAACTTGCGTAGTTAGGAGTTAAGGTGGCAGATAATAAAATTGTTGTTAATATTGCTGGCATGGACTACACTTTGGTAAGTGAAAAGGAAAATAATGAGATTAAACAAATAGCTGCTTATGTTGATAAAAAAATTCGAGAAATTGATAATGATAAATTAACTCGTGAAAACCAACTTGTCTTAGCTTCAGTAAATATTGCTGATGAAATGTATAAAATTTTAATCAAGCACAAAGAGCTAAGAGAAAAAGCTAAAGAGCCTATTGAAAATTATCCTAAAATAAAAGAAGCTTACGAAAAATTAGAAGAAGAAAATAAAATTACAAAAGATGATTTTGAAAAATCTAAGAAAGATTTTATGGAATCTATGAAAAAAATCGATGGCTTAAATTCTACTATTAATAGGTTGAATGCGGAAATTGATAAGAAAAATAAAATAAATAAGTCCAAAGATGAAAATCTTAAAAAACTTAGAGAAAATTTAACTAAGTTACAAGAGGAAAATCTTGATCTTCAAAAAGAAAATGAAGATTTAAAGAGGGACTTATAATGAAAAATATTGAAATATTAGCTCCTGTTGGAAAAATGTCCATGCTAGATGCAGGCATTTCTGCAGGGGCTTGCAGTTTTTATTTGGCCTTGGATGATTTTGGAGCAAGGGCCTACGCCAAGAATTTTTCTTTGGAAAATATTGAAGAAGTGATTGATTATATTCACTTGTTTGATAAAAAAGTTTTTATAACCATAAATACCCTTATAAAGGATGAAGAAATTGATAAGGCGATTTTCTATATTGAAAAACTTTTTGAATATGGGGCTGATGCTATTTTAATCCAAGATATTGGTCTATATTCATTAGTAAAAAATATAAATAAAAATGCAAAGCACAAATTAGAATTTCACGCCTCAACTCAAATGGCCATAAAAGATTATGAGGGGGCACTTACTGCCAAAAATCTTGGCTTTGATAGGGTAGTTGTTGCAAGAGAAACAGAAATTGATGAGATTGAGAAAATTTGTAAATTAGATATTGATACAGAAGTTTTTGTCCATGGATCTTTGTGCGTATCATTTTCTGGAGAATGTCTTTTATCTTCATACCTTGGAAAAAGATCTGCCAATAGGGGAAGGTGTGCAGGGATTTGTAGAAAAAAATATAAGCTTATAAATGATGGTAAAATTTTGGGAGAAGATTATTATCTTTCAATGAAAGATTTATCAACCATAGATTATACAGATAGGCTAATTAAGGCTGGGGTTGATTCTTTAAAAATTGAAGGACGTATGAAAACTGATGAGTACGTTTATAATACGGTCATAAATTATAGAAAAAAGTTAGAGAAAAACTTTTATGATAAGGACCAATTAAGGGATATTTCAAATAGGTCCTATACAAAAGGCTTTATTTTTGGACAAAAATCATCATATCTTGCCCTTGAAGATGAAAATAAACATAGGGAAATTGGTCAGGTTTATGAAAAAAATGGCAAGAGATTTTTTAAATCAAATTCATCCTTGATAAAAGAGTCAATTCTTCAAGTTACTACTGAAAAAAATAGAAAACTCCCTTTGACCTTAACAGAGGATTTGAAGAAGGGTCAAGAATTAGAATTAAAAGATTTTAAAGATGCAAAAATAGGGTCAAAAATTTATCTTCTTTCTTCAAAAGTTTTAAAAGACAATCTAGATCAAGGCCTAAATTCTTATAAAAATTTGCCTTTGGATATAAGTTTTTTTGCAAAAATTGGAAAATATCCAAAAATCACCCTTCAATATAAGGATACAAAAATATCTTATGAGGGAGAAAGTTTAGTAGAAGAAGGAAAAAATATTTCTTTAGAAAAAAATCATATAGAAGAAAATCTTACAAAACTTGGAAATACAATTTATGAGGCTAGGAATGTTGAAATTGATATAGATAAAAATATATTTTTAAGAAAAAAAGATATAAATTCTATGAGAAGAAGAGCAGTGGAAGATTTAAATGAAAAAAGACTTGCCTTTTATAAAAATAATCCGGTAAAGATTAAAAAAAGAAAATTAAAGGAATATAAAGCTTTTACTAGAGAAAAAAATATAGAATTACTAGAAAATGATATAGACCCTTCTCTTTTAAATGATTTTGATAATATTTATTTGAGAAAGTATGATAAAAAATTTGATGGTTTAAATATTTTCTATATTATGGATGCTGATAAAAAATATGACCATAATTTTATTTCTTTTTTGAAAGATAAAAATTTTAAGGGAGTAGTTTTTAATAATTACAAGGACTTTGTTTTAAAAGATGAGCTTTTAAAAAATGGCCTTGAAATTAGGATAGGTAGATATTTAAATGTTTTCAATTCTTATTCCTTTGATTTTTATAGTGATTTTTCTTCAATGATTTGTTCATCAGTAGAAAACTCTTTTGAAAATATCAACAAAAATTCTAAATCATACCCAACAGAAATTTTGGCTTACGGCCCAATTGAGCTTATGAATATGAGACATTGTCCATTTTCTGCCATAAAAAAATGTGGCCTTAAGGGATGTGAGTCATGTAAATTTTCAAATTCTCAAATAAAAGATGAGGATAATAATTTATTTGATATAAAAAGATCTGATGGCTTATCTAGGATTTATTCAAAAGAAATTACAAATATTGACCTTAAAAAAATTGAAAATTCAGTATCCTTACTGTATCTTGTAAGAGACAATGAAGATATTAAAAATATAAGAAGAAGTAAGATTAACAATCTTGGATATGACAGGGGTGTTATTTAATGCAGGAAAAAACTTTAGAAGTATTAGAGTTTGAAAAAATTTTGGAAAAACTTCAAAACTATGCAAGAAGTGAACTTGTTAAAAAAGAAATTTTAAAAATAAAGCCTAAAAATGATATAAAAGAAATTAAGGAAGAGCTAGACAAAACTAAGGCAATGGAAAAGGTCATTGTAGAAAATGGTAACATTGATATTTTTGGCCTTTATGATTTAAAAGAAATAATTGGCTATGTTAGAAAAAATGGAATTCTTGAACCTTTTGAACTTTTAAAAGTCCTAGACCTATTGAGGGTTAGTAATTATTTAAAAGAATATGGGGAAAATATAGAAGATTCTTATATTAAAGATATTTTTGATAGGATTTCTACCAATGATTTTATAAAAGATGAAATAGAAAGGTCTATAATTTCTGAAGATGAGATTGCTGATAATGCATCGGCAAATTTAAGGTCAATTAGAAAAAGAATGGGCAAAAAGGAAGAAGAAATTAAAAATAAATTATCATTTTATATTTCATCTTCAAAATTTGACGACTCACTTCAAGATAAGGTAGTTTCTATTAGGGATGGTAGGTATGTACTTCCAGTAAAGACAAATAAAAAAGCAGTCCTAAATGGAATTATCCATGATAGGTCCCAATCTGGAAATACTCTTTTTATTGAACCAAATGCAATTGTAGAATTAAACAATGATTTATCAAATTTACAAATAGAAGAGGGCGACGAAATCAGAAGGATTTTGGATAGGCTTTCAAGATTTGTAGAAGGCTTTGACCAAGAAATTTTAGAAAATCAAAAATTAATTCAAAGAATTGATTTTTTGCAAGCCAAGGTAAAATATTTTTTGGCCCACGAATATACTATTCCAAAGCTTACAGATAAAAAAATAATTAATTTAAAAAATGCCCGTCACCCCTTATTAAAGGGAAATGTTGTGCCAATAAATGTAAAAATTGGTGATGGCTATAACACTTTAATTATTACAGGACCAAATACTGGAGGAAAGACTGTATCACTAAAAACAGTTGGATTAATTTCTTTAATGGCCCAATCTGCTTTTTATATACCTTGTGATGAGGATAGTTTGGTAAATGTATTTGATGATATATTTTTAGATATTGGAGATACCCAATCAATAGAGATGAGTCTTTCAACATTTTCAGCTTCTCTAACAAATATTGTAAAAATAACAGAAAATATTACAGAAAATTCCCTAGTTTTATTAGATGAAGTTGGAAGTGGAACTGATCCTACAGAAGGGGCAGCCCTTGCCATTTCAATCTTAGAATTTTTGAAGAATAAAAATACTATGACCTTTGCAACAACCCACTATTCTGAGCTAAAATATTATGCCTTAGAAAAAAATGGGGTAATGAATGCAAGCGTTGAATTCGACCTTGAGACCTTATCACCAACCTATAAGTTAATTATAGGAACTCCTGGTAAATCAAATGCATTTGAAATTTCAAAAAGACTAGGTTTAAATAAAGAAATTCTAAAAAATGCCAAGTCAATTCTTTCAGAAGATAACAAAAACTTTAATACAATTTTAGAAGAACTTGACCAAAATAAAAAAGAAATGGAAATTAAAAACCAAGAAATAGAAGATTATAAGAAAAAAATAAGAAAGGCTAGAAATGATCTTTTATCCTTATCGGAAAAAATAAAAAAAGAAGAAAAGGATATAATTAAAAAAGCTGAAGAAAAAGCGAATAAAATCTTGGATCAAGCCAATGAGTCAAGTCAAGAAATGTTAAAAATTGCAAAAAAATCAAAAAATGCAAATACTTCCGATATTGACAGGTCATTAAATGAAATAAGAAACAAATACAAGTCATCAAAAATCGAAAAAGATGAAAATATTCTAAGAGAAAAAAGAAGCAAAAATGCTCCTCAAAATTTAAAAGTTGGTGACATTGTAATAATTGAAGGCTTAAATGAAAAGGCTCAAGTAATTGAGAATCCTGATGAAAAGGGTAATATAAAAGTACAAATGGGCATTTTGAAAATGGATTCTAATATTAAAAATGTTACCAAGCTTAAGGATGAAAATAAAACAAAAGAAAATACCAATAGAATTTACAAGGCAAAAAAAGCCATGCACATTTCTCCAACTCTTGATTTGAGAGGACAAAGATATGATGAGGCTTTGAGAAATTTTGATAAGTATATAGATGATGCAATGTTATCAGGACTTGACCAAGCAAAAATTATCCACGGCAAGGGAACTGGTGCGTTGAGAAATGGTATTAATGATTATTTAAAAAATAATAAAATGATAGACTCATATAGGCCTGGAAATGAAAAAGAAGGCGGATATGGGGTTACAATTGTAAAATTCAGATAGATTTTGGAGGATAAATGGAAGATTTAAAAGGATTAATAGCCAAAAAGCTAGAAGAAAAAGAACTAGGATTGGATTTTCAAGAAATTTATGATTTGATTGAAATTCCACCTCAAGATGATATGGGAGATTTTTCTTTTCCTTGCTTTATTTTGGCAAAAAAATTGAGAAAAAACCCAGCAATTATTGCAAAAGAATTAAAAGAGGATTTAGAAAAAGAAGACTCACCTTATTTTTCAAAAGTAGATTCCTTAAATGCCTACCTAAACTTTTATATAGATAGGAAGTATTTACAAGGTCAAGTTTTAAGAGAAATTATTAAAGAAAAAGAAAATTATGGTAGGTCAGATATGGGAAAGGGAAAAAATATTGTACTCGATTTTTCATCAGTAAATATTGCCAAGCCTTTCCACATTGGACATATTAGATCAACTGTCATTGGTGATGCAATTAGAAATATTCATGATTTTCTTGGCTATAATACCATAGCTAGTAATTATATTGGAGATTATGGAACACAATTTGGTATTATGATTGCAGCCTACAAGCTTTGGGGTGATGATGATAAATTAAACCAAAACCCAATAAAAGAGCTTTTAAATTTATATGTAAGATATAATGAGCAAGCTTCTAATGACCAAGATATGATGAATGAAGCAAGAGATGAATTTAGAAGACTTGAAGAAGGCGAAGAAGAAGCTGTAAGGCTTTGGTCTTGGTTTAAGGAGATTTCATTTAAGGAATTTGACAGGGTTTATAAATTATTAGATATAAACTTTGATAATTACCATGGGGAAGCTTATCAATCAAAATATATACCAGATGTTTTAGATCAATTAAAAGAAAAGAACTTATTAACAGAATCTGATGGGGCTCAAATAATAGATTTGAGTAAATATGACCTTCCACCAGCTATAATTATTAAATCAAATGGTTCATCAGCCTATATTACTCGTGATATTGCTACAGCTATTAATAGGAAAAAAACATATAATTTTTCAGAAAATTTGTATGTAGTTGCTACCCAACAAAATCTTCATTTCCAACAATTGTGGGCAATACTAGAGCTTATGGGATATGATTTTTATAAAGATTGTAAGCACATACCTTTTGGAATGGTAAGTTTGAAAGATCAAACTTTATCAACTAGAAAGGGTCAAGTGGTATTTTTGGAAGATGTTTTAAATAAGGCTATTGATAAAACAAAAGAAATAATGAAAGATAGGGATTCAGCTCTTGAAAATCTAGATGAAACTGCACAAATTGTAGGTATAGGTGCCGTAAAATTCCAAGAATTATATAACAATAGGATAAAAGATTATGTATTTGATTGGGATAATCTATTAAACTTTGAAGGAGAAACAGGTCCTTACGTACAATATTCATATGCTCGTGCAAAATCCGTCCTAAAAAAAGGTCAAATAGATAACTTTGATAAGGTAGAATTTGATTTGTTAAATACAGATGAAGAATTTAATTTAATAAAATCATTAGCTGAATTTAAAGAATCTATTGTAAGGGCAAAAGAGAAATACGAACCATCAATAATTTCAAGAAAAATTATGGATATAGCTAAAAATTTCAATAAATTTTACAATACATCAAAAATTATGGTTGACGATGAAAAATTAAAAGAACAAAGACTAGCCTTGGCTTATGCAACATCAATAGTTATTAAAAACGGTCTAAAACTACTTGGAATAAAAACAGTGGATCAAATGTAATGAAAGAAAGAATTATAGATTTTTTAGAAATTTCAAAAGAAGCATTTTTTGAAAGTATAAAAAAAATAAAAAAATCATATATATTATTAATTTCTTTAATAGTTAGGTCTATATTTGAAGGAATGAAGGGTTTATCAGTAATAAACTCTTCTTATCTTTCATCCCTAATAAATTATTTGATAGAGATATTAATTTTATGTTTTGTAGCCCAAGCCCTAAGGTCGATTGTCCTATATAACAACACGGGGAAAAAATCAATAGAAAATTCAATATCAAATTTTTTCTATTTGATCATGTCTGCTATGTTTTCAATATACATAGTAGAGTTAATAATAAGTAACCTACTTGGAGGAATTGATCCGACAATTTCATACCTTGTAAGCATAATATTTAAATTTTTCACATCAGCCGTAATAGAACTTGTCTATATAGAAAGTGTTTATGGATTTACTATATTAATAGACTCCTTTAATTTTGTAAAAAATAACATATTTATTTGGGGAATCTATGCCCTAATTTATACCTTAGTAGAAGCTTATTTAATAAATAAATTAGTTATGAATACCTTGGTAATAGGAAATGAACTTATTTATGTAATCCTGCTTTCCTTGTGGGATACAATATTTTTACTATTTAAGGGACACTTATTTAAAATATTATCAAAGCACTCCTATAGGCAAAGAAAATTTATGAGAGGATAAAATGGCAAAAATAGACCAATATTTTTTAAATTTTACAGACAAACTAGCCTACATTGACCTAAAAAAAGAATCGTCATATGAACTTTTAAATAAAACTCCCTTAGCCCTTTATGCAAAAGATTTATCAGAAAATGTAATAAGTGGGGAATTTGAAAACAAAATAAACTTAGATATAATCCTAGACGGACTAATAATAAATTTAGGAATTGATAAAGACTTTAGATACAAAGAATCTTATATAAAAATAATAGAAAATTATATAAAAAATATAGGGTCCTATACATCACAAAAGGCCTTAGAAATAATAGAAAAAAATCCAGAAAAATCACTCCTTTTACTAAGGGGAGGATATATAATAAACCCATTTGATAAATACAATTCATATAATTATGCCAGAGTATTATGGCCAAAGGCGTATGAAGATACAGAATATAAGGATGAATTTATCAAAGAAGCTCTAAGGATTTTACAAGAAATAATAAACCAAGACCAAGATTTCCCTCTATCCTATTATGAGCTAGGAAATATATATGCAAATCTTGGAGAATATATAAAGGCAAGATCATACTATGAAAATGCCCTCCAAAGAACAAAAGATATACAAGCTCAAGATGAAATAAGAGACAAAATAAAAATGATATTTGACAATGCAGAAATAGAAGAAGGCCTTTACTATATAGGAAAGGGAAACTTTGATAGGGCAATTCAAATACTAACCAGACTCTTATCAAAAACTAAAAGAGCAGACGCATATTATTACCTAGCAGTAGCCTATCAAAATGTAGGTCAATATGAAAATTCAAACCTTGCCTTTAAAAACTCATTGGACAAGGGTGGAGAATTTAGAGAACTTTATAATGATTATGCCATAAGTCTATATGCAACAAAAAAACCAATAGATGCTATAGAAATAATAAACCAAGGTCTAAAAAAATACCCAGAAGATCCAAGGATGACCTACAATAGACTGCAAATAAATTTATCTCTTAATAACATAAAAAAAGCAAAAGAAGATATAGAAAATCTAGAAAGCTATGACGATTTAAGCGATGAACTAAGACAAAATATACAAATAATAAAAGACCAATACAAACTAAACTAATCTCAAATTAATTTTTGAGATTTTTTTTATTTTATAAGTTGAATAAGAAAAGAAAAAAAGTATGCTCATAGTATAATAACGTTTACTAAATAGGAGGAAATTATGAAAATAATTCAAACAAAAAAAGCACCAGCAGCAGTTGGAGCATATTCACAAGGAATAGTAACAAACGGATTCGTATACTCATCAGGACAACTTCCACTAGTACCAGAAACAGGCGAATTAATATCAGATGACATCAAAAAAGCTACAAAACAATCATTAGAAAATGTAAAAGCTATAATAGAAGAAGGCGGATCATCTGTAGAAAAAATCGTGAAAGTTAACATATTCTTAGATGACGTAAATGACTTCGCAGCAGTAAACGAAGTATATGCAGAATTTTTTGGTGACCACAAACCAGCAAGAAGCTGTGTAGAAGTAGGAAAATTACCAAAAGGTGGACTATTAGAAATAGAAGCAATAGCTGAATTATAATAGGAGAATTAATGTCAATAATAAAAAAAGGTGAAAAAGCACCCTTATTTAATATAAAAGATCAAAATGCTGAAGATGTAAACTTAGAAAACTATAGAGGAAAAAAAGTTATACTTTCATCCCACCCTCTAGCATTTACATCAGTATGTGCAGACCAAATGAGATCTCTTGAAAGAAATTACGATAGAATCCAAGAAAAAGGAGAAACAGTAGTAATAGGACTTTCAATAGATCCACAACCATCAAAAAAAGCCTGGGCAGCAGTATTAAATATAGATAATGTAAAATTTGCATCAGACTTTTTCCCACTTGGAGAAGTTGCAAAAGCTTATGGAATATTTAATGAAGAAAACTCAGCAGGCAAAAGAGCAAATATAATAATAGATGAAGAAGGAATTGTAAAGTGGTCAAAAGAATATCCACAAGCACAACTTCCTGATATAGAAGAAGTAATAGAGAATTTATAAAAAAAATAAAAAATTTGACAAAAGTCAAAAAAGATAATATACTAATATAGCTGTTTGATTAACAGCTATATTTTTTATCTCAAAAATAGTCAAGAAAAAA
>NZ_PNHP01000002.1:321802-338494 GCF_002871895.1 Anaerococcus hydrogenalis | reverse complement strand
ATTTGACAAAAGTCAAAAAAGATAATATACTAATATAGCTGTTTGATTAACAGCTATATTTTTTATCTCAAAAATAGTCAAGAAAAAAAGTTTTAAAAAAAACTACAAAAAAAACTTGACAAGAAAAAAATACGAGATATAATATAATAGTCGGCACCAAGAAAGAGGTCGGGTTAAGCAAAAGAATTTAAAAAAATCTTAAAAAAAACTTGACAAGCTTTCAAAAAGGTGGTATACTTAAATAGTCATTACAAATGACACATGAACCTTTAATAAAACAAAATAAAAACTACAAAGTTAATACTTTGAGACCAAATGAAAATGACAATAGTCAAGATCAAACTTTAATTGAGAGTTTGATCCTGGCTCAGGATAAACGCTGGCGGCGTGCATAACACATGCAAGTCGAACGATGAAACTTGAATGATTTCTTCGGAATGAACTTAAGTGGATTAGTGGCGAACGGGTGAGTAACACGTGAGTAACCTGCCTTACACAAGGGGATAGCCTCTGGAAACGGAGAATAATACCCTATAAAGTCTAATCAGCACATGCTGGAAAGACCAAAGATTTATCGGTGTAAGATGGACTTGCGTCTGATTAGCTAGTTGGTGAGATAAAAGCTCACCAAGGCGACGATCAGTAGCCGGCTTGAGAGAGTGTACGGCCACATTGGGACTGAGACACGGCCCAAACTCCTACGGGAGGCAGCAGTGGGGAATTTTGCACAATGGGGGAAACCCTGATGCAGCGACGCCGCGTGATTTAGAAGGCCTTCGGGTTGTAAAAATCTTTTTTACGGGATGAAAATGACAGTACCGTAAGAATAAGGTCCGGCTAAATACGTGCCAGCAGCCGCGGTAATACGTATGGACCGAGCGTTGTCCGGAATCATTGGGCGTAAAGGGTACGTAGGCGGCCTAGTAAGTTAGAAGTTAAAGAATATAGCTCAACTATATAAAGCTTTTAAAACTGCTAGGCTTGAGAGATGGAAGGGAAAGTGGAATTCCTAGTGTAGCGGTGAAATGCGCAGATATTAGGAAGAATACCGGTGGCGAAGGCGACTTTCTGGTCATCATCTGACGCTGAGGTACGAAAGCGTGGGTAGCAAACAGGATTAGATACCCTGGTAGTCCACGCTGTAAACGATGAGTGTTAGGTTCTTGGAATAATCTGGGAGCCGCAGCTAACGCATTAAACACTCCGCCTGGGGAGTACGCACGCAAGTGTGAAACTCAAAGGAATTGACGGGGACCCGCACAAGCAGCGGAGCATGTGGTTTAATTCGACGCAACGCGAAGAACCTTACCAAGTCTTGACATATTTCGGAGGGAATTAGAGATAGTTCCTTACGACTTCGGTCGACTGAAATACAGGTGGTGCATGGTTGTCGTCAGCTCGTGTCGTGAGATGTTGGGTTAAGTCCCATAACGAGCGCAACCCCTATCGTTAGTTACCATCATTAAGTTGGGGACTCTAGCGATACTGCCGGTGATAAACCGGAGGAAGGTGGGGACGACGTCAAATCATCATGCCCTTTATGACTTGGGCTACACACGTGCTACAATGGCAGATACAGAGGGCAGCGAAAGAGTGATCTGAAGCGAAACTCACAAAATCTGTCCCAGTTCGGATTGTACTCTGCAACTCGAGTACATGAAGTTGGAGTTGCTAGTAATCGCGAATCAGAATGTCGCGGTGAATGCGTTCCCGGGTCTTGTACACACCGCCCGTCACACCATGGAAGTTGGCAATACCCGAAGCCTGTGAGCGAACCTTTTAGGACGCAGCAGTCGAAGGTAGGGTCAGTAACTGGGGTGAAGTCGTAACAAGGTAGCCGTATCGGAAGGTGCGGCTGGATCACCTCCTTTCTAAGAGTAAAAAGTCGGTACGCTGACTTTTACCAAAAGAAAATTATTAAAAAAACTTTGTTTGGAACAAAGTAAACTTTGTAGATTAAAGGTTACATGGGGGTGTAGCTCAGTTGGGAGAGCACCTGCCTTGCACGCAGGGGGTCAAGAGTTCGAATCTCTTCATCTCCACCAAGAAAAACCATACGGTTTTTCATTAGAACCTAATAAAATTAAATAGCTATAAATATTTCCAGTCAAGAAAGAAAGGGCACAAGGTGGATGCCTTGGCACATGAAGGCGATAAAGGACGTAAGTGAACGAAAACTAGGGTGAGCTCACAAAAAGCACTGACCCCTAGGTCTCCGAATGGGGCAACCCGGTTGTGGAAGACACAATCATTACTAAGTGAATACATAGCTTAGTAAGGCGATACCCTGCGAACTGAAACATCTAAGTAGCAGGAGGAAGAGAAAGAAACATCGATTTTCTAAGTAGCGGCGAGCGAAAGGAAAAGAGCCTAACTCATTAGCGATATCTTAAAGTTAGTCGAATTATTTGAGAAGATAAACCAAAGAAAGTGACAGTCTTGTAGACGAAAGCTTTAAGATATGAGAGGGAAAGTATCACCGGGCACGAGTAACCCGGTGTGAAGATAGGGGGCCCATCCCCTAAGGCTAAATACTAACATGTGACCGATAGTGAACAAGTACCGTGAGGGAAAGGTGAAAAGAACCCCGAAAGGGGAGTGAAATAGAACCTGAAACCTAGTGCCTACAAGCAGACAGAGCGTGAACGAACGTGATGTCGTACCTTTTGTAGAATGGGCCAGCGAGTTATTCTATATTGCAAGGTTAATGATTTAAGATCAGAAGCCGTAGCGAAAGCGAGTCTTAATAGGGCGAAAGTAAGATGGAATAGACCCGAAACCGGGTGATCTATCCATGGTCAGAGTGAAGTTGAAGTAAAATTCAATGGAGGCTCGAACCGGGTGCGGTTTAAAACGCATCGGATGAACTGTGGATAGGGGCGAAAAACCAAACGAACCCGGAGATAGCTGGTTCTCCTCGAAATAGCTTTAGGGCTAGCCTCTGACCTAAGATTTTAGGGGGTAGAGCACTGAATGGTCTAGGGCGGATTACCGTACCGAAACCTATCAAACTCCGAATACCAAAAAATCAAGTCAGGGAGTCAGACTTAGGGGGATAAGCTTCTAAGTCGAAAGGGAAACAGCCCAGACCGACAGCTAAGGTCCCAAAATTTGAATTAAGTGGAAAAGGATGTGAATCTACTAAGACAACCAGGACGTTGGCTTAGAAGCAGCCATGCATTTAAAGAATGCGTAATAGCTCACTGGTCAAGTGGGTTTGCGCCGAAAATGAACGGGGCTAAATTCAATACCGAAGCTTCGGATTAATAGAGGGATTAAGTTTACAAATGAGACTAGGAAATATTTAACAAAAACAATAACAGAAGAGATTATATTATAAAAGAAATGCAAATTTCAGACGCAGACATAAAAGATAGGATATTAAAGAAAAGATATTCAAAAAACACAAGTCTAAAGTCAAAGTAGGTATCATAAGAAATTATGAACTAACAATCACTGGTTAGAGTTAAAAAACTAGGACTCATAGCTAAACTTAATACCTCTATTACTGGTAGAGGAGCATTGTATTAGAGACGAAGCCAAGGCGAAAGCAAAAGTGGATTTAATACAAGAGAGAA
This sequence comes from Anaerococcus hydrogenalis, assembly GCF_002871895.1. Lineage (NCBI taxonomy): Bacteria > Bacillati > Bacillota > Tissierellia > Tissierellales > Peptoniphilaceae > Anaerococcus > Anaerococcus hydrogenalis. The sequence goes on along the minus strand of NZ_PNHP01000002.1, from coordinate 334,916 downwards.
TGCTGGCATGAGTAGCGAGAAGGGATGTGAGAATCATCCCCGTCGAAACCCTAAGGTCTCCTGAGCAAGGCTCGTCCCCTCAGGGAAAGTCGGGACCTAAGCTAAGGCCGAAAGGCGTAGGCGATGGATAACAGGTTTATATTCCTGTACCGCTTGAAGTCGATAGGAGAGAAGTGATGACGCAAAAGGATAATCAAAGCCATCTGATGGATGATGGTCTAAAGCCGTAGGAAGAAAGGTAGGCAAATCCGCCTTTCACAAATTCTGAAAGCTGATAGGTATCGAAAACATAAGTAGAGAAGTTGATGACTCCATGTTGCCAAGAAAAGTCACTATCCAGACCAAAGCGCCCGTACCAAAACCGACACAGGTAGGGAGGTAGAGAATACCAAGACGCGCGGAAGAACCTTTGTTAAGGAACTCGGCAAAATGTCCCCGTAACTTCGGGAGAAGGGGAGCCTGAGAGATCAGGCCACAGAAACCAGGCCCAAGCGACTGTTTACCAAAAACACAAGTTTCTGCAAAATCGCAAGATGAAGTATAGGAGCTGACACCTGCCCGGTGCTGGAAGGTTAAGGGGAAGGCTTAGAGCAATCGAAGGCTAGAACTTAAGCCCCAGTAAACGGCGGCCGTAACTATAACGGTCCTAAGGTAGCGAAATTCCTTGTCGGGTAAGTTCCGACCCGCACGAAAGGTGTAACGATTTGGGCACTGTCTCAACAAAGGATCCGGTGAAATTGTAGTAGTCGTGAAGATGCGACTTACCCACGCTAGGACGGAAAGACCCCGTGGAGCTTTACTGTAGGCTGATATTGGATTTTGAGATTAAATGTACAGGATAGTTGGGAGACTTGGAAATCTGGATGCCAATCTAGATGGAGTCACTGGTGGGATACCAACCTTTTAATATCAAAGTTCTAACCATAGCCCTTGAATCAGGGCATGGGACATTGTCAGTTGGGCAGTTTGACTGGGGCGGTCGCCTCCTAAAAAGTAACGGAGGCGTTCAAAGGTTCGCTCAGAATGGACGGAAACCATTCGTAGAGTATAAAGGCAAAAGCGAGCTTAACTGCGAGAGCTACAACTCAAGCAGAGTCGAAAGACGGACTTAGTGATCCGGTGGTACCGCATGGAAGGGCCATCGCTCAACGGATAAAAGCTACCCCGGGGATAACAGGCTTATCTCCCCCAAGAGTCCACATCGACGGGGAGGTTTGGCACCTCGATGTCGGCTCGTCTCATCCTGGGGCTGGAGTAGGTCCCAAGGGTTGGGCTGTTCGCCCATTAAAGAGGCACGCGAGCTGGGTTCAGAACGTCGTGAGACAGTTCGGTCCCTATCCAGCGTGGGCGTAAGAAATTTGAGAGGAGCTGTCCTTAGTACGAGAGGACCGGGATGGACGCACCAATGGTGTACGAGTTGTTAGGCCACTAGCATGGCTCGGTAGCTAAGTGCGGAATTGATAAGTACTGAAAGCATCTAAGTACGAAGCAACCCTCAAGATAAGATTTCTTAGAGTAGGTAAAGAAAATACCTTTGATAGGTCCAAGGTGTAAGTGCAGTAATGTATTAAGCTAATGGATACTAAACTTTATATCTTGACTGGAAATATTTATAGCTATTAATTAAAAGAGGTTTAAAAGGATAAAAAGCGAAGTAGAGTGCGCTCGTAACTGCGTAACTCGCTGATTTCTTCGGATTCGCCCAAGGGCTCATCTCGAAGATTTGCAAATCACTACGTGATTTGAAACTCTACAAGAGAATATGGTGACGATGGCAGAAGGGATACACCTGTTCCCATACCGAACACAGAAGTTAAGCCTTCTAACGCCGATGGTACTCGGAGGGAGACCTCCCGGGAGACTAGGTAGTTGCCAAACTTATAAAATATCTTCTATTGATTTTAATAGAAGGTATTTATATAAGATTTTTTTTATTTTTTATTGGAATGCTTAGGTAGCTCAATGGTGGAGCACCCGGCTGTTAACCGGTAGGTTGTGGGTTCGAGCCCCACCCTGAGCGCCAATTATTATTTTTCTAAGTGTAGAATAATTTTAAACAAGATGCTCATACTAAGAATATTATATCGCGGGATGGAGCAGCTTGGTGGCTCGTCGGGCTCATAACCCGGAGGTCGTAGGTTCAAATCCTACTCCCGCAACCATGTGGCGAAGTAGCTCAGTTGGCTAGAGCATTCGGTTCATACCCGGAGTGTCAAGAGTTCAAGTCTCTTCTTCGCTACCATTTTTTTATAAGCTCTGTGCTTATTATATTTGCCTGGAGCTTCTGGCTCCATGGTCAAGTGGTTAAGACACCAGCCTCTCACGCTGGTATCCCGGGTTCAAATCCCGGTGGAGTCACCACTTTAAATATTAAGGCCCTATGGTCAAGCGGTTAAGACATCGCCCTTTCACGGCGGTATCCCGGGTTCAAATCCCGGTAGGGTCACCATATTAAACTTTATCGAGTAAGAGTATTATCCTTCGTTTTAGAGGGATACCACCTTTACGGCGGTTGTTCTTCGGATTCGCCTTTGGCTCATCTCGAAGATTTAAAATCTAAAAGATTTTAAACCCCACAGGGGACAGGGATCAAATCCCGATAAAGTCACTTTTTTGGAAGTATAGCTCAGTTGGGAGAGCATCTGCCTTACAAGCAGGGGGTCACAGGTTCGAGCCCTGTTACTTCCACCATTAAATAAGTCTTGTGCTTATTTTATGGCTTAGTAGTTCAGTTGGTTAGAATGCTGCCCTGTCACGGCAGAGGTCGTGGGTTCGAATCCCATCTAAGTCGCCAAATATTTGTCCGACTGATATAGGGCTTGGATTTCTATTGAAATCCAATAGGCTGATGTAGCTCAATTGGTAGAGCAATTGATTTGTAATCAATAGGTTGTAGGTTCAAGTCCTATCATCAGCTCCATATTAAAGCTTTGCTTTGATATTATAATTTTTCATATTTACTTAAATAAATGGGAAGATATTTGTTAACTTTCTTACTTATTCTTCCCACACATATATGCGGAAGTGGCTCAGTGGTAGAGTATCGCCTTGCCAAGGCGAGGGTCGCGGGTTCGAATCCCGTCTTCCGCTCCAATTATTACTTGCGGGTGTAGCTCAGTGGTAGAGCCCCAGCCTTCCAAGCTGGTTGCGAGGGTCCGATTCCCTTCACCCGCTCCATTTTTATTTTATTTATTTTTTGTTATTTTTATAATTAATATTCTTATTTGAATATTAATATTTTTTTAAATTTAAATTCTACCTTTTAATATATTTATAGGTAATTGTAAAGATTTTAGATTTTACATATATAATAATTCGAGCGGTATTAGCTCAGTTGGATAGAGCGACTGGCTACGGACCAGTAGGCCTGGGGTTCGAATCCTCAATGCCGCGCCACGATTTAAAAGACAGCTTATTTACAATATTTGTAAGCTGTCTTTTTTTAGTAAGATTTTTTTGAATTTTATTATTTTTTAATATTCAATTTATTTTTCCCCTAAGTTTTAATTATTATCATATTTAATAAACAATTTTTTAAATTTTCACTAAATATATTTTTATGATCTATACTATTAGTATAAGAGTTATGAATTTATGTTTGAGTTGGGATTATTTTTTGTTAAATTGTATTCTAGGAGGAAGTATGGCTAAGATACAAGTTACAAGTGAAATTAAAGCTCTTAAAAAAGTTTTAGTTCATAGACCTGGTGAAGAGTTATTGAATTTAACACCTTCTAATCTAGAAAATCTTTTGTTTGATGATATACCGGATTTAACTTCTTGTCAAAAAGAACATGATAGATTTACAAAAATTATGAGAAATGAGGGAGTTGATGTTGTTTATCTTGAGGATTTGATGGCTGAAACTCTTGATTGTAATGAAGGTTTGAGAGAAATTTTCTTAGATCAATACCTGAAAGAAACAGGCTGTAGTGATAAGAAATTATTAGAAATGTCTAAAGAATATTTTGAACAAATTGAAGATAATAAAAAATTTGTAGAAAGAACTATGGTAGGTTTGACCTTAAAAGAATTGGGACTTTTTAAGAATAAAGATCTTGATAAGATGGAAGTTGGTAAGTCTTATCTTGCTATTAATCCTATGCCAAATTTATATTTTACAAGAGACCCATTTACAAGTATAGGAAATGGTCTGGTCTTTAATAAGATGTATTCTATGACGAGGAATAGGGAAACTATTTATTGTGATTATATTTTTAGATATCATCCAGCTTATAGGAAAAATATTCCTATTTTTTACGGTAGGGATAATACTTACCATATAGAAGGTGGGGATGTTTTAAATGGCAATGATCATACTTTATTGATTGGGATTTCACAAAGAACTCAGTTTGAGGCTATTAAATTATTAGCTGAAAAATTATTTTTTGGTGATTATGAAAATAAGATTGAAAAAATTTATGCCTTAAAAATCCCCCATAATAGGGCCTTTATGCATTTAGATACTGTATTCACCCAAGTAGATATAGATGCCTTTACTTACCATCCTGCTATTATTAAAAAGATGGAGGTTAAGATTTTATCTAAAGATCCCTTAAAAAATGAATTAAAAATAAAAAGAGCTTCTGGAAATTTAGATCAAATTTTAGCAAATGCCCTAGGAATTAAAAAAGTTCGCCTAATCCCGTGTGGTGGAGGAGATCCTATAGCGGCTGAGAGAGAACAATGGAATGATGGGTCTAATACCCTAACCCTTGCTCCTGGCAAGGTTTTGGTTTATAAGAGAAATACTGTAACAAATAAGGCTTTAAGAAAAGCAGGTATTAAAGTTTTGGAATTGGATGCATCAAATTTAACTGTAGGTCGTGGTGGGCCAAGATGTATGTCAATGCCTCTTGAAAGAGACTTATAACACAAACAAAATCATAACAAAAAAATAAAATAAAATATTTATAATATCATATTAAGGAGATTATTATGCCAGTAAATTTACAAGGAAGAAGTATATTAGGATTAAAATATTTAACGGAAGATGAAATAAAATATTTAATAAATTTAGGTGAAGAGTTTAAAAAATTAAAAATGACAAGAAGCCCTCATAAATATCTTGAGGGAAAAAATATAGTTTTATTGTTTGAAAAAACTTCAACCAGGACACGTTGTTCATTTGAGGTTGCAGGAATGGATTTGGGAATGGGTGTAACTTATCTTGATCCAAATTCAAGCCAAATGGGCCATAAAGAATCAATTGAAGATACGGCAAAAGTGTTAGGTAGATTTTATGATGGGATTGAATATAGGGGATTTGACCAAACTTTAGTTGAAAAATTAGCTAAATATTCAGGAGTTCCTGTATGGAATGGCCTAACTGATGAGTTTCATCCAACACAAATGATAGCTGATATGCTAACAATTAAAGAAAATTTTGGATATCTTAAGGGCTTAAATTTTGTATTTATGGGAGATTGCAGAAATAATGTAAGTAATTCCCTAATGGTTGCATGTGCAAAACTTGGCATAAATTATACAGGCTGTGGGCCAAAAGAATTGTGGGCAGATGAAAAACTAATAAAAGAAGCCAAAGAATTTGCAAAAGTTCACGGATCAAAGGTTGAATTTACGGAAGATGTAGAAAAGGGAGCAAAAGATGCCCATGTAGTATATACAGATATTTGGGTTTCCATGGGAGAGGCAAAAGAAGTATGGGAGAAAAGAATTGAAATCCTACACCCTTATCAAGTAAATCAAAAAGTTATGGATTTTGCTGATAAAGATGCAATTTTTCTACACTGTCTTCCATCTTTCCACAATCTTCAAACCAAAACAGGAAAAGAAATATATGAAAAGTTTGGAGATAAATTCGACCTTGATGGAATGGAAGTAAAAGATGAGGTATTTTTGGGAAAACAAAGTAAGGTCTTTGATCAAGCAGAAAATAGAATGCATACAATAAAAGCTATAATGTATGCAACATTAAAATAAAAAATGGAATAAAAATGAGAAAAAAAACAATAGTTATAGCTCTTGGGGGAAATGCCTTAGGTAATACCCCTTTAGACCAGGTAGAATTAGTAAAAAGACAGCAAAAATAATAGTAGATTTATCATAAAAATATAATGTAGCAGTAGGTCATGAAATGGTCCCAAAGTTGGTATGATAAATAATGCCATGGAATTTGCAGCAAATAAAGGTGGGGATACACTACTTATGCCCTTTGCTGAATGTGGGGCAATATATTGGCTATCACCTTTCACAAGCCATAAGAAACGAATTAAAAAATAGGAAAAAAGAAAAGGAAGTAGCCTATATCCTTACCCAAGTATTAGTTGACAAAGATGACCCGGCTTTTAAAAATCCAACAAAACCAATAGGAAACTTTTTAACAAAAAAACAAGCCGAGGATAAGGCTAAAGAAAATGGATATCTATATGTAGAAGATGCAAAAAGAGGATATAGAAGGGTAGTGGCAAGCCCCTTACCAAATAAAATAATAGAAATAAATGTTATTAAAAACTTATTAGAAAATAACAACATAGTAATAACAGTTGGAGGTGGAGGTATACCAGTAATAAAAACTGGCCAAAACCTTACTGGAATCTCAGCTGTAATAGATAAAGATAGGTCATCATCCTTATTAGCCCATGATTTAAAGGCAGATATGCTATTAATATTAACAACCGTTGATAAGGTGATGATAAATTACAAAAAAGAAAATCAAAAAGAAATAGATGAAATGACAATAAAAGAAGCTAAAAAATACATTGACCAAGGAGAATTTGCACCAGGATCCATGTTACCCAAAATAGAGGCCTGCATAGATTTTGTAGAAAAATCTGACGAGGGAGTAGCCCTAATAACATCCCTAGAAAAAGCAAGTGAAGCCCTAGAAAAAAAGACAGGGACTGTGATTAGAAAATAAGAAATCAAGTAATAGATTCTCTTTATAATTAACTATTTTAAGTAAAATAAATCTTATTATATTATAGAGTATGTGATAGAAACCTAAGCATAGAGATCTTTTGAGATTTATGTTCATTAAGTTCATTTTAAAGTATGTTTCTTAATATTGCCTGCAATTTATTTTTTATATATTAAAGGTATTTCAATTAAGATAAAAAAGTTTATATATTTTAAGATAAAATTTTTATATTTTCACAAAATAAGATATAATTTATTCAGTTAAAAATATATATTTATCATGTATCGAATAACTAAGTATAATCATACTATAAAATAAATTTTGTGGAGAATAAAATGAAAGAAAAATTACTTTTTAGAAGACAATTTATTATAGGCAAAAATCTAGAAAATAAATTAGAATGGGATAAAGAAGATCTAGTTGATGGATTGACTTTGTATAATCATGCTGACCTTCAAAAAGAAAGCGTAAGTTTAGGAAATAAAAAATTAATACTCTTAGGTTATATTATTAATCCTGATAATTTTAAAGAGGATAATAAAATTATAATTGAAAAACTTTTTAAAAATTCTTATGATTTTGATGATCTAATAAAACAAACAGTTAATTTGGCTGGTAGATGGCTGATATTATATATAAATAATGATGAGTTTAAAATTTTAACAGATCCATCATCTTTAAGAAGGATTTTTTATACAAAGGAAGATGAACTACTTATAGGATCGGATACTTCTATAATCAATTATTTTAAAAAACAAGAATTATCAAATGATCCAAAACTTTTAGAGTACTTGAATTCAAAATACTGTGAGTTATCAGAGTTTGAATTTTATAATGATAATACTATTTATAAAAATATTTATAAAGTATTACCAAATAGATATTTAGATGTAAAAACTAGAAGTGTACATAAGTTTTGGGTAGATGTTGAAAAAAAATCTTATGATGAAAATCTAGAAATTATTTCCAATATATTAGTAAATGAAATAAAAGCCTTATATAATAGATCAGATAACATAATCTGTTCTATTTCAGCTGGTATTGATTCTAGGATAATGTATGCAGCAAGTAAAAAGGCAGAGGTTCCAATTAAATATTTTGTATCCACTATGAATACTCTTAATGAAAAAGATTCAGATATCTATATACCTAAAAAAATAACTAAAGATAATAATGATGATTTTATAATTTTAGATAATCTAGAAAGTTTTAGGGATGATTTCTTAGAAATTTACGAAATGAATATAGAAAATGCAAGGAAATTACCAAAAAATTTAACAATTCAAGCAATTTTAGATAAGTTTGATAATCCCTATGTTATAACTGGAAATAATGCTGAGGTCATTGTTCATTATTATGATAAAGATGATGTTAAATATGGTAAAGAAATATCAAAACTTTTAGGTATTCCAGATGATATAACATATTTTAATGAATCATTCCAAGCTTGGCTTGATGAAGCGAGACCATTTTTAGATAAGCATAAAGATATAGTTCCAATGAAATTATTTCACTGGGAGCAAGATACAGGAAATTGGGGTACTCTTTATCAAGCTGAATCTGATATAGCCAGTGAGGAATTCCCACCATTTAACAATAGAGAAATATTTTTAAGATTTTGGCAATGTAGTAAAGAAAAAAGCTACGGTAAAGAAGAGGTTTATAGGGACTTATTAGCAAAACTTGATAAGAGTTTATTAGAATATCCAATAAATCCTTTAAACTTCAAGGAAAAAATAAGAGAATTTATTAGAAATAATTTATCACATACTAACTATATAAAATTAAAATTATTTTTAAAAAGATAAAAAATATAATACTAGGTTATTTATAGAGTCAGGAAGTTTAAACACTTACCTGGCTTTTTAAATATAAAAGAATATAGGTGCAAATTTGTTTAAAAATTATTATAGAAAATTATAATTTTGTTATCTTGAGATTTTTATTTTGATAAAAATATATAACATATTATTAACACTTTTTTGTAGAATAATTATATAAAGAATAAAGGAGGCATATATGGCTAGAAGAAATAAGGGTTCTGGTGGATTTTCTAATTTTCTTTCAGGACTTATTGGAGCTGTTTTGGGAGGATTTTTGGTATTTTCTTTACTTGGAAGTTCTTTTAAGGCAGAGGATAATAAAAAAGATTTAAATAATTCTAATGAAAAAAATAAGAGCGTGATAAATATAAATCCAAATGATAATGTGACAATGGAAAGGGCTGTTGTTAAAAAAAGTATAGATTCTGTTGTAGGAATTACAACAAAAACTAAGGCTACACAAAATACTATTTTTGGTCCCCAAACAGGATATGTTGAAGGGGTAGGCTCAGGCTCTATTGTAACAAAAGATGGATATATTTTGACAAATTCTCATGTAATTGGAAATGGAGATGCAAGTGAGATTAATGTTTTATTTTCAAATAATAAAACAAAAAAGGCAAAACTTGTATGGAACGATCCAACCCTAGACCTTGCAGTTATAAAAGTTAATGCAAATAACCTAGATCCTATTGATTTGGGTGATAGTGATGAGGTAAATGTTGGTGATAAGGCAGTAGCCATTGGAAACCCATTGGGTCTTGAATTACAATCAACAGTTACTAGTGGAATTATTTCCGGTTTAAATAGGACTGTATCATTTGAAAATGGTGCTCAAATGGATGGACTAATGCAAACAGATGCAGCAATAAATGCAGGAAATTCTGGTGGAGCCTTGTTAAATTCTAAGGGAGAGCTAATAGGAATAAACACAGCTAAGGCTGGAAATTCGGATGGAATAGGTTTTGCAATACCTGTAAATTTAGCAAAAAAAGTTATAAGTGAAATTTCAAAAAATGGAAAATTTAATTCAGTATATTTGGGAATTACTGGAATAAATTTAGACTTACTACTACAATCTAATAATATTGATCCAAAAACTGTAGGAAGCGAAGACGGAGTTTATGTCCAATCTGTATCTGATGATGCAAGAAATTATTTTAGAAAGGGAGATATAATAGTAGGAATTGACGGAGAAAAAGTAAAAGATATGTCAAATCTTAAAAAACTTCTTTTAAATTATAGTATTGGAGATAAGGCAAAAGTTCAAATTGTTAGATCTGGGGAGAAAAAATCAGTAGATTTCGAATTTACAATGGATTCATCAAAAGTTGAAGAATTTAAAGAAGCAAATCCAAGAAATGAAAAAAAAGAAAATAGGGATAATAGTCAACAATTACCAGATTGGCTAAGGCCATAAAGATTTTAAAATGGTTTTTTGAATAAGGAAGGCAATTGTAATTTATTTACCCTCTTTACTGTATAAGCAGTAAGGAGGGTATTTTTTATTTTATATATTTTTCAATTTTTAAAAGAACTTAAAGATTTATACAAACAAAATAATCAAAATTATACAAATAAAAGTATCAATAAATAATATTTTAGAAAATTTCAAATAAAATTTCATAAATTTGTAAAAGTATATAAGTTTAAAATATAAAAAAAATAAAATTAAACTATAAAATATCTCGACTAGATGATTGTGCTTGACTTGGTACAATTATCTATAAAACTAAGAAGATTTATAACCATTGCCCTCGGTTACAAATCCTGAAAACTGGTGCGAAAGCCTGGAAAAATTTGCAAAGCAAATTAGTTTTTATAAGCACAAATAAGTTTACGAAGCAAAAGTGTTTTAGTGTAAGTGATGGAGAAATCTTATGAAATATCCTAACTTACTAGGTACGATAAATCGGGATAAACAAACAAAATCAAAGTTTTTTATCTGTTTAAAATTATCAAGTTTTAATTTTGTCGGCAGGTTGATCTATTTATGAACTTATAATTCCTATCTTCATAAGGCTTGTCATAGGTAAGAATATTCTTATTAAAATCTATCATAAAATTAATACTAACTTAATTATATAAATTTTTGATTAATTGCTTTAAAAAGAGGATTAAGATAAAACATAATAAAAGCAAAAATAAATAATTTTTCTTATTTTATAAATTTATAGAATAATATAATTTTAACAATGAGAAAAAGAAGATTTGATATAAGAAATAATAATAAAGAATATAATATATATTTATTATAAAGATGTATAAAACTTTTCCATAATCAATACAGATAATCATTATCATTGACTTCTTGTTAAATATTTATTAATATAGCAATGAATAACAACATATATTATGGGAGGTATTATGAAAAGTGTTAAAAGTATTGCAGGTATTGCAAGCTTAGCTTTAGTAATAAATTTTAGTGGTTTGATTAATGAGCAGAGTAATGTTTTAAAAAATTATTCTGTGAGCTATGCTCAAAGTTATAGCGAAAGAAGCTCTAAGGATAATTATACTAAATTTAAATATAAGCATGATAGAGATAAACTAAGAAGCATTAATGGTGTAAAAATTAATGGAGTAGAATATAGACAGGTAAGGGAAGGAAAAGATATTAAAGAAGGATATTATTCTGGAAAGGTCTGGGGAGTCCATAAGGATAAATACTTATATATCCAGCCAAAAGTATCAACTAAAGATAAGGTTGAATTCCTTATTAATGGAAGTTGGGTATTATCAAATAAAAATCTAGAAACCGATGGTTCAAGTGGAGCTACCCCTGAGGAGGAAAGAGATAGTGAAAAATATCCAGCCATCTTACCAGATGAAAAAATAGCAGTTGATAATATTCGTAGTTTAAGCTATGAAGAAGAAGAAAATATTATTTCTGTAATCAAAAAACTTAACCCTCACTATTATGGTGTTAGAATGAGTAGTGATGGTCATAGTGTTAAGATTACTTATAGGGATGGTAGCTCAAATTATATTGAATTTAGCCAAATTCTAAGACAAAAGCAAGATTGTGATCGTTATCCTTTTGTCAAACCTTCAAAAACTGCTGTTGAAGATATAAATAATATTGGTAGATATAGGTCTGCGATAACACAAAATGTTAAGGCTGTAAATCCTCATGTATCTTACTTAGACTTTAGTAATGGCAAAAAAATAAAAGTTGTTTATCCAGATAAGTCCTACATATTAGTTGATATAGGGGATTTAGTGACCGTTAATACTGATAATGATAACCAGTACGAAGACCTAAAAAAAGAAATTGAAGAATTAAAGAAGCAAATAAAAGAAAAAGAAGCAGTAATAAAAAGATTACAAAGTGAATTAGAAGGAGCTAAAAAATCAGCTCAAAAATCCAAAGATGCCCTAGAAAAAAGTAAGTCTGAGGCTCAGGCAGCCAATGAAAAAGCAAATGCTGCACAAGAAAAAGCCAAAAAAGCTGCAGAAAACTTAGAAGCGGCTCAAAAAGATGCAGAAGAAGCTAAAAGACAAGCTGAGGAAGCAAAAAAAGATGCATCATTATCTAAGCAAGAAAAGAAAGAAGCTGAAGAAAAAGTAATAGAAGCTCAAACTAAAGAAAAAGCAGCAAGATTAGAGGCGGAAAAAGCTAAAAAAGATGCTGAAAGGAAGATAGAAGAAGCTAAGGATCAAGCAAATAATTTGGTAGAAGCAGCTAATCAAGCTAAAGAAAATGCAGAAAAAGCAGAAAAACTAGCCAAAGAAAGTGAACAAGCTGCTAAAGATAAAGTAAAAGAATTAGAAAAATCAAATCAAGCAAGTCAAGCTGAAAAAGAAAAAGCACAAAAAGATTTAGAAAAAGCTCAAACAGATCTTGAACAAGCTAACAAAGAAAAAGAAAAAGTTGAAAAAGAAGCTAAAGATGCAAAGGATCAAGCTCAAGAGGCAAAAGAAAGCCTAGAAAAAGCTCAAGAAAATATAGAAAATCTTAAAAAAGAAAAAGAAAATCTAACAAAAGAAAAATCTGAAATTGAAAATCAGCTAAAAGTAGCAAAAGCAGCCGCTCAAAAAGCCCAAGCCGAAGCAAGCGAAGCAAATGAAAAAGCAAGCAAGGCCCAAACTGCAGCAGAAGAAGCAAATAACAAAGCAGAAAAAGCTCAAGAAGAAGCAAACAAAGCCAAAGCCGAAGCAGAAGAAGCCAAAGCAGATAAAACAAAATCAGAAAAGGAAAAAGCTCTAGCTCAAGCCAAGGCAGAAGAAGCCGAAAGAAAAGCTAAAGAAGAAATAGCCAAAGCCAAAGAAGAAGCTCAAAAATCTGTAAAAGAAGCCCAAGCTGCAGCACAAAAAGCCCAAGAAGCAGAAGCAAAAGCCAAAGAAGCTAAAAAACTTGCAGAAGAAAACTTAGAAAATCTAAAAAAATCAAGCGGAGCTACTGAAACAG
>NZ_PNHP01000002.1:319815-321342 GCF_002871895.1 Anaerococcus hydrogenalis | reverse complement strand
TAGCCAAAGCCAAAGAAGAAGCTCAAAAATCTGTAAAAGAAGCCCAAGCTGCAGCACAAAAAGCCCAAGAAGCAGAAGCAAAAGCCAAAGAAGCTAAAAAACTTGCAGAAGAAAACTTAGAAAATCTACAAAAATCAAGTGGGGCTACCGAAACAGAATTAGCCAAAGCAAAAACAGATTTAGAAGAAGCAAACAAGGCAAAAGAAAAAGCAGCAAAAGAAGCACAAGAAGCAAAAGCTAGTCTTTCAAAAGCAGAAGAGAACATTAAAAAACTAGAACAAGAAAAGAAAGATCTACAAAGTCAGTTAACAGAAGCTCAAAAAGCTGTAGAAAAAGCTAGAGATGAAGCTCAAAAAGCACAAGATTTAGCTGAACAAGCTAAAGAAGAAGCTAGCAAATCTCAACAAGAAACTCAATTAGCAAAAGAAAAAGTAAAAAAAGCAGAAAAAGCTTTACAAGTAGCTCAAGAAGAAACAAGACAAGCTAAAGTAGAAGCAAAAAAAGCTATAGAAGATAAAACAAAATCAGAAGCAGAAAAAGAAGCTGCTATAGCTAAGGCTAAATTAGCAGAGCAAAAAGCAAAAAAAGCTCAAGAAGAAGCTAGAAATGAAATAGCAAAAGCAAAACAAGAAGCTCAAAGAGCCGTTCAATCTGCAAAAATAGAGGCTGAAAAAGCAAAAGATGCAGAAAATCTTGCTAAAAAAGCTCAAGAAAAAGCAGAAGAAAGAGTAAAAGAATTAGAAACTTCAAATACTGCAAGCAAAGAAGAATTGACCAAAGTAAAAGCAGAGTTGGGAAAAACTAAGAAAGAATTAGCTGAGTCTGTCAAAGCTAGAAAAGAAGCGGAAGAAAAAAGAGCAGAAGCTGAAAAAGCTTTAGAAGAAATAAAAAATAAAAATATAGAAAATCCAAGTACAGAAACACCAGGAACAAGTAATCCATCAAATCCAAGTACAGAAACACCAGGAACAAATAAACCAGAAAATCCAAGTACAGGAACACCAGGAACAAGTAATCCATCAAATCCAAGTACAGAAACATCTGGAACAAATAAACCAGAAAATTCAAGTACAGAAACATCTGGAACAAATAAACCAGAAAATTCAAGTACAGAAACATCTGGAACAAATAAACCAGCAGATCCAAGTACAGAAAATCCTGGAACAAGTAAACCAGCAGATCCAAGTACAGAAACACCAGGAACAAATAAACCAGCAGATCCAAGTACAGAAAATCCTGGAACAAGTAAGCCATCAAATCCAAGTACAGAAACACCAGGAACAAATAAACCAGCAGATCCAAGTACAGAAACATCTGGAACAAATAAACCAGCAGATCCAAGTACAGAAACACCAGGAACAAGTAAGCCAGCAGATCCAAGTACAGAAACATCTGGAACAAATAAACCAGAAAATCCAAGTACAGAAACACCAGGAACAAATAAACCAGAAAATTCAAGTACAGAAACATCTGGAACAAATAAACCAGCAGATCCAAGTACAGAAACATCTGGAACAAATAAACCAG
>NZ_PNHP01000002.1:0-319587 GCF_002871895.1 Anaerococcus hydrogenalis | reverse complement strand
ATCCAAGTACAGAAACATCTGGAACAAATAAACCAGAAAATCCAAGTACAAAAACACCTGGAACTAATAAGCCAAATAATAAAGACAAAGCAAATAATACAAAAAGCTTAGGTCAAATAGGTAAAAATATACAAACTGGCATTGAATCTGTAGAAGGTTTAGCAGGAATTTTAATGACAGCTATAGGTGGATTATTTGTAAGTAAAAAAAGAAAAAAATAATATAATTTATTAATAAAAAGTGATGAAACAGAATAGCTAAGTATATGTACCCTCTTTACTGGACAAACCAGTAAGGAGGGTATTTTTATGAAATATAGGTATGAGTTTAAAAAGGAATGTATAGAATTATATAAATAAGGTAAAAAGGCTGATACACCTAGAGCTATCAACAAATATTATTTCCTTAACTACATAAGAAGATAGAATAATTTAGTAGAAACACATGGAATTATTAAAGCATAAATCTCATGACAATAGTTTTTCAGTAGAGGATAAATATAATAGTGTATTAGAAGTTGTTAAAGGAAAATCTACTTATCAAATTTTCATCTAAATGTTATTACACTCACTTACAAAATTTTCATAAGCTTGTTTTTTCTATTTAATTCCAATTCTTTTTTGCATTTTCAATCTTTTTTTAAAATTCATTTATTTTGAATCGTTCAAAGCACTATAATTTTCTATATGTTCAATAGTATTTTCGCTATTAGATGCATAAGAATGACAAATAGGATTAATTCTTCTTAATCCCTTAGCTAAAAACAAATTATAATAAATTTTAAATTGAAATAGTTTATTAAAATTTTTACAAGTTAATTAAAAATTTTCAAAAAAATTTAAAAATAAATTCAACATTTTCCTTATAATTTCATTTTTATATTTTCAAATATTATTGGAAATGCAAGAAAAAAATAGTCAAGAAAAAATCTTGACAAGATATAAAATTACTAGTATACTTTATAGGTCAAGAAAATTACTTGACGGGTGAGAATATGGAAAAATTAGTACAAGTTGCAAGATTGTTTGACACTTATGGATCGCTTTTGAATGAAAAGCAAAAAGATGTCATAAATTGTTATTACAATGAAGATTTATCATTAAATGAGATAGCCCAAAATAATAATAAGTCAAAGCAGGCCATATCAGATATGGTACAAAGGTCAGTTGATAAATTATTTGAGTTCGAAAATGAGCTTTCTTTATTGAAGAAAAAAGATGAGTTAAGAGATGATTTATCTTTATTAAGAGAGTTGATCGAAAGTTCAAATGAAGATAAGGCTATTGAAAAAATAGATCAAATGATAAATAAGATTTAGGATGTGAAAATATGATTTTTTCAAATCTTTCTGAAAAGTTACAAGATACTTTAGGTAAACTTACAGGAAAAGGAAAATTAAGCGAAAAAGACATCGATAATGCAGCCAGAGAAATTAAACTTTCCTTGCTTGAAGCTGATGTTAACTACAAGGTAGTTAAAAATTTCATCAAAAAAGTTAAGGAAAGATCGATGGGTCAAGATGTCATGGAATCTCTTACTCCAGGTCAAACTGTAATTAAGATTGTAAATGAAGAGCTTACAAATCTTATGGGTAAGGAAAATTCTAAACTTGAACTAAAGGGATCTACTCCTCATGTTGTTTTGATGGTAGGTTTACAAGGTTCTGGTAAGACAACTCACTCTGGTAAGCTTGTTCGCAAATTAAAAAAAGAAGGCAGAAATCCTCTTTTAGTAGCTCTTGACGTTTATAGGCCTGCAGCTATTGAGCAATTAAAGGTTGTAGGGGGTCAGGCTGAGGTTGAAGTTTTTGAAAAAGGAAAACAAGATCCGGTAAAAACTGCAAATGAAGCCAAGGAATATGCTAGAAGAAATAACAATGATGTTGTTATAATGGATACGGCCGGACGTCTTCAAATTGATGAGGACTTGATGGATGAGCTAAAAAACATTAAAAAAGCTGTTAAACCTGATGAAATTTTATTGGTAGTTGATGCTATGGTTGGTCAAGAATCAGTAAATGTAGCAAAAACTTTTGATGACTACCTCGATATAACAGGTGTAATTTTAACAAAGCTTGATGGTGATGCAAGAGGTGGAGCTGCCCTTTCAATTAGACAAGTTGTAGGAAAGCCAATTAAATTTATTGGTACTGGAGAAAAACTTGACGATCTTGAAGCCTTTCATCCAGATAGGATGGCATCAAGAATTTTAGGAATGGGAGATGTCTTATCTCTTATAGAAAAGGCAGAAAAGCAAGTTTCTTTGAAAGATGCAAAAGAGCTTGAAGAAAAGATGCGAAACCAAACCTATACCTTAGATGATTTTATTGAACAAATAAATCA
Organism: Anaerococcus hydrogenalis; assembly: GCF_002871895.1. Lineage (NCBI taxonomy): Bacteria > Bacillati > Bacillota > Tissierellia > Tissierellales > Peptoniphilaceae > Anaerococcus > Anaerococcus hydrogenalis. The sequence goes on along the minus strand of NZ_PNHP01000002.1, from coordinate 317,245 downwards.
AATAAGAAATATGGGACCGCTTGAGGATTTACTTTCAATGATTCCTGGAGTAAACAACAAGATGTTAAAAAATGTTAATGTTGATGAAAAGGGATTTGTAAGGATTGAAGCTTTAATATCTTCTATGACCAAAGAAGAAAGAGAAAAACCTGAGATTATTGGCAAAAGTCGTAAGGAAAGAATTGCCAAGGGATCTGGGGTTGATATGAACGAATTAAATAAATTATTAAAGCAATTCAAAGAACTAAAGAAAATGATGAAACAATTTACTAATATGAAAAAAGGTAGAAAAGGCAAAAGAAAATTTAACATGCCTTTCTTCTAAAAAATACGGAGGTTATGATGGCAGTAAAAATTAGATTAAAAAGAATGGGACAAAAGAAAAGACCATTTTACAGAGTAGTTGTAGCAGATTCTAGAAGTCCAAGAGATGGAAAATTCATCGAAGAAATTGGAACATACAATCCAGTATCTGAACCAAAAGAATTTAAAGTTGACAACGAAAAAGCTAAACAATGGATCAAAAATGGTGCAAAACCAACATCAATAGTTGAAAAATTATTTAACGACAACAACGTTTTAGCTTAAGAAAATGAAAGAATTAGTCAAACTAATAGTTACAGAACTTGTAGAAAACAAGGATGCTGTAGGAATAATATTAGAAGAAGACAACGGAGAAGTTGACATAAAAATTAACGTAGCAGAAGCTGACAAGGGAAGAGTAATTGGAAAAGGTGGAAATATAATAAATTCTATTAGAACTATTGCTCGTGCTTGTGCAGTAAAAGAAGATGTTAAGGTTAATATAAGAATATGAAAATAACTGTAGCAGAAATAATTACAACTCATGGGATAAAAGGAAATCTTAAAATAAAATCTTTTTCTGATAATGAAAAAAGATTTGAAAAAGGATCTAAACTTTTTCTTGATGGGAATTTAGTTACAATTGAATCATCCTTTAAGCACAAGGGTAGTATTATCATAAAACTCAAGGACTATGATGATATTAATGAAGTAGAAAAGTTTATTGGACACGAACTTACTATTGAGGACAAAGACTTAGAGAAATTAGATAATGGTGAATATTATTTATTTGATTTAATTGGCCTAAAAGTTTATGAGAAAAATCAAGAACTTGGTTTTATAAAAGATGTTATCACAGGAGTTTATCCAAACGACATCTATGTAATAGAAAAAGATGGCAAGGAAGTTTATTTTCCAGCCCTAAATGCTACAATTAAAAATGTTGACTTAGAAAATAAAAAAATAGAAGTGGAAAACTTCAAAGACTATGAATAAAATAACTATACTTACACTTTTTCCAGAATCTTTCGAATTTCTAAAAAGCTATGGGGTAATAGGAAAAGCAATTGAAAAAGGACTTATTGAAATTAATCTTGTTAACATAAGAGATTATAGCAAGGACAAACACAACAAGGTTGATGATACAGTCTTTGGTGGAGCGGCAGGAATGCTAATGAAACCTCAGCCAATTTATGATGCCCTAATAGCAAATAAAAGCTCAAAATCAAAAGTAGTCTACATGTCTGCAGCAGGAGAAATCCTAAACCAAAAATTAGCAATCAAATTTGCAGATTTTGAAGACTTGGTAATACTTTGTGGTCATTACGAAGGAATTGATGCAAGAATTACCAACCACTATGTTGATTATGAAGTTTCAATTGGAGATTATGTTTTAACAGGTGGCGAAATCCCTGCCATGGTGTTAATAGATTCTCTTTCAAGATTTATTGGAGGAGTTGTTGGAAAAAAAGAATCTTTAGTTACAGATTCACACTACAATGGTCTACTACAATATGATGAGTACACAAAACCTAGAAATTTTAATGGCTATATGGTTCCAAAAGAACTTTATAGTGGAAATCATAAATTAGTAGATGAATGGAAAAAGAAATCATCTCTTCAAAAAACTAAAAGAGTAAGAAGAGATTTATACGATAGATATATCAAGGAGGATCACGATGGAATTAATCAAAAAAATAGAAAATGAACAACTACGTGAAGATAATCCAGACTTTAGAGTTGGAGATACTGTAAGAGTAAGCTACAGAATCAAAGAAGGAGATAAAACAAGACTCCAAGACTTTGAAGGTGTAGTAATCAAAATAAATGAAGGAAACCTTGGAAAAACTTTTACACTTAGAAGACTTTCTTACGGTGTAGGAGTTGAAAGAACATTCCTTTATCACTCACCAAGACTTGAAGCATTCAAAATCGTTAGACGTGGTAAGGTTAGACGTGCTAAATTAAACTACCTTAGAGGACGTCAAGGTAAGGCTGCTAAAGTTAAAGAAAAAACAAATTATTAAAAATTTTGCCCCTTTTGGGGCTTTTTTTTAATTTATTTTTACATTGAATTAATTTAGAATTAGAATATTATAATATAAGCTTTAAGAATTATTTTACAAGCTTATTTAGGAGATATATTTTATGAGGAAAAAATACAAATTGAGCAAAAAAGAAGTTCATGAGGAATTAGTAAAACTTTTAAAAATTGTTGATGAATTTTTAAGAGAAAATAATATAGAATACAGTATTTCTTTTGGAAGTTTGCTTGGAGCAGTAAGGCATAAGGGGTTTATTCCATGGGATGATGACATTGATATTTCTATAAAAAGATCTGAGTACAATAAATTATTAGAGATACTAAGAAAAAATAATGAGATAAGAGATGGGATAATATGTAAAGGTGTTCCTCTAGATAATGCAGATATTCCTTTCTTAAAGGTACTTAATACAAAAATTGAAACTAGAGAAGAGTTTGAAGGTGGATATGTCGATGGATATTTGTGGGTTGATATTTTTCCTGCAGATAATGTGCCAAAACATTTTAAAAAATTATTTTTCTTCTGGATTTATAAGGTTTTAAGAAAAAATTACTATTTTGCAAGATGTCATGAATACGGATGGGAGTCTAATGCAAAAAAATGTTTAGCAAATACTATAGCTATGAAAATTGCTAAAAGAAAAAGCGGAAAATATTATGCAAAAAAATTAGAATCTTTATCATCTAGAATAAAAGAAAGTGGATATATATCCAATAATGTATTTGGAACTTCAAGTAGTAGGATTTTACCAAAGGAAATTTTTGATTCATATAAGGACTACCAATTTGAAAATATTACTGTTAAGGGTGTAAGTGATTATGATACCTACTTAAAAATTAATTATGGTGATTATATGAAACTTCCTAAAGAAAGTGAAAGAAGAGATCACGGATTGAGTGCGTGGAAATATGAAGACTAAGGTTACCTTATTAAATTCAGTATCTTCTTTGCTGTTGCAGATTGTAACTATAATAAGTGGATTTATAATTCCTAAAATACTTTTAGTTTATTTTGGTTCTTCTGTTAATGGTTTGGTATCTTCTATTGGTCAATTTTTAAGCTATATTGCCCTAGTTGAAGGAGGAATAACTGGAGTTATATATGCAAATTTATATAAGCCGCTTTTAGACAAGGATTCAAAAAAGATAAGCCGTATTTTGGTTACTTCCAAAAGATTTTATAGAAATATTGGCTATATTTTTATTGCTTATTCCATAATTCTTGCCTTTGTTTATCCTATATTTATAAATAAGGATTTTGGTTTTACTTATGTATTTGTATTAACTATTATCTTATCAATAACCTTATTTATACAATATATGTTCTCCCTTACTCTTAGAAGTTTATTAATAGTAGATAAAAAAATATATGTAATTTCTTTTACCCAAATAGGTATTAGCATATTAAATATAGTCTTTACCTATCTTAGTGCAATAATTTATCCTAATATACATATTTTAAAATTTGTAAGTGGAAGTATGTATATAATTCAGCCTTTAATTTACAATCATTATATTAAGAAAAATTATAATATATCTTGGGATGAAAAATATGATAATAGACTTTTAAAAGATAGGTGGAATGGTTTTGCCATTAATGTAGCAGCCTTTATCCACACAAGTACAGACATAACTATATTAACTATTTTTGCAAATTTAAAAATGGTATCAATTTATTATGTTTATGCCTTAGTTACAAATGGCTTGGGTAGTTTGGTTAAGTCAATATCCTCAGGAATCGAACCTGTTATTGGCCAAGCCTATGCAAAAAACGATCCAGAAGACCTAAATTTTAAACTAGATATGTATGAATTTATAATATTTTTTCTAGTAGGAGGACTTTTTACAGTAGCAGCCTTGCAAATAAGTCCTTTCGTTAGCCTATATACAAAAAATATTACTGATGCTGATTATTTTCAACCAATTTTTGGTTATATAATTGTATTATCAGAGGCCCTTTATTTAATAAAATATCCCCACCTTAATTTAGCCTACAGTGCAAATAAATTTAAGGAAATAACTATACCAGCCTATATTGAGGCCATAATTAACATTCTTGTATCAATAATTTTGGTAAATAAAATAGGCCTTGTAGGAGTAGGTATTGGTACCTCTCTTGCTATGACATATAGGATGATCTTTCATGTAAGATATACAAAAAAAATTGTTGAAGGAAGAAAGCAAAGTATTTTTTACAAAAAATTATTTTTAATAATAGTTTCAACAGTCTTTTCTATAATAATTTGTCAATTTTTCAAAATTAAAGAGCCAACTTTCTTGCACTTTATTTTAGGTGCTAGTATAGATAGTTTGATAGTCCTATTTGTATATGGTATAACCGCCTTATTGTTTTTTAAAAAAGAATTATTTTATACCCTATCCTATCTTAAAATTAGAAAATAAATTATTAAAATCAATCTCCTTGGAGGTTGATTCATAGCGTAGACAAAATCAGTTTAATAATTAATCAATGATTTAAACATACAATTACGCTAAAACCCATCTCGACTAAGTGAGTGAAGTGAACGCATGGAGAGATCTCATGATATTTCTCCGCTCGTTGCACTTGGTCGAAATGGGAAATTTTTTAGTTTGTCAACAGTCTGTATCAACCTCCTTGGAGGTTGATTTTTTTGTATATAAAAGTAAATTTTAAGAAAAAATTTTATATTATGTATAATTAGCTTAAAATGGTAAAATATAATAGATTAATTGATAATTAGATAAGGAGGATATATGAATATAAATTGGTATCCTGGTCATATGAAAAAGACCAAAGAAGAAATAATAAATTCCCTAAAACTTGTTGATATAGTTTTGGAAGTAATAGATGCGAGAATCCCAGAATCATCTAGAAATCCTTTGATTTCAGAAATAACTGAAAAAAAAGATAGGATTATAATAATGAATAAAACTGATCTATCAGATCCTATTGAAAATGAAAAATGGATAAAAAAATTTGCAGATAGCGGAATTAAAGCTATAAAGATGAATTCTAAGGAAAAAATTAATACAAGGCAAATTTATAATATAGCCAAGGAAATTTTAAAAGAAAAATTCATAAAAAATGAAGAAAAAAATATAGAAAATGAAAATATTAGGATGATGGTGGTTGGAGTTCCAAATTCTGGAAAATCTACCTTTATAAATAATATTGCTAAAAGAAAGGGAGCAAAAGTTGGAAATAGGCCTGGGGTTACCCAACAAAAACAATGGATAAAAACCAAAGAAAAAATTTTACTTTTGGACACTCCTGGTGTTTTGTGGCCAAAACTTGAAGGAGATTCAGGTCTTCACCTATCTTTTACAAATGCAATTAAGGATGAGATTTTAAATGTTGAAGAATTGTGCTTAAAATTTTTGGAATTTATGAAAGAGTCTTATCCAGAAAATCTAAAAGAAAGATATAAGATTAATCCTACTAGCACAGCTATAGAAATTTATGATCAAATCGGTCTTAGAAGAGGGGCAATTATTAGAAAGGGCGAGGTAGACTATACAAGGTGTGCAAATTTAATTTTTAATGATTTTAGAAGTGGAAAACTTGGAAGGATAACAATTGAAAAAGCCTAGATATTCTGAATTTAATGATGAAATTAAAAACGAAATACATGAAAAATATGATTTGATTGCAGGAATTGACGAAGTTGGAAGGGGACCCTTGGCAGGTCCTGTTGTAGCCTGTGCAGTAATTATGAAAAAAGATTCTTATATAGAAGGAGTCACTGATTCTAAAAAATTATCCAAAAAAAAGATGAAAGAACTATATGGAAAAATCATTGATGATTCGATTTCTTATTCTTTTGGATATGCAAATAATATCCTTATAGATAAAATCAACATAAAAGAGGCTACAAAACTTGCCATGAAAGATGCCCTAGAAGGGCTAGAAAAGACCCCTCAAATTGTTTTGATTGATGCTGAAAGAATTGATACTGGTATCAAGCAATTAAATATTGTAAAAGGTGACTTGTACGAATATGCCATCTCCTGTGCATCAATTCTTGCCAAGGTTAGAAGGGATAAGATTATGGAAAATTTTTCAAAAATTTATCCCTATTATTCTTTTGAGACCAATGCAGGCTATGGGACAAAAAAACACTACCAAGGTATAGAAAAATATGGAGAGTGTCCAATTCATAGAAAAACTTTTCTAAGAAAATTTTACCAAAGGCAGCTATCTTTTATATGAAAAGCAAAAAAAGATCAATAGGAGATTTTGGGGAAGATATAGCCACAAAGTATTTGGAGAAAAAAGGATACCAAATATTAGAAAGAAATTTCCTAAAATCTTTTGGTGAAATTGATATTATAGCGATTAAAGATGATATTTTGACCTTTGTTGAAGTTAAAACCAGAAAAAATGATAAGTTTAAACCTGCAAGTTTGGATGTTGATTATTTTAAACAAGAAAGAATCAAAAAAACAGCCCAAGCTTATTTAATTGAAAAAAATCTGGGGGAATTTTTGATCTCCTTTGATGTTTGCGAAGTATATCTTGAAGAAAAGATGATTCATTACATAAAAAATGCATTTGGTGATTAGATGAAAAAGAAAGAATTACTCTTATATTTTAATTTTATAAATTTATCCAACAAGATAGTACTAGATTTTTGTGAAAATCTTGATATGGATAATTTTTTTGACCTTGATAGGAAAATTTTTGATAAGTTGACTAAGAAAAATAAAGAAAAGATTTTTTCTAAGAAAAATTTAGAAAATTTTAAAACATATAAGGAAAAAGTTATCAAGGGAAATTACAAAATTTGTACTATCTATGATGAAAATTATCCCATAAATTTATCCTTTATAGATGATAGGCCTGCTCTTTTTTATTATAAGGGAAAAATTGAAAAAGAGGACAAAAACGCCATAGCCTTTATTGGGGCAAGAAAGTGTACTGATTACGGAAAATGGGCATGTAAAAAAATTGTTGAAGGATTTAAGGATACAAATATAAGGACAGTTTCAGGCCTTGCCTATGGAATTGATGCAATTAGTCATAAGGTAAGCCTTGAAAATAATATAAAAACTATTGGGGTAATTGGATCAGGTCTTGATATAATTTATCCCAAGGCAAATAAGTATTTGTATGAAAAAATTGAGGAAAAGGGCTTAATTATTTCAGAATTTCCCCTAGAAACTCCACCAAATTCTTACAATTTTCCAAGAAGAAATAGAATAATATCAGGACTAAGTAAGGGAGTTTGTGTAATAGAGGCAAAGGAGAAATCTGGAACAATGATTACAACAAATTTTGCCCTTGATCAAGGCAGGGAAGTTTTTTGTCTACCTGGAAATATAAATTCAATTTATTCAAAAGGCTGTAATAAATTAATTCAGGAAGGATCAAAGCTTGTAATGGATGCATCAGATATAATTGATGAAATTGAAGATTTTAAAAATATAAATAAGGAAAAAAGAAAAATTAATCTAGATGGACTTGATAAAGATACGGCAAATGTAGTAAAGTATATAATCGACAAGCCATCATCAAGCGCAGATGAAATTTCTCAAAATCTTTCTATGGCAATTGAAGATGTAAATTATATTTTGATATTTTTGGAATTAAATGATTACATAGAAAATATGGGAAATAATGAGTATGTATGTAAAGGGGATTAAATGGCAAAAAATTTAGTTATAGTAGAGTCTCCAACCAAGGCTAAGTCAATCACTAAGATGCTAGGTTCTAATTATAAGGTAAGGGCAACTTATGGCCATCTTAGGGATTTGCCAAAGTCAAAGCTTGGAGTAGATATAGAAGATAATTTTGAACCCAAATATATAAAGGTTCGTGGAAAGGCAAAGACGATTAATGCCTTAAAAAAAGAAGCACAAAGCGTAGATAAAGTTTATCTTGCAACAGACCCTGATAGGGAAGGTGAAGCTATAAGTTGGCATTTGCAATATCTTTTGGGACTTGATGAAAATGAATTAAACAGGGTAGAATTTCACGAGATTACCAAAAATAATGTAAAAAATGCTATCAAAAATCCAAGAAAAATAGACCAAAATTTGGTAGATAGCCAACAAGCAAGAAGAATAATGGATAGGATAGTAGGTTATGAAATTTCTCCAATTTTATGGAAAAGAGTAAAATCTGGTTTATCTGCAGGTAGGGTTCAATCAGTTGCCCTAAAATTAATAGTAGATAAGCAAAAAGAAATAGATGCTTTTGTTCCTGAAGAATATTGGACAATTACTGCAAAACATAAAGAAAGTAAAATTGAATTTGAATCTGAATTTTATGGATCAAAATCAAAAAAAATGAAAATATCCAATGAAGATGGGGCAGAAAAAATCCTAAATAGGATTGATAAGGATAAATTTGAAGTTGTTGATATTCAAAAAACAAAAAAGAAAAGAAAACCACAAAAGCCATACACAACTTCAACCCTCCAACAAGATGCTTCAAATAAATTAGGATTTTCAACCAAATATACCATGTCTCTTGCCCAACAATTATTTGAAGGAATTGATTTAGGTCAAAAGGGAAGAGTCGGACTAATTACTTATATGAGAACAGATGCAACAAGACTTTCAAATGAAATTATTGGAGAAAGTTTATCCTATATTAAGGAAAAATTTGGTCAAAAATATGCATCAAAAGGAAATTCTTATTCAAAAAAAGCAAAAACAAGTCAAGATGCCCATGAGGCAATTAGGCCAACATCAATTTATAATGACCCTATAAGTGTAAAAGAATATTTAACTGATCAACAATATAAACTTTATAAATTAATTTGGACCAGGGTTGTAGCAAGTCAGATGGCAGACTATGAATACTTGTCAACATCTATCTCTTTTGATACAAATGGGGTAATATTTAAAACAAATGGAAAAATAACCTTGTTTGATGGGTTTATGAAAGTTTCAAATGCAAAAGAAAATGAAAATATCCTACCAGATTTAAAAAAAGGAGATATTATAAAGGCTATTGATATCAAAAAAGACCAACATTTTACTAAGCCACCTGCAAATTATACAGAGGCAAGTTTGGTAAAAACTTTGGAAGAATATGGGATAGGAAGGCCATCAACCTATTCATCAACAATAGCCTCAATTATTTCTAGAAATTATGTAGAATTTGAACAAAGGAAAATTCTTCCAACAAAACTTGGAATGAGGGTAAACGACTTTTTGCAAGAAAGTTTTGACGATATAATAAATGTAAAATTTACAGCAAAAATGGAAGATGAGCTAGATAAAATTGCCCAAGATGAAGTTTACTGGAAGGATGTATTGAAATCTTTTTATGAGGGATTTGAAAAAGATATTAAAAAAGTTTCAAAAGATACGACAGATTATAAGGTAAAGGATAAAATTTTGGATGAAAAATGTCCAAAATGTGGTCACCCTCTTGCAGAAAAACATGGAAGAAATGGAAAATTTATAGGCTGTACGAATTTCCCAGAATGTGATTTTACAAAATCAATAATAAAAACAACAGGGGTAAAATGTCCAGAGTGTAATGATGGGGAAATCATAGAAAAAGTTTCAAAAAGAGGCAAAAGATTTTACGGTTGTTCAAACTTCCCAAAATGCGATTATGCAACATGGGACCCGCCAACAGGAGAAAAATGCCCAGAATGTGGAGACCTTTTAGTCCACAAAAAAAATAGGTCAACTGATGAAATAAAATGTAATTCATGTGATTATGTTAAAGAAAAAAGAAGATAAAATTTCTATAGAAAAAAGCAGGTTCTATGCCTGCTTTATTTTTTTAAAATTATTTAATTTCTTCAGAAAATCCTTCAAGCTTTGATGTACAATGAGGGCATCTTGTCGCTTCTATGTCAATTTCACTTTTACAGTGAGGACAAATTTTTGTTGTTTCCTCTTCAACTTCTTCCTTTTTAGTCTTATTTAAGGTTTTTACAATTATAAATAGGAATAAAGAAATAATTAAAAATGTAATAATTGCATTAATCACATTACCTATTTGTAATTTTGCCCCAAAAAAATTAAGAACAATATCTTCATAATCAACTCCAGCTGTAAGTCCTGAAATAATTGGCATCAAAATTCCATCTACAACAGCTTTAACTATTGCAGTAAAAGCAGATCCCATAATAAGACCTATAGCTAAGTCTACAACATTTCCTTTTGAAATAAATTCTTTAAATTCTTTCCACATAATAACTCCTTTTTTTTATTCTTTTTTATTATACTAATTATTTCAAAAATATCCATGATAGAAAATATTTTTAAAATAGTATAATGATTATAAAGATTATATATAAAAATATATTAGGAGTTCTTATGAAAAATTTACAAGTTGACGATGAATTTTATAAAAATTTATCCAAGTATGCAGTTTTTATTCCTATTATAAATATTGATGGCAAAGACCATATTTTATTTGAAGTAAGAAGTGATATTGTTTCACAAAAAGGAGAGGTTTCTTTTCCAGGTGGTGGTGTAAATGAAGGGGAAAGCTTTGAAATGGCTGCAATAAGAGAATGCAGGGAAGAGCTAAATTTAGATGAAAAAGATATTTCTTTGAAGGGATATTCTTCTATGATTTTATCTTCTTCTGATAGAATTATTAAGGCATACTTTGGTAGGATAAATAAAAAATTTGAACATATTTCTTATAATGTTGAAGTTTCCTCTATCTTTACAGTTTCTATTGATTACTTGAAAAATAATCCTCCAGAAAAATATAGGGCGAAAATGATAATGGACTTACCAGATGATTTTCCTTTTGAAAAAATTCCTAATGGTAGGGATTATAATTTTTGGCAAAGATATCACACCTTTTATTTTTATGATACCAAACCTGTAATTTGGGGAATGACTGCAAAGCTTTTGAATGATTTTATAAAATATAATGCCTTAAAATGATTTCTTATTTGTGGTAAAATTAAAGTATGAGATTATTTTATAAATAAGAGAAAGATGTGGTTATGAAAAATTATATTATAGAAAAATTTAATGATTATTCTAAATCTAATGATAAGGTTAAGGCAATTTATTTTGTAAAAGAAGAAAATAACAATGAACATTTTGCAAATATTTATGCTGTTTATAGTGATATTATCATATCAAAAATAAAGGAAGATTTAGAAAATATTTTTAATGATTATGCTCTTATAAATAAGAGGAAAGATTATTTTAAGCATGATAAAAAGAATCAACAATTTACCAAGTTTGAAATTTACACCAATGATTCTACAAAGATTGGGCTGACAATAATTTCTCTTGACTTAGCAGGAGATTTTATCAAGCTTTGCCCTGGAAATATTGAATTTATTAGCGATCAAATAAATTTAAAAGAAGAAGTTACAGACAATAAGGAAGTTTATAAACTTCCTAGGGGATTTGAATTTGATGAGGCTAGTAAAAATTTCTACTCCTTGGCCTTGGATGTATCTTTTTATTTGATGTCAAGAGATATGATAAGTGCTGGTTTTAAAATGCAAGCTATGAGAGATGAGCTTTTTAAACTTTTAAATTGGTACATAATTGATAAGTTTAATAAGGCTAAGGATGCTGGAGAATTTGGAGAAAATTTAATCCACACCTTAGAAGCTGATATTAAAGAAGATGTCCTTATGACTTTTGGAGCAAAAGATATAGGAGATATTTATAATTCTATTTTTAAGGCTTGCCAATTGTATAGGAGAATTGGCATGGAATTAGCTAATAAATTCGACTTTACTTATCCAAAAAGAGATGATGTTTATACATTAAAACTTTTGAGAAAAAATTATAAAAAGATGGAATCTTTGGAAGTCTAGGAGGATAAATGAAAAGAAAATATAAAATATCTGCTCTTATCTTGGCAATATTATTTTTGTTTTCTCCCTTAAATGTTTTTGCAGATGAATCAATAGCAAAAGAGGGAGATAATGTAGTAGGAGCCGATAAAGATGTAAGGGCCTATTTGATAGGAAACCAGGAAAGTGGGGATATTTTTTATCAAAAAAATGCTGATAAGACTTATCCAATAGCTTCTATGAGTAAGCTAATGACTTTTTTATTAACACGTGAAGCCATTGATAGTGGAAAAATTTCCTATGATACGAAAGTAAAGGGAACAAAAGAAGCAGAAGACTTAACAGGGCCTGAATATTCTTCTTTGGGAATAAAAGAAGGGGAAGAATATACTATAAAAGAATTAATAACAGGTTTAATTGTTGTAAGTGGAAATGATTGTGCAAATTTATTGGCCAGTAAAATTTCTGGAAGTGAAGATAACTTTGCAAAAGAAATGAATAAAAAGGCCCAAGAATTAAATTTAAAAAGCCAAAAATACTATAATGCTTCTGGAGTAAATACAGAAGATGATACCCAAAACTCATCATCTGCCAAAGACTTGTTCGAATTAACAAGAATTATTTTGAAAAAATACCCTGATATTTTAGAATATTCAAATATGGATGGGATTGATGATAATAAAAAAGATATACACAAAAAATCTACCATTCCTTTAAAAGGTGATATAAAGGGGGTAGATGGACTTAAAACTGGTACAACAGAAGAGGCAGGATCTTGTCTTATAACAACAATAGATATGGGAAAATTTGATCCTAAAAATGACTATAGGGCAATTTCTATAGTAATGGGCGCAAAAGACCATCCAACAAGAGATGCTGCCATGACAGATTTAATTTATTATGTTTCAAGATATTTTAACTATAAAAAATTGGCTGATAAACAAACACCAAGCGATTTTGTAAAGGTAAATTCTGTAAAGGAAGGATATGTAGAATTATATCCTGACCAAGATGTAGGATTTATCATAAAAAATAAGTCAATGCCAAATGTAAAAACAGATATTAAAAAAGATATAAAAGCTCCAATCAAAAAAGGAGAAAAACTTGGAAAAGTTTATATTTCTTACGAAGATAAATCTTACCAAGTAAATTTAATAAGCAAAAAAGATCAGACAAAGGCATCTAATTTTACAAGAATAAAAAGAACCATATCAGATGCTTGTAACTTTTTGGTTGAATGCATAATAGCAAGATAAAAAATGAAAGAATAGAAAAAAATTTACATTTTCTATTCTTTCTGCTATAATAAATTGGTAGGTCCTGGTAGCTCAGCTGGATAGAGCACCGCCCTCCTAAGGCGGGTGTCGGAGGTTCGAATCCTCTTCGGGACGCCAGAAAAAATTAAGATCATTGCAAAAAAATATAGCAATGGTCTTTTTTATTGTAAAAATATATTTTGAGAGGAAATTTATGGATGATTATTTTTATATGAAAGAAGCAATAAATGAAGCTAAACTTGCAAGACTTGAAGATGAAGTTCCAATAGGTTGTGTAATTGTAAAAAATGGAAAAATAATTGCCAGAAGCCACAATTATACTTACAAGGGAAAATCTGCCTTAAAACATGCAGAAATACTTGCCATAGATAAGGCTAGTAAATATGTTGGAGACTTTAGGCTTGAAGATTGCACAATGTATGTAACGATGGAGCCTTGCTCTATGTGTGCTGGGGCAATAATCAATTCTAGAATTGATAGGCTGGTAATTGCCCTTGCAGATGTTAAAAGAGGAGCTTGTGGATCAAATACAAATATAACAGGAGATAGGAGCCAACTTCATTTTCTAGATGCAGAATTCGGTTTAATGAAAGATCAAAGTTTAGAAATTTTACAAAGTTTTTTTAAAAAATTAAGAGATAAAAGAAAAAAAGAAAAAAAAGATTCTTGCAGTTAAATATGCAAGAATCTTTTTTTAATTTGTAGCAATAATATGCCAAACTACATTATATTTATCAATCAAGGTAGTAAATAATTTCTTATTAATTTTTTGAGGTTGCATCAAGACCTTAGATTCTTTTTGTAACTTGGAATAAGCCTTGTACAAATTTTCACTATTTGTTTCGATAACAACTCGTCCATTATTTCCACTTACCCAATGTTTATCATCAGTAGTGTCAAATAAATATACATTATTTCCATATATTTCAAGTTTTGAATTATAAATCCTATCTCTAACTTCTAGAGGAAAATTATATTGTTCAAAATCTGAATATCTAATTAATTTCTTGGGAGGCTCTATGTCAAAAATATCGCAATAATATTCAATAGCTTCCAAGCATTTTCCGTTTTTAAATGATAAGCCAACTGCCATAATAAATTCCTTTCTTTATTTAAATTTAACATAAAGGTATAATAATATCAAGATGAAAAATTATTAAAAAGATAAAGTTGGAGGTTTTGATGAAAATTTCTTTAATAGATCCATTAATGGTTGATAATGAAATTATAGAAAAACATAAGAAAAAAATTGAGGGTTTAGGCCACGAATTTCAATATTTTAAGCAAAGTGCAAAAGATGATGATGAAATAATTGAAAGATTAAAAGATAGTCAAGTTGCAATTATTACAAATAATAAATTTTCAAAAAAAGTAATAGATAATACAAATTTGAAATTAATTGATGTAGCTTTTACAGGATTTAATCATGTGGATATGGCTGCTTGTGAGGAAAATGATATTATAGTTGAAAATGCAAGTGGATATTCTGATGATTCTGTAGCTGAGCTTGTAATTGGTCTTACGATTGCTGTTATGAGAAAATTTGACCAAAATAATAAGAATATTTTCCAAGATGAATCTTTCAATCTTCTAGGTCAAATCATTAAGGGAAAAACTGTAGGAATTATTGGAACTGGAAAAATTGGTACAAGAGTTGTTGAGATTTTTAAGGCTTTTGGTGCAAATATTTTGGCATTTAACAGAAGTGAAAAAGATAAGGTTAAAAATCTTGGAGCAAAATATGTAAGCCTTGAAGAGCTTTTGAAAAATTCTGATATTGTTTCAATTCATCTTCCTCAAAATGATGAAACTATAGGTTTTATTGGAAAAGATCAACTTGATTTAATGAAGGATAAGGCAATTTTAATAAATTGTGCAAGAGGTCCAATTGTTGATAATACTTATTTAGCAAAATTATTAAATGAGGATAAGTTAAGGGCAGGAATTGATGTTTTTGATATGGAGCCGCCACTAGATAAGGATTATCCATTAAGAAATGCAAAAAATGTCCTTCTTACCAATCACGTAGGATTTTTTACTGAAGAGGCTATGAAGATAAGATGTGAAATTGTTTTTGATAATTTATATAAGTTTCTTGATGGTAAAATTGTAAATAGAGTGAATTAAAATGGATACTAAAATTATAGCTATAGCTGGCGGATCTGCTAGTGGAAAATCTTCAATTGTTGAATATATTAAAAACTATTTTTCTAAAGATTTGTATGTCATTGGCCATGATAATTATTATAAGGCCCATGATGATTTATCTTTTGAAGATAGGGAAAAATTAAATTATGATAAGCCTTCATCTTTTGATAATGATATCTTTATTAAGGATTTGTTGGATTTAAAGGCTGGCAAGGATATAGATATGCCAACTTATGATTATAAAATCCACACTAGAAGTAAAAAAACAATCCATGTTAGTCCCAAAAAAATTATTTTAATTGAGGGTATTTTGGTCTTATATGATAAAAGAGTTAGGGATATTTTGGATACTTGTGTTTTTATTGATGCTGATAGCGATGTTAGGCTTCAAAGAAGAATTTTAAGAGATACCAAGGAAAGGTCAAGAAGTTTGGAATCAGTCTTGACCCAATATATAAAACAAGTTAAGCCTATGCATGAAAAATATGTAGAACCAACCAAAAAATATGCTGATATTATTATTCCTAGAGGGGCAAAAAATACCAGAGGAATTGAAATTTTAATTAAGCATATTGAAGATTTGATTGAGGAATAAAATGGATGTTAAATTACTAGAAGTAGATTATAAAAAAATCGAAGACTACTTAAGTGGAAACTCAAAAATAGGCCATGAAATTTTTGGGGCTATAAAAAAAGATGACGGCTATATTTTTAGGATATACGCTCCTGATGCTGATATGGTTTATATCAAGGGAGACTTTTCAAATTGGAAAGAAATTTCCATGTTTAAAAATCATAAATACGGATATTTTTATAAGTTTATGAGGGCAAAAGAGGGAAATTATTATAAGTATGTAATTGAAAATAAGGGCTACAAATTTGAAAAATTTGATCCTTATGGAAATTATTTTGACGAATCTCCAGAATTTGCTACAAAAATTATTGATACTTCATTTGAATTTTCTGATAAAAATTGGCTTAAAAAAAGAGAAAAAAATTTGGACAAGCCCCTAAATATTTATGAAATCCATATTGGATCTTGGCTTAGGTATAATTCTATGCCAAATTTTTTGGACATAGTTGATAAATTAATTTCTTATGTAAAAGATATGGGCTATACCCACATAGAAATAATGCCAATTACAGAACATCCATATTATCCATCATGGGGTTATCAAGTTTCTGGATTTTTTGCTCCTTCATCAAGATATGGTTCAATGAAAGATTTACAAAAATTTGTAGACCTTTGCCACCAAAATGACATAGGGGTAATTTTTGATTTTGTAGTCGTACATTTTGCAGAAGATTTTTATGCCTTAAAAAATTTTGATGGGCAAAGTTTATATGAATCTGATTATAAAGATTTGCAATATTCTGAGTGGGGAAGTTTGAACTTTGATTACTCCAAAGGCCATGTTAGAAGTTTTATGAAATCTGCTATTAATTTTTGGATTGAAAAATGCCACTTTGATGGGATAAGAATTGATGCAGTTTCAAATATGATTTATTATGATGGCAATAAGGATAGGGGAGTAAACCACCATAATATTAAATTTTTAAAAGATTTAAATAAAGGCCTTTCAAAAGATTATCCAAGTTTTATGAAAATTGCTGAAGATTCTTCATCATATGAATTTGTTACAGAAAATACTGGAAAAGAAAATCTAGGTTTTGATTATAAATGGGACATGGGATGGATGAATGATACTTGCAAATATTTTGAAGTAGATTCTATGAACAGGCACATGTATCAGGGGAAAATTAATTTTTCTATGTTTTATTTTTATAATGAGAATTTTCTTTTACCTTTAAGTCATGATGAGGTCGTTCACTTAAAAAAAGCTATGATTAATAAGATGAATGGTTTTTATGAAGACAGGTTCAAACAATTAAAACTTTTAAATACCTACCAAATGACCCACCCTGGAAAAAAATTAAATTTTATGGGAAATGAATTTGCAACTTTTGATGAATGGAATGAAAATGTATCTTTAAATTGGGACATTTTAAAATTTCCTATCCATTCAGCCTTCAAAAATTATGTAAAAGATTTAAATCATCTTTATAAGGATAATCCTAGTTTTTATAAGTATGATTATAAGAAAGAAGGTTTTTTGTGGAAAGTTGTAGATGATAATGAAAATTCGGTCTTTGCTTATGAGAGACTTGCCAATGAGAAAAGATTTTTGGTAGTATTAAATATGACAAATACTTATAAAAAATCCTACCCAATTTCCTATGATGAAAATTTAATTTTTGTTGAAAAAATTAATAATATGTGGGAAAAGTATGGTGGTCATAAGTATAAGAGAGAAAATATAAAAATTAGTAAGGGGGAAAATCTTAAATTAGAGCTTTGGGAATATGAGGCTGTGGTTTTTGAGATAATAGAAAATGAGTAGAAACAAAGAAGCTATCAACCTTTCTTGGTTGGTAGAAAAATGGACAATTTGGGATAATTTATATTTAAAAAATATTTGGTTAAATCTTGATACCCTAGATTTAGTTAGGATAAATGATGACATGGATAACAATGATGATATAGAAGAATCTTATATTGATATTGAAAATAATATGGATGAATTTGTTTGTATGCCAGGTCGTGAGGCTGTAAATAAAAAACTTGCTAGAGAAGTTTTTATGGATTATTTAGATAGCCAAGATAGGGATAGACTTTTTGAAAATTATAACCAATATTCAGCAGACGAAGAATTTTTAGATTTGATTTATGAACTAGGCCTTGAGGATAAGCTTCAAGAATTTAGGGAGAAAGTTGCAGGATCAATTTTATTAAATTGGGCCCAAGAAGAAAATATAAAAGTTTCAAAGGATATGGAAGTTATAGATTTATATAATAGGGATTAAGTTTTGAATAAAAAAATAAAATTAACAATAGTAGGGCTAGGCTTGTGTTTAGCTCTATCATCATGTAATAAAAAAGTTGAAAAAGTAAAACCAGAAGCAAAGAGTAAGGTAGAAAGTAGTATTAGCACAGAAAATTCAAATCAAGATGTGAAAAAATATGAAACTACAATCTATGATTATTTTGATACAATAACTACCTTTTCTGCCTATTGCAAAAATGAAGAAGAATTTAATAAATACAAAGATTTGGTAGAAAAAAGAATGGCAGAATACCACAAGCTTTTTAATAATTATGATAAATTTGATGGGGTAAATAATGTAACAACCCTAAATGAGAATGCAGGAAAAGAAAAGGTAAAGCTAGATAAAAAAATTATTGATTTATTAAATGAAGGAAAAAAATGGTACAAGGAAACTGATGGAGATATAAATATATGCTATGGTAGGGTTTTAAAAATTTGGCTTGACCATAGGGAGGCTGCCTTGGAAGATGAAAAAAATGCAAAGCTTCCAAGTGAGGAAGAATTAAAAGAAGCTGGCGATCATAAAAATATAGATGCCCTAGAAATTGATGAAAAAAATCAAACAGCCTATATTAATGACAAGGAAGTTCAAGTTGATATTGGTGGAATTGGAAAAGGATATGCAACAGAGCTTATCAAAGATGAATTGATAGAAAAGGGATTAAAATCAGGAATTTTATCAGTAGGTGGGGATGTCGCAATAATTGGAGAAAATCCTACAAGAAAAGATGGGAATTTTAAAATTGCTGTTCAAGACCCATCACTTTCAGAAGAACACCCATATTCTTCCATAGTTGCAATAAAAAATACTTCCCTTGTAACAAGTGGGGATTACCAAAGATATTTTGAAATTGATGGTAAAAGATACCACCACATAATTGATCCTTCTACAAACTATCCATCAACAAATTTTAAATCTGTATCAGTAATGACAGATGATATAGCAAAAGCCGATGCCCTTTCAACAGCTCTTTTTATAAAGAATTTGGAAGAAGGAAAAAAATTGGCAAAAAAATATAAGGTAGAGGCATATTGGATTGACCAAGATGGCAATACATTTAAAACAGAAAATTGGGATAAATACGAAATAGAAGAAAATTAGGTGCAAATTACGCACCTATTTTTTTATAAAAAAATATTCAAATTTTTTTTCATCTAGTATATAATATTATCTATGATTAGGAGGTAAGCATGGTAGAGAAAGCTTTTAATAATGATAAATATATAAAAATCCAATCTGAAAAGATTGAAGAGAGGATAAGAGAATTTGATAAGTTATACCTAGAATTTGGTGGAAAATTATTTGATGATGCTCATGCATCAAGGGTTTTGCCAGGATTTTTGCCTGATTCTAAGTTACAAATGTTAAAAAAATTAAAGGATATTACAGAAATAGTAATAGTAATTAATGCAAATGATATTGAATCAAATAAAATAAGGTCAGACCTTGATATCGGTTATGATAGCGAAGTTTTAAGGTTAAAAACTTCATTTGAAGACTTGGGATTTTTCGTAAATTCAATTGTAATAACCCAATTTGATAACCAACCTTCAGCAATAAAGTATGGAAAATATCTTGATAGTTTAAATATAAAAAATTATAAGACCTATGATATTGAAGGATATCCAAATAATATTCCAAACATTTTAAGCAAAAATGGTTTTGGAAAAAATGATTATATAGAAACTCAAAGAGACTTAGTTGTAATTACTGGCCCTGGTCCAGGAAGTGGAAAGCTTGCAACTTGTCTTTCACAAATGTATCTAGAAAATGAAAGGGGAATAAATGCAGGATATGCAAAATTTGAAACTTTTCCAGTATGGAATCTTCCTTTAAAACATCCTGTAAATATTGCCTATGAGGCTGCAACAGCAGATTTAAATGATGTAAATATGATAGATCCTTACCATCTCGAGGCTTACGGAAAAACAACCGTAAATTACAACAGAGACGTTGAGGCTTTTCCGATTTTAAAACAAATGTTTGAAAAAATCTCTGGATCTTGCCCTTACAAATCTCCAACAGATATGGGTGTAAATATGGTTGGATTTTGCATTGATGATGAAGAAGAAACAATAAGAGCTTGTAAAAATGAAATTGTAAGAAGATATTACAATGCCCTAGTTGATTTCAAACTTGCAAAAACTGACTATAAGGCTGTAGAAAAAATTGAGCTTTTGATGAGTAGCTTAAATCTTGAAGCAAGTGATAGAAAAGTTTCTATAGTAGCAAGAGAAAAACAAAAGGAAAAAAATGCAGAAATTTTTGCAATAGAGCTTTCTGATGGTAAAATTGTTACTGGAAAAAAATCAAAATTAATGTCATCACCAGCAGCTTGTATTTTAAATGCCTTAAAAGAAATTTCTGGAATAAATGACGATATACCACTAATATCTCCACATATATTAGAGCCGGTTTTAAAATTAAAAGAAGAAATTTTAAAAGAAAGAGATGAGTCCCTTTCAGTAAATGATGTGCTAATTGCCCTATCAATTTCAGCAACAACAAACCCAGTTACCCATCATGCCCTTAAAAATTTGAATAAATTAAATGGACTTGATGCCCATTCAACAATAATTCTTGATGAAAGTGACAAAAAAACATTATTAAAAATGCACTTCAATTTTACCCAAGATCCAATACTTGACCAAGCTTATTTAAATATTTAGAAAATTCCCTTCGGGGAATTTTTTTAATAAAAATTTTTAAAAAGCTCATAATTCTATTTACTATATTTGCTTGACAAAAATTAATCAATGTTATAGTATAAATTTATAGAAAGCGTTTTAAAAAATATCTTAAAGGAGAAAATATGAATAACGTAAAAGTAGATGTGAAAAATGAAATTGCTTATGTAACTATTGATAGACCAAAGGCTTTAAATGCTTTAAATTCAGAAACATTAAAAGAATTGAATGAAACTTTTTCAGATATTAGGGAAAGAAAAGATGTTAAAGTTTTAATCTTAACTGGTGGTGGAGAAAAATCTTTTGTAGCAGGTGCTGATATTTCTGAAATGGTAAATGCTACACCACAAGAAGGAAGAGCAATGAGCATGCTTGCATATGAAACATTTAATATGCTTGAAGAGATGCCACAAGTTACAATTGCAGCTGTAAATGGATTTGCCCTTGGTGGTGGATGTGAAATTTCTATGTCTTGTGATATAAGAGTTGCATCAAAAAATGCTTTGTTTGGTCAACCAGAAGTAGGTCTTGGAATAATTCCAGGATTTGGTGGAACACAAAGACTTCCTAGACTTGTAGGAAAGGGAATTGCAAAAGAATTAATTTTCACAACAGATTCTATAAAAGCTGATGAGGCTTACAGAATAGGTCTTGTAAATCATGTTGTAGAAAAAGAAGAGTTGATGGATTATTGTACAAAAATGGCAGAAAAAATTATGTCAAAAGCATCTTATGCAGTAACTCTTGCAAAGCAAGTAATTAATTTAGGTCTTGAATCAGATCTTCATACCGGAATTCAATTAGAAGCAAATACTTTTGCATCAACTTTTGAAACCCATGATAAAAAAGAAGGAATGACAGCATTCTTAGAAAAAAGAAAAGCAGATTTATCTGATTTTTAATTAAAAGATCTTAGAGCCCGGTTTAACTGGGCTTTTTTTAAAAGGAGAATTTATGAAAAATAAATTAATATACTTACTTCTTTTATCCTTAATTTTTACAGGATGTTCTAAAAAATCTACTAGAATAATAGAAACAAGTGATAATTTGGAAAATTCTAATATTTCTTCAAATGTTACAGATAATAACATATCTAATAAAGTATCAGATGATCCATCATTTATTATTGAAAATATAGAAGAAAATAAATTATCAGAAGAAGATTATGAACAAGACAGTAAAGTGGATGATAAAAATCTATTAACATCTTATGGATCTTACGGCGCAAGCTTAGTTGATAAGTCGAGAGAAGGTTGGGAAAGAGGATATGTTGATTATGTAAAATTTGAAAACGGATATTTAATATTTTCCGGAATTTTAAATTATAATGAAGAAATGACAGGATCTTTTGGAGATTCAACTTTTGATGAAGGGGTTTATAAATTTAAGCTTGATCCTAATGTAAAAATTATGGCAAAAAGTGGACTAGCTAAACCTGAGATGATGAATGAAGAGGAATTTATAAATTATTTGGAAAAATGTAGGAGAAGTGGGCTAGGATTTGTAGTTAATGTAGATAATTCTATGGCTTATGAAGTTATTATATCAAGCTAAAAGGACATTTTTAAATGTCCTTTTATTCATCCTCATATTCTACATAAGAAAAATAATGGTCTCTTTCATTTAAGTCTTCATTTTCGTAAGTTTCTATTACTTCATTGTTTATTGATTTTACTAAATCTACAATATATGACCTTAAATTTGCCCTTCCTAACATTTTTTTACCTATATTTTGCTTGATATTTGTAACTTTTCTATAAGAAATTACATATTTAGCTAAGTCTACTCCATTGACTCTTCTTTTTTTCAAAATAAATTTAGATATAAAAGTTATTAGGTCGTACAAATTGTTTGATTTTCTTTTTAAGTATCTAATTAGACTTCTAAAAAATAAGCCCTTTATTGAAATTAGCTTATCAAAAAATTTATCTTTGGACCCATCAATTTCAAATCTTATATTCATAGTTAAAAATTCAAAAATTTCATTAATTTCATCTTGGCAGTAATCTATAACTTCCTCAGTTATTGAGTAATCTGGATTGTTTAATTTTGCTAAAAATTCAACTACATAAGATGGGGTAATTTTTTCATCTAGGGCCTTATATTGGTAAATATAATTTGAAAAGTCGTATAGGTTATGTTTATCAGTTGAAATAGGCATTGATAGGGATTTTTTTACAAGCTTATCATAATAATAAATCATATTATCAGTGGTCATTATTTTATCTTCAAATTGCATTATCAAAATTTCTATGCATGCTTCTAAATTTCCTGCCTTAATTAAGGCGTGAGACTTGTAAGAATCTACCTTTATAAAAATTTCCCCGTCAGCATCTATAAGATTTACATTTCCAAATTTTTCTATATAGATAGGAAATTTAAAAGAAAATTCTTTTAAAATTTCCTTTACATACCCCTTGTTTGAAAGATCTAAATTAAGGTTTGTATTTAGCCTTTCTATAAGAAATTTCTTAATATCCATTTGGGAAATTATAGGATTTTTGGCCATAGAATGGACATAATTAAATAAAACATCCTTTAAGGATAATTGATTTTTTAAGGCATAGGCTATAGAATTATCAATTTTTATATTTTCTCCATTTAAATTTTCATACTCAAATTTTTTTATTAATTGGGTTTTCATATCTATAGAAAATCCAGAAAAATCTTTCAAGTCATCATATATATTGATATGCCTAATTGGAAGAGGATAGGTTACAGTTGATCCTGTTTGTATATTAAATATTTCATTTTCTAAAACTGATTTATATTTTGCAGTTCCATTTTCATGCAAGTGGCCTGTAAATAAAAATTTAACCCCACAATCTGCCAAAACTTCTATAGGAAGTTTGTTGTTTATCCTAGGATCTTTATCTTTAAACTTTTCATTCCAATTTTTAATTATAAAAGGTCCAAGAACCAGTCTTTGGTCCCTAAAATTTGGGATAAAAGCATGGTGGGAGATTACAAAAACCATATCAGCTCTTTTTTTAGCTTGGTCAATTTTTTCAATAGCCCATTTTAAAATATTTTTATCACAAGCTCCAACTACATTATTTTTACCATCCTTGTGATTTTGTTCATAGTCACAAGAATAAATTGATGTATCTATAAAAATCAAAGTTAGAGAGTTTTTCTCATCTAAATTCGGATTTATTCTTGCTAGATAAGATCCGTATCCTTGGGCATAATAAGAATTTTCAAATTCTCTTTCATATTTTTTATTTATTTCGCCTAGGTAGGTCTTATAAATTTGACTATCCTTATAATATTCTAAAACAGAGTCCTTATATAAAAAGTCATAAATTTCAAAAAATTCTTTTGGTTTTATATATTGGGTATTTTTTAAATTTTTATAATCAAAAGCACTCTTATTATTTATATCGTGATTTCCTGGAATTAAAAATATTTTTCTAGACTTATCTTCATAAGTCCATTCTTTTAAAATTTTTGAAACTTCAAGGTGGGATTTTTTTTCTCCATCTTTTGTTAAATCTCCAGGAATTATTATATATTTACTTTCATTTTCACTTGCAAGTTTTAAGGCGGATCTTAAAAGTCCTTCTCCTTCAACCAAAAATTTTCTATCATATTTGATTGCCATATTAAATTCTTTGTTATCAGCCATCAAATCTCTTGCTAATATATGGGTATCAGATAAAATACTAAGTTTTATATTTTTATTTTCCATAATATTCCTCTTTTCGTCTTATTTTAAATATACCCTATTAAAAATAAATAAGAAAATTTCTTGAAATTTAAATAAAAAAAGATTATGGTATTAAAAAGATTGAAAAAAATTTGCAAAAAAATTTAAAAAAATCAAAATAAACTTGACTGATTTAGTATGAATTGTATAATTAATTTTGTAATAAAAAAAGACATGGAAAAGAAGAGTAGGTTTATCATACTTTACAGAGAGGTTATTTAGCTGAGATTAACCAAGTTAAAATAAATTGAAATGCATCTTTGAGTTCTACACCGATATTAGGCTGTAGCGGCATCCACCGTTACCAGGATAAGGGTTAATAGACCCTGAGAGATTTTTGTTATTATAATAAAAATAAAAAGGTGGAATCACGGTAGCTCGTCCTTTGTTGGACGGGCTTTTTCTATTGTTTTTTAAAAATATTTGGAGGAATTATGAAAGTTAAATCAAAAATTTTAGGTGTTTTGTTGATTGGATCTCTTGTTTTTACAGGTTGCAAGAGCCAATTAAATAATGGTGAAAGTGATCCAAGTGAAAGTATGTCAAATGTAAGTGAAAGTAAAAATATTAAGACTGAAGATGTACAAAAAATTGCAAAAGAAAATGCAAAAAAAGATATAAAAGAAGAACCAAGATATAAGGATAAAATAAAATTAGGATATTCAGGAGATCTTTGTTTAGGTGGACCAAATATTGCAAATTTAAATGGATATTTTAAAGACCGTGACATTGAAGTTGAATTTGTAAATACAAAAAATCCTAAGGATGCTTTAGGAAGTGGAAAACTTGATGGTCTAGTTGGAGAATTTGCAGGAATGGTTGTTCCAGCAACAAAGGGACTAGATATAGTATTTTCATCAGCATCTCATACTGGATGTAAATCTCTTTATGTTTTAAATGATAGTGAAATTACAAAAACAAAAGAACTTGAAGGAAAAAATCTTGCTATAACAAATGGAATTGGAAATTCAAACCACAACACAGCTTTAAGATTTTTTAACCATGATGATGTAAATCCGGACAAGGTTACTTATAAGCAAGTTGACAATGCAGCAGTTATTCAAGCTATGAAAGATGGCGAAATTGATTCTGCAGTTTTGGATGACCAATTTGCCAAACAATTTGTAGATAAGGGAGAAATTAGAGCAATAAGATCTATGACTCATGATGATGACTTTGGAAAAGAAGTTTGCTGCGTACTTGCCTTCAATGGAAAATTTGCTAAAGAAAATCCACTAATAGCTGACAAGGTTGCAACTGCAATTCAAGAGGCTAATGATTATATGCAAAATAATCCAAAAGAGGCTACACAAAAATTATTTGATAATAATCTAGCTAGTGGGGATTTTGATGCAGGACTTGAACTTGTAGAATCATATGATTATTCTGTAAAAAATGATCTTGCAGAAGATACTTTAAAATCTATCTTTACAGATTATAAAGAAATTGGATTAATAAAAGATCAAAGAAGTGTTGACCAACTAATGAAATCATACTGGTTACCTATGGGTAGTTTTTATGATGAAAAATAAAAAATAATTTATAGAAAAGGAAAGTATTATGGATAATGAAAAAACTAAGGGAGAAAAAAATTCAATAATTAAAAAATTATTTCCAATAATTTTTGGAATTTTTGCAATTTTGGAATATTTATATTTTCCAAATCACCAAAAAAATATGAAAGCAACTCCTGTTTATTTATATTTTTTGATATTTTTACTAGGTCTTTATCTGGTATTTTTTATAATATCATTTAAAAATGAAAAAATAAGCGATAGGCTAGGCTATAAATCCCCCTTATATGCCTTTGTCTTTGCTATTTTAATAATTTATGACCTCTTAACCTTAAAATTTGCAGTTTTGCCCCTACCATATTTTGCATGGCTTGATATGATTATGAATTCTATGATTGCCGATAAGGGATTTTTGTTAGAATCAACCCTTGCAAGTTTAAAATTATTATTTACAGGATATTTTATTGGAGCAATTCTTGGAATAATTACAGGAATTTTGGCAGGATATTCTAAAAAAGTTGATTATTGGGTAGACCCATTTTTAAAATTATTAGGACCAATTCCAACAACAACTTGGATACCTGTAGTTATGGTTTTAGCTACAAGTCTTTTTGGAGGAGCAGTTTTTATAATAGGACTTGGAGTTTGGTTTCAAACAACCCTTGCTACAATGACAGGAATTAAAAATGTAGATAAGTCTTATTATGAAGCAGCCAAAACTTTAGGAGCAAATGAAAATGAATTAGTAAGAAAGATTGCTATTCCATCAGCAAGTCCAAATATTTTCCAAGGATTAATTTCAGGTATGAGCTCAGCTTGTACATCCCTATTAGTTGCAGAAATGCTTGGAGTAGAATCAGGACTTGGTTGGTATATTACATGGAAATCTTCATGGGCTGATTATTCTTCAATGTATGGAGCAATAATAATTTTAGCTTTGACCTTTATTATAGTAAATATGATATTAAAAAAGATTTCATCAAAGGCCTTAAAATGGCAAAAGGAAGTGTAAAATGAGCAAATTAGAATTAAAAAATGTTTCAAAAGTATTTGAAAAAATTGAAGAAGACGAAAAAACTCATGCCCTAAAAAATATTGATTTATCTATTGATAACAATGAATTTGTTTCAATAGTTGGCCCTTCAGGATGCGGAAAATCAACTATGTTAAGACTTATTTCAGGCCTGATTAGACCAAGTCAAGGAAAAATTTTATTAGATGGTAAAGAAATTGAAAAACCATCTTCAAAAAAAGGAATGGTGTTTCAAAAACCAACACTTTTTCCTTGGTTGACAGTTGGTGAAAATGTAGGATTTTCTGGGTCATTAAAAAATGAAGAAAAAATTGACCAAAAAGAAATTGACTTGATGCTAGAAAAAGTTGGTCTAAGCGAATTTAAAAATTCATTTCCAAAACAATTATCTGGAGGAATGGCCCAAAGAGTTTCTCTAATTAGGACTATGATTGCAAGGCCAGAAGTATTCTTGTTAGATGAGCCTTTGGGAAGCTTGGATGCCTTTACTAGGATGAATATGCAAGATGAAATTTTAAATTTATGGCAAGAAATAAAAAATTTAATGATAATGGTAACTCACGACGTAGAAGAAGCAGTCTATATGTCATCTAAAGTTATAATTATGGAACCAAGACCTGGAAGAGTTAAAGAAATTGTAGATATAGACCTTCCTTATCCTAGAGATAGGACAAGTGATAAATTTATAAATTATAGGAATAAAATTTTAAAAATTTTAAATTATTAAAGATAAGCTAGCCTAAAATTATTTAGGTTAGCTTTTTTTTCTAAAAATTGTATAATCTATGTGATAATCTTTCTAAAAGAAAGGATTTTTATGAATGAATATTTAAATAAAAATAAAAAAATAGCTAGTATAATTTTTGGTTTGATAAATGTATCTTTAGCGTTTTTATCATCTTATTATTTGATATTTGCATTTTTTATTCCAATTTTTACAGCTATAAAATTGTACGAGATGAATGATAAGAATAAAATGATATTTTTATTCACTTCAGCCTTGTTTTCTTCTATTTTTAATATGGAGATATGCTTATACATAATGTTTCCTATGATAATTTTTGGAAACTTCTTGTTTGATTTGATAAAGAAAAATAAGACAGATAAGTATAGTATAAAAACTCTTACAGTAATTTTGTCAGTTTTATCTTTGTCAATAATTGGGTATCTTTACTATAAGTCTGGTATAAAGATTGGAGATCTTACAAAGGATTTTGAAAAAATAATTGCTGGACAAAACATAAAAATTGATAAGGAAATGATAGAAAAAAGTTTAAAAACAATTCCATCATTTGTTGTTATTTTTTCACTAATTTATAGTATTATATCCTTGAAATTAGTTAGAAACTACTTAAATTTTAAATATGAAAAAATAAGAGATTTAAGAAAAATTAACACCATAAGGCTTGTTCCAAAAGATTTAAGTCTTATATTTGGATTTTTAATCCTAGCTGTAATTGTTTGTAAGTTATTAAAAACTTCAAATGAATTTATAATCTTAAATACAATAGTAACTTTAAAATCAATATTTGTCTTAAATGGGGCATTATTAATAGATTATTTTATTTCATTTAGGAGAAATAAAGTTTCAAAATTTTTAAATTACCTATTTATATTTTTACTGTTTGCCTATATTTCTGAGGCTATAGCCTTGGTTGGTATAATAGATGTATTTATTAATTTAAGGAAAAAAGTGAGGTAGCATGAAAGAAAAATTAAAATATTTTACTAGAGAAAATTATATATTTATCCTAGCCCTACCCCTTCTTATATCTATAATTTTATTTTTTTATGAAAAAATATTTGCAACTATAGGTCTTATCCTTGTAGCTTTACTGTATTTTTACATAAAAAAGATAGATGAGAATAATGAAGATTTCTTCCAAGCCTATATAGACGAGATGGATTATTCATTTGATGAAATTACTAAAAATGTAGTTTTTCAAATGCCATTTCCAATTGTAATTTTGGAAGAGGGAAAAACAATAAAGTGGCACAATTCAAATTTTAAGGAACTTTTTGAAGCCAAAAATTTGATAGGAAAAAGCATTAATAGTTTTGTCCCAGATTTTAATGATATAGATTTTACCAAAGAATCTGATAAGGCTATAAGCGTAAATATATATGATAAGGTCTATGAGTTTTATTACTCTACAATAAAAAGAGAAAAATATGGTAAGGAATTGACCTTTGTATATGGAATTGATAATACAAGTGATGAAAATATTAAAAAAATATTTAAAGACCGAAGACTTGTAGTACTTTCAATGTATATAGATAATTATGATGATTTAAGACAATCAACAAAAGCAAGTGATAGGTCATCGCTTACAGGTGAAATTGATAAAATTATAATGAATTATTTTGAACAATATGGAGCCATGGTTAGAAAATATGAAAATGATAGGTACATGGTAATGATTCATTATGATGATTATGTAAAAATTTATGAAAGTAAATTTAAAATTTTGGATTTGGTTAGGGAAGTTAAAAAAGGTAATTCAATAGAACCAACTCTTTCAATAGGGGTTGGCCTTTCTGGATCAAAACCAATAGATATTTATGAAGAATCTAGAGTTTCTATAGACATAGCCTTATCTCGTGGTGGGGACCAAGTTGTAATTAAAGAAGGGGACAATTACGAATATTTTGGAGGAAAATCAAAGGCTACAGAAAAAATTTCTAAAGTAAGAAGCCGTGTAATTTCTCAAGCCCTAAAAAGAATGGTAGAAAATTCTTCAAAAGTTTTTGTGATGGGTCACAATAATCCTGATATGGACTCTTTTGGTTCAGCCCTTGGAATTTATGAGGGAATAAAAAGTATTGGAAAAGATTGTTATTTTGTTTTAAATGGAATAAATAAACCAATTGAAAATATTTATAATAGAACTATTGAAGATCTTGAAGGATTTAGGGAAGATATTGTTACAGAAATTAAAGCTTTAGAAATGATGGACCAAGGATCTTTGGTAATTGTTACAGATAACCACAGAAAAAATTCCACAGAAGCACCTGCTATTCTTGATAAAACCGATCAAATTGTTATAATAGACCATCACAGGAGGGGAAATGATTATATAAGAAACGCAACAATTTCTTACATCGAACCTTATGCATCAAGTGCAAGTGAGCTTGTAACAGAAATTTTAAATTATTTTGATGAATCATTCAAGGCAAGAGTCCCAGTTGCAGAAGCCCTTCTGGCAGGACTTACTGTTGATACGAAAAATTTTGTTTACCAAACTGGAGTTAGGACTTTTGAAGCTGCATCAATTTTAAAAAGATGGGGAGCAGATTCTATAATAATAAAAAGAATGTTTAAAGATGATTTTCAAATAGTAAAATATAAATCAGAGGTAATAGCAGATTCAACTGTTGTAAATGACTTTATAGCCATTGGCCATTTTAATAGGGAAATGGATGGGTCAACCCTTATAGCTAGCCAAGCAGCAGATGATTTGTTAAATATAAAAGGAGTTAGGGCAAGTTTTGTTCTAACAAGATCAAATGATAAAATTCACATATCAGGAAGAAGCTTAGGAGATATTTCTGTTCAATTAATTCTTGAAAGAATTGGTGGAGGAGGCCATCTAACCTCAGCTGCTACCCAACTTGATATGAGTATAGAAGAAGCAGAAATTATGCTAAAAAAAGCAATAAAAGAATATCTAGAGGAGGAATTAGAAGATTATGAAGATAATACTAACTGATGATGTTAAAAAAATTGGAAAAAAAGGCGAAGTTGTAAATGTAAAACAAGGATATTTTAGAAACTTTATTTTACCAAATAATCTTGGAGTAGAAGCAAATAAAGAAAATTTAGCTAAACTTAATGAACACTTAGAAGAATTAAAAAAAGAAGAAGATAAAAACATCAAAGAAGCTAAAGAAAATAAAGAAAAAATTGAAAAAACTGATGTAACAATAAAGGTAAAAGCAGGAGAAAATGGTAAATTATTTGGTTCAATCACCAATATGGATATCAAAAAAGCTCTAGATGAAAAAGGAATTGAAGTAGATAAGAAAAAAATTGACAAGGCTGATATTGATTCTTTAGGATCATATGAAGTTACAATAAAGCTTTACCAACAAATTTCTGCAAAATTAAAAGTGAATGTTGAGGCTGAATAATGGAAGAATCTCTTAGGCAAATGCCTAGTGATATTTCTTCAGAAATGGCCATAATTGGTTGTATACTTAAAAAAAGTGAAACCATAGACCAGGCTATACAATTAGTAAAGCCATATGAGTTTTATGATTCAAGATGCCAAAGAATTTATAAGACTTTAGTAAATATGTATCAAAAAGATATAAAAATAGATGAAGTAAGTCTTATATCAAAATTAAAATCAGAAAACATCTTGACAGAAGTTGGAGGAGAGGAGTTCATTGTAGAAATAACACTCTCCTCATTTTATACTCCAAATATGGACCAATACTGTGAAAATGTCAAAGAAAAAGCTCTTTTAAGAGCCTTAATCACAGCTTGCGATGATATTGTTGGAAAATCTTACGAGCAAAAAAAGGATGCCAAGGAAGTAATAGAGATGGCAGAATCAAGAATTTTTGAAATAAGTCAAAAAAATCTTGATAATGGTCTGGTAAGAGTTTCTGAAACAATGGATGAAACTATAAAACAATTAGAACTTTTAAGCTTAAATGAAGGAAAAATTACTGGAGTTACTACAGGAATTTCAAGTGTTGATGACAAATTATCAGGCCTTCAATCTTCCCAATTAATTTTACTTGCAGCAAGGCCTGCTATGGGAAAAACTGCCCTTGGTTTAACAATGGCATGGAATGCAGCAAATACTGGCAAATCTGTTGCGTTTTTTTCTTTAGAAATGTCAACCTACCAATTAAATCAAAGATTAATTTCAATGGTTTCTATGATTGATCTTGAAAAAATAATTACAGGAAATTTGGAAGCTGATGAATGGATAGAAATTATAAATGCAATCACAAAAATTAAAGAAAAAGAAATTTATGTTGATGAAACTGCAGGAATAACTTTGTCAGAGCTTAGAAGTAAGTGTAAAAGATTAAAGGCTGAAGAAGGATTAGATTTAATTGTTATTGATTATCTTCAACTTATGACAGGGGAGGGAAGATTTGATAATAGGCAACAAGAAATCGCCCAAATTTCTAGGGGATTAAAATCTTTATCAAAAGAAATAAACTGTCCCGTTTTATCACTTGCCCAATTATCTCGTGAGGCCGACAAAAGATCAGACCACAAACCAATTTTATCAGACCTTCGTGAATCTGGAGCGATTGAGCAAGATGCAGATGTGGTTATGCTTTTATATAGGGAAGATTATTATGATGAGGATGATAATCCAAATGTGGCAAAAGTAATTTTGGCAAAACATAGAAATGGTCCGACAGGACTTATGGAATTATTTTTCCACAAGCAATGTACAACCTTTAGAGACCTAAGCCATGAAGAAGAATAAGATGAAAATAATTGGAAAAGATGATCATATATATTTAAAAAAATTAGACTTAGACGATGCTTATGATTTAAGAAAATGGGATATGAATGAGGATGAAAGACTCAAAGGCTATAATTACGGAAATTTTTCCCAAATTGATTGTGAAGTTTGGTTTATGAATGTAAATATTTATAGAAAAAGATATTTTGCAGTTAAAAAAATAGAAGATGATTCTTTAATTGCCTTTATTGGACTTAAAAATTTTAATCCTATTTTAAGAAAAAGTGAATTGGGCATAGTTTTTGATCCTAGATATACATCAAAAGGATATGGCTACAAGGCTATGAAAATTCTACTAGATTATTATTTTAATGATTTAAAATTCTACCAACTAGACCTTGATGTAAATGATTTTAATAAGAGGGCTTTAAACCTTTATGAAAAATTAGGATTTAAAAAAACAGGAAAAACTGCTGAAGTTTTTGAAAATCAAGAAATTAATCCTGATGGTGAAAATTTTTTTTATAGAAATGGCAAAGTTTATAGTGTAATTACAAAAATGAGAATAAGAAAAGATGGAAGGTAATAATTTGAAATTTAAAATTCAAAATTTAAGTCTTGATATGGGGGAAACTTCCTTTGAAAATATGTTTTTAAATACATATGTACCCATGGCAGATGGTGATAGCCTAAAAGCTTTTTTACTAATATACAAGGATTTAAAATCCCTAGGCCAAGTTGATTTAGAAAAAATAAAAAGGCAACTTGCCTTTGATGATGAAAAGATGGAAAAAATTATTTCATATTGGACTAATATGGGAGTATTTAGAAAAAAAGATGGGGGCGATGGTGAAGTTTATCTAGAAATAATTTCCCTAAGACAGGCTTATTTTGGAAATTCTAGTGATAATAAGTCTGAATCCATGCTAGATATTTCTAAAAGAAAGTCTGTTATGTTTGACCAAGTTGAAAGAATCATTCAAAGGCAACTTACCCCTCAAGATATTAGAAGAATTCATGAAACCTTGGATGAATATAAGCAAGACCCAGAACTTGTTACAGAAGCCTTTAGGCAGGCTAAAGAAGTAAATAATGTTGATGTAAAATATGTTATGGGATTTTTGAAAACTTGGAGAGACCAAAGTGTTTTTTCTTTAAATGATTTAAAAATAAAAGAAGAAAGAGCAAAATTATTAAGGGAAAAATCTCCTAGAAAATACAAAAGTGCCAAGAAAGTTTATAGGTCAAAAAATAAAAATTCTGATGCAAAAACTTTCGCTCAAAAAGCAAGAGATGAAAGATTTAGGAGAATTCTTGAAGGAGGGGATAATTAATGAGTCCCAATGACAATATTTCAAGAATAATTGAAAAAAGAAGAATAAAAAATAAGGAAGATCAGGAAAAAAGGAAGAAAGAAATTTATGAAAAATTTCCAAGGATGAGGGTGATTGATAATACAATAGCATCTTTGGGAAGAAGGGCTGCAATTGAAGCCCAAAGTGGTAAAAATGTAGATGATTACAAAAATAAGTTAAAAGAGCTTGATAGGGAAAAAGAAGAAATCTTGGTAAAAAATTCTTACCCAAAAGATTATCTTAAAATCCATTATCACTGTGATATTTGCAAGGATACTGGTTTTGTAAACACAGAAACTTGTAGGTGCAGGAAAAAATTAATTATTGAAAGAAAATATTCCCAATCAAATATAAGTAGTCTTTTAAAAAGGGAAAATTTTAGGACCTTTAATACCAATTTGTATTCAAAAAATCTCTATAAGGACTATCCTATAAGCCCTTATGAAAATATTATTAGGGTTGGAAAAGATGCCCAAAATTATGTTAATAATTTTGGGAAAGTTTATAAAAACCTATATATTTTCGGGGAAGTTGGAAGAGGTAAAACTTTTTTGATAAACTCTATTGCAAAAGAAATTTTGGATAGGAATTATTCAGTCCTCTACCTTACGGCTACAAAATTATTTTCCTTTATGAATGATTACTTGTATGCTTTTTCTGAAAAAAAACAAGAATTACAAGAATCCTATGATTTGATATTTGACTCAGATCTTTTGATAATTGACGATTTGGGAAGCGAAAATGATAGAAATTCTAATGAAGCAAATCTTTTTGAAATTGTAAATGATAGGATAATTAATAAAAAACCCATAATTTTTTCATCAAATTATTCTGAAGATGAAATAATGGAAGTCTATGGACCAAGGATTTTTTCAAGAATTATTGGTTCTAGTGATGTAATGGAAATTTTTGGAGATGATTTAAGACTTTTATTTTAGGAGTTAAATATGCTTTTAGTAGATCGTGAAACCATGCAAAAAATTGATAGTTTTGCAATTAATGAGCTTAAAATCCCATCCCTTTGCTTGGTTGAGAGGGCAGCTCTTTCTGTGATGGATAATATTAATCTTGATATAAGACAGACTTTTGCAATTGTTGTTTCTTGTGGAAATAACGGGGCTGATGGCCTTGCTCTTGCAAGAAATTTACTTGCCCTTGGAAAAAATTGTTATATTTATATTGTTGGAAACAAAAATAAGGCTAGCAGGGATTTTATAATTAATTATAATGCTTGTAAAAATCTTACTAAAGAAATTTATTCAATTGAAACTATTGAGGATATGGATTTTTTAAGAGAAAATCTTGATAAGGTTAATACAATTATTGATGGAATTTTTGGTACTGGCTTAAATAGGCCTGTTTCAGGAATTTATGCAAATATTATTGATTTGATAAATGAGAAAAATATTTATACAATTTCTATTGATTTGCCATCAGGCTTTGATGCAAATGGGCAAAATAATTATGGGTCTTATGTTGATAGTGATTTAATTGTTTGTATGCAAATTTTTAAAAAGGGTCTTTATGAAGATAGATATTTTAGGGATAAGACTGTTGTTTGCGATATAGGCCTTCCAAAAATTGCAATTGAAAAATTTACAGAAATTTGAAAAAAAATAAAATGAAAGTATATTATAAATAATTGAATAGAGCTGTGATGAGAAGTAGTAATTAAAAATAACCTTTAGAGAGAAGATGGTTGGTGAAAATCTTTGGTGAAAGTTAATGAATCCGTCTTTGAGCTTATAAATTAAAGTGAATGAATTTATTTCATTAAATTGGGTGGTACCGCGATAATCTCGTCCCTTTTGGGAGGAGATTTTTTTATTTTTAAATTTAGGAGGAAATATGTTAGATATAAAATTTGTAAGAGAAAACCCAGAGCTTGTTAAGGAAAATATTAAGAAAAAATTCCAAGATGAAAAATTAGTTTTGGTTGATGAAGTCATTGAACTTGACCAAAAATTAAGAGATGTAAAAACTGAGGGAGACAATTTAAGGGCAAAAAGAAATAAAACTTCAAAACAAATCGGTGCTCTTATGGGTCAAGGAAAAAAAGAAGAAGCTGAAGAAGTTAAAAAAGAAGTAGGCGATATAAATGATAGACTTGTCCAAATTGAAGAAGATACTAGAAAATTCCAAGACCAATTAAAAGAAAAAATGCAAGTAATTCCACAAATGATTGATGATTCAGTTCCAATAGGAAAAGATGATTCAGAAAATGTGGAAATAGAAAGATTTGGTGAAAATGTAACTCCAGATTATGAAGTACCTTACCATGTTGACATTATGGAAAGTTTTAATGGAATTGATTTAGATTCTGCAAGAGATACATCAGGTGCTGGTTTTTATTATTTAAAAGGAGATATAGCAAGACTTCATTCAGCAATTTTATCTTATGCAAGAGATTTTATGATTGACAAGGGATATGAATACCACATTCCTCCATTTATGATTAGATCTGACGTTGTTACAGGTGTAATGAGCTTTGCTGAAATGGAAGATATGATGTATAAAATCGAAGGCGAAGACTTATATTTAATTGGAACAAGTGAACACTCAATGATTGGTAAATTTATAAATTCAATCAATGAAGAAAGCGATATGCCATTAAAAATGACTTCTTATTCACCATGTTTTAGAAAAGAAGTTGGAGCTCACGGAATTGAAGAACGTGGAGTTTATAGAATCCACCAATTTGAAAAGCAAGAAATGGTTATAATTTGTAAACCAGAAGATTCAAAGAAATTTTATGATGAATTATGGCAAAATACAGTAGAATTTTTCAGATCTTTAGAAATTCCTGTAAGAACACTCGAATGTTGTTCTGGAGATTTGGCAGATTTAAAAGTGAAATCTTGTGACGTTGAAGCATGGAGTCCAAGACAAGGAAAATATTTTGAAGTAGGTTCTTGTTCAAATCTTGGAGATGCTCAAGCAAGAAGACTTAAAATAAGATTAAGAGGCGAAAAAGGAAATTATTTTGCCCACACCTTAAATAATACAGTAGTAGCTCCTCCAAGAATGTTAATTGCATTTTTAGAAAACCTACTACAAGAAGACGGATCAGTAAAAATTCCTCAACCATTACAAATGTATATGGGTGGAATGGAAAAACTTGTTCCAAAAAATAAATAAAAAAACTCATAATAAACACTAAAAAAATCCCAGCCAAATAGCTAGGATATTGAAGGTAAACAAATCCTCAAGCACGAATATCGAACTACAAAAATTTGTGATTTCTAAATTTGAAAATTCTAAAATCGCAAACTCGCTGACGCTCGAACAGTGCGATTTTGTACGAATTTTTAAATTTGAAATCATATCAATTTTTTCCGTATGATATTCTTTGCATGAGGATTTGAATACTTTTTTAAAAAAAGAAATTCTAGTTTAAAAACTAGGATTTTTTAATACATATTTTTATCTGTAATTATTAAATCTAATTTTTGGTCAAAATCATTGAAATTTAATTTGTAAGACTTATTTATTTGATAAAACAAACCTACATAAAAGGACTTGTGATTTTTTATATAAGAATCATAAAACCCTCCACCATAGCCAAGCCTATATTTATTTTGATCAAAGGAAAGTCCTGGCACTATGGTAAGGTCAATATTTTCTTTAGTATTTTCAAGTTTCGATGTTTTTATTTTATATTTTCCATCTACAAGGTCATCAAAGGATTTGAGTAAAACAGGAATCATTTGATGCTTTCCTATAATTTTTGGAATATAAACTTCTTTTTTATCTAAAAAAGCCTCTTTAATTATTTTTTTCGTATCAATTTCATAATCTGTTGAATAATAAATAAAAATTGATTTGGCATTTTTATAAAAATCACTTTCTATGACTTTTTCTTTAATTTTTTTATCCCAATTTTTTTTATCATCTGGGTTAATTTTTTTCCTATTATTTATAAAATATCTTCTAAGCTCATTTTTCATCAGCCTACTCCAAAATCTGTAATATTATAAAGGTAGTCAATTTTTGGATTTTCTTTTAATTTGTCGTGATATTTTTTCAAAAACCAATTTACAAGCTTATCATCTCTTTTGACATCTGTTGAATTTTCATTGAAGACATTTACGGTGGCATAGGGGAAATTATTTAAAATAATTTCCATATCCCTATCAATCATTTCTTTTGTTTGTCCTTTTATACCAACCATGAGGCAGGGAGAATCAAAATACTTTAAAACCTCCTTATAATCTTTAAAACCAGCTCCTTTTTTTAAATAATTTTCACGAAAATCATTGTCAAAAGTTTCAACTCCAGTTTTAATAATTATTTTTTGATTTTTAAAATACTCTCTAATTTCGTGGACTTTTTTCCTATAAATCCAATGACATTCAAAAAATAGAGTATGGATGTTTTTTTCATCAACTATTTCTTTAATCATTTTTTTGGTATTTTCTGTTAGCTCAAAAAATGAAGCTGAATCTATTACTTCAAGAACCCCATATTTGCCTGTAACTTTTTTCAAAATTTCTTTATTTATTTGGTCAATTTTTTCTTCATCTATTTCATTATCTTTTATATAATCGCAAAACCTACATTTTCCCCACCTACATGGTCTTGCTTTTAAAAGGACTATTTCTCTTTTATATTTTTTATCTATAGTTGAATATCTTTCCATTATCTTAACTTCCTATAATTATTTTTAGTTTTCATATAAGCTGCAATAATTTCTGCTCCTAAGATTATAGTAAGGGAGAATAGTAGCATCCAAACTAAAAGAGCTATTATTCCTGCCAAGGCCCCATAAATTACTGACATATTACTCATGTTATTTAGGAAAAAGGAATATCCAAAACTTGTAATAAAAATCATAAGGCTTGTAGAAATTGAACCTACAAAGGCGTCTTTGAAATTTATTTTTATTGAATTATTATATGGGGCAGCCTTGTATAAGAAGGTTAATCCCAAAATTAAAATTATTGGTGGAATAATTCCAGAAATTAAATTTATTAGCCAGGTAAATTCATCCAGGGAGGATGAAGAATTTACAATTTTCAAAACATCTTCTATTATTCTTAAGATTCCATTTGAATAAATTTTTAATAAAAACATAAAAATCAAAATAAATATTAGGATAAAGGTATACAAAAATCCAAATATTTTATTTTTTATCATAGAATGGTCATCTTCAAGTCCATAGGCAACATTTATGGCAAGAATTATTTTTGAAACCCCCTTTGATGCAGACCAGAGTGCAAAAATTAGGGTAATTGTTGAAATTGTTGAGGCTGATCCTGAATCAAGTATTGATTTTACAATCAACAAAATTACTCCCCTGATTGAATCGGGAAGTAATTTTATAAATTCAATTACCACATCCTCATTTCCCTTCATATATTTTGTAACAAGGTTTAATAAGACCAAAAGCATGGGAATAGCTGCTGATAAAAAATAATAAGATAGGGAGGAGGCAAGGGTCATAAGGTCATGGTCCCTAATTCTTTCTATCAAATTTAAGATAAATTTTTTAATATTAGACGATTTTATTTTCATTTTAAATACCTATCAAACCATTCTTTTATAGCCTCAAGTCTTTTTATTCTTGCTTTTGGCCTTCCTGATCTTGAAAGTTCGTGATTTTCTCCGTGGAATATATACATTTTTGTCTCCACTCCATTTTCTTTTATCCTTGTATACATTTGAAGACCTTGTTCCAATGGACACCTATAATCTTCATCTGAATGGATAAACATGGTTGGAGTTTTTACATTTTTTGCATATTTAATAGGAGATTGGTCCCACATTTTTTCTAAATTATCCCAAGGATTTGCTCCTGTTTGGTCAGGCCCAAAATAATATCCTATATCTGAAACCCCATAAAAGGAAGTCCAGTTTGAAATTGACCTTTGAGAATTTGCTGCCTTAAAGCGATCAGTGTGTGAAATTATCCAATTTGTCATAAAGCCGCCATAAGATCCACCATAAACTCCCATATTATCTTTATCAATTTGTGGGAATTTTTCTATGGCATTATCTGTAAAATTCATCAAATCTTGGTAGTCAATAGATCCATATTTTCCCCTAATATCAGAATATTTTACGCCGTTTCCACTTGATCCGTGAGGATTTGTGTAAATAATTATATAGCCATCATTAGCAAAAACTTGGTGTTCGTGGTGGAAAATATTTGAAAGCTCTGTTTTTGGTCCACCGTGGATTGATAAAAGAGTTGGATATTTTTTATTTTTATCAAAATCCACTGGCAAAAGAACATAGCCACGAATTTTATCCCCATTTGAGTCATAGAAAAATTCATGAATTTTTCCAAGTTTTGAATTTATTTTATTATCAAGTAAAATCAAATTATTTTTCTTATCTTTTAAATGGGAAAGCCTATCTTCTCTTATATAAAAATAATAAATATTGTCATCAGCTATTACAAAATCTTCTACACATCCAGATATTTCAAGCTTTAATTCTCCCTTTAAATCCATAGAATAAAGCTTAGATTCTTCCTTTTCTGTAACTATAAAATAAAGCTTATCATCTTTAAAATCAAAACTTCTACAAGATCCATATCTTGCGTCAGTTCCTATTGAATTTCCAAAGGACTTGTCAAAATCATCTGGAGAGATTTTCTCAAAATTTCCTGAATGATCACTTTTAAAAATAAATGCATCTTCATTTATGCCACCTTTTTTCATATCAGTAGCAATAAAGATTATTTCATCATTACTAGAAAAAAATAAATCATAATAAGAAAAAGTATTTTCGATTATAATTTTCTCTTTTTTATTTTTTAAATCTAATAAAACTAAATCATCTTTTAGTCTTGTTAGCTTATTATCATTTTTTCCTATAACAAGGGCGATTTTATCTAAATTTTTGTTAATAGTAAAGGCATTTAAGGTCTCATTTTTAAATTCTCTAATTTTTTCTAGCTTGTTTTCATCTTTTTTATAAAAATATAAGGACTCAACTTTATCTTTTATATAACCTGACCCATTAAACCAAAAAGGAAGATTTGTAACTTCCTTATAAAAAGAATTTTCTTTTTGATTTTTAATTTGGTCTTTTGATAATTTATTGCTAGCCTTGATTAAAAAATATCCGTTTTTTAAATCTTTGATAAAGGAAACATTTTTATCTATTTTAAAATCCAAGGACCCTATTTCCATTGACCTATCTTTTTTATAAAAATAATCAAATTCGTCATCAGATTTTTCCTTATAAATAATATTATCATCCGTATCAAAAATAAAAAGTCCAATATCTTTATTATCAGAAATTTTAAAACTTTTCTTTTTTTCTATATCATAAGTATATAAAAAAGAATCATATTTATTTTTATCTAAATTTACATTTGTTTTTAAAAATGCAAGATATTTTTGATCATTTGATATTTCAAGATTTGAATAAAAATCATATTTTAAAATATCATTTATTTTTGTTTTCTCCATACTTCCTCCTCATTTTTATATATTATACATTAATTTTTTAATAAAGAAAAAATAAAAGGTTTACCTACGGTTTATCGGGGTATATATATAATATCAAAATGATGGAGGTTCAATTATGAAACTAAATATTAAAGGTAAAAACATCAATGTTTATGAAAGCTTAAAAGAAGAAGCTAAGGAAAAATTTGATAGGCTTGACAAATATTTTAACAAGGAAGAAGAAATGGACCTCAAATTTTCTACCGAAGGTAATTTTAAAAAAGTTGAATCAACAATTTTTCTTAAAGGCGGAACAATTTTAAGGGCTGAGGAAGTAAATGAAGATTTCTCTACAGGAATTGATAAGGTAATAGATGCCTTGGTTCGTCAAATTAGAAAACAAAAAACAAAACTTCAAAGAAACAGAAGAAGTGGAGAATCTATAAAGTTTGAATCCTTTGATAAAATTGATGAAGAGAAAGAAGAAGATAATCCAATAATTAAAAGAGAAAAAGAAATTCTCCTAAGGCCTATGAGCGATGAGGAAGCTTGTATGCAAATGGAACTTTTAAACCATGATTTCTTTATATACCTAGATGATCAAGATATGAAAACAAGACTTGTATATAAAAGAAAAGATGGTCATTACGGATTAATTATTCCAGAATAAAAAATTATCACTGCTGCATTTTTTGCAGCAGTTTTTTTGTTTTTACTAAATAAAATATTTTGATATAATATAAAGAAAAATATTTAAATATAAGGAAAGAATAATGAAAAAAATTGCTATAGTAGGTTTAGGATTAATGGGTGGTTCTTTTGCTAAAGCTTTTATAGAGTATAGTGATAATATAGTTTACGGATACGATATTAATGAAAAAACCATAAAAGATGCCCGAAATGTAGATATAAAAATAATAGATAATAAGAATGAGTTTAAAAATATGGACCTTACAATCATTTGTTTGAATCCTTTAAGTATTAAAAAATTTGTC
Source organism: Anaerococcus hydrogenalis (assembly GCF_002871895.1). Classification (NCBI taxonomy): domain Bacteria; kingdom Bacillati; phylum Bacillota; class Tissierellia; order Tissierellales; family Peptoniphilaceae; genus Anaerococcus; species Anaerococcus hydrogenalis. Next base: position 274,731 of record NZ_PNHP01000002.1, on the reverse strand, counting down.
AAAGAAAATTGTAAATATTTATCCAATACAGTTATGGAAATTTCTGGAGTAAAAAATAACTTGTATCCATATATAAAAGACTTATCAAAAAAATATTTCTTTACCTATAAGTCTATCCATCCAATGGCAGGGAGAGAAGTTTATGGATTTGAGTCTTCTTTGAAAGATTTATACATTGATGCTTCTATGATTTATCTTGATGACTTAGATGATGAGGAAATTTCCTTGTTTAAAAAAATAGGTTTTAATAAATTTGTAAAGGCAAGTCCAAAAAAACATGACCAAATGATTTCTTTTACATCCCAGCTTTGCCATGTGATTTCTAATGCCTATGTTTTAAATGAAAAATCCCTTAACCATGATGGATTTTCGGCTGGAAGTTTAAAGGATATGACCAGGGTATCAAAAATTGATGAAAATTTGTGGTCAGAATTGTTTTTGTTAAACAAAGATTTTTTGATTGAAGATATAGATATAATGATAAAAAATTTAAAAGATTTAAAAAGTGAATTGGAAAATGATGACCTAGAAAGGTTAAAAACCCAACTAAAAAAAGGAAATGATATAAGAAAGAAGATGTGGTAATGAGATTAAGAGTCGATTTAGCAAATCCTTATGATATAGACATAGGGGAGAATGTAATAGAAGAATTAAATACATATTTGAAAGGATTTTATCCAAATTCTAAAATTTTAGTAATTAGTGACGATTATCTTTATAAAATTCACGGAGAAAAACTCGAAAAAGAGCTTCATGGATTTACTTTTAATAAGTACATTTTAAAAAATGGAGAAAAGTCAAAATCTACAGAAAATTTGATAGATATCCTAGAATTTGCAGCAGAAAATGAATATAGAAGATCAGATTTAGTAATAGCCTTTGGGGGTGGAGTAGTTGGAGATATTTCAGGTCTTTTTTCATCCCTTTATCTTAGGGGCCTTGATTTTATAATGGTTCCAACTACATTTTTATCTGCGATTGATTCATCTGTTGGTGGCAAAACTGCAGTAAATTTAAAAGCTGGGAAAAATTTGTGTGGAGCCTTTTACCAACCTAAAAAAGTTTTTATTGATACAAATTTCCTAAAAACTTTATCAGATTATTATTTTAAAGATGGTTTGGGAGAGGCAATTAAATATGGGATGATTAGAGATAGGTCCATCTTTGAAGAAATTTCAAAGGAAAATGTGACAAAATCTTACCCAAACCTTCCATCAATTATAAAAAAATGTCTTAATATTAAAAAAGATTTGGTAAAAGAAGACGAAAAAGATTATGGCATCAGACAAATTTTAAATTATGGCCACACCTTCGCCCATGCCATAGAAATAAAATCTAATTTTAAAATAAGCCATGGCCATGCAGTTGCCCTTGGTATGAAAATTATGGTTAAATATTTTTATGAAGATTTTTACTATGAATTTGTAAAAGTTTTAGAAAAATATGACCTAGATTACGACATAGACTTTGACACAGAAGATATTATAAAAATTTGCAAGGTGGATAAAAAATCCCGAGAAGATAAGATCAATATAATAATTGTAAAAAAACTTGGAACTTGTGAAATTTTAAAGATAAACTTTAATGATTTGAGGAAAATTTATGAAAACAGATGACATTTTAATCCACCCATCAAAACTTGTTGGAGAAATTGATGCGATTTCATCCAAATCTTTTGCCCATAGGGCCCTTATTATGGCAGCTCTTTCAAATAATCCTACTAATATTTATATAAATGAATTTTCAAAAGATATAAATGTTACCATAGACGGACTTAAAAATTTGGGGGTAGGAATTGAAAAAAATGAAGATTTTGTAAAAATCATGCCACCAAAAGAAAAAATTGATCAAGCTACAATTGATATGTACGAATCTGGATCTTCTTTGAGATTTTTTACAGGAGTTTCTTCTCATTTTTCAAAAAATACAAAAATAATAGGAGAAAAAAGACTTGCCCAAAGACCAAACCTTGAACTAATTAATAATTTAAGAAAGCACGGCCTAGAAATTTCAGCTGACAAAATTCCCTATACTATAAAAGGAGAGTTAAAAGTAGGCCAGTTTGAATTTTTGGAAAATAAATCAAGCCAATATATAACAGCAATTATGCTTGCTGCAAGTAAATTAAAGGGAAAAACTTATATAAAATTATCTGAAAAGCCAGAATCTATTGGTTATATTGATATAACAAGAAAAGTTTTAAAGGACTTTAATGTAGATGTAAAAAAAGATAAACACTCATATATTATCGAAAATCCAGAAATAAAATCGCCAAAAAACTATATAGTTGAAGGTGATTGGTCAAATGCTGCTTTTTTTTATGGGGCAAATTTACTTGGTTCAAAAATAGAAATATCTAATTTAGATAAAAATTCCCTACAAAAAGATAGGGAAATTGTTGAAATTTGTCAAAAAATTAAAAAGTGTAAAGAAGAAAACAAAGAATTAAAAATAGATATTTCACAAATACCAGACCTTTGCCCGATAGTTGCAATCTTACTAACATATTTAGACAAAACTTCCTACATTATTAATGGAGAAAGATTAAGACTTAAAGAAAGTGACAGGTTAGAATCAACTTCAAAGATGTTAAATGATTTGAGAGCAAATTGCCAAATCCTTGGAGACGGTCTTAAAATCTCTGGAAAAATAAGTGGGGGCAAGGTTGATTCTTATAATGATCACAGGATAGTAATGGCTGCAAGTATAGGATCTTTACTTGCAAAAGAAGACATAATAATAAGAAATTATAAGGCAGTAAATAAGTCCTACCCATCATTTTTCAAAACTTTTGAAAAACTTGGTGGTAGAATTAAATATCTAGGAGCTTAAATGGACGATATAAAAGATATTAGAGAAAATATAAACAAAGTCGATGATAAAATTATAAAATTACTGGAGGAAAGATTTGATCTTTCAAAAAAAGTGAGGGCCTACAAGATATCTCACAATAAAAAAGTTTACGACCCAATTAGAGAGAAGGAAATTCTAAAAAAAATTCAAGAAAAAAATCCTGAATACGGAAAATATTTCGTAAAAATTTACCAAGAGATAATGGACCAATCTAAGAATCTACAAAGAAATGATGAAAATTATGGACTTTTAGGAAAAAAACTAGGCCATTCTTATTCAAAAATAATCCATGAAAAAATCGGTTATTATGATTACCAATATTTTGAAAAAAACCAAGAAGACCTAGATGATTTTTTTGAAAAAAAAGATTTTAAGGGGATAAATGTTACTATTCCATATAAAGAGAAGGTAATTAAATACCTAGATTTTGTTTCTGATAAGGCAAAAAAGATTGGGGCTGTAAATACAATTGTAAATAAAAAAGGAAAACTTTACGGCTATAATACAGATTATTATGGTTTTTTATATAATCTTAAAAAAAATAAAATTGATGTTAAAGATAAAAAGTGTCTAATTTTAGGCAAAGGAGCATCATCAAAAACAGTGGAAGCAGTTTTAAAAGATTTGGGTGCAAAAAAAATTGTATTTTTATCAAGAAGATTTAAGCCTTATTTTAAAGATGAAAAAAATTACAGGGATTTTGAAATTATTGTAAATACAACCCCTGTTGGTATGTATCCAAATAATGGAGAATTTTTAGATCATATAAAGCTTGATAATTTTAAAAAATTAGAGGGACTTGTGGATTTAATTTACAATCCAAATATGACAAGAATTTTAATAGAGGCAAAATTAAAAAACATAAAATATGCCTGTGGGATTGACATGCTTATTGCCCAAGCTGTTAAGGCAAGCGAATTATTTCAGGATAAAACTTTTGACCAAGATCTTATAACAAAAATTAGAAATTCTCTTATGAAAAATCAGCTAAATATAGCCCTCATTGGAATGCCAGGATCTGGAAAAACATCTCTTGGAAGGATATTGGCAGAAAATATGAAAAGAAATTTTATTGACCTTGACTTAGAATTTGAAAAAAAATATGGAAATATAGAAGAATTTTTCAAAAATTATGGAGAAGATAAGTTTAGAGATAAGGAAAGTCAAATCCTTAAAGAATTTTCAAAAAAAACAGGACAAATTATTAGCTGTGGTGGTGGAATTGTAGAAAAAGAAGAAAATTATTATAGGCTTAAAGAAAATTCTATAATTGTTAATGTAAAAAGAGATTTAGAAAATTTAGAAATTGAAGGAAGACCCCTATCAAAAAAATATGACTTAGAATTTTTATATAATAAAAGAAAAGATTTATATGATAAGTTTAAAGATTTGGAAGTATATAATACAGATTTAGACAAATGTGCAAAAGAAATTGAGGAGAAATTTTATGAGAATATTAGTAATTAATGGTCCCAATATAAATATGCTCGGAATTAGAGAAAGAGAACTTTATGGAAACAAGACTTATAAGGATTTGATTAAATGCATAAAAGATTACACTGATGATAAGGATATAGAAATTGAAATCTACCAATCAAATTCTGAAGGACAAATTATCAATAAAATTCAAGAGGCTTACAAGCTTTATGATGGCATAGTTATAAATCCTGCAGCCTACACACACACATCAGTTGCAATCTTAGATGCCCTAAAAGCTGTAAATATTCCAACAGTAGAAGTTCATTTGACAGATGTTGATAATAGGGAAGAATTTAGAAAAATATCCTACGTTTCTTATTTTGCAAAAAAAACTATAAAGGGTAAGGGCTTTGAAGGCTATATAGAAGCAATTGATTATTTAAAAGAAAATTTTAAATAGTAAATTTATTTTACAATTGATAGATTTTCATTTAATATTATATTTGTGATAATTTAATCCTATCTTATTGATAAAAGTAATAAAAAAGGTAGGATATACAGTGAATTAGAGGTGAAAGATTTGGCGTTATTAAATATATTTAAAACATTTAGTCAAAAAGAAATTGCCAACAACCAAAAATTAGTTGACAAAATTTTAGCACTAGATGAAGACATGCAAAAATTAACAGATAAACAGTTACAAAATAAAACAAAGGAATTTAAAGAAAGACTAAAAAACGGAGAAAGTTTAGATGATCTTTTGGTAGAAGCATTTGCCACAGTAAGAGAAGCAAGTGACAGGGTTTTGGGTATGAAACACTATCCTGTGCAATTGTTGGGAGGCATTGTTCTACATAATGGACAAATAGCAGAAATGAAAACAGGAGAAGGAAAAACTTTAGTTGAAACTCTTCCTGCTTATTTAAATGCCCTTGACGGAAAAGGCGTACATGTAGTTACAGTAAATGATTACCTTGCAAAACGTGACCAAGAGTGGATGGGAAAAGTTTATTCATTTTTAGGTCTTACTGTAGGTTGTATTATTTATGGACTTACAAATTCTGAAAGACAAAAAAATTATAATTGCGATATAACTTACGGTACAAACAACCAATTTGGTTTTGATTATCTTAGAGATAACATGGTAATTTATAAGGATAATATGGTTCAAAGAGGACTTCATTATGCCATAGTCGATGAGGTCGACTCAATTTTAATAGATGAGGCAAGAACTCCACTTATAATTTCTGGAGAAGGGGATGAATCTACAGATACTTATAAAAAAGCTGATGAATTTATAAAAGGACTTGAAGGAAGAATTTTAGATCCAAATGAAGACTTAGACCAAGATCCTTTTGATAGGGAATTTGTTGTAGAAAAAGTAGACTTCTTAGTAGATGAAAAAAGAAAATCATCAAACCTAACAGAACAAGGTACAGCAAAGGCTGAAAAATTCTTCGGAATTGAAAACCTATCAGATCCTGAACACTTAGAGCTTGCTCACTACATTAACAATGCCCTAAAAGCAAATACAACTATGACAAGAGATATTGACTATGTTGTAAACAAGGGCGAGGTTATGATTGTAGATGAATTTACAGGCCGTATTATGCAAGGAAGAAGATACTCAGATGGTCTTCACCAAGCAATTGAGGCTAAAGAAGGAGTAGAAGTTCAATCAGAATCAAAAACTCTTGCAACAATTACCTTCCAAAATTACTTTAGAATGTATGATAAATTATCAGGTATGACTGGTACTGCAAAAACAGAAGAAGAAGAATTTTCAGAAATTTATAACCTAGACGTTGTAGAAATTCCTACAAATAGACCAATCCAAAGAGTTGATGATGTGGATTATGTTTATATAAATGAAAATGGAAAATACAATGCAATAATTGAAGAAATTAAAAAAGTTCACGCAACAGGTCAGCCAATCCTAGTTGGTACAATTTCAATTGAAAATTCTGAAAAATTATCAAATGCTCTTAAAAAAGAAAAAATTAAACACGTTGTATTAAATGCTAAAAATCACGAAAGAGAAGCAGATATTGTAGCTCAAGCAGGAAGACTTAATTCTGTAACAATCGCTACAAACATGGCAGGTCGTGGTACTGATATTATGCTTGGTGGAAATGCTGATCATATGGCAAAACAAAGACTTAAAAGAGAAGGAATTTCTGACGAATTATTAGAACAAGTAGACTCTTTCCAAGAAACTGACAACCAAGAAATATTAGATGCAAGAAAAAAATATAAACATTATAAATCACTTGTAAAACCTGAAATTGATAAAGAAGCTAAAAAGGTAAGAGAAGTCGGTGGACTTTATATAATTGGATCTGAAAGACATGAGTCTCGAAGAATTGATAACCAATTGAGAGGACGTTCAGGAAGACAAGGAGATCCAGGAAAATCTAGATTTTTCATCTCATTAAAGGATGATCTAATTAGATTAAATGTAGGAGAACAAATTTCAAAATTTGTTGAAAATTACAATTATCCAGAAGATGAACCAATTGTATCAAGAATGGTTACAAGATCAATTGAAAAGGCTCAAACAAGAGTTGAAGCAAATAACTTTGCAACAAGAAAAAGAGTCCTCCAATATGATGATGTAATGAATAAACAAAGGACAATAATCTATAACGAAAGAAAACAAGTTCTTTATGGAGAAAACATGAGAGATTCTATTTTATCAATGATAAAAGATTCAATTTCTCAAGCTGTATATTCATTTACTAACCCACAAATTAAACCAGAAAATTGGGAAATGGTAGCTTTACTAAACCATTTAAAATCTATAGCAATCCCGGTTGAACTTTTAAGATTTGAAAATATTAACGATTATACCCAAGAAAAATTGATAGATTATATTTACCAAACAACCTTAAATAAATATGAAGAAAAAGAAAAACAATTTGGTGAAGATAATATGAGAGAAGTTGAAAGGGTAGTTCTTCTTAGAGTAATCGATACAAAGTGGATGGAGCACATCGATGCAATGGATCAAATGAGAAAAGAGATTGGCGTAAGAGCTATGGGAAATGATGATCCTGTTCGTGCTTATACAAACTCTGGATTTGAAATGTATGAAGAGATGACAAATTCTATCCAAGAAGAAACTGTAAGACTTATGATGGGTGTTGAAATAAGACAAAATATTGAAAGAAAACAAGTCTTAAAACCTGATGAGGAAAGTGTTGAAAATGCTGAGAGTCCTGACCAAGCTACTAATAGGGCCGAAAGAAGAAGATTAAAAAGAGAAGCGAAAAAAGGAAATATTAAGGGTAATTAGATGGCAGAAATTTATGAGTTAAGAGAAATCATTAAAGAACTTGATAAAAATCTTAAAATGATTGGAGCTCATCTTGATCCTGATAATCTTTTTAAAGAAATAAAAAATATTGAAAAAGAAACCTTAAAAGAAAATTTTTGGGATGATAGTCAAAAAGCCCAAGAAATTATGGCTGATCTTTCAGATAAAAAAGATGATTATAAAACTTTTATAAGTTTAAAAGAAGAATTAAAAGATCAATCAGATCTAATTGATATAATTGAAGAAACAAATGAAGAGTTAGATAGTTTAGTTGATGTAGAAAATTCTTTAAATATGTTAAAAAAAGAAATATCATCTTTTAAAATAAAAACCGAGCTTGACGGAGAATATGATAGAAATAACGTTTATATGGTAATTCATGCAGGCGCAGGTGGTCTTGAGGCTACTGATTGGGCAGAAATGCTTATGAGAATGTACACAAGATTTTTTGAAAGACGAAATTTTAAATTTGATATTACAGATTTAAATAATGAAGAAGCCGGTGGAATAAAGTCTGCAACTATTCATATCAAAGGATCTTTTGCTTATGGATATTTAAAAGGAGAAAGAGGAGTTCATAGACTTGTTAGAATTTCTCCTTTTGACTCATCTAAAAGACGCCATACATCTTTTGCATCAATAGATATTTTTCCAGAGCTAAATGACGATATGAGTGTTGAAATTGATCCTAAAGATTTAAGAATTGATACTTATAGGGCAAGTGGAGCTGGCGGCCAACACGTCAATAAAACTGATTCTGCTGTAAGAATTACCCATATTCCTACAGGAGTAATTGCCTCAAGTCAGGCTGAAAGAAGTCAAACTCAAAATAAGGAAACTGCTATGAAGCTTCTTTTAGCAAAACTTACTCAAATTAAAGAAGAAGAACATAGAGAAAAAATTGAAGATATTCAAGGAAACTACACCCAAATAGCATGGGGAAGTCAAATAAGATCTTATGTTTTTCATCCGTACACTTTGGTTAAAGATCATAGAACAAATTTCGAAGTTGGAAATGTAGAAAGTGTTATGGATGGAGATATTGATGGATTTATAGATGCATATTTAGCTAATAAGGGAAGTGAGTAAGCTTCCCTTATTTCTATTAATATTATAAAATATAAAGGAGAAAAAATGAAAGATATAATATTATCCGGAGATAGACCAACAGGAAAACTTCATTTGGGTCATTATGTTGGATCTTTGAAAAATAGGGTTAAAATTCAAAATGAGGGAAATTATGACAAAATGTATATAATGATTGCCGATGCCCAAGCCCTCACAGATAATTTTGATAATCCAAAAAATATTAGAGAAAATATTACAGAAGTTATGCTTGATTACTTATCAATTGGACTTGACCCAAATAAGGTAACATTTTTTGTTCAATCATATGTAAAAGAGCTTACAGAATTAACTTTTTATTTACTTAATTTAGTTACCTTATCAAGACTTGAAAGAAATCCTACTGTAAAAACTGAAATAAAATCTAAAAATTTTGAAACAAGTCTTCCAACTGGATTTTTAATTTATCCTATCAGTCAAACATCAGATATTATTTTATTTGATTCAAATATAGTTCCAGTAGGAGAAGACCAGGAGCCAATGCTTGAACAAGCAAGGGAATTGGTTAGGTCATTTAACCATACTTATAAGGAAATTTTTAGGGAGCCTAAGGCTATTATTCCAGAAAATAAAGTTTGTAGGAGACTGCCAGGAATTGATGGATCTAGTAAAATGAGTAAGTCCTTAGACAATTGTATTTACTTGTCAGATTCCAAAAAAGAAGTGAAAAGAAAAGTAATGTCTATGTTTACAGATCCAGATCATATAAAGGTATCTGATCCTGGAAAAGTTGAAGGCAATACTGTCTTTACTTATCTTGATGCTTTTTGTGAAGATTATCATTTTGAAAAATATTTGCCAGAATATAAAAATTTAGATCAATTGAAAGATCACTATAGAAAAGGTGGTCTTGGTGATGTAAAAATCAAAAAATTCTTAAATAAAGTTTTGGAAGATTTTCTAGAACCAATTAGAGAAAGAAGAGCATATTACGCTAAAGATATTTCTAAACTATTTGAAATTATGGAAAATGGTTCAAAAGAAGCAAGTGCCTATGGTCAAAATAAATTAAAACAAGTAAAAGAAGCTATGGGGATAAATTATTTTGATGATAAAAATTTAACTTCTGAACTTCAAAAAAAATATGATCAAGAATATAATAATTAAATTAAAAATTGTTAAAAAAGTGCGATTTTATTTGCACTTTTTTATTTTTTGTCTTATAATGAAAAGGTAGTCATGAAAAAAGCTATATAAATTTTACATAATAGTATAGTTGAAAAAAGGAGTATTTAAATAAACATGAGTAAATCTGAAAAGAAAAAATTAGGTTTAATACCTAAATTGTTGATAGCGATTGCCTTGGGTACTCTAGCAGGTTTATATTTACCAGAATGGTTTGTAAGAATTGCAGTTACATTCTCATCTATTTTTGGTGCATTTTTAAACTTTGTTATACCACTTATGATTATCGCTTTTGTTACTAAAGGAATAGCTGATCTTGGAGAGGGAGCTGGAAGGTTACTTGCAGTAACAGTTATTATAGCATACACTTCAACAATAGTTGGTGGATCCTTATCTTATTTGATGAGTTCAAATATTTTCCCAGCTTTTATAAGCCAAGACCAAGTTTCTAAAATTCAAGCTTCAAGTAAGATTGAAGTTAATCCATTTTTTGAAGTGCCTATCACACCATTTTTTGATGTTACATCAGCAATTATTTTTGCCTTTATGATGGGAATTTCAATTTCTTGGTTAAGAAAACACGGCAAAGGAGAATTTTCTTATGGTCTTATTGGAGAATTTAATGAAATAATTACTAAAGTTTTATCAACAGCAATTGTTCCATTATTGCCATTTTTCATTTTTGGTAATTTCTCAAAAATGGCCTTTACAGGATCTGTTTTTGCAGTTTTATCAATATTCTGGAAAATTTTCTTATGTGTAATTGCCCTTCACTTATTATATATATCTGCTTTATTTATAATAAATGGTGTTTATACAAAGAAAAATCCTCTTGTTTTAATCAAAAACCAAATAAAAGGATACTTAACAGCTGTTGGAACCCAATCATCTGTTGCAACAATTCCTGTAAACTTAGAATGTGCTAAGCAAAACAGTGTTAGTAAGGGAATAAGAGACTTTGTTATTCCTCTTGGAGCTACTGTTCACATGCCAGGTTCTATGATTACAATCACTGCTTGTACATTTACTATTTTAACCATGTATGGAATGGATCATTCTTACTTATTAATGTTAAGATATATGGCAATTTTGGGAATAGCTATGGTTGCAGCACCAGGAGCGCCAGGTGGAGCTGTAATGAGTGCCCTACCATTTTTACCAGTTGTAGGAATTCCTTCAGAAGGGGAACTTGCATCATTATTGATCACACTTTATCTAACACAAGATTCATTTGGAACTGCAGCAAATATATCAGGAGATACAGCAATCTCAGTTGGTATAGATAAGATATTTAATAAACATATAGTTAAAAATAATGACTACAAAGACGGTTTTGATGATGAAATTATAAATGCTAAAGAAATTTAATAAATAAACTAGGCCCTGTGTGACCTGAACCCCAAAATCCGGAATACGGATGGAGGGGTTTTTCTATGCCAAAATACACAAAAGAATTTAAAATTAAACTAGTAATGGAATATTTATCAGGGGAATCTAGTGGTGGCAGGATGATGGTTGCTAAAAAATATGATATACCCGAAGGTACATTACAAAAATGGATAATCAAATATCAATCAGGTGGATTTGATAACCTATCAAAAAAGCAAAATCAAGACAAATTCACTAGTGAATTTAAGCTATCTGTAATACAATATAGGCAAATCAATAATATCTCATTCAGACAAACCGCAGAGCACTTTAATATAAGCAATGGATCAATAATATGTAATTGGGAGAGAGCATATAGACAGCGTGGTTTATATGGGTTAGAAGATAAAAGAGGAAGGCCTAAAAAAGATATGACCAAATCAAATAAAAAGTCTAAACTTAATAATCCAATAAACGAAACTGAAAGAGAAGAATTAATAAGGTTAAGAGAAGAAAATAGACTTATAAAAATGAAGATAATATACGAAAAAAAGCTACAAGCCTTGATTATGGAAGAGTAATCAGAAGCAAGGAAAAGACAAAGATAATCCTCAACCATAAAAAAGTCTTAAGAATAATGAGAGAAGAATCCTTGTTAGGCTCTAAATTTAAAACTAGATCAAGAAAATACTCATCATACAAGGGACAAATAGGTAAAGTAGCCGATAATATTGTAAAAAGACAGTTTACAGCTACTAAACCAAATCAATTATGGCTAACATATATAACATAATTTAGAATTAAAGGTGAGTAAAAGAAACTATACCTATCACCAGTATTACATGTTTACAACAGCGAAATAATTAGCTATACGTTAAGTAATCACCCAACAATAAACTTAACCAATACTATGCTAGATAAAGCTTTAAGCAAAACAAGAGACACAAGCGAACTAATAATACATTCAGACCAAGGATTCCACTACCAACACAGTTGTTGGACAAATAAGTTGAAAATTTGAACATAACCCAAAGTATGTCAAGAAAAGGCAATTGTCTAGACAATTCTCCAATGGAGAACTTCTTTGGGATATTAAAACAAGAAATGTTTTATGAAGAAGAGTTTAAAAGTTATGACCATTTGATAAGTAGGATTGAAAAATATATCAAATGCTACAATGAGGATAGGATTAAAACAAAATTAAAGGGGATGTCCCTGTTATGTACAGATTACATTCCGCTTAAAATATTATTAAATTATTCCGTGTTTACGGGTTCAGGTCAGATACAGTCTGCGGATTTTTTTATTTTAAAAATTTTAAATATAGATATGGAAAAGAGGAAATAAACATATATCGGATAAAGAGAGTAAAGGAAACTTTGCTCTTTTTTATATTAGACTTTATTCGATAAATATAATTTTATATGTATAATTATCAAACAATATTTTTATATTATTCCCTAAATACTATGTATATTTTCAAAATTATGTATGTAGGGCAATTTATTCTACATGATTAGAAATTTGTAAATTCTATTAATTGTTAGGATGGTACATTTCTCTTCATAGCTATGAAAACATTTGAACTTGTTGTAAATCTATTTATATTGTACTATTTAACTGAAAGGAGGGTTAGTATAAACAAGAGAAGATATGAAATTTTATGTATTTTATTAAATGAGAATGATTTTGTACCAATAGATTATTTGAAGAAAAATTTCAAAGTGAGTCTTAGAACTATAAATGACGATGTAAAGATAATAAATAATCATCTGCTTAAGTATTCTGGTATTAGTATTGATGTTAGAGATAGTGAAATAATATTAGAAGATAAAAAAATGATTAAAAGTTTTTTATCTGGCTTAAACTTTTATGATTACACTCTTAACAAAGCTGAAAGGTTAAACGTGGAGACCTTAATTTTGCTTATATCAAAAGAGTATGCTACAAAAAAAGAATTGGCTGATATTATGTTTACATCTAGATCGACTGTAACTTCCGACATTGATGACTTAGCAATTTTTATAAAACAAAAAAATATATCGCTTGTTACAAAACCGGGAAAAGGATTGTATATCGATGGGTCACATAAGCATAAAAGAGAGGCTCTAATAGAGCTTGTTAGTGATAATTATTACCTTATAAATATGTTCATAAATTCTGTAAACAACTTATATGAAAATATAGCTTTTAGAATTGAGGAAAATAAAAAAACTATATTTAACATTATTGGAGAATCTGAATATAGGAATAGTGTTATATTCTCTGAAAAGTCTTTTGATATCTTATCAAACTATTTATTGATGTTGTCGTTAAGTTCTACTTACGATTATGAAATTACTGAAGAATCTGACTTTATATCAGATAATTTAGATAAAGATATAGCATATAGCTTGTATAAACAGCTCATTGAACATTTTGAATATAATTACTATATAGACGAATGTATATATCTTTCTAAACTAATATTAAACCTCCAGTTCAGAATAGTAGGAGCTAATGATAATGATTCAATAAGTATAAATTTTATAACTAGAGAATTAATTGACTCATTATCACGAGAATTATCTATTCCTTTATTCTTAGACTATAAGTTATTTGAGAGTCTTTCATTACACATAGAAAGAATGAAACAGTATAAAATAGAAGATATCGTTAATTATCCAGAACTTAGACTTATAGCAAATGAAAAGAAAGACCTATTTGAAAAAGTTAAAAAACACTCTGAAGTACTATCTAGTTACTTTGATAGAGATATATATGACATAGAAATATCATATATTGTTATATACGTCTATGCATCATTAGAAAGAATGATTGATAGAGCATGCAGGAGATTGAAATCAATTGTTGTATGTAATTCAGGCATAGGAACTAGTCAATTATTAAATCATAAATTGGAAGAATTGTTTAAGTTTAAGATAGTAGGATGCACAACAAGCCATCAATTGAGAAATATGGACTTAGATGATATTGATATCATAATTACTACGGTTGATTTATATAATATTAATAAAGAGTATATAAAAGTATCTCCATTAATAAATGAATATGATTATAAAAAAATATCTGATTATGTGTATGAAAAATCTAGCTCTATAATCAAGGGTTATGACCTTGATTTTATTGAAAACAAATCAAAAAAACAAAATTATAAAGATCAGGATATATTTTTAGAAAAAATGAATTCAGAGGAAGGTAATAGTTTGGAATACTTCCTTATTGAGGATAATATCGTGCTAGATATTGAAGCATCTGATTGGAAAGATTCAATAAAAACAGCTTCAGAAGTTTTATTAAATAAAAAAAATATTAGCCAAGAGTATGTAAGTGAAATGATTGAAAATATAGAACAATTTGGACCTTATGTTGTAATTAGTGAAAATTTTGCTTTACCACATGGGAAAATTTCTTCAAAAGTTAATAAGACCAGTATGGCCTTAGCTAGATTAAGGAATCCTGTTAATTTTGGATCTCCAGTTTTTGATCCTATTAAGTTTGTTTGTATATTAGCGGTTGATGAAAACAAAGATCATTTAAAAGCTTTATTTGAATTAATTAATTTATTAAAAATAGATGAATTTAAAAGAGCTTTAGAATTGGCCAGAACAAAGGAAGAAGTCAGAAATCAAATAATAAAATATAATAGAATTTTTAATTAGTTAAAAATGCTTTTAAGTAAACAATGTAATAGATGAAAACAGAAAGGAGGTAGTTATGGAAAGTCAAATTGAAGTAAGAGAAGATCTAATATTTATCGATTTAGACTGCGATAGCAGAGAAGAGTTGATTAAATATATATCTGATCAAATGATGAATGTTGGTAAAGTAAAAGATACTTATTGTAATGCTGTACTTGAAAGAGAATTGATATATCCAACTGGTTTGAATACAGGAGATATTAAAGTTGCAATTCCTCATACAGATCCAGTCCATGTCAATTCAGCAGGAATTTCAGTAGCAACACTAAAAAACAGAGTGGAATTTAAAAATATGGAAGATCCCAATCAAAATATTGATGTAGATCTAGTATTTATGTTAGCGGTAGCAAACCCTGAAGCTCAGGTACCTTTGCTTGTTAAATTGATGGGCGTATTTAGTGACAAAGAACTATTAAAAAAAATAAAAGATTCAAAAACAAAACATGAAATAAAACAAATTTTAGAAGAATTAATAAAGGAGTAATAAATGAAAAAAATTGTAGTAGCATGTGGTTCAGGTGTAGCAACAAGTCAAACTGTTGCATCTAAAATTAACAATATGTTAGAGGATGATGGAATCAGAGCAACTGTAGAAGCTGTAGATATAAAGTCACTTGAGAACATTATAGATACAGTAGACGTTTACGTATCAATAATGCCAGGTGGTAAAAATTATGAAAATGTACCAAAGATTAATGGGATAGCATTCTTGACAGGTATGGGTATGGATGAAGAATATGAAAAATTAAAAGGATATATAAATAGTTAGGGGTCATAAAAAATGTTAGGTCAAATAATTAATTACATTTTAAATTTAGGGGCAGCCATATTTTTACCAATAATTATGATTATTATTGGATTGATATTCAAGATGCCTGCTAAAAGAGCTATAATTTCTGGTATTACTCTTGGTGTAGCATTCACAGGAATGAGCTTGGTATTAGACTTTATGTTTGGGACAATAAGTCCAGTAGCGCAAGCTCTAGTAGAAAGAACAGGTCTTCAACTAAATGCTGTAGACGTCGGTTGGACTCCAATGAGTGCGATTGCTTGGGCGTGGCCATATGCTTTATTAATGTTTCCTATTCAAATAGTTGTAAATTTATTGCTCATAGGTTTTAAATGGACAGATACACTAAACGTAGATATGTGGAATGTTTGGGGAAAAATATTTACAGCTACCATGGTAAACGCAATATCTGGGAGCTTAATATTTGGTTTCGTCGCAGCCATTATACAAATAGTATTTGAATTAAAAATGGCTGATGCAAACCACGAAAGAATTCAAAAATTAACAGGCATACCTGGAGTAACTTGCACTCACTACATGACATTTCAGTGCACTTTAATGGCGCCTATAAGCAAACTATTAGATAAAGTTCCAGGCTTAGGAGGTAAGTCACTAGATTCAAATAGACTTAAAGATAGAATAGGTATATTTGGAGAGAATAGTGTAATGGGTCTTCTAGTTGGTATATTATTAGCTGTAATAGCTGGATATAGTGTTTCAGATACATTGAATGTAGGTATTAAAGTTTCAGCATCTCTAGTGCTATTCCCAATGGTTGCGAAATTGTTTATGCAGGCACTTCAACCAATATCAGATTATGCAAGTAATTACATGAAAAACAAATACAAAGATAGAGAAATTCAAATTGGTTTAGACTGGCCATTTATGGCAGGAAGATCTGAAATTTGGGTGGTATCAATTATACTTGTACCACTTGAAATAGCTTTGGCATTTTTATTTGCTAAGCTTGGATGGTCTTCAGTTTTACCACTAGCAGGAATTGTAAATGTTATTGTAGTAGTACCGGCTTTAATAGTTACAAATGGCGATATAATCAAAATGATAATACTATCAATTCTTTTCACACCAACATATCTATTGGTTTCAAGTAGATTTGCTGAAGCTGTAACAGCATTAGCAAGGCAGGTAGGAACTATAGATATACCTGCAGGTCAATTTATAACTTACTTTGGGGTTGAGGCTCCAATATTTAGATGGGCAATTTCAGAAGCTTTTGCTTTCAATTTAGTTGGAATTGTTTCGTTTGTAGCGTTTGTCGGATTGTTTATAGTATACGTAAAAAAAGCTATGAGTAAAAAACAGCTTGAAGAAGAAAATAACTAGGAGAATATTATGTTAGAAGAATTAAAAAATAACGTTATAAGAATATCAAAAGATGCACAATTAAAAGGACTATGTCAACCAGGATCTGGAAACTTTAGTGAAAAAGATAGAGAAACAGGATATGTAGTCGTAACACCTGCAACAGTAGATAGGATGAAACTAACAACTGATGATATTGTAGTTGTTGATTTAGATGGAAATATAATAGAAGCTAAAAATGATAGAAGACCTTCAAGTGAAACAATGATGCATCTTCAAATTTATAAAACAAGAGATGATATAAACGGTGTAGCCCATACACATTCTAAATATGCGACTAGCTTCGCTGTTCTTGGTAAAGAAATTCCAGCAATAGTCTATGAGTTAGCTGCTATGGGACTTAAAGAAGCAAGAATTCCAGTAGCTCCATTTGCAACTCCAGGGACACCAGAATTAGCCAAAACAGTCATAGAATCATGCAAAATTTCAAATGCATTTTTGATGGAAAAACACGGAGCTGTTGGTATAGGTGAAGATTTGGAAAAAGCATATCTAAACATGCAATATTTAGAGGATATCGCTCATATCTATTTTAATGTACTAATGATAAATAATGGAAAAGAACCAGATTCATTTAAACAAGAAGACTTTGACATTTGGAAATATCCAGAAAAATTAGATTTGGAGGGCTAAAACTAATGAAAATGAAAAAAATAATTAATAAACCAGAAGACTATACAAAAGAGTTTATGGATGGTATTGTTAAAGCCCACTCTGATAAATATGCTTTATTAAATGACGACTTCAGAATGCTTATCCGCAAGGATAATCCTAAAAAAGACAAGGTAGGTATAGTAACAGCTGGCGGAAGTGGACACCTTCCGTTATTCCTAGGATATGTTGGTGAAAAAATGCTTGACGGATGTGCAGTAGGTAATGTTTTTGCATCTCCAGCTGCCTCTAAAATGGAAGATTTAATTAGAGAATGTGATTTTGGTAAAGGCGTTTTGTGTTTATATGGTAACTATGGCGGAGATAATATGAACTTTAATATGGCGACCGAAATGACAGATTTTGATGACATCGAGACCGTTAAAATTGCTGTTAAGGATGATATTGCCAGTGCACCTTATGAAAAAAGAGATACAAGAAGAGGTGTAGCCGGAATAGTATATGCTTATAAAATAGCAGGAGCTGCGGCTGATAAAGGTTATGATTTAGAAAAAGTAGCATCAATAACAAATAAAGCCTTAGAAAATATAAGAACTATGGGTGTAGCATTGAGTGCTTGTGTTGTCCCAGAAGCAGGAAAAGCAACATTTTCTATTAATGAAGATGAAATCGAGATAGGAATGGGAATCCATGGTGAAGCTGGAATTGATGTAAAAAAAATGATGACAGCTGATGAGGTAGCAGATTTATTACTAGAAAAACTTTTAACAGAAGTAGAACTTGAAAAAAATGATGAGATTTCTATCATGATTAATGGACTGGGATCAACACCACTAGATGAGATGTATATTGTATACAATAGATTATATGATTCATTAAAAGAGAAAAATATAAATATAATCCAACCACACATAGGTAACTTTGCAACTTCAATGGAAATGGCTGGTCTTTCAATAACATTGTTTAAACTAGATGAGGAGTTAAAAGAATTATTATTAGAAGTTTCAAATACTCCATTCTATACAAATTATAATAGGTAGGTTAATATGAATACTAAAGATATTCTTAAAATAAATGAGATAATTGAACAACTGATGATTGAAAATAAGGAATATTTGATAGAATTAGATCAATTGTTCGGAGATGGAGATCTTGGTATCTCAATGTGTCAAGGATTTAGAGGACTTCTTGAAAATTTTAATCGTGATGAAAGCGATATTGGAAAAGTTTTTATAAAAATGGGGAGAGATTTTAATGAAAGTGCTCCTTCGTCACTAGGTACTATTTTATCCTTTGGGATGATTGGAATGGCTAAGGCTACCAAAGGAAAAGAAAATTTATCAAGCGAAGAACTTTATGATGCCATTAAAGCAGGAGTTGATAATATAGTAAGTAAAACGGGATCTAAAGAAGGCGAAAAAACTATACTAGATTCTTTAATTTCGGCTGTAGAAAATACAGAGGGTGTAAAATCTGAAGGTATTGAAAAACTAGCTGCTGCTATGGCCAAAGAGGCTGATAAGGGTGCTGAAGAAACTAAAAACATGATAAGCAAACATGGAAGAGCATCCTACCATGGTGAAAAAACTCTAGGACACATGGATGGTGGGGCTTATGTAGGTAAACTTCTATTCGAAGCTCTAGATAAATATTACAATAAGTAAGATATAAAGATAAGATGAAAAACATTGAATTGATAGCTTTTGATTTGGATGGGACCTTATTAAACGAAAATAGAGAATTATCAGAATATAATATAAGAACTATAAAAAAGTTAATAAAAAAAGGTATAAAAATAGTTATAGCTACAGGTAGACCTTATGCTGGATTCAGTAGATTTTTAGCACAGTTAGGTACATTGGGTAAAGATAACTATTCAATAACAAATACTGGCTCTATTATAAGAGAAAATATCGATGAAGGGAATATTAAACTCAATGCTATGGATTTAAATGACTATTTATTCATAAAAAATCTAACAGCTAACCATAATAATCTCCAAGTAGCATTTTATACTGATGAGTATTTATACATTGATGAGCCTTGCCCTAACGAAGCATTTATTCATGACAAGAACATCTTGAGGATGGATAGCAAAAATGTTGGTTCCTACAAAAATGAACCTATATGTAGAATAAATGTAATGGGGCCAGAAGATTTACTAGATAATTTTCAAAAAGAGAATTTAAATACTCTCGAGAAGAAATATTCCACAATGAGGAATGAAATATTTAGTTATGAGATATTAAATAGAAACTCAAGTAAAGGAAAAGGCTTAGAATTTCTAAGCAGATATTTAAATATTGACAGAAATCAAATAATGGCATTTGGAGATAACGTCAATGACTTAGAAATGATAGAATACGCTGGTGTTTCTGTTGCTATGGGAAATGGAAAAGACGTCCTTAAATCCAAGGCTGGCTATATAGCTAAAGCTAATTCAGAAGACGGTGTAGCAAGGTTTTTAATAGATTACTTTGAATTAATGAATTAGGCTCCCTGCTTATCTTTATACAAGTTAAAATATTTCAAAAGTAAAGGTAACAAACAGCCTATTATGTATTTGAAAAGATAGAGGAAGATTAAAAACTTAAAAGCTCTGGGAAATGACCTGAACCCCAAAATCCGGAATACGGATGGAGGGGTTTTTGTATGCCAAAATACACAAAAGAATTTAAAATAAAATTAGTGCTAGAATACTTATTAGGTAAATCAGGTGGTCAAGAAAGAGTAGCTAAAAAATATGATATTCCACATTCAACCTTTAGGAACTGGATATATATAATTCTGGAAGTTTAGAGAGCTTATCTAATAAGTTAAAAAACGATAAATTCACTAGTGAATTTAAACAATCTGTAATACAATATAGGCAAATCAATAATGCTACGCTTAGAGATCCTGCAGAGCACTTCAACCTTGTAAATGAATCTATGGTATACATATGGGATAAAGCATATCAAGAACATAGTCTATCTGGGCTGGAAGATAAAAGAGGAAGGCCTAAAAAAGACTGACCAAATCAAATAAAAAGTCTAAACTTAATAATCCAATAAACGAAACTGAAAGAGAAGAATTAATAAGGTTAAGAGAAGAAAATAGACTTCTCAAAATGAAGATAGTATACGAAAAAAAGCTACAAGCCTTGCTGATGGAAGAGGAATCAGAAGCAAGGAAAAGACAAAGATAATCCTCAAGTTACAAAAAGAATACCATAAAAGCAAAGTAAATGAATAGTTAGCTATAGCTAAATTACCAAAATCATCATACTATGAATGGAAGATAAAAACAAAGAAGTTAAAAATGAAATTAAAACCATAATAGAAGAATCAAAAGGTAGATATGGTTATAGAAGAGTGACCATGATATTAAAAAATAAAGGATTTAATATCAATCATAAAAAAGTCTTAAGAATAATGAGAGAAGAATCCTTGCTATGCTCTAAATTTAAAACTAGATCAAGAAAATATTCATCATACAAGGGACAAATAGGTAAATTAGCAGATAATATTGTAAAAAGACAGTTTTCAGAAACTAAACCAAATACAATATGGTTAACAGATGTAACAGAATTTAGAATTAAAGGTAAAGAAGAAAAACTATACCTATCACCAATATTAGACCTATACAACAGCGAAATAATAAGTTATACCATAAGCAATCACCCAACATTAGAATTAACAAATACAATGTTAGAAAAAGCATTAGGAGAAAATAAAGACATTATAAATTTAACTATACACTCAGACCAAGTATTTCATTACCAACATAGTACTTGGACTAAAAAACTAGAAAAAATGAATAGTAGGCAAAGTATGTCAAGAAAAGGCAATTGTCTAGACAATTCTCCAATGGAGAACTTCTTTGGAATATTAAAACAAGAAATGTATTATGGAGAATATTTTAATAGTTATGATCATTTGAGAAATGAGATCGAAAAATATATCAAATGGTACAATTAGGATAGGATTAAAACAAAATTAAACGGAATGTCCCCTGTTATGTACAGATTACATTCCGCTTAAAATATTATTAAATTGTTCCGTGTTTACGGGTTCAGGTCAGTGCCTAGTTTTTTTGTCTTTAAATTAAATAAATTTATAAATTTGAAATTGGCAAGCTTACTTTTATTAAGCAGCCTTTTTCTTTATTTAAAACTTGTATCTCTCCTCCGTGGATTTTTATTGTTTCTTTTACAAGGGATAGGCCAAGGCCTGATCCTTTTTCTTCGTTTCCTTCTATCCTATAAAATGCTTTGAATATATTTTCTTTTTCTTTGAAGTCTATCCCAATTCCATTATCTTCAACAAAAATTTCTGCAAAATCACCTTTTATTTTTGAATATATTTTTATATAGCCACATTCTTTATTGTATTTTATAGCATTTTCAATTAGATTATAAAAGGCCCTATAAATTAAAATATCGCTTCCTTCTATATAAATTTCCTTGCAATTATTTTCTATCTTTATGTCTTTTTTATCGGAAATAAAGGATAAATCTTGAATTGCTTCTTCAATTAAAGATGAAAGCTCAATTTTTTCGTTTCTAGAAACTGACCTTAATTCGCTTAAATTCAAAAGACTTGTTACAAGCTTTGATAGCCTATCTGATTCGTTTTTTATCATTGTCATAAGGTCATTTACTTCTTTTTCCTCCATATTTTTTTCTTCAAATAAATCTATTTGAGAATTAATTATAGTAAGGGGAGTCCTAAGTTCATGGGCGGCTCTAGCTGTAAATTCTCTTTCACTTTTATATGATTCGTTTAACCTTTCAAGCATTTGATTAAATGATGTAGTTAGTTTTTGAAATTCTTTTATTGGATTTTCTTTAACTTCGTAGTCTGTAATATTTTTAAGCTTGATTTGCTCAATTTGTCTGGAAAATTTATCCAAGGGTTCCAAAAATTTCCCGCTTAAAAAATATGAGATAATTCCTCCAAAAATAGTAACTAGACTTGTAATAAGCCAGGCTTTTTTTGAAAAATTGTCTTTGGAACTTGTCACTTGGTCTGAAAAAGTATTTTGAAAATCATCAATTTTATCCTTATCAATATTTATATATAAATCTTTTTTATTTTCTATATTATCAACATAACCACCTAGAGAATCTATATAAAAATAGGCGGTTTTGTTCATAAAAAAATTCATGGTTAAACTTGTAATAGCAATCAAAATACTTGTTAAAATGGCAATTCTAAACCTTAATGAAATTTTTTTCATTTTATTTTCCTCAAAAGATATCCAATGCCAATTCTATTTTCAATTGGATCATAACCAAGCTCACTTTTTAATTTTTTTCTAAGGGCTGAAATGTGAACTCTTATGGAATTACTCAACAAATCAACGCTAGAATCCCAAACATGGTCAATCAATTCTTCTTGACTTACAGGACGACCTTGGTTTAAAAGCAAGTATTCTAAAATTCCAGATTCTTTTCTTGTTAATTTTAATTCTTTTTCATCAACAAAGGTAGTTCTTTTTTTGCTATCAAATTTAATCTTGTCAAAAGTAAGATTTGTTTGATTTTGTATAAAATTTCTTCTGGTTAACGACCTAACTCTTGCCTTTAATTCGTCCAAATGAAAGGGTTTTTGCAAAAAATCATTGGCACCAGCATCAAGGCCTTCAACCTTATCTTTTATTTGACTTCTGGCTGAAAGAATTAAAACTTTGGTTTCCTCATCTTCTTTTCTCAAATTTTTTAAAATTTCCATCCCATCCATATGGGGAAGGTTCAAATCCAAAATTATCAAATCATAAGATTCAATTTCAATCATTTCCATAGCATCAATCCCATCAAAAGCAGACTCGACTTCATATCCTGCTTTTTTTAAGGATTTATTTATGGTATCATTTAATATTTTTTCATCTTCTACAATTAAAATTTTCATTTTTTCTCCTTTATATGTATTATATCAAATCAAAATAAAATAGATGTTAAGAAAATCTTAACAGAAAATTTATACCTAATCTGTTATCATAATTTTGTAAAGGGGTGATTGGTATAGAAATTAGAAAAAAGAAAAATTTACAAATAGGATTTTTGCTTTTGGGAGTCTGTTTTATAATCCTTGGTGCTTTTAGGGGGGAAGTTGATACAGTCTTTTCAAAGGCAATAAACTTATGTTTGGAGTGTGTTGGAATTGGGTAAAATAAAATCTATTATTTTAGCAAAGTATAGAACTGTAATTCAAATTATTGCAACCCTTCTTACAAACATCCACCTTCCAAATTTTTTGAAAGGAGTAATCTACAGAGGAAATTTTAAAAAGATTTGCGTACCAGGTCTAAACTGTTATTCATGTCCTGCAGCTGCTGGATCTTGTCCGATAGGGGCCTACCAAGCTGTAGTTGGCTCATCAAAATTTAAATTTTCATATTATATATCTGGATTTTTAATATTTGTTGGGGTAATGCTAGGAAGAGTAGTCTGTGGTTTTTTATGTCCTTTTGGTTTTTTCCAAGAAATATTACATAAAATTCCAACGAAAAAATTCTCCACAGAAAAACTAAAAATTTTAACCTATCTAAAATACATAATCCTTCTCGTAGCTGTTATAATTTTACCAGTTTTTCTTACAAATAATCTTGGCATGGGAAATCCATACTTTTGTAAGTATATTTGTCCTGCTGGAGTTTTGGAAGGGGCCATACCACTTTCTCTTGTAGATTCATCAATAAGGGCAAGTTTGGGATCCTTATTCAATTTGAAATTAACAATATTAATAATAAGTATAGTACTTTCTATAATATTTTTCAGACCATTTTGCAAGTGGATATGTCCTTTGGGTGCATTTTATGCCTTATTTAATAAAATATCCCTATTTAAAATAATATTTGATAATAGTAAGTGTATTTCTTGCAAAAAATGCAAAAAAGCTTGTAAAATGGACGTAGATGTTAGAAAAGATCAAAACCACACTGAATGTATAAGGTGTGGAATGTGTATCAAGGCTTGTCCAACTTGTGCACTAAAATATGAATTTGGACTAGATAAGACAAAAGAAATTAAAGGAGAAAAAAATGAAAAATAAAAAATTACAAATATCAGCTCTAGTATTGGCCTTGGCATTTACCTTCGTAGGATGTGGAAAAAAGGAAAATTCAGAAAATTCTACAAGCAATAAGACAAGTGTAGAAAGTAAGGTAAATGATAAGGAAAATGCAAAAGACAATTTATCATCTGATAAAAGTTCAACAGATTCAAATGATCAATCAGTAGATGATTTAATGCAAAAACAAAATGATATCTTACAAAAACATGACAAACAATGGCAAGTTGCATTTTCAAAAGCTGATAAGAGCAAAATTGCAGGAGAACCAGATGTCTCTTATGATGCTTATCTCCTAGATTTAGTAGAAAAATCAAAAGACGAACTTTCAAAAGAAGATTATGACCTATTAAGAAAGGATGTAGAAGAAATTGGAAAAATTGAAAAAATAATAAATAAGAAAAAGGGGATAGATGAGCAATTTAATAAGGGTAAGAAAAAACAATCAGCTTCAACCAAAGAATTAAAATTATTCCCAGAATTTAAATCAAAAGACTTTGATGGAAATGAAGTAACAAAGGAAATTTTCAAAGACAAAAAATTAACCCTAGTAAATTTCTGGTTTAATGGATGTGCTCCATGCGTTGGAGAAATTCCTCATTTACAAAAATTAAATGATGAAATAGAAAAAATGGGTGGACAAGTAATAGGAATAAATACAGAAGCAAAAGTTGGCGATGAAGAAATAATAAAAGAAGCTAAAAAAATCTTAAAAAAACAAGGGGCAACTTATAAAAATATAAGCCTTGATCCAGACAGTGAGCTTGGAAAATATGCTGAACAAATAATGTCATATCCTACATCAGTTCTTGTAGATAGCGATGGAAATATTGTCGGCGATCCAATAGTTGGAGCAATAGACAAAAAAGATACTTATAACAAAGTAAAGACAATGATAGAAAAAATAATAAAAGATGAAATATAAAAATATCCTTCTTGAAATGAAAAATACCAGAGCGTAAACTCTGGTATTTTTGTAGTTATTATTTATTTCTTGGATGTTCGATAGCTTCTTGGGCTGCAGCAAGTTTTGCTATTGGAACTCTATATGGTGAACATGAAACATAGTCAAGTCCTACATTATATAAATATTTTACAGTTGTAGGTTCACCACCGTGTTCTCCACAAATTCCCAAATGAAGATTTGGATTTGATTTTTTACCACGTTCTACAGCAGTTTCTACTAAGAAGCCTACACCTTTTTGATCTAAAACTTGGAAAGGATCTTTTGCAAAAATATCCTTATCTAAATAAAGTCCTAAGAATTTACCGGCATCATCTCTTGAAAGACCGAAGGTCATTTGTGTTAAGTCGTTTGTTCCAAAAGAGAAGAAGTCAGTAATTTCACCGATTTCATCAGCAGTAATTGCAGCTCTAGGAATTTCAATCATTGTTCCTAATAAATAGTCAATTTTCTTTCCTTTTTCTTCAAAAACTTTTTCAATTTCTTCTCTTACTTTAGATTTAACATAAGCAAGTTCCTTTACATCAGATGATAATGGAATCATAATTTCAGGAACAACCTTTATTCCATCTTCGTGACAATGCATAGCAGCTTGAATTATTGCACGAGCTTGCATTTTTGAAATTTCTGGATATCTAACACCAAGTCTAAGACCTCTAAATCCAAGCATTGGGTTTACTTCTTCAAGGTCTAAAATTCTTTTCTTAACTTCAGAAATTTCCATATTTAAATCTTCAGCCAAGGTTCTAATTTCTTCTTGTCCTCTTGGTAAAAATTCGTGAAGAGGTGGGTCTAGAAGTCTAACTGTAACAGGTCTTTCTCCCATTAGAGAATAAATTTGATAGAAGTCATCTTCTTGCATTGGTAGAATTTTATCTAGAGCTTCTTTTCTAGTTTCAGAGTTGTGAGCTAGAATCATTTTTCTAACTTGGAAAATTCTATCAGCCTTAAAGAACATGTGTTCAGTCCTACATAAACCAATTCCTTCAGCACCAAATTCTAAGGCTTGTTTTGCATCATGAGGAGTATCGGCATTAGTTCTAACTTTCATATCACGATACTTATCAACCCAGCCCATAAATTCACCGAAGTCTCCTTCAAGTTTTGGATTTTCAGTTTCAAGGGATCCTATATAAATATTTCCTGTAGAACCATCTATAGAAATTGTATCTTTATCAGTATATTTTTTGCCATCAATTCTTACAAATCTTTCGATTTCATCAACATAAATATCATGAGCACCAGATACACAACATTTACCCATTCCTCTAGCAACTACAGCAGCGTGACTTGTCATACCACCCCTTGCAGTAAGAATACCAGAAGCTGAAACCATTCCTTCAAGATCTTCTGGAGAAGTTTCTTCACGAACAAGAATTACATTAATTCCTTTAGCAGCTCTATCCTTAGCTTCTTTTGCAGTAAAGGCAATATAACCTACAGCTGCACCTGGACTTGCTGCAAGTCCCTTAGCTACAGGTTGATTTTCTTTTTTAGATTTTTCAGAAAGAGTAGGGTGGAGGATTCCATCAAGGTCTTTTGCATCAACTCTTAAAATTGCTTCTTTTTCATCAAGTAAACCTTCATGAACTAAATCTACAGCAACTTTTACAGCTGCTTGAGCAGTTCTTTTACCATTTCTTGTTTGTAGTAAGAACAATTTACCTTCTTGGATAGTAAATTCCATATCTTGCATATCTTTATAATGTTGTTCAAGTTTTTCTGAAGTATCATGGAATTGTTTATAAACATCAGGCATTGAATCTTTTAAAGTAGCAATTTCTTTTGGTGTCCTAACTCCTGCAACAACATCTTCACCTTGAGCATTCATTAAGTATTCACCAAATAATTTATTTTCACCAGTAGCAGGGTTTCTAGAAAAAGCTACACCTGTACCAGAATTATCTCCCATATTTCCAAAAACCATTGATTGAACATTTACTGCAGTTCCCATAGAATCATCTATGTCATTTAATCTTCTATATAAAATTGCACGTTCATTATTCCAAGATGCAAATACAGCAGTAATAGCCTTATCTAATTGGTCTCTTGGATCTTGTGGGAAATCTTCTCCTTGGATTTCCTTATAAACTTTTTTGTAGCTTTCAACAACATCTTTTAAATCGTTTGCATCAAGGGCAGTATCTTCTTCTACATTTTTTTCTGCCTTTTTAGCACTAAGAACCTTTTCAAAGTTGTTTTTATTAATTCCCATTGCAACATCAGCAAACATTTGAATAAATCTTCTGTAAGAATCGTAAGCAAATCTTTCGTTGTTTGTTTTTTTGCTAAGTCCTATTACTGCATCATCATTTAAACCAAGGTTTAAAATTGTATCCATCATTCCTGGCATAGAAATTGGTGCACCACTTCTTACAGAAACAAGTAAAGGATCTTCAGTTGATCCAAAGGTTTTCTTATTGTGTTCTTCTAAATCTTTAATATGACTTGTGATTTCATCATTTAAATCATTCCATAATTTTTTATCTTCTTCATAAAATCTTGCACAAGCCTCAGTTGTAACTGTAAAGCCATATGGAACATTAATTCCCATATTTGTCATTTCTGCTAAGTTTGCGCCTTTACCACCAAGCAAAGAGCGCATTTCCTTGTCTCCTTCATTGAAATTATAAACATATTTTTCAGTCATTTTTTTCCCCTTTCCTACTATTAATATGATTGATAATAATATCAGACGTTTCTTCTATAGATCTGTTTGTAACATCAATTATCACACATCCTAAATCATCCATAATCTCTTTTGCATGGTCAAGTTCTTTTTGAATAATATTAAGGTTTGAATATTGACTTTTCCCAGACAAATTCAAACTTTTTAGTCTTTCATCTCTAAAAGATTTTAAAATATTTTTATCGATAGTAAGGCCTATAATTTTATCGCTATCAATTTCAAAAAGTTCATCTGGTAGGCTTGCATTTAAAAGTAAAGGAATATTACATACCTTATAGCCCCTGCTGGCCATGTAAATTGATAAGGGTGTTTTTGAAGAACGAGATACACCAATTAAAGCTATATCACAAACCTTGAGTGACCTAAAATCTTTGCCGTCGTCATATTTTATGGCAAAATCTAGGGCATTTAATGTTTTAAAATGGTCAGTTTCATATAGGGATTCACTAGAAAAAGTATTTTTTGGTTCTAAGCCAACTTTTTCAGCAATAGTCCTAATTGAATAACCAGTAATGTCAACATAGCTAATATTATTTAGCTCACAAAATTTATTGATATAAACATTCATCCTTGAATCTTGGAAGGAGTGATAGATCATAAAATTATCGCCAGTTTCAATTATAAAATTTAATATATCTTTTAATGCATCTAAATTTCTTACATCTGGATATATATTTGTAATTGTCTCAACATCAAACTGACTTAGGGATACTTTTACAATTTGTTCTGTTGCAAATCCACTAGTATCAGAAATAATGTTTACACTAAGCTTCATTCCATCACCTCGTTTTATATAAGATTCTACTTATATTATAGCACCTTTTAATAAAAATCCAAGACTCGAAAACATTTTTCACTCATTTAAACTAATAATTATTAATTTACAATTTGAAATTTCAAACTTTAACCTAATTGACAAAAATATTATTTAAAATATAATAAATAAAAGAAATGAATATAAAACTTTGACAAAAAGGAGTAGTAGGGGAGATTTATTAGAGAGAAGATGGTTGGTGAAAATCTTTAAATTAATCCTATGAAGGTTGTTTTGAAATAGTTTAATGTAGCATGCATATATGCAAATAAGAGCCTTTTTTAATAAAAAGGAAGATAGGTGGTAACGCGATAATCTCGTCCTTGAGAATTGTATTACTTTTTTTATTATTTATTTTTAATTTTTATTTTGAAATTAAGGAGAAATTATGCAAACAAAATATGAACCACAAAAATTTGAAAAAGAAATTTATAAAAAATGGGAAGAAGGTGGTTATTTTAAAGCTAGAGTAAATAAGGATAAAAAACCATTTACTATAGTTATGCCACCACCAAATATTACTGGAAAATTACACCTTGGCCATGCCTTAAATAATACAATTCAAGATATTATTATAAGATATAAGAGAATGCAAGGTTATGAAGCTTGTTGGATTCCAGGAACTGATCATGCATCAATTTCTACAGAGGCAAAAGTTGTAGGGAAAATAAAAAGTGAAGGAAAATCTAAAGATGAACTAGGTCGAGATAAATTTTTGGAAGAATGTTGGGATTGGACAAAAGAATATGGTGGAACAATTAAAAAACAATTAAGGACTGTTGGAGTTTCTTGCGATTGGGATCGTGATTCCTTTACAATGGATAAAAATCTTACAAAAGCTGTAAGAAAAGTTTTCAAAAAAATGTATGATGAGGGATTAATATATAGAGGAAATAGGATTGTAAATTGGGATCCTGAAGCAAAAACTGCCCTTTCAGATGCAGAAGTTTACCACAAAGACCAAGAAGGTCATTTATGGTATATAAAATATTTCTTTGAAGATAGTGATGAATATATAACTATTGCTACAACAAGACCAGAAACCATGCTTGGAGATTTGGCAGTAGCTGTAAATCCAGAAGACGTAAGATTTAAAGATAAAATTGGGAAGAATTTAATTTTACCACTTGTTGGACGTAAAATTCCTTTGATAGAAGATTCTTATGTTGATATGGAATTTGGTACAGGCTGTGTAAAAATTACTCCTTCTCATGATCCTAATGATTTTGAAGTTGGAAAAAGACATGATCTTGGCCAATGTGTAGTTATTGATGAATCTGCTAATATAAAGGAAGGATATGGAAAATATTCTGGACTTGATAGGTATGAAGCTCGTAAATTAATGATTGAAGATTTACAAAAAGAAAATCTTTTGGTAAAAACTGAAACAATTGAACATGCAGTTGGATACAGTGAAAGAACAAATGTTGTAATTGAACCATTAATTTCAAAACAATGGTTTGTTAAAATGGAAGATTTGGCAAAAGATGCAATCGAAGTTTATAAAAATGGAGATTTAAATTTAATTCCAGATTCTTTAGGAAAAACCTACATGAATTGGCTAGAAAATATTAGAGATTGGTGTATTTCTAGACAATTATGGTGGGGACATAGACTTCCAGTTTTCTACACAGAAGATGGAGAGATTATTGTTTCAGAAGATGATCCAGATGAAAATGGATATTTAAATGGGAAAAAAGTTACTCAAGAAGAAGATACACTAGATACTTGGTTTTCATCAGCTCTTTGGCCTTTTGCAACTTTGGGTTGGCCAGAAGAAACTGAAGATTATAAATATTTTTTCCCAACAGATATTCTTGTAACAGGTTATGATATCATATTTTTCTGGGTTATAAGAATGGTATTTTCTTCTCTTTATAATACAAATAAAACACCATTTGACCATGTACTTTTCACAGGTCTAATTAGAGATCCTCAAGGAAGAAAAATGAGTAAATCTCTAGGAAACGGAGTTGATCCAATTGATGTTGTAAATAAATATGGAGCAGATGCCCTAAGATTTACAATAATTACTGGAAATTCACCAGGAAATGATATGCGCTATGATGAAAAAAGAATAGTAGCAAGCAGAAATTTTGCCAACAAATTATGGAATGCAACAAGATTTGTATTGATGAATATTGATGAAAATGATGATATCGAATTTAAAGATTTAGATTTAAGTCTTGAAGATAAGTGGATTTTAAAAAGATTAAATAATGTAGTTGAGGAGGTTTCTAAAAATTTAGATAAATATGAAATTGGTCTTGCTGCAAGTAGAATTGAAGATTTTATTTGGGAAGAATTTTGTGATTGGTATATAGAATTTGCAAAGGAAAGATTAAATTCTGATGATAATAATAAAAAATCTACAGTTAAAAAAGTTCTACTTTATGTATTAAAGGATATGATTTCACTTCTTCATCCATTTATGCCATTTATTACTGAAGAAATTTATAAGCAATTGCCAAATAAAAAAGATATGCTTATAGTTGAATCTTGGCCACAAGTTATGGAAGATTTTAATTTTGATGATGAGGCAAGAGTTGTTGATGGAGCAATTGAGGCTATAAAAGCCATTAGAAATCAAAGACAAACTTTAAATCTTGGATCAAAAACAAGACAAAATTTAATAATCTATTCATCAGATGAAAATACTAGAAAATTCCTAGAAATTTTAAAGGGTCAATTTGTAAATCTTTCAAAATCTGGAGAAATTTCAATTATAAGTGAAGATAAAGAAGTTGAAGATGCAGTATCTTTGATTTTTAATGATTTTAAAATTTATATTCCTTTAGAAAATCTAATTGATTACGATAAGGAAAGAAAAAGATTAAAAGATGAAATCAAAAAATTAGAATCAGAAATAAAAAGAGCAGAGGGCAAACTCAACAATCAAGGTTTTGTTTCAAAAGCACCAAAAGCTGTTGTAAATGAAGAACGTGAAAAATTAGAAAAATATAAAGACTTACTTGTAAAAACACAAGAATCTTTTAAGGAAATAGAAGATAAGTAATGTATAAAGATTTTGCTTATATTTATGATAAATTATCCTTTGACCTTGATTATGAAAAATATGCAAATAATATCAAGAATTTAGTCGAAAAGAATAATATAAAAAGAGAAAATATGTTGGAGTTAGCATGTGGAACAGGCATGCTAACCAATCATTTTTTCGATTTTTTTGAAAAAATTGATGCTTTGGACTTATCACAGTCTATGCTTGAAGTTTTTTCAAAAAAATTTCAAGAAGAAAAAGTATCTTTGTATAATTATAATATGGTAGATTTTGAAAATGAAAATTCCTATGATTTAATTGTAATCTTACTTGATTCTATAAATTATATTTTAGATGCAGATGATTTAAAAAAATTAATAGAAAATTCTTTTAAAAATTTAAAAAAGGGTGGACTTTTAATTTTTGATATAAATTCAGAATATAAAATGGAAGAAGTGTTTGGTTCAAAATCTTATGTTTATGAATATGAGGATATTTTTTATACTTGGGATAATATTAAAGATGATGATATTATTGATATGGAGTTAAACTTTTTTGTTGAAAATGAGGATGGGTCATACCAAAGAATTATTGAAAATCAAGTTGAAAGATATTATTCTGTAGATTTTATGAAAAATATTTTAAAAGAAAATAATTTTTCTGATATTGAAATTTTTGATGAAGATACAATGCAAGATATCAAAGATGATACTTTGAGGATTTTATTTAAGGCTAAAAAGGAGTGAATATGGAAGGAAAAGTTAAATTTTTTGATAACAAAAAAGGATATGGTTTTATTGAATCAGAAAGTGGTGACTATTTTTTTCATTATTCTGAGATAATTTCTGATAAGGATTATAAAACTATTGAAAATGGAGCAAGGGTAGAATTTGATGTGAAAGATTTGGGCAGGGGAGATACTGCCTTTAATGTGAAAAAAAGGAGTTAAGATGAAATATTTTATTTTGATTTTATTTATAATTCTTCTTCCTCAAATTTATTATTTGTATAGAAAAAAATCTTATCTAGATATAAAAAATGGTTCAAGATTTTTTATAAAAGAAGAAAGTTTTATAAATGATAATAGATGTAAAGTTATTCTTACAAATTCTGATGGTTTTGATATATATGCTAACCGTTTTGATGTTGAAAATCCAAAGGCTGTTGTTCAAATTGTCCATGGTATGCTTGAACATTCCCTAAATTATTTACAATTTATTAAATTTTTAAATGATAGAGGATATGCTGTTATTATTTCTGATAATAGAGGACATGGAAAATCTATTTCTGAAAATCATCCCTCTGGATTTATAAAGGAAAAAGATGAGCTTGTTGATGACCAATTTGTAATAAATAAATATATAAGAATGTATTATAAGGACAAAAAAGTATTTATGTTGGGTCATTCTATGGGTTCTTTGATTTGTAGAAATTATTTACAAAAATATGATGATACAATCGATAAGTTAGTTTTGACAGGAACAGTAGCCTATATTCCTATTGCAAAGTTGGGGATTTTTATTGGTAATATAGTAACTTTTTATCTAGGAGAAAAAAGAAGATCTCATCTTTTAGATACGCTTTCGGGAATAACAGGAAAAGATCCATCATGGATTTCTTATAATGAGGAAAATGTAAGGATTAAAAATAATGATCCAATGAGACTTGATGGATTTTTGGCAAGAAGTAATGTTTGTTTATTTAATCTTGTAAATAATTTAAATAAAAATAACAAATTTAAATTAAGAAATAAAGATTTACCAATTGCATCTTTAAATGGTGTCGATGATGATGTAACTGGATCAGATAAGGGGCTTATGAATACTAAGAAAATCTTATCTTCTATTGGTTATAAAAATTTATATTTTAAAACTTATGATCATATGAAACATGATGTTTTAAATGAAGATAATAGGTTAGAAGTTTTTGAAGATATTGAAATGTTTTTTAAAAAATGAGCCTAGGCTCATTTTTTTAATGTAAATTTATAATTTTATAAGAGGAAGAAAAAATGAAAATATTACTTACAGGTTTTGATCCTTTTGGAGAAGATAAGATTAATCCATCTATTGAGCTAGTAAAAAAAGTTGAGGGAAAAATTTCTAATGCTGAAATTTTTAAATTAGAAATTCCAACAGTTTTTAAAAAATCTGGGGAAATTTTAGAAGAAAATATCAAAAGAATAAGACCAGATGTAATTTTGTGTATAGGTCAAGCCGGCGGAAGATCTTCTATTACTGTTGAAAGAATTGCAATTAATATTGACGATGCTAGAATTTCTGATAATCTAGGAGAAAAACCAATTGATGAGAAAATAAGAGATGATGGAGATAATGCTTATTTTTCAAATTTACCAATTAAAAAAATAGTAGAGGAAATTAAAAAGGAAAAAATTCCTGCAGAAGTTTCAAATTCGGCAGGTACTTTTGTTTGTAATCATTTGATGTATGAGTCCTTGTATTTGGCAAAAAAATATAAAAATATAAGGGCGGGATTTATTCACATTCCATATTTGCCAGAACAAGTTATAAATAAGGCAAATACTCCTTCAATGGATTTGGAAAATTCTTTAAAGGCAATTAATATTGCTATAAAAACAATAATTAACTATGATGGTCAAGATGTAAAAATTTCTGGTGGGAAAATTTCATAAATTCTACAAGCAAGTTTTGTATTTGCTCAGAGCATATACAAACCCTCAAGCACGAATATCTGACTTCAAAAATTGTTGATTTCTAAATTTCAAAATTCTAAAATCGCAAACTCGCTAACGCTCAAACAGTGCGATTTTTGACGAATTTTCAAATTTGAAATCAAATTAATTTTTTACGTATGATATTCTTAGCGTGAGGATTTGTATACTTTGTCAAAAGTTTAAGCAAGTTTTGTACTTGCTTATTTTTTTGTTATAATAAAAAATATTAATGATGAAATAAATAATATTATTCATAAAATAAATATAAATTTTCTTAAAGGAGGATTTATGAAACTTGAAATAAAAAATCTTTCCAAAAAATTTGGAAAAAAAGAAGTTTTGAAAAATATAGATTACACTTTTGACCAAGGGGTTGTTTATGCTCTTTTGGGAAGAAATGGTGCTGGAAAAACTACGCTTTTTTCTTTGATTAGTGAACAAATTAAAAAAGATTCTGGAAATATTTATCTTATTGATGAAAACGAAAAGAAAGAACTTGATTTTAGAGACGTATTTTTCATGGTTGCAGAGCCAGACCTTCCTAAATTTCTAACAGGAAGAGAATTTATAAAATTTTTCCTAGAGGCCAATAAGGAAAATATTAAGAATGAAAAATCAATAGAAGAATATTTTTCCCTTGTAGATTTTGATATGGAAGATGCTGACAGGCTTATCCAAGATTATTCAACAGGGATGAAAAACAAACTTCAAATGCTTATGTTTTTGATTTTAAGACCAAAGGTAATTTTGATGGATGAGCCTCTTACAAGCCTTGATGTAGTTGTTCAACTTGAAATGAAAAAAATAATTAGGGATATTCACAAGGACCATATAATTATTTTTTCAACCCATATTTTACAACTTGCAAAGGATATTTGTGATGATATTGTTCTTCTCCACGATAAAAATTTACAAAAAGTTGATAAGATGGTTTCAGAAGATAAGTATTTTGAAGATAAAATTATAAGGCTTTTGACAAGTAAAAATGTTGAAAATATTGACATAAATTTAGATTATGAAAATTATGGTGATAAAGATGAATAAGTATTTTTTAAAATTTCTTTTAATTGAAAGAATAAAAATTACCAAAGTCTTTAATGGGATAGTTTATGGAATAAGAAAAATTCCTTTAATTGGAAAGCACCTGGGAGATAAGTATTATTTTTACGATTTAAAAGAAATCATAAATACATTTGTTCCTATTTTTTCTATAATTTGGCAATTTATAAAATCAATTTTAACCTTTGGCTTTGCGATTTTTATTTCAAGGACAATGTTGAAATTTTTATTTGAAATTTCTGATAAATCTCCCTTATTTTTTAGGGAAAATTTTGACTTAAGCCTTGGAGCAGTTCTTCTAACTTGTATTCCTTTTAGTTTTTATATTACAAATATGATAACATCATCATTATTAACAGATAATGGGAATGCTTTTTCTGATTTGAGTAAAAATTTTAATTTTTTTCCAAATGACTTGGCACATATATTTTTGTATTTACAGCCTTTTTTAATTTTTATTGGAAGGACTTTGGGATTTGTGATTTTTGGTAAAATTTTTGCAAATATAAATCCTATTTACACATTTTTATTTAGCCTTGGTATTTATTTTTATAATATAAATATTACGGGATTTTGGACAAAAATATATGAAAAAAGAGAAAAACCATTTTTTGAAGATAGACCATTTTTACAAATTATTTTGATTTTAATTTTGGATTTGGCGATAAGTTTATTAGTTTTAATAATAAAACTTGATTTTAAAGTTTTAAGCCTTGGATATTTCTTTATAAATTTAATCTTATTTCCCTTTGTTGTGAAATATTTTAAAAATTTCAAGGGATATGATAAAATAATTGAAAAAACAATAAGGGTATATAAACTAGCGGTAGAAGATTCAAAAGATGTGCAAAATAATGTTGTAAAAATTAAAAACAAGGATATAAATAAAAATGAAAAAATAAAGGGAGAAGGCTTTGTCTATTTAAATAAGTTATTTTTTAAAAGGCACAAAAGACATCTTTTAAAACCAACTTTAATAAAATCAGGAATCTTTTTTGCCCTTGGAATTGGTGGATTTTTTATTTTATCAAGTCTAACAATGAAGGCAAATGAGCTTTATAAAATTTTAATATATGCAATACCAATAATTTCATATATTTTATTTAAACAAGATTTAATACTAATGGCATTTTATAAAAACTGTGACTCTTCACTCTTGTATTACAATTTTTATAGGGAAGATAAGAATTTATTGAAAATGTTTTGGCTAAGATTTAATTCGATTTTTAAACTAATGTCTATTCCTATGGGAGCCATGTTTATAATTTATATAGGCTTTGCAATAAAATTTCTGACAAAAACTGATTTAAATTTAACATTACCGATTTTTTATATCTTGTTAAATGCTATATTTTTTACAGTTTTGCCCTTGTTTCAATATTATATAATCCAACCCTTTGATAAGGAAGGAAAACAAAAATCTGTAGTCTTAGTTTTAATGAACATGTTTTTGTATTATATATTTATATTTGGACTTCCAGCTTTGGCAACAAAAATTGGAGAGATTAAATTTATGTTAATAATTTCAATTTTTATAATAGCCTTTGTAGGACTTGCAAGTTTTTTAATATATAAATTTGCACCAAAAACTTTTAAAATTAAGCAATAAAAAAGGACCCGTTGGGTCTTTTTTTATTTATTTTCTTCTATATATTCAAATTTTTCTTTATTCATTACAGAATCAGGAATCATTTTGCTTGTTATATAAATTAAAAATGGAAGGACGATTGCATCATCCAAAATTCCTAAAAATGGAATCATATCATTTATCAAATCAGCAGGCATTATTGCATATAAAATTGCTCCAAGGCCTAAAAGTTTTGCAAGTTTTGGAGTATTTTTATCTTTCATAGCCCTAAAATATACTGGTATAAAATTTGTAATTTTTGAAAATTTATTTTTCATTATTTCCCTTACTTTCTTTTTATATTAATTATTTTAACTTTCATTTTAATTATACTAGAAAATCTCTGTTTGTAAATTAAATATCTTAAAGTTAATTTTAAAAAAATCTTACAAGATTAGTATATTATGATTTTTTTAAATTTCAAGTTATAATATTATAAAGGAGTTTTTATGACATTACAAGTAGTTGATATTGATATTTTAAAATTAAAAGTTGATGCAGTTGTAAATGCAGCAAATGTTGATTTGATAGAAGGCGGAGGAATCTGTGGACAAATTTTTGAAAGGGCAGGAAGGGATAAACTAAAAGAGGCTTGCCAAAAATTATCCCCAATAAAACCTGGCCAGGCTGTAATTACAGATGGATTTGATCTTTACCAAAAATATATTATTCATGCAGTAGGACCAATTTATAATGAAATTTACAAGGAAGCTTGCCAAAAAATTTTAGAAGATGCCTATAAAAATGCCTTAGAACTTGCAAAGAAAAATAAAATAAATTCTATAGCTTTTCCCTTAATCTCAGCTGGAATTTATGGATATCCCGACAGGGAGGCTTTTATGATTGCAAAAAATACTATAGATGAATTTTTGAAAGAAAATAAAATGGATATTTACTTATCTACATATGGGAAGGATATGCTTTCTTTAATAATGGGATAGATTGAATTTTTTATTTACTTCTAGTATAAATACTAGTGTAGAAAAGTTACAAAATTTAGGTTAGGAGTTTTTAAATGAAAATTTTTAAAGCAATTAAAAATAGGTGGGAGAAGTTTTTAAAAAATTTAGCAGAAGAAAATAAAAAATCTTTTGGAGACCAAAAATTAGATTGTTGTACAATGAACAAAAAAGAATATAAATAAAAAAATGACCCGTGTGGGTCATTTTTTAGTGTCTTAATCTACAAGTTTTTTTGTAACTTCTACTACTCTTCTTGCTTGAGCTTTGACTGCATTTTCAATTTGGTTTGCAAACCCTTCATTTGTTGCAGTTCCACTTGCTCCGTAAGGATTTCCACCTTGAGCATAAATTGCATCATCAGTGTATCCAACTGGAACAATTATTGCTCCCCAGTGAGCAGCGCTTGTATAAATTGTTTTTATGGTTCCTTCTTGTCCACCGTTATTATTTTGAGCAGAAGTCATTGCAGAAATTACCTTATTTGTCAATAGACCTTTAGCCCAAACTCCTCCTTGTCCGTCTAAAAAGGCCTTTAATTGGAAAGGAATATTTCCAAATCTTGTTGGTGCTGAAAAAATTATTGCATCAGCCCAAATTAAATCATCAGATGTGGCCTCTTTTATTTCTTTTGAATCTTCTAAATATTTTTTCCAAGCAGGATTGTTATCGGCTCCACTTTCATCAAGATATTCTTTAACCTTTAAAAGTCTAACCTCAGCTCCGTTTTTTTCAGCTTCTTCCTTTGCCCATTTAGCCATCTGGAAATTGTGTCCGGTTTGTGAATAATATATAATTGCAAGTTTCATCTATTACTCCTTTAATTTTTATTTCTACATCGTCTCTAGAAATATAACCAATTACAAACAAACTTAAACAATTACTTTTTATTTAACTTCTTTATTTAATGAAGTAAAGTAAATCATTTTATTTTTTGGGTAAATTAATAAAAAGAAAAGGAGGATTATATGGAATTAACTGAAAAATTTGAAAAAGACCAATGCAAAAATCCTGTAGAATATTCTATTATACATAAAGAAATTCCTATTAAAATGCCAGGGGATATGTGGGAGGCAATTTCTTATTTGTTGTGGTATGTGCCAGATATTTCTTCAATCCAATCAAAATCAAACGAACTTATTTCAAATATGGAATACGATTATTATACTTTTATTGAAATAATGACCTATATGGATTTAAAAGATGAAGATTGTTTATTTACAGATAAAATTGATGAAAAACTTGCTGATGAATATAAAAAAAAGATTTGCACAAATTCACAAAAATTAATATTGACACAGTCTGATGGCGAAACAAAAACAGAATCTTTATTAAGGCATATAAGAAATGCTATAGCTCATGGATCTTTTAATATTGTAGAGGATCTTATGGTTGGTTTTGATGAAAAAATCGTAGGTAAAGATTTAAGTAAGACAACTGCAATTTTTAAGATAAAGCCAAAAAATTTATTAAATGCTCTAAAAATGCTAAATGAAGATTTAACCAACCAAAAACTTATTGCCAAGGCTTTAAAAAATACAAAATATTGGGTGGAACCTTACCAAGAAGGTTTCGAAAGAAGCAATAAATTTGATTTATTTGCCAAAAAAGATAAGAAAAAATATGCCATTGAAATTAGAAATTATAAGTCTAAAAAAGATATAGACAAGGGCTTTGCCAGAGAGCTTGCCCATAATTTTAAAAATTTAAAAGATGAAAGAGTGAGGCCTGTTCTTGTAATCAACACTTCATTTTTAAAAGAAGAATCAAAAAATGAGTTAATTGCCTATGATGTTTTAATTTTGGATGTTAAAAATATCAAAAAAATGTTAAAGGGAAGGGATATGATACGTGAAATAGAACAAGCTCAAACTTTGTACAAATATAAAAATAAAATTTAATTTTATAAAATATTAAAGATATAAAATTAAATTTTTAAATTATAGTTCTCAAATTATTTAATATTATTTTTAAAAAAATTGATTTATAAATGAATCGTAGTATAGTTACTAATGTAATAAAAATTTAGGAGGAAAAATGACAGAAAAGTATAATGAAAAAAATTCTAGAAAAAACTCTAGTGAAATAAGAGAAAAAAGAAGAGAAAGGTACAAAGATGATTTTTCAAGAGATAATACAATATCTTGGGGATCAATCATAGCTGGGGCTGTTTCCTTTGCAGCTGTTTTTACAGTTTTAAGTTTAATTGTTGCAGCTTTAGGACTTGGAATATTTTCACCAAATAATGAAAATCCTATTTCATCAATGGGAATAGGAGTAGGAATTTCAACAGTTATAATTCTTATTATTTCCTTTGGAGTTTCTGGATTTATTTCTGGAGCTTTTTCAAAAGGACAATCTTTACTTCATGGATTTATGAGCTGGGCTTTATCAATTATTTTATTATTTGGTCTAGTAACTAGTATGGTTTCATCTGCACTTGGACTTGTTGGTTCTGCAACAAAAGCTGTAGCAAATACTGCAGGAGATGCTGTAGGAACTGTAGCAAGTACAACAGCTGACGGGGCAGGAAATGTTCTTTCAAGCGTTGCTGATTCTATTAGTGGAGTTGACACAAAAGAACTTGAAAAAAATATCAATGATACTTTAAGTGAGACTGATGTTAAAGAATTACAACCAGAATATTTAAAATCTCAATTAGATGATTCTAAGGATGAAGTTTTAGAAGCAGGAAAGAAACTTTTAACAAACCCTGAAGATTCTGACAAGATTTTTGATGATTTATCAAAATCTTTAGAGAAAAAAGCAAAAGATATTACTGACTCAGTTGATAAGAAGACAATAAAAGATGAAGTTTACAAAAATTCATCCCTTTCTGCTGAAGAAAGTGACAAGGCTGTAGATAATATCTATGATGGAATGGATAAGGCATCAAAAGAAGCTAGCAAGCAAATTGAAAATGCTAAAAATTCTTTAGAAGATGCTAAAAAAGATGCTAAAAAAATGGTTAAAGATGCAAAAGATGGGGCAGAATCTGCTACTAATAAAGCATCAGCAGGAGCTGTTTTAGTATTTTTATTCCTTCTTGTTGGTCTTGCAATAGAAATTTATTGTGCAAGAATAGGAGAAAGATACGTAAATAGTTTATAAAATAAAAAATCTTGAGAAAATTTTCTCAAGATTTTTTTATTTTATCATATTTAAAACTTCTTTGTGGGGGTCAGAGGAGTTTATTGTTTGATTATATTTTATAAATTTATCATCTTCATTTAAACTTTTTGAAGAATTAATTGATATTAAAAATCCAGAATGATCTAATTTGAATATATCTGACCTTAAATTATAAATTATTTCGTTTTGATTTTGATCTCCCTCAAAGCCATTTTTTACTATATAAGCATCAGCATTTGCCTTTAAAATACTAGCAAATCTTATAGGATCATTTTTCGTATTATCGTTTGTTAGAATATATATTTTTTTATTTCCAATATCCTTATCTTTTTTTATATCGATTCTTATTTGATCATAATACATATAATAATCTTTGTTGATTTCCTTTGTTTCCTCTGGAAATTTTATAGACTGATTTTGCATGAAAGATGACCTAGTATTTAGCCTATCCTTATTATTTTTCATATAAGATAAACTTTGTTTTAATAAATTTCCCCTATAAAAAACCACCTTTTCTAATGTATAATCTTCATGGATTAGTAGGGGAAGAATTTCATTTGCATACTTATCATCTATTGAATCATTATTAGATAAGTCTATAAAAATATTTTGTATATTTTGATTTTTTTGCAAAACTTCTTTTAATTTTTCCTTATCTTTATTGAGGGTGTTCGTATCAAAGTCTGGCCAATA
Source organism: Anaerococcus hydrogenalis (assembly GCF_002871895.1). Classification (NCBI taxonomy): domain Bacteria; kingdom Bacillati; phylum Bacillota; class Tissierellia; order Tissierellales; family Peptoniphilaceae; genus Anaerococcus; species Anaerococcus hydrogenalis. Next base: position 232,357 of record NZ_PNHP01000002.1, on the reverse strand, counting down.
AATCTCTAAGGTATTTTTATTTTCTTTTATTTCCAATCCTGTGTTTTCTAATTTTCTTCCTAAAAGTCTCTTGTACCTATTAACAACTTGAGCATCGCCCAAATTTTTTGCTCTAGGTGACTTATTTTTTTCCTTATAGTAAGGAAAGGTTAGTTGGTAAGTTTTTTTATCAAGTATTTTTGTCCTATTATCTTTTAATATAGAAAGGTAGGATGAAATAATATCATAAAATTCTTGATCAGATTTGGAATTTTTAACTCTTTTTTTGTAGATATCAGTTTGGTCAATTAAATTTTTATAATTTTCCTCGTTATTATTGTCAATTGCATAATTTCTAATTATATAATCATTTAATTTGTTAAAATCAGATATTTTTTCAGCACTTGTAAGAGACCTATTTTCTGTATTTGTTACAAAAATATCCTTGGTAAGTGAATCCATTACCTGGTCTCTAAATTTTGGATAAGAATCTGACTTATATCTATTTAATCTTTTGCTTATTGCACTTACAAGAAAAATTATTATAAAAATCAACAAGAGAAGAAGAATAATTCTCCTTCTCATATAAATTAATCTTTGATTTTTACGTCTTTTTTTCGATCTTTTTCTTATATTTGAATCTTTTGACCTGATTTTTATATCTTTTTTTCTAACTTTTGTATTTTTGTGTCTTGATCCAGACCTATTTTTATTATTTAATCTATTTTTTTTACTTTTCATAATCCACCTTATTATAATATATCAAAAAATAGGACCTAAACAAAATTATTTGGGAAAAATAACAGAGAAGGTGGATCCCTTTCCAAGCTTCGATTTTAATTTGATTTTTCCACCCAAACTTTCGACAAAATTTTTAGTAATAGACAATCCCAAACCATGGCCATTTATCTTTGTATTTCTAGCATCATCTATCCTATAAAATCTTTCAAAAATTACTTCTTTTTTCTCATCACTTATGCCTACGCCGTTATCTTTTACGACAAGATAAATATTATTTTTATCCTCACTAAGACTTACTCTAATTAATCCATCATCTTTAATTGCCTTTATAGCATTAGAAATTAAATTTTGGGTTATTTGACTAATCTTATCCTTATCAGAATAAATCATAATACCATCTTTTATTTCTTCTATTAAAGAAATATCAAGCTTGTTAAGTCTTGGTTTTATAGTATTTAAAATTAATTTAATGTGATTGGATAAGTCAAATTCTTTTTTATTAATTTTTAAATATTCAGAATTATCATTAAAGGACTTATTTAAATTTACAACAAGACCTTCAAGCCTATGGATCTCTTCCAATAGAGAGTTGAGCGTTTGATCATCAACATCTATGACCCCATCTTTTATAGCTTCTATATAAAGTTGAAGGTTGGTTATTGGCGTCCTAAGCTCGTGAGAAATATCTTGGGCATATTGTTTTCTTACATATTTTTGATTTTTTAAATTTATAGATAAGTATTTAATATTATTTTGTAAATTTTCAAGCTCTATAATTTTGCTATCTTTTAAATCAATATCATAATCCTCATCTTTAATTTTAAGGGTGGCATCTGAAATTTGTTTTATAGGATTTGTAATTTTGGTTGATAGATATAAGGCTATAATAAGGCCTATAAAAATAGAAAGAAAAATGGCAATAAAAATCGAAGTTTTAATATTTGTTATAAGCTCATTTGCCTCAAACTCATCAGTCCCATAAGTAATAATCAACTGACCCATATAATCATTTAAATTTGGGTTTATAATATCATAGGACTTACTTTCAGTAAGTTCTGACGCATCCTTATCCCTACCCTTAAAACTCATTACAGGTTCGTTGTTTTTATTTAAAATAGAAATATCAACATTCAAAGTTTTAGAAACTTTTCCAAGTCTTTCTTTCATAAGGTAGGGGTCTTTATCAGTTAACAAGTCTTCAAATTGTTTTTTAATTTGCCTGGGCCTATTATCTTGGGTAGTATTGATAAAATTTCTTGTATAGACATTTATCAAATAGGAAATAGCAAGAGAAAAAACTAAGATGCAGGCAAAAATACCTGCAAGTAAGTTTCTAATTATTTTATTTCGTAGAGTTGTCATCAATACCACCAGACTTATAACCCATGCCGTAAATTGTTTTTATATAGGATGGTTTTTTAGGATTATCTTCAATTTTTTGTCTGATATTTTTAATATGAGTATCAATAGCCCTATCATAAGCGTCATAATCAAATCCAAAAGTAATTTCTATAATCTCTTCCCTGGTAAAAATTTTGTTAGGATTTGAAAATAAGGTTTTAATAATTTGGAATTCATTTTTTGTAAGAAAAATTTCTTCCCCATCCTTAAAAAACCTATTATATTCAAGGTCCATCTCAAGTCGGCCATCGGTAGTTTTTATAATATCTGCCCTTGGTATATTATATTTTTCAATTCTTCTAAGAACAGTTTTGATTCTTTGCATAAGCTCTTTTGGCGAAAATGGCTTTGTAACATAATCATCTGCACCTAGTTTTAGACCGTTAACAATATCATCCTCACTAACTTTTGCAGTTACCATAATTACAGGAACATTTGATTTATTTCTAATTTCTTTAATAAGGTCTTCACCAGAAATTTTAGGAATCATTAAATCAAGCAAAACTAGATCAATATCTTCACTTTCAAAAATTTCCAAACCTTCTTTTCCATCAAAGGCTTGAAATACTTTATAATCTTCTTTTTCTAAATAGGATTTCATAATTTTTGAAATGCCTTTTTCATCTTCAATAAGCAATATTTTTATTTTATTCATTTCTTTCACCTCTATATAGTATACCTTACCATTTTAGACTAATATATCTTTTCAATTCGTGATAATTATGTAAAAGATTAAAAATAAATGGTGATTAAAAGAATTAATGGGTAAAAATAATATATAAGAAACGAAAATAAAAAAAACGAAGGAGGAAATATGATTAGTTCAATAGTAATAGGTGCTTTATGCGGATGGATCGCAAGCATGATAATGAAAACAGATGCTCAAATGGGAGCAATAGCAAATATAGTTGTAGGTATAGTAGGAGGAGCAGTAGGTTCTTGGGTACTAAATTTATTAAATATTAGTGTATCTTCAGGATTTATTGGAAGTTTGATTTCAGGAATTTTGGGATCTGTAATTTTAATTTATGTATATAATTTAATTACTAAGAAAAATAAATAATGAAATAATTATGACTGGCAAGTGCCAGTCTTTTTTTATGAAAAATTTTTTCATGATATAATAGGAATATGAATAAGACAGATAAAAAATATATAGAAATTGCAAAAAATATTTTAGAAAACGGATACGACGAAGAAAAGCTAAATCATGAGGTGAGGGCTGTTTGGGAAGATGGTGAAAGTGCCTATACGAAATTTCTTCCCCAAGAGATTGTAAGATATGAGAAGGGAGAAGTACCTCTAATTAGTTTAAGAAAAATAGCTTGGAAATCTGCTATTAAGGAAATTTTATGGATTTACCAAGATAGGTCTAATGATGTAAACTTACTGAAAGAAAAATACAAGGTAAATTATTGGGATTCCTGGAAAAATGATGAGGGAAATCTGGGAACAGCCTATGGCTATCAAGTAAATAAAAAATTTAAATCACCTGAAACAGGAAATATGACAAATCAAATTGAAAGATTAATTGATCAAATAAAAAATAATCCCTTAAATAGAAGATTAATTATGAATTTAATTGATGTGGATGATATGGCTGATATGACCTTAATACCTTGTGCATTTTTAACTATGTGGACTGTTAGTGGAGATTATTTAAATTTAACCTTAATTCAAAGAAGTGGTGATTTTTTGGCAGCAGCTGCTCCTGGTGGGATAAATGCCTTTCAATATTATGTTTTATTAAGAATGATTGCCCAAGTAACAGGCTATAAGGCAGGGGATTTTGTTCATTTTATCCAAAATTATCACATTTACAAAAAACACATACCGATTGTTAAAAAAATCATGGAAGTTAAGGTAGATGAAAAAAGTAGGCCAAGACTTGAAATAAATCCTGACATAAAAGATTTTAAAGATTTTACAATTGATGATTTTAAATTGTTAGATTATTATCCTGATAAGACAAAATATGACATTGATATAGCCTTATAATTGTTGAAAATAAATAATTTTTAAGTATAGTCAATCGGTATGGAGGAATTATGGAAAAAATAACTATAATTGGATCCGGAGGTTCCGGAAAATCAACTCTTGCCAAACAGCTAGGCGAAAAACTTGGTATAAAAGTTTTTTATTTGAACAAAATATGGTGGCTTAATGATAAAGAACATATAAGCGATGAAGAATTTTTGAAAATTCAAAAGGACATTATAGACAATAATCAATCTTTTATATTTGATGGCTACTATCCTGATACTTTGGATCTAAGATTAGAAGCGAGTGATACAATAATATTTTTAGATTTTCCGCCTGTCACAAATTTAAAGAGGTCAGTAAAAAGATCATTAACTGAAAAAAATAATGAGGATGATCCAAGCTTAGATAGGACTGAGAAATTAAATAAGGAATATATTTCTTGGTTATTAAATTTTAATAAGAATGAAAGAGAAAAAATAATAGAAAAATTAAATAAATTAAAGCTAGAAAAAAGGATAGTAATAATCGATAATGATAATAAAAAAGATTTATTTCTTCAATCTATAGCATAAAAAAAGAGCCGGTTGGCTCTTTTTTTAGTTATTATTTCTAATTCCTTGCTGATTTTGAGGATTTATTTGGTTTTGAGGATTGGTATTTTGCTCGTTACCGTTTAGATTAGTATTAGTTTTTGTATCTTCTTTATCCTTATTCTCATCCTTTTCTTTTTCTTTATTAGAATTATTATCTGCTTTTGGTAATTCTGCACCTAGAGTAGAATATCTAGTTGGTATAGAATATTTCCAATCTTCAGGAACAATTCCATCCCACTTGCTAGGGTCATACGAATTTTTCCTATCTATAAAAGACCTATTAGCTTGTAAAGATTTTGGTGTAGTATTTGAAGCAAGCAAATTATTTCTTGTATCTACAGTTATCCAAACATGAACATCATCTTCTTTTTTTGGAAGATTATCTTTGGTAAATATTTCATCTTTTACAGTATTTCTTGGATCAGAATAAGAAGCTTGAGTTGGAAGTTTTCCACTTATTGTATCTACTTTTGCATGGATTATTCCTTTAGGTTCTTTAAATTTCTTAGTCTCATATCCTTCAAGAATTTGATTATTAATATTTTTCCAAATAACTTGTGCTCTTGTTGTAGAATAGTCATCTTGATAAATATTTTGATCATCAGCTCCCATCCAAACACCTACAGTATAGTAAGGACTATAGCCTATTGACCAGAAATCCACATTAGATTCACTAGAACCTGTTTTTGTACCATAATCAATACCGATAGGGCTGATTGTTTGATAATGCTCGGCAGCTGATTTTAGGGCTGAAGTAATTTGGTAAGCTGTTTGAGGGCTTGTTACCTTATTTCTTTTTTTATTTTTTTCACTAAAAATAATTTTTCCTTGATTATCTTCTATTTTTGAAAAAGCCAAAGGTTCTATATATTCACCCTTGTTAGCAAGTGCTGCGTAAGCTGCTGTCATATCAATTAAGGTCATTCCGTTTGTCATAGCTCCAAGCCCCATTGAAGCAAGATTTTCATCATTATTTTTTGGATTTTCATCCTTAGTTATGAAATTATCATCGCCATTTTCTTTTATTAGTCCAAATTTTTCTAAGTATTTTTTTGAATTTGCAATTCCCACATCTTTTAAAGTACGAACAGCGTTTGTATTTATAGAATATACAATAGAATCTCTAAGAGAAACAATTCCCTTGTAAGATTTATAAATATTTTCTGGCCAAATTTCTCCATTTTCTTTTCTCATAAAAGGAACATCATCAATTCCTGTAGCAAGCGAATAGCCCTTATCTATAGCAGGTGTGTAAGTTGCAAGAGGCTTCATTGTTGATGCAGGTTGTCTTGGTTGGTCAATCGCCCTATTTAAAATTTTAAGACCTTTTTGATCACGTCCTCCAACAACTGCTTTAATTTCTCCGTTTTTATGATCAATTACAATTGTTGCAGATTGTGGTTGAATAACTCCTTCAAGGTCAATATCATAATAACTTTTATTAAATGAATATGATCCAGAGTCATTTTGAATAATTAAATCCTTATGTTTTTTTAGATAAGAAGATGTAATAATTATTGACCCATCATTTCCTTCTTTTACATTTTCATTAGAATTTAACTCCATATAACCGGTTTTATGTGTTCTTAGATTTGAATCTTTTTCATCTAAGGTGTAGAAATTTTTAAGTATTAAATTTGTTTGATTTAGCTTTAATTTTGATGAATTAATTACAAAATTATTATAATCGTCAAAATATGCTTCATTATTTGATAAAGTAAAATCATTGTTATCATTTATAATGTTTGATTTAGCAAAATAAATTACATTTCCATTCTCATTGATTATATTTCCATATCCATCATAAGATAAGTTTAATAGGGGAGCGGTATTTCTACCTTGAGTATTTCCTAATATATATTCTGAGAAATTTTCGTAAATATTTTCTACTTGTTCTTGTATTTTTGAATCTATAGTTGTTGTGATTTTAAGACCACCATAATAAAGTTTGTTGTAAGCTTCTTTTTCATCAATTTTATAAATATCTTGAAGTTTTTCTACAACTTGTTTTTCTAAAAGAGTATTAAAGTAGGATGCCATTACAGGTTCCCTATCTTCTGGTGGGTTAATAGAACTCGCTACATCTTCATTTAAAGCATCTTTATATTCTTTATCCGAAATATATCCTTCTTCATTCATTTTCTCTAGGACATATTTTTCTCTTTCATATGGTTTTGGATTGTAAATTGCAGAATACTTTTGTCCATCAATTGTAAATTCACCAAGAACTTTTTCATTTGTAACCTCTGAGGTTGGTATTGTTTTAAATAAGGCAAATTCTGTTGGTGATTGGACTATTCCTGCTATTGTTGCACATTCGGCAAGAGATAGTTCGCTTACATCTTTTGAAAAATAAGTTTGGGCTGCAGCTTGGACTCCAAAAACATTTTGTCCAAGAAAAACCCTATTCATATAAGCTTCAAGTATTTCATCTTTGCTTAATGATTTTTCTATGTCTAAGGCTAAAAATATTTCTTTGATTTTTCTTTCGTATGTTTGGTCATTGGAAAGGTAAGTATTTCTTGCGAGTTGTTGAGTTAGGGTAGATCCACCTCTTACAATAGAACCACTTTTTAAATTTTGTAGGGCAGAACCGACTATTGAAAGAGGATCTATTCCGCTGTGCTTATAAAATCTTCTATCCTCAGCTGCCACAAAAGCATTTTTCAAATAATCAGGTACTTTTTCAATATCTACAATTTCCCTGTTCTCACTAGTTCTTATCGAATCAATTTCTTTTCCATTTTTATCAACTATAGTTGAATTTTCGCTCATCTCGTATTTTATATTTTCTGGATTAACTTTTGGAGATTTTTTCATAACCTCAACTATTCCGCCTCCAATTAATCCGGCAAAAATAGTCCCTATAATTCCAAAAGCGAGTAAGGCTATAAGCAAAATTTTCAAAACTATAGAGGAAATTTTTTTATTCATTTTGACCTCCTGTTTAAATCTATATTAAATTTTAAAAATTCTTAAATTTAAATCTTATTCTTATTTTATCATTTTTTTAAAATTTAATCTATCAAGCTAATAAATATTTGTATTTATTATAAATCTTTAATTTATAATAAAAAAATGTATAATCTCTTATAGAAAGGATGTTTATGCAAGAAGTTATACAAGTAAATGTTTTTGAAAATAAAGAAAACCCAAATAAGGATTTTGAACTTGAATCTTTAATTAATACTGCAGGTGGAAAGTCTGTTGCGAAAATTAGTCAGGTTGTATCAAAAGTAAATCCTGCTTACTATATTGGATCTGGAAAAGTTTCTGAAATTGAAGATATAGCAAAAAAATTAAATGTAAATACAGTTGTTTTTGATGTAGAACTTTCAGCATCTCAATTAAGAAATCTTGAAGAGAGAATGAAACTTCACGTTGTAGATTGGACAACTTTAATTTTGGATATTTTTGCCCAAAGAGCAAATACAAAAGAGGCTAAATTAAAAATAAAACTTGCCCAATTAAAATATCAACTTCCAAGAATAAATAAGTGGTTTGCTTATCTTTCTCGTCAATCAGGTGGAATTGGTACAAGAGGACCAGGTGAAACCATGCTTGAAACAGATAAAAGAGCAATAGTACGTGATATAAGAAGTCTTGAAGAAAAATTAAAAGATTTGGAAAAAACAAAGGTAGTTAATAGAAAATCTAGAGAAAAGATTTTGAATATCTCACTTTTAGGATATACCAACGCTGGAAAATCTACTATTTTAAATAATATGTTAAAAATATTTGGTAAAGATAAGTTTGTTTATTCTGATGATCTTTTATTTGCAACCCTAGATACTTCGACTAGAAGGCTAGATTTTTCAAACACCAAAGTCACCCTAACGGATACAGTAGGTTTTATTGATAATTTATCAAAAGAATTAAATGATTCATTTCTTACAACTTTGGAAGAAATTAAATTTTCTGATATGCTTTTAGTTGTAATAGACTCATCTTATGACATACAAACTCAGCTGGATACAATCGATAAGGCCCTTGATGACATAGATATTGGAGAAAAAAAGATTCTTTATGTTTTCAATAAGATTGATAAAATTGAAGATGAAATTATTCTTTTAGGATATAAAAATAAAGAAGAAAAAATTTATATATCAGCAAGAGACGAAGCTGATATTATAAGACTAAAAGATAAGATAGTCGATGTTATAAAAAATGACTATGTAAGAGTTATAATGAAAATACCTTATGAAGATGGGAAAGTTTTAGATTATATTATGACAAATTACGATATAGATAAAAAAGATTATGATGAAAATTCTTCTATATTAGAATTTGATATTTCAAAGAAAGATTATAATAAATATGAGAGATATATCGAGAAAAATTAGCCCAAATTATAAAACTATTGAAGGGCAAATACAAGATGAATTTGAAATAGAAAAATCAGTCTTTATAACAAACATAAAATATGTTGAAAATGAAGAAGATGCCATAGCTTTTATCGAAAAAATAAAAGATAATTATAAGGATGCAAATCACAATTGTTCAGCCTATATTATTAATGAAAAACCAGAAATAAAAAGATATTCAGATGATGGAGAGCCACAAGGATCTGCTGGTCTTCCTATGCTTTCAGTTTTGGAAAAAGAAGAACTTTTTAATCTTGTAGCAGTCGTTACAAGATATTTTGGTGGAAAAAAACTTGGCAAGGGCGGTTTGGTAAGAGCCTATACAAAAGGCGTTTCTGATTGTTTGGAAGGAAAAATTACTTATAGAAAAGTTTTTATAGAAAGTAAAATAACTTTTGATTATAATTTACTTGGAATAATAGAAAACTTTCTAAATGAAGAAAATTATATTATTATAGAAAAGAACTTTCTTCAAAATGTAAGTATAGATTTATATGTAGAAGAAAGTAATTTTGAAAATTTCAAAAAAAGACTTATAGACATGACCTCATCAAATATAGAAATAGAAAAACTTGATAAGATCATGTTATATGATAAATAAAAGGAGGAAATATGTCAGGACATAATAAATGGAGCAAAATTAAAAATAAAAAGGGTAGTGAAGATGCAAGACGTGGAAAAATTTTTACAAAACTTGGTAGAAATATTTCAGTTGCTGTAAGAGAAGGTGGAGATAATCCAGAATATAATCCAGCACTAAAAGCTGCAATTGATAAGGCTAAGGCTGAAAATATGCCAAATGATAATATCGAAAGAGCAATCAAAAAAGCAAGCGGCGATATGGATGGGGCAAATTTTGAAAGAATTATCTATGAAGGATATGCTAAAGATGGAGTAGCTGTAATTGTTGATTGCCTAACAGACAATAAAAATAGAACAGCTCCAGATATTAGACATATTTTTGATAAAAATGGTGGAAATCTTGGAACTGATGGATCAGTAATGTTCATGTTTAACAGAAAAGGACTAATCGAAATTGAAAAAGCTGGAATTGATTTTGATGATTTAATGTTAGAAGTGATTGATCTTGGAGCAGAGGATGTGACAGATGAGGGCGATACTTATCAAATTATAACAAGTGTCGAAGATTTTCAAAGCATAGTAGATGGAATTAAAAAATCAGACTATAAACTTACAAAGGCAGACATTTCATACATTGCTGATAATTTAATTGATGCACAAGAATCAAATAACAAACAAATAATGAAATTAATCGATGCTCTTGAAGATAATGACGATGTTCAAGAAGTTTATACAAATTGGAATGTGCCAGATAGCATAGAAGATTAATATGTTGAATTTTAATATAGATAGGGTTGCTTTTTCCTTATTTGGAATTGATATATATTGGTATGCCATATTAATAATTTCAGGAGTTTTAATTGGGGCAAAAATTGCACAAAAAGAATTTGTAAAAAGAGGATTTTCTGAAGATTTCATTTATGATTTACTTTTTGTAACCCTTCCTTTTGCAATAATTGGAGCTAGGATTTGGTATGTAATATTTGAATGGGATTTTTATAAGAATGATCCAATACAAATTTTAAATTTTAGGGCAGGTGGACTTGCCATTCACGGTGGTATTTTGTTTGCGATAATTGCAATATACTTTTATACAAAGAAAAAAAACCTACCCCTAATTGATATTTTAGACATTATGGTCCCTTCCCTTGCTTTGGGCCAAGCTATTGGTAGGTGGGGTAATTTTGTAAATGGAGAAGCCCATGGAAGTGCTACAAATTTACCTTGGGCTATAATTGTTGATGGAGTAAAAGTTCACCCAACTTTTTTGTATGAATCACTTGGAGATTTTTTGATATTTTTATTTTTACTAATATATAGGAAAAAAAATCCAAAAAAAGGAATACAAACATCAGTTTATTTTATGGCTTATGGAGTTTTAAGATTTTTTGTGGAAGGACTTAGAACCGATTCTTTGATGATAGGACCTTTTAGGATGGCACAAATAACAAGTGTTGCATATTTAATAATCGGAATATTTTTATTTGTAAAATACAAAAATATAAATTTAAAACCATATAAGAAAAATTAACAGCTTAGGCTGTTTTTTTTCTTTGCAAATTTTTATTTTGGGAAATTAAACCACCTTACTTTTAAAAAAATAAAAAATACTCTTAAAATATATAAATTTGACCATTAAAATAATTTTATAATCCTTTACAATTTAAAGGATTTGGTATAAAATAATTATGAAGTGGAAATATGTGGTAGAAGGTGGGTCATGTTTTTAGGAGAATTCATTCATAAATTAGATTCTAAAAATAGAATAATGATGCCAAGTGAATTTAGAGATGATCTCGGTAGTGAATTTTATGTAACAAAGGGACCAGAGCGTTCTTTAGTTTTATATACTATTGATGAATTCGAAAAACGTGCCAAAAAATTTGAAGAATTATCCTACCAAAATAAAAACAATAGGGCGATGAAAAGATTGTTTTTCTCTTCCACTATCAAAGCTTATTTAGATAAACAAGGGCGAGTTTTATTAAATAAGCAATTGCGCGAGTATGCCAATTTAAATAAAGAGGCTATTATAATCGGAAATAATACCAACATAGAAATATGGGATTTGGATAATTGGAATGATTATATTGGTGATGTAGAAGTGAACTTATCAGAAATTATGGATCAGTAATATGGAATTTTCTCACAAATCAGTTTTATTAAATGAAACTATAAAAAATTTAAATATTAAAGAAGATGGTATATATGCTGACCTAACTTTGGGTAAGGGAGGCCATTCTAAGGAAATTTTAAAAAACTTATCACCTGAAGGTCTTTTAATTGGCTTAGACCAAGATAAGGATGCTATCAAAGCAGCTAGAGAAAATTTGAAAGATTTCTCAAATGTTTTATTTTTTAATGAGAACTTTGAAAAAATTTCAGATGTTCTTGATAAGGCTAGCTTAAAAATGATAGATGGCGCTTTGATGGACATTGGCGTAAGTTCATATCAAATTGACAATGGAGATAGAGGTTTTTCTTATATGAAAGACGGACCTTTGGATATGAGAATGAACAAAGATAATGAGTTAACAGCAAAACAAATTGTCAATGATTACTCTTTGGATGAGCTTTGGGAAATTTTTTCCAAATATGGTGAAGAAAGATATTCTAAAACCATTGCGAAAGCTATAGTAGATTACAGAAAATTGCACGAAATTAATACAACTTTACAACTCCGAAATATTGTTATGAAATCTGTAGTTACTAATGAAGCTCATCCTGAAAAAAGAGTATTCCAAGCTTTAAGAATAGAAGTTAACAGAGAGCTTGAAGTTTTGGAAAATACTTTAGAAAAAATAGTAGACCGTCTTAATAAGGGAGGAAGGTTGTGTGTAATAACTTTTCATTCTTTAGAAGATAGGATAGTTAAAAATAAATTTAAAGAGATGAGCAAAAAATGTATATGCCCACCTGAATTTCCTGTTTGTGTTTGCAATCACGAAAAAAAGGTAAAGATAATAAGTAAAAAACCTATTTTGCCATCTAAAGATGAACTTAAAACAAATAGAAGATCTCATAGTGCCAAGCTAAGGGTTTGCGAAAGGGTTTAAAATGTCAGCTGCTTTGAAAAAAAGAAAAGTTAATAAAAATTTAAATAAAAGAAAAAAGCTAAGTTTACATAATCAAACTTCTTACGACACTAAGTTTAGCTATAATAGGCTTAAAAAGAAGGATAAGAAGTTTAAGAGAAATGTCTTAGCTTTATTAATTTTATCCTTTATTTTTATGGGGATTTTTTCTTTACATAATTATATGAAATTGAATAATATGAGAAACGAGTATAATAATTTACAAAGTCAATATACATCTTATCAATTGACAAGGGATAGGTTGAATAAAGACCTTGAAGATTCAGTTGATTTAAAAGAAATCCAAAGATATGCAATGGAAAATCTTGGCATGATTTATGAAAACAAGGACAACACTGTTTATCTTAATATTGATAGGTAGGAGAGATGAAAAATATTATTTTAATTATTTTAATAAGTTTAATACTAACTTTAATTTTAGGAAAAATTATTATTCCAATTTTAAAGTCTAGTCATATTGGACAGAATATTAGACAAGAAGGACCAAAAAGTCATTATGATAAAGCAGGAACACCAACTATGGGTGGTATTATATTTTTAATTTCAGCTCTTGTTTTAACATTGATATTTGTTCCTTTTTCTATGAAAACTTTTATATTATTATTAGCAACATTTGGTTTTGGGGCTATTGGTTTTATTGATGATTTTAGAAAACTAGTTTTGAAAAGATCTCTGGGACTAACTGCTATGCAAAAAATAATCCTTCAAGTTGGATTATCATTTGCTATTGCAATTTTATGTTTTATCTTTCAAAATGATACAATCACAAAATTATGGATTCCATTTACAGATATTAGATTAAATGTTTCTATTTTAGGAATTCCAATAATGATGTTTATAATGATAGGAACATCGAATGCTGTAAATTTAACTGATGGGCTTGATGGTTTATCTACCCAAGTTTCAATTCCAGTTTTTATTACTTTTATAATTTTAGCTAAAAATATAGAAGATGAATTATTTGCAAGCATCATGCTTGGAGCAGTTTTAGGATTTTTATTTTTTAATTCAAATCCAGCAAGCGTATTTATGGGGGATACAGGATCTATGGCTATAGGTGGGGCTGTAGTTGCTCTTGCTATAAATATGGGGATGACTTTGTTTTTGGTAATACTTGGAGGAGTATATGTAGCTGAAGCACTAAGTGTAATAATCCAGGTTGCATCATACAAACTTAGAAATAAAAAGAGAATATTTTTAATGACACCAATCCACCACCATTATGAATTGAAAGGATACAAAGAACCAAAAATAGTTACTGGTTTTACAATAGTATCAGTAATTTTATCTTTGATTACTTTATTAGCAGTACTATGAAAAAAGTTTTAGTTTACGGTTTAGGAATAACAGGAATATCTACAGTAAAAACTTTAGATAAATTAGGATATGAAGTTTTTACTTATGATAAAAATAAAAATAAAGACGAAAGATTAGAGGGCTATAATTATAGCCCTATTTCTGATTTAAAAATTAATGAAAAGTATGATTTTGTAGTAAAATCACCAGGAATTAGGCCTGATGATAAGATTGTACAAAAATTAGAAAAAAATAATCAAATTATTTCAGATATAGAACTATCATATAGGATTTTTAAAGATAAAAAAATAATTTCAGTCACAGGAACAAATGGTAAAACCACAACTACATCTCTAATTACATATGTTTTAAATCAAGCAGGGCAAAAGGCAATTAGTGTAGGAAATATAGGTGAGGGGATTTTGTGGCAAATGTACAATAAGGATGCTGTATTTGTTGAAGAAGTTTCATCCTTTCAACTACATGATACAAAAACATTCAAACCACATATTGGAGCGATTTTAAATATTAGTCCAGACCATATAGATTGGCATGGATCATTTGAAAATTACGCCAATGATAAGTTAAAACTTGCAGTTAACCAAGATGAAGATAATTTTTTAGTTATTAACCATGATGACAAAATATTGTTAGAAAATAAAAATAAATTTAAGGCGAAAATATATGAATTTTCTATGAAAGAAAAAGTAGAAAGAGGAATATATTTAAAAGATGATAGTTTGTATTTAAAAGATCAAAAAGATATATTTTTATTAAATAAAAAAGATTTAAAGATAGTAGGAAATCACAACCTAGCAAATGCAGCCTGTGCTATGCTTTGCTTATACTTATATGGAATAGACTTAGAAAAAATAAAAAAATATACAAAAACCTTTAAGGCAATTGAACACAGGTTGGAATTTGTCAAAAAAGTAAACAATGTTTCATTTTATAACGACTCAAAAGCAACCAACGTTGATAGCACAATAAAGGCCATAGATTCTTTTGACAAAAACATAATTTTACTTGCAGGTGGCTATGATAAAAAAATTGATTACTCACCAATGTTTGAAAAAGAAAATGGAAAAATAAAGGCCATGATTTTATTAGGTCAAACAAAATATATTTTAGAAGATTTATGCAAAAAATATAAAATAGAATATTACCTTGTAGATGATATGCAAATGGCTGTTGACAAGTCTTTTGAAATCATGAAAGATTCTGATACAGTTTTATTATCGCCTGCAAGTGCAAGTTGGGGAATGTATAATAATTACATGCAAAGAGGAGATGACTTTAAAAAAAGAGTTTTAGAAAAGGAAGTTTAAATGAGAGTAATAGTATCTGGAGGAGGCACAGGTGGACATATATATCCTGCCATTGCAATGTGCCAAAAATTAGAAAAAGAAATAAATGATATAGAAATTTTATATGTTGGAATAAAAGGAAAGCCAGAAGAAAGAATAGTAAAAAAATATGGCTATAAATTTAGACCAATTGAAGCTATGGGTCTTCCTAGAAAAATTTCCAAAAGACTTTTTAAATCATTAATAACAAATTTTAAAGGATTTAAAGAGGCTAAAAAAATAATAAAAGAATTCAAACCTGATCTTGTAATTGGAACTGGTGGCTATGTTTGTGCACCAATACTTTATCAAGCAAGCAAGAAAAATATCAAAACTCTTATTCACGAGTCAAATTCATTCCCAGGAATTACCACAAGATTTCTATCCAATAAAGTTGACTTAGTATGCATTTCTTTTGAAGAAGCGAAAAAACACATAAAAAATCAAAAAAATATCCATATAACAGGTAATCCTGTAAGAGGAAATTTTAATACTAATTATACAAAAGAAGATTTAGAAAAATTAGGCATAAAAAAAGATAGGCCGGTAGTTTTCTCTTTTGGAGGATCAAACGGGTCAAAAGCCTTAAATAATGCCGTACAAGAAATGAGTAACTTGATGGACGGTAAATTTTATCTCCTCCATCAAACAGGATCTATTTTTTATGATGATTTTCTAAAAAATACAAAAGAAAATGAATTTATTAAAGCATTTTCATACATAGATAATATAGATCTTTTCTATGGAGTAAGCGATCTTGTAATATCCTCATCAGGAGCCATGAGCCTTAGCGAGATTTCAAGCTTAGAAAAAGCTTCAATATTAATACCTAAAGCTTATACAACAGAAAACCA
Organism: Anaerococcus hydrogenalis; assembly: GCF_002871895.1. Lineage (NCBI taxonomy): Bacteria > Bacillati > Bacillota > Tissierellia > Tissierellales > Peptoniphilaceae > Anaerococcus > Anaerococcus hydrogenalis. The sequence goes on along the minus strand of NZ_PNHP01000002.1, from coordinate 216,123 downwards.
CCAAGAATATAATGCTAGAACCTATCTTGACAAAGGTGCAAGTTCTATGATTCTTGAAAAAGATTTAACAGGTGAAGTCTTATATAAAAACATAGTTGATATAATTGATGATAAAGAAAAACTAAAAAAGATGGGTCAAATGGCAAAATCTTTACAAAATCCAGACGCTGCTGATGAAATATATAAATTAATAAAAAATTTAATGGAAAATTAAAATGAGTAATAAAAACAGAAAAAGAAGAAAAATAAAAAGAAAAGAAAAAATATTTACTCCGATTTTTATTATATTTTTAGTAATTCTTAGCCTTGGAATTTTAATATACAATTTTTTCAACCATGAATACTTTAAAATATCTCAAGTATTTATAGAAGGAAATAAAGTTTTATCAGATGATCAGATACTGAAAAAATTAAATAATCCAGTAGGCAAAAATATTGTCCTATATGACGAAAAAGAAAGTATAGAAAAATTAAAAAAGGATCAAATAATTAAAAAAATCTCTATAGATAAAGAAATGCCAGATAAAATTGTGGTTAAAGTTAAAGAAGAATATCCATATATGTACACGACATATAAAAAAGATAAATACATTATTACTAATAACGGAAAAGTTTTAGATAGGACGATTAAATTAAATAATAAAAGTTTAATAAAAATAAAACTTCCAAAAAAGAAACCACAAATAGGTAAAAAATTTACTGATGATAAAAATATTTTAGAATTTATATCTTTATTGCAAAAGCTAAAATATAGTAAGGACATAAAAGAAATAGACTTGGAAAACTATAATGATATTGGTATAATAATAAAAGATATTCAGATTAATTTCGGAGATTTAAAAAATTATAAGTATAAATTGAAATTACTTGATTCGGTTTTAAAAGATATAGATAATAAAAAACTAAAAGCATATTCTATTAGTCTTGATAAAGGAAAGAATCCAGTAGTGGAAGTTGAAGAAAAAAGTCTTGACGAAAAAGATGAAGATAATTAAAAAATATTATTCTTAATGAAACGGGGGAGGAAGATGGCAAATATCAATATGGAAGTAGAAAATAACGCCTTAGCCAAAATAAAAGTTATTGGAGTAGGTGGAGGTGGAAATAATGCAATAAGTAGAATGAGAGAGGGTGGCCTTTCTGGTGTAGAATTTATTGCATTAAATACAGACCTACAAACTTTAAATGAAGCAAATGCCGATATAAAATTACAAATTGGTGCAAAGCTTACAAGAGGACTTGGAGCAGGAGCTAATCCTGAAATTGGTGAAAAAGCTGCTGAAGAAAGTGAATCAGAAATTGATGAATCACTAAAGGGAGCAGACATGGTATTTATAACTGCCGGAATGGGTGGTGGAACTGGTACTGGAGCAGCCCCTGTTGTAGCTAGAAAAGCAAAAGAACAAGGAATACTTACAGTAGGTGTTGTAACTCGTCCTTTCACTTTCGAAGGAAGAAAAAGACAAACATCTGCAGAAGGTGGAATTGAAGCTTTAAAAGAAAGCGTTGATACATTAATCACCATACCAAATGATAGACTATTACAAATAGTTGAAAAAAGAACATCAATGGTAGAGGCCTTCAAAATGGCAGACCAAGTACTTATGGATGCTGTAAGTGGTATTTCAGAACTTATAGCTATACCAAACGTAATTAACCTTGACTTTGCTGATGTTAAATCAATCATGTCTGATCAAGGAATAGCTCACATGGGAATTGGTAGAGCAAGTGGTGAAAATAGAGCTGTAGATGCAGCAAAAGCAGCAGTTAACTCTCCACTTCTTGAAACATCTATTGAAGGTGCTAATGCTGTATTATTAAATGTAACAGCAGCAGAAGTTGGTCTAATGGAAGCAAATGAAGCAGCAGAATTAATCAGAGATCACATCGATTCAGATGCAAATATCATTTTTGGTGTAGGTAGCGATGAATCACTAGGCGATGATATTAAGATTACTGTAATTGCTACAGGATTTGACCAAGATAGTCAAAAAAGAAGAGAAACAATTGAGACTAGAAGACCAAGTCAAAGTACAGGACAAAGACCTGCACAAAGAAGTCAAAAATCTTCAAATCCATTTGATGATATAGATTTACCAGATTTCTTAAAATAAAATGAAATGTCCATATTGCGACTCAAATGATACAAAAGTCATAGACTCTAGAGCCACAGAAGATAATCACGCTATTAGAAGAAGAAGACTTTGCCAGACTTGCAATAAGAGATTTTCAACTTATGAAAGATATGAAGATCAAACTCTAATGGTTGTAAAAAAAGATAACACAAGAGAATCTTTTGATAGGGCAAAACTTATCAGTGGAATAGTAAAATCGTGTGAAAAAAGACCAGTAAGTATGGATCAAATAGAAAAAATTGCAAATGAGATAGAAATTTCTATTAATCATATTGGTAAAAAAGAAATACCATCATCAAGTATTGGTAAATTTGTCATGGACCATCTAAAAAAATTAGATCCTGTTGCTTATGTAAGATTTGCATCAGTATATAGAGAATTTAAAGATGTTGAGTCTTTTTATAAAGAAATTAAAAATTTAGAAAATGATTAGATAATTTAGGGCTTTTGCAAATATGAATTAAGTCTAACTTTAATATAAGTCAAATAAAAATTTAAATAATTTTTGTTTAGACTTTAAAGATTAACTTATTCGTTATGCAATGGTCCTTTTTTTGAAAGAAGTTTAAAATGGATTTATTCGAACTAAATAGACAAAGACAATTAGAAAAATCAGCTCCCTTGGCAGATAGGATGAGACCTGAAAATATTGAAGATTTTTTGGGACAAGACCATTTGTTGGGAGAGGGTAAAATTATTAGAAGGATGATAAAATCAGATAGAATTTATTCATCTATTTTTTATGGCCCGCCAGGAGTTGGAAAAACTACCCTTGCAAAAATTATTTCAAAATCTACAAATATGGCTTTTGAAAAAATTTCTGCCGTAGCTAGTGGAATAAGTGATCTAAAGAAAAAAATTGAAATAGCAAAAGATAATCTAAAATTTGAAAATAAAAAAACAATTTTGTTTATAGACGAGATTCATAGGTTTAATAAAAGTCAACAAGATTATCTTCTTCCTTTTGTTGAAGATTCTACTATTATTTTGATAGGGGCTACAACAGAAAATCCATATTTTGAGGTAAATAAGGCTCTAATTTCAAGAATGTATGTTTTTGAATTAAAAGCTCATACTAATGAGGATTTGCATAAATTAATTGATATGGCCTTGACTAAGGATAAAGTTTTAAAAAATAAAAATATAAAAATTGATAAGGATGCAAGAAATACCTTAGTAAAATTTTCGAATGGCGATTGTAGGGCTTTATTAAATGCCTTAGAAATTGCTATATTTTCACAAGAGGATAAAGAAGGTATAATAGAAGTTGATCGACAAAGTATACTTAATTCTATCCAAAAAAAGATTTCTATATATGATAGAAATGGGGATAGACATTATGATACTATATCTGCCTTTATAAAATCTATGAGAGGGTCTGATCCTGATGCTGCAATTTTCTATTTAGCAAAAATGTTAAATAGTGGAGAGGATATAAAATTTATAGCAAGAAGGATGATTATTTTTGCATCAGAGGATATTTCCCTGGCAGATCCTTATGCTTTAAGCCTTGCTACTAATACCTTTACAGCAATAAATACTGTTGGCATGCCGGAAGCTAGAATTATTTTAGCTCAAACTTGTATTTATCTATCTTTGGCAAAGAAAAATAATTCTACCTACCTTGCTATAAATAAGGCTATGGATTTTGTGAAAAATGAAAAAGATCTGGAAGTTCCTAATAAACTAAAAGACACACATTATAAGGGGAGTAAAAATCTTGTAAAAGATACTTATTTATACCCACATGATTATAATGGTTATGTAAAACAAGATTACCTTCCAGATGGATTTGTAAAAGAAAAATTTTATGAGTCAAAAGATATAGGTTATGAAAAAATACTTAGTAAAAATTTAGAAAAAATAAAGAGAGGAAATGAGGATGAAATTATCAGAGATTAAAAAAGATGTTGAAAAATACATTGACCAAGAAATTACAGCTCAAGGCTGGATAAGACAAGCTAGATTTACAAAAAATGTTGGTTTTATAGAATTAAATGATGGAACAATTTTTAAAAATTTACAAGTTGTTGTAGGAAAAGACTTGGAAAACTTTGAAAGCATACAAAAAGAACACTTGTCAGCTTCTTTAAAGGTTATTGGTAAGCTTGTTAAAACTAATAATGCAAAGCAAGCCTATGAGCTTCAAGCAAATAAAGTAGAAGTTTTGGGTCATAGTGATGAGAATTTCCCAATACAAAAACAAAAACAATCTCTTGAATATATGAGAACTATTCCTCATTTAAGAGTTAGAACTAATACTTATAGGGCTGTTTTTAGATTAAGATCAAAACTTGCTTATGCCCTTCATAAATTCTTCCAAGAAAGAGAATTTATTTACTTAAATGCACCTTTAATTACAGCTTCAGATACTGAAGGTGCTGGGGAAATGTTCCAAGTTACAACTCAAAATTTAGAAAAACCAAATCTTGATAAGGATGGTAAGGTTGATTATTCAAAAGATTTCTTTGGAAAAAAATCATATCTAACTGTATCAGGACAACTTGAAGCTGAAGATTATGCTCTTGCTCTTTCAAATATCTATACTTTTGGTCCAACATTTAGGGCTGAAGAATCAAATACACCAAGACATGCTGCAGAATTTTGGATGCTTGAACCTGAACTTGCCTTTGCAGATTATAATGTATGTATGGATGTGGCTGAAGAAATGATGAAATATATGATTGAATATGTTTTAGAAAATTGTAAGGATGAGATTGAATTTTTCAATGAAAGAATAGATGATACTTTGATCGAAAGACTTACAAAGGTTAAAAATGCTAAATTTGCAAGAATTACCTATACAGATGCAATTGAAAAATTAAAAAATGCTGATGTTGATTTTGAATATCCAGTAGAATGGGGAATTGACCTTCAAACTGAACATGAAAGATATTTATCAGAAAAAATAGTTGATGGTCCTGTTTTTGTAACAGATTATCCAAAAGATATTAAGGCGTTTTATATGAGAAGAAATAATGACGGAAAAACTGTAGCTGCCTTTGATATGCTTGTTCCTGCAGTGGGTGAGCTTATAGGTGGAAGTCAAAGGGAAGAAAGATATGACGAGCTTGTAAAATCTATGGAAGATAATGGATTGAAAATTGATGAATATCAAAATTACCTAGATTTAAGAAAATATGGAACAGTTGTTCATTCAGGATATGGACTTGGCTTTGAAAGGGCTGTAATGTATCTTACAGGAATGAAAAATATCCGTGACGTTATACCTTACCCAAGAACAGTTAATTCTTTTGCATCAAAAAATTAAGGAGAAAATATGAGGGAATATAATCCAAATGCCATTGAAAAAAAATGGCAAAAAATATGGGATGAAGAAGAAACCTTTAAATCAGAACTTGATACAGATAAGAAAAAATTCTATCCTTTGGTAGAATTTCCTTACCCATCTGGTCAAGGTCTTCATGTAGGTCACCCAAGACCATATACAGCTTTAGATATAGTAGCTAGGAAAAGAAGACTTGAAGGAGAAAATGTAATTTATCCAATGGGATGGGATGCTTTTGGCCTTCCAACAGAAAATTATGCTATAAAAAATCATATTCACCCAGCTATAGTAACTAGAGATAATATAAAAAATTTTAAGGCTCAAATGAAATCAATAGGATTTTCTTTTGATTGGTCCAAAGAAATAAACACTACAGATACAAATTATTACAAATGGACTCAATGGATTTTCATTCAATTATACAAACATGGCCTTGCCTATAAAAAAGAAATGCCAGTTAACTGGTGTCCATCATGTAAAGTTGGTCTTGCAAATGAAGAAGTTGTTGATGGAAAATGTGAAAGATGTGGGTCAGAGGTAACTCACAAGGTTAAAAATCAATGGATGTTAAAGATTACAGAATATGCTGATAGGCTTATTGATGATTTAGATGAAGTTGATTATGAAGAAAAAATAAAGACTCAACAAAAAAATTGGATAGGTAGAAGTCACGGTGCAGAAATTAATTTTTCTTTAAAAGATAAAGACTATAAATTAAATGTCTACACAACAAGACCTGATACAATTTTTGGGGCAACCTATATGGTAATTGCACCAGAACATCCAATGCTTGAAGAATTTAAAGATGAGATTAAAAACTTAGATGAGGTTAAAGAATACCAAGATTTTGCTAAGAAAAAATCTGACTTTGAAAGAAGTGAGCTTACAAAGGAAAAAACCGGTGTAAAACTTGATGGAATTTCTGCTATAAATCCTGTAAACGGAAAAGAAATTCCAATTTGGATTTCTGATTATGTTTTAATTTCTTACGGAACAGGTGCTATTATGGCAGTTCCTGCTCATGATGAAAGAGACTTTGAATTTGCACAAAAATTTGAAATGCCAATTATTCCTGTAATAGATACGGGGGATGAAGATTTACCAACAACTTCAATTGATAAGGGACTTTTGATTAATTCAGATTTTCTAAATGGACTTACTGTAGCAGATGCTAAAAAGAAAATAATTGAATTTGTTGAAGAAAAAAATCTAGGTTCAGCTAAGGTAAACTATAAACTTCGTGATTGGGTATTTTCTAGACAAAGATATTGGGGTGAACCAATCCCAATGATTTATTGTGAAGAACATGGATGGGTTGCTGAAAAGGAAGAAAATTTACCAATAAAATTACCAGATGTTGATTCTTATGAAGTTACTGATGATGGGGAAAGTCCACTTTCAAAAATAGATGAATTTGTAAATACTACTTGTCCAATTTGTGGAAAGCCTGCAAAAAGAGAAACTGACACCATGCCTCAATGGGCAGGATCTTCTTGGTATTATTTAAGATATATTGATCCAAATAATAATGAAGACTTAGCTAGTAAAGAAAAATTAGATTATTACACACCTGTTGATTGGTACAATGGGGGAATGGAACATACTACACTTCACTTACTTTATTCAAGATTTTGGCATAAATTTTTGTATGATTTAGGAAAAGTTCCTACAAAAGAACCATACAAGAAAAGAACTTCTCACGGAATGATTTTGGGAGAAGACCATCAAAAAATGTCAAAATCAAGAGGAAATGTTGTAAATCCTGACGATATTGTAAGAGATTATGGGGCAGATACCCTTAGAGCTTATGAAATGTTTATTGGTGATTTTAGGTCAACAGCTCCTTGGTCAGACGAAGGCGTTAAGGGTTGTAGAAAATATTTGGAAAGAGTATTTAATCTTTATGACTTAGTAGAAGATGGGGATGAATATACTAAAGAAATTGAAATTTTAATTAATCAAACTATTAAAAAAGTTTCTGAAGACTATGAATCACTAAAATATAATACGGCAATTGCTGCTCTAATGAGTTTATTAAATGAGATGAGAAATATTGGAAAAATCACTAAAAAAGATTATAAAACTTATCTAATCTTATTAAATCCAGTTTCTCCTCATTTAACTGAAGAATTGTGGGAAGAAATTGGTTTTGAAGGTCAATTAAACCAAACATCATGGCCTGAATACGATGAAAGCAAACTTGAATTTGATTCTATAGAACTTCCTATTCAAGTAAATGGAAAAGTTAGGGCTACAATAAAAATTTCAAAGGATGCAGATCAAGAAGATGCAGTAACAAGTGCAGAAAATGATCAAAATATTCAAAAATATATAGACGGTAAAAATATATTTAAGGTAATCTATGTACCAGGAAAAATATTAAATTTACTTGTAAAATAAAAATAAGGCTCTTGCAAATGCAAGGGCCTTTTAAATATATGTCGATTTTTGGATTGTTGAAATTATTTTTCTAAGCTTATCCGATGTATTAATTTCAGAAAAAGAAATATTTTTAATTTCACTAATCACTTTTATATTATTTTTTGTAAAATTTTTATAGTCAGAACCTGTAATAAAATCAATTAAGAGAGTTTCATCTATTTTTTCAACTGAAAGAACAAAAATACCTTGTAAATACTTTGTATTATTATGGTAGACTCCAGAATTAAAGTCTTTGTCAAAACCTTTGATTTCAACAAAATCTCTATCTTTATTAATTTTTAATCCCAAATCTATCAATTTATTAAATAATCTTAAAAAATCATCTATTGAAAAATTCTCATAAAAATTTGAAACCTTAATTTGAGAATAATTGTCTTTTATTCTTAAAGTAAGGTCTTTGTTGTTATAATATTTTAAAAATAAAGATTTAAAAATAAAAAAAGCTGTGTTATAATCCATATTTTTAAGTCTTATGTCCTTATCAAAACTAAGCTTAACAGAAGATGATTTTATTTTATTATTTATTGTATGTATCAAATTTCCATTAATAAATCTAATATGGCTAACTTCATTTCCTGAAATTCTTGGATTTTCATCTAAAAGAAATGGAGAAGTTGGCATAAAAATACTCCTATCCAAAATTATCTTTGTATTTTTTCCTTCACTTTTGGTCTTAATAATTTTGGAATCAATTTTATTTAATTGTGGATGACTAATGTATAACAAATCATTCATAAAATTACCTCTAATTTATTATATCATATGTTATAATAAATTCAGGAGAATCTTATGAGAAAAAATTTGTTTTTTTTACTTATTTCTTTGTTGGCAGGGATTGGAATTTTTACTTTGTATGAGGCTTATAATTTTTCTTATTTAATTATAGGCTTATTTGTATGGGCAGTTTTTCTTTTTATTAGAAAATCTTTCTTTTCGTATCTTTGTTTAGGTTTTTCTTTGGGACTTTTTCTTGGAGTTTTTTCTTTTTCTTCTTATAAACTTGATAGGTATAATGATTTAGATTTAAACCTTATTGTAGTTGATAAGGCAAAAAATGAAGATTTTTATACATATTATGTGAAAGCAACAAATAAAAAGGAAAAAATCAATGAAAAATCTTCTTTTATTAGCCATAAAAATTTCCAAATTGGACAAAGACTAAGGGCAAATTGTAAAATTTCTTGGCATAAGACTAACACTAACCCTTATTTATTTTCTTATAGGAAATTTTTACTTTCTAAAAATATTAAGTCAAAACTTGATATAAAATCTTATAAAAATTTAGGCTATTCATCTTCTGTTTTTTTAAAAATTAAGAGGTCTTTTAGGATATATATTGAGAAAAGTTTTGGGGAAAATTTATCAAAAAAATCTTTTTTGTTTATAAAATCTGTTATTTTATCTGAAAGATTTGATGATAGGGAAGCTTTGAATAAGTTAGGTCTTTCACATATTTTGGCAATTTCTGGACTCCATATAGACTTAATCCTTACTTTATTGTTATTTTTGCTTATAAAATCTGGGATTTCTTATAAATATTCCTATCCAATTTCTCTAGGCTTTTGTTTGTTCTATGGATATTTAATTTCTTTTCCCTTTTCGGTAATTAGGGTACTTTTAATGTATTCTTTTTCTTACTTAGCATTTTTGTTAAAAAAAGGAAGGGATATGTATAAAAATCTTATACTTTCAATGTTATTGATTTTATTTTTTAATCCATTTGCCATTTTCAACTCTGGGTTTTTCCTATCTTTTTTGGCAGGATTTGCAATTTATGTAATTTATCCAAGCCTTGTTAGAGGAAAAAAATATACATACATAAAGAAAAGTCTAATTTTTACCTTGACTTTACAAGTTACTTTAGCCTTTCATATAATTTATTACTATGGATTTTTCAATTTGCTAAGTTTTTTTGCAAATTTTTTGGTTATTCCTATTTTTACTATATCTATGTATATGATTTTTGGAATAATTATCTTATATCCATTTTTAGGAGGACTTTTGGGAATATTTTTCTATATTTTAGATTTTTTAATAGGGTCTATTTTAAATATAGTTAGCTTTTTAAATTCATTTTCAATTTTTAGCCTTGAATTTCCAAAAGAATCTATTTTAATTTGTTTTTATTACCTAATACTTTTATTTATTATGGTAAAATTTACCAATAAAAAAATAAGGGCAAAAAATTTCTTGGTCTTATCAATTTTTATTGTAATGTTTTCTATAATTAAAGATAAGAATAGGCCAATTTCTTTTCAAATGATCGATATTGGTCAAGGGGATTTCTTTATTTTGCAAGATGGTAAGGATGTATATTTATTTGATTGTGGGGAAGTTTCCTTTAAAAATTATTCTTCAAGTGAAAAAATTGCCATACCTTTGTTAAAGGCCAAGGGAGTTAAAAAAATCAAGGCTGTTTTTGTATCTCATGAGGACAAAGACCATATGGGAAGTATAGAGAAACTTAAAAATAATTTTAAGCTTGGCCCAATTATTTCAAATAAGTATAATAGAAACTTAGGAAAAATTCACTCTTTTAAAGAAATGAAAGAGGTAGATGTGTATGAGGGGAAAACTTTTAAAGTAAGGTGTTTGAGAAATTTTGATGGAAGGGAAAATGAGAATTCTATGCCTCTTTTAATTGAGATTAATAATTTTAAGATTTTAGATATGGGAGATTTGCCCGGGGATAAGGAAGAAATTATTGCAAGGGATATAGATATTTTAAAAGTTTCCCACCATGGATCAAGATTTTCGACATCAAAAAAATTTGTAGAAATTACAAGTCCAAGACTTGCCCTAATTTCTGCAGGAAGAAAAAATACCTATGGCCATCCCTCAAAGGAAGTTTTAGAAAATTTAAAAAATATTGAAATTTGTAATAGTCAAAGGGATGGATATTGCCAAATTGATTTTTACAAAAATTCATTTAAGGTAAAAAAATATGTAAAAGGAGGATTTTTTAGATGAATTATAAGGAATTTATGACTGATTTATTTAAAAAAAATACAAGCGGAATTTATCTAATTGATTCTAAAGAAGAATATTTGAAAGAGACAATAATAGACCAAGCCAAGGATTTGATATCCTTTCCGGACTTTAATTATACTGAAATAAAGGGGAAAAAGAGCCTAGAAGAGATTAAAACTGCCATGGATACCTATCCTATAATGGAAGATAAAAAGGTTCTTATTTGGAGAAATATTGACTTATCAAAAAATTCTATAAAAGAATATGATGACATATGTAAGCTTTTGATTGATGATGCTAAAAATATTCCGGAATTTTTAACCCTTATAGTAATTGCTGAAGATAATGTCTTTAAGGGGAAATTTTATAAAACTATAAAAGAATATGGAAATATAGTTGAAATTGATAGGTTAAATAATAATGAATTGGTATCTTTTATTGGTAAAAGATTTGTAAAAAATAAAAAGAAAATTAAAAAATCCTATATAAATGAAATCATAGATAGGTTTTCTTATTTAAATAAAAATTCCCAAATTGATCTTTATGAGGTTATAAATACTGTTGATAAGATTATTGCAAATTCCGATAAAATTGAAGTTTCTATTGAAGATGTCCAAGATCAACTAGATAAAATATTAGACTTAAATATTTTTAACCTAACAGACGCCTTATCGGTCAGGGATAGTAAATCTGCAATGAATACATATTTATATATGGCAAAGGATATGGATGAAATTTTTAAAATTTTTCACATGATAGTAAGACATATAAGAAATTTGATTGGTATAAAAGTATTAACAAAGGCTTCATATAATGATGCCTTTATACAAAAATCTTTGGGAATTTCAAGCTTTGAATTAAGAAAAGACAAGGGATTTATAAGAAATTTTAGTCTTGATGACTTATTTGATATTCAAGAATTTTTATATAAGTGTGATCTAAAACAAAAAAGTCAAGATTTTGATATGAATTTAAACATGTTAATCTTGATTGAAAAATTTTCTAAATAAAAAAATCGACTCATTCTAATCTTGGCGACTTGTCTAAGTCGCAAGTTTTGAATGAACCGATTAAAAATTAAGCATTTAATGAATTTAATTTTTTAGCTAATCTTGATGATGTTCTACTAGCTTGATTTTTGTGAATTATGTTTTTAGCTGCTGCTTTTTTTACTTTTTTATCAACAGTTTTGAAAAGTTCATTAGCTTTTTCGCTATCTTTATTTTCTATAGCTTGTTCAAATTTTTTAACATAAGTTTTTATTTCAGATTTTACTGATTTATTTCTAGCAGTTTGTTTTCTTGTTACATCAATTCTTTTTATTGCTGATTTAATGTTTGCCATTTTTTCACCCCCAATTTATATCGACTGATTTATTTTACCATAAAAATTACATTATTACAAATCTTTATCTTTTTTTAAAATCAAAATATTTGGAACTTTTGCCATATTCGTTTATAATTAAAAAATGAGAGAGGTGTAATATGACAGAAAAATCTAATGATTTAGAATTTCTTGATTGGATAAAAACAATTTTATTAGCCTTAGTTATTGCTTTTTTTATAAAAATATTTGTGATGGATGCAACTAAGGTAGAAGGAAATTCTATGCTAAATACTTTACATAGCGGCGATATGCTATTTGTTGATAAGGTTTCAAAACATTTTAAAGGATATGAAAGAGGAGATATAGTAATAATAGATGCTCCCGACCAAGCTGATACTTTATATATAAAAAGAATAGTTGGTATGCCTGGAGACAATATAGAAATAAATGATGGAGATGTTTATGTAAATGGGGAAGTCTATGAAGAAAATTATATAAACAATGATGAAACTCTCACAACAAATGAAAATTCTTCATGGCAAGTAAAAGATGGAGAGTATTTTGTAATGGGAGATAATAGATTGCCAAATGCTAGTAACGATTCTAGAAATTTTGGACCAATTTCTGATCAAAAAATTGTAGGACATGCATTTTTAAGATTTTTCCCAATATATGATATAGGATTTGTAGATAAGGAAAATAGATAATGAGGAAAAAAGAAAATATAAGAAATTTCTCAATAATTGCCCACATAGACCATGGTAAATCTACCCTTGCAGATAGGCTTATAGAAAAAACTCAGTCTGTTGCAAAGCGTGAAATAAATGATCAAATGTTAGATAGCATGGAACTTGAGCAAGAAAGAGGAATAACAATAAAATTAAAATCTGTAAAGTTAAAATACAAGGCTAATGACGGAAAAGTTTATGATTTAAACTTAATAGATACACCAGGCCATGTGGACTTTACTTATGAAGTTTCAAGATCCTTGAAGGCGTGCGAGGGAGCAATTTTAGTTGTTGACGCTTCCCAAGGAGTTGAGGCACAAACTTTGGCAAATACTTATCTTGCCCTCGAACAAGATTTGGAAATTTTACCAGTTTTAAATAAGGTTGATTTGCCAAGTGCAAGAATTGATGAGACAAAAGAAGAAATAGAAAATCAAATTGGTTTGGATACAGAAAATATTCCCTTAGTTTCTGCCAAAACCGGCCTTAATATTGACGATGTTTTGGAAGATATAATTGAAAATGTTCCAGCACCAGAAGATCATGATGATAAACCCCTAAAAGCTTTAATTTTTGATTCATATTATGATTCTTATAGGGGAGTAATTTGCTATGTTAGAATTTTTGAAGGAAGCGTAAAGGCAGGAGATGAAATTTTGATGATGGCAAGTGGCAAATCTTACGAAGTAACAGGCGTTGGATATACTATGAAAAATAGGATTGAAACCAAGGATTTAAAAAGTGGAGATGTAGGATTTATTGAAGCAAGCATTAAAGATATAAGAAATGCTAGGGTTGGTGATACCATAACTTTAAAAAATAATCCTACTGATTCTGCTCTATCAGGATATAAGGAAGTTTTACCAATGGTATATTCTGGAATTTATCCTGCAGAAGGAGAATCTTACAACAAATTAAAGGATTCTTTGGAAAAACTTCAAGTTAATGATGCAGCCTTAGTTTTTGAGCAAGAAAATTCACAAGCTTTGGGAGTAGGACTAAGATGTGGATTTTTGGGTCTATTACACATGGATATTATTACTGAAAGACTTGAAAGAGAATATGATCTTGACATAATAGCAACTGCACCTTCAGTAATCTATAGGGTAAAAACAAAAGGGCACGAAGAAAAAAGATTAGAAAATCCAAATGATTTTCCAGCCCCATCAGAAATAGACTATGTAAAAGAACCTATAACAATATCTGAAATAATGACACCAAAGGATTATATAGGACCTGTAATGGAACTTGCCCAATCAAGACGTGGAGAGCTTATTGATATGTCCTATATTGATGAAAATAGGGTTTTAATTAAATACAAAATTCCTTTAAATGAAGTAATTTATAACTTTTTTGATTCTTTAAAATCAAGATCAAAAGGATATGCATCCCTTGATTATGAAGTTGTAGATTACGAAGAAAGTAATCTAATCAAACTTGATATAAAAATTAATGAAGAGAGGGTTGATGCCTTATCAACAATTGTTCACAAAGATTTTGCCTATGCTAGGGGAAGATCAATAGTTGAAAAATTAAAAGACCAAATCCCAAGACAACAATTTGCAATTCCAATCCAGGCTACAATTGATTCAAAAGTTATAGCAAGAGAAACAGTAAAGGCTTTGAGAAAAGACGTTATTGCAAAATGTTACGGTGGAGATATATCAAGAAAGAAAAAACTTCTAGAAAAACAAAAAGAAGGAAAGAAGAGAATGAGACAATTAGGAAGCGTACAAATTCCACAAGATGCCTTCCTTGCTGTATTGAAATATGATGATGAATAAAAGTTAGGATAAATCTTAACTTCAGTTAGTAACAAAGCTTCAAGCACGAATATCGGATTTCAAAAATTGAAGATTTCTAAATTTAAAAATTCTAAAATCGCAAACTCGCTTGCACTCGAACGGTGCGATTTTTAAGGGATTTTTAAATTTGAAATCAAATCAATTTTTTCCGTATGCTATTCTTAGCATGAGGCTTTGAATACTTTTAATAATTGAAGTGAAGATAAATCCTAACTTTTTTTTGAAAAATTTAAGGAGAAAATATGGAAAAAATTGGAATCTATGTTCACATACCTTTTTGTAAGAAAAAATGTTTTTATTGTGATTTTACAGCATTTCCAAATTTAGAATCTTGGATAAAGCCTTATTTTGAAAATTTAAAAAAAGAAATAATCTTATACCAAAAAAATATGGATGTTGAAGTCGATTCTATTTATATTGGCGGTGGAACCCCAACCTACGTTGATTTCAAATATATTAAAGAGCTTGTAGATATACTTAATAAATTTGACCTAAGTCAGGTTAAAGAATTTACAATCGAAGCTAACCCAAACTCTTTAAGCTTAGAAAAATTAAAGGCATATAAAAGTTTAGGTATAAATAGGATTTCTCTTGGCGTTCAATCCTTTGATGATGAAGTTTTAAAGAAAATTGGCAGAGACCATAACAAGGAAATTGTCATAAAAGATATAGAAAATATTAGAAAGGCAGGTTTTGATAATCTTTCTTTGGATATGATTTTAAACCTTCCTGGTGGAAATTTTTATTCTATAAAAAATGATTTGGAGATAATAAAAAAAATAAATCCAGAACATTTATCCTACTATTCCTTAATACTTGAAAAAGGATCTCATTTTTATAGTCTTTATAAAAAAGATAAACTTAAACTTATGGATGATGATTTGGAAAGAGATATTTTTTCCTATATTGAAGTTTACTTAAAAGATATTGGACTAAATAGGTATGAAATTTCTAATTTTTCAAAAAAAGGCTTTGAATCCTACCATAATAAAAAATATTGGTCAGAAGGAGGATACCTTGCCTTTGGTCTTGGGGCATCAGGATTTTTGTCAAATGTTAGATATAATAATGTGAAAAATTTTGTGAAATATGAAAATTTAATTAATGAGGGGAAATTCCCAATAGAGTTTAGAGAATTTATCTCAAATGATGAAAGAGAAAAAGAATATATAATTTTTAAATTAAGAGAAGTTGAGGGAATTGATTTAGAAGAATTCGAAAATATTTTTGGCCATTCTCTCTTAGAAAAATATAGTAAAATGATTGAAAAATTTTATAAAGAAGGATTTTTTGAAATTGATCAAAGCTTAAAATTTACCCATAAGGGCTTTGATTTATCAAATGAATTTTATATTGAAATAATATAACTTGCAAAAAGAAAATTAGCTAGTATACTATAATTAGCAGTCAGATAATTGGAGTGCTAAATGAGGTGAAAATAATGAACGAGAGAAAAAAGATGATACTCTTTTCCATTATAAACTCATACGTTAATCTTGGAGAGCCTATTGGTTCTAAATCATTACTTAATGAATATTCACTAGATATTTCGTCTGCAACAATTAGAAATGAGATGAGCACTCTTGAAAAAATGGGACTTTTGGAAAAGGCCCACACATCTGGAGGAAGGTACCCATCAGACAAGGGTTACAGACTTTATGTTGATAATTTATTAGAAAGTTCATTAAATATTAGAGAAGATGAAGATTTGGAAAGAATTCTTGATAAAAGATATGGTAATGTTTCAAAAATTGTGGAGACTGCAACACTGCTTCTGGCAAAGATGACAAATCTTACAGCCGTTTCTTATACTATTAGAAATAATATCACTAAGGTAATAAATTTAGAAATTTTAAAAATTGATCCTAATGTACTTTTATTTATTGTTGTTTATGATAATGGAAGCTTAATAAGCGATAGAATTTACATGGTTGATGAAATTAATGATGATGAGCTAGCAAATATTTCTACAACATTAAAAGAAAGTATAGAAGGTGAGAGTTTAAAGGATATTTCTAAAATATTTGATAGACTTAAGAAAAATGGTTTTAAGAAATATGAGAATTTGTTAGATATTTTGGAGAAAAAAATAAATAATGATTCTTTAAGTGATTTAACAAAAGAAGTAATTATAAAGGGACTAGGCAATATCTTTAATTTCAAAGAATTTGAAGATCCGATAAAGGCTAAAGAGTTTATTAAGATATTCGATAGTAAGGAAAGAATCTGGGAATTGATTGAAAATTCCGAAAGTGATTTAAAAATTACTATTGGTGATGAAAATGAGATAAATGAATTGAAAGATAACACAATTATAACTTCACATTTTAATTATGACAAAGACATTGTAGGCCAAATTGGAATAATAGGACTTACAAGGATTGATTATAAGGAAGTTATTTCTGACATCAAGCTAATATCAGATTTACTTAGCAAATAATAAGGTAGGTGTTAAAGGTGGACAATGAAAAAAAGCATGATGAAAATGTTGAAAATATAGAAAATATAGACGAAGAATTAGAAGAAATTGATGCTGAAATAGTTGATGAAGACGGTAATGTAGAAGAAGATTTATCAAATAATGATGATAGTGAATACAAAGAAAAATACCAAAGACTATTGGCAGATTTTACAAATTTCAAAAAAAGAGAAGAAAAAGCAAGGTCTGATTTTAAAAAGTTTGCTTCATCAAATTTAATCGAAGAACTATTACCAGTTTTAGATAATTTTGATAGGGCACTAAAAGATCAAGACAAAGAAGATTCTTTTGTTCAAGGAATAATAATGACAAGGGATTCTTTATGGAAAGTTTTGGAAAAAGAAGGACTTGAAGAAATTGAATCTGATGGTGTAGAATTTGATCCAAACTTCCACCACGCTTTTCAAACTGAAGAAAACGAAGATTTTAAATCAAATTATATTATAGAAACCTATCAAAAAGGATACAAACTAAATGATAGAGTAATTAGACCAAGCATGGTTAAAGTTGCAAAATAGGAGGAGAATATTATGGCAAAAATTATAGGAATTGACTTAGGAACAACAAACTCAGCAGTTGCCGTTATGGAAGGTGGGGATTCAACAATAATCCCAAATACTGAAGGAAATAGAACAACACCATCAGTTGTAGCTTTCACAAAAGATGGAGAAAGACTTGTTGGAGAAACAGCAAAAAGACAAGCAATAACAAATCCTGATAGAACAATCTCATCAATTAAAAGAGAGATGGGAACTGATTATAAAACTGGTGAAATTGATGGAAATTCTTACACACCAGAAGAAGTTTCAGCTATGATTTTACAAAAATTAAAATCAGATGCAGAAGGATATTTAAATGATACAGTTACTGATGCAGTAATCACAGTCCCTGCTTACTTTACAGATGCTCAAAGACAAGCTACAAAAGATGCTGGAAAAATTGCAGGTTTAAATGTAAAAAGAATTATAAACGAACCAACAGCAGCAGCTCTTGCTTATGGAATGGATAAAGAAACTGACCAAGCAAAAATTATGGTTTATGACCTTGGTGGTGGTACATTCGATGTTTCAATTCTAGAAGTAGGCGATGGGGTATTTGAAGTTTTATCTACAAGAGGAAATAATAAACTAGGTGGGGACGACTTTGATAATAGATTAGTTGATTATTTAGCAGCTGAATTTAAAAAAGAAACAGGCGTTGATTTAACAAAAGATCTTACAGCTATGCAAAGATTAAAAGATGCTGCAGAAAAGGCTAAAAAAGAATTATCATCAACAAAAACAACTAATGTAAACCTACCATTTATTACAGCTGTTGATGGACAACCAGTTCACTTAGATATTACAGTTACAAGAGCAAAATTTGATGAATTAACTCATGATCTTGTAGAAGCTACAAGAAAACCTGTTGAAGATGCCCTAAAAGATGCTTCTTTATCATCAAGCGATATAGAAAAAGTATTACTTGTAGGTGGATCATCAAGAATTCCTGCAGTTCAAGACTTAGTTAAAAATATAATTGGAAAAGAACCACAAAGAGATATAAACCCAGACGAATGTGTTGCACTTGGTGCTGCAATTCAAGGTGGAGTTTTAACAGGAGAAGTTAAAGACTTATTACTTCTTGACGTTACACCACTTTCTTTAGGAATTGAAACTCTCGGTGGAGTTGCTACAAAATTAATTGAAAGAAATACAACAATTCCAACTAAAAAATCTCAAATCTTTACAACAGCTGCAGATGGACAAACTGACGTTGACATTCACGTTGTACAAGGTGAAAGAGAAATGGCAGCAGACAATACTACACTTGGTAGATTCCAATTAACAGGTATTCCTGCAGCAAGACGTGGAGTTCCACAAATCGAAGTTACCTTTGATATAGATGCAAATGGTATTGTAAATGTATCAGCAAAAGACCAAGGTAGTGGAAAAGAACAAAAAATTACTATTACTTCATCAACAAACTTAACAGAAGAAGAAATAGATAAAAAAGTAAAAGAAGCTGAAAAATTTGCTGATGATGACAAAAAGAAAAAAGAAGGTATTGAAGTTAAAAACAATGCAGAATCTTTAGTTTACCAAGCAAGAAAAACTTTAGAAGATGCAAAAGTTGAAGGAAGCGAAAAAGATAAGATTGAAGAAAAAATCAAAGATCTTGAAGCTAGCATAAAAGCTGATAATACTGAAGATATCAAAGCAAAAACAGAAGCCCTACAACAAGAAATCTACTCAATGAGTGAAGCAATGTACAAAAACGCTCAAGCAGGTCAAGAAGGACAAGATGCTGGAAAATCTGATGACGATGTAGTAGATGCTGACTATGAAGTTGTAGATGATGACGAAGAATAAAAAATAAATAAAATTTAAAGAATAGGAGGCCTTGCTTCTTATTCTTTATTTTTATTTTAAATTTTAAAATATAATTTAATTTTTTTATCAAAGTGGTATAATATTTGGGCTTAGATAAAAGTATAAAATTATAAATTAAGATTAGGACAAATAAATTAGCAATAATTTATTTTTTTTATATTGGAGGATAAATGAAAGACCCATATGAATTGTTAGAAGTTGACAGAAATGTCACTGATTCTGAATTAAAAAGAAAATATAGGAAACTTGCAAAAAAATATCACCCAGATTTAAATCCAGATGACGATGAGGCTCAAGAAAAATTTAAAGAAATTTCAGAAGCTTACGAAATCTTATCTGATCCACAAAAAAAACGTCAATACGACACTTATGGAGCTGCAGCCTTTGAAAATGGCGGTGGTGCTGGTGGATTTTCTGGTGGTTTTGGTGGCTTTGATGATATATTTGGAGATATTTTTGGAGATATCTTCTCACAAGGAAGAAGCCAACAAAGAAGAAGGGCCAGAAAAGGATCTGACATCCAACAAGTTGTAAAATTAACTTTCAAAGAATCTGCTTTTGGAATTTCTAAAGAAATTCAAGTAAGAAGAGAAGTTGAATGTGAAACTTGCCACGGAAAAGGTGCAAAAGATGAAAGTAAAATAAAAACTTGCCCTAAGTGTAATGGAACGGGCGTTATAAATAACGTAAGTCAAACTCCATTTGGTACAGTTTCTCGTCAAACTACTTGTGACCACTGCCATGGAACAGGTGAAATAATTGAAGAAAAATGTCCAGATTGTAATGGAAGTGGTAAAAAAATCAAAAATGAAAAAATAAAAGTCGATATACCATCTGGTGTAGAAAATGATTCTGTAATGAGAGTTGTTGGAAAGGGAAATGCTGGAGAAAATGGCGGATCTTATGGAGATTTGTATATAATCCTAAAGGTTGAAGAACATGAAATCTTCAAAAGAGATGGACTTGATATTTACTATGAAATGCCAATTTCATTTACAACAGCAGCCCTTGGTGGAAATATAGATATTCCAACCCTAACTACTACCAAAGAATATCATATACCAGCAGGAACCCAAACTGGGACTAAATTTAGGATAAAAAATGAAGGAATAAAATCTGATAGGTTTAAAAGACAAGGTGATCTTTATTTCTATGTAAAAGTTATTACCCCAACAAAATTATCCAAGGCTCAAAAAGAAAAATTAAAAGAGTTTTCAGAAATTTCTGGTGATGTGGTAAAAGAAGATAAGAACTTTTTTGAAAAATTAAAGGATTTGTTTGATTAATGAGTAAAACATTTAATATAAAAACCCTAGGCTGTAAGGTTAACCAATATGAATCTGAAGCCATTGAAGAGTTATTCAAAAAAAGAGGTTTTGAAAAAAAAGAAGACAATGCTGATATTTATGTTATAAATACTTGTACCGTAACAAATATGAGCGATAGAAAATCTAGACAGACAATATCAAAAGCTAGAAAAGAAAATAAGGATGCAATTATTGCAGTTATTGGTTGTTATTCCCAAGTTAAGGGAGATGAAGTAAAAGAGATTGAAGGCGTTGATATTGTTTTAGGATCAAGAAATAAGGAAGAAGTTGTAGATCTTTGTGAAAACTTTATAAATGACCATGTTAAAACTAAAGATGTGGAAGAATTTAAAATAGGTGAGGCTATTGAAGACTTAGAAATTTCTAACCAAGCTGATATGACCCGTGCCTATATAAAAATTCAAGATGGTTGTAATATGTATTGTTCTTATTGTTTGATTCCTTATGCAAGGGGAAATATTGCATCAAGAGATTTGGTATCAATTATTGACGAGGCAAAAAGATTAAGAGACAATGGCTTTAAAGAAATTGTCCTTACTGGAATTCATGTTGCAAGTTATGGAAAAGATTTGGATTTAAATATTTCCTTGATAGATGTAATTGAACATATTGCTAAAATTGATGGAATTGAAAGAATTAGACTTTCATCAATGGAGCCAAGACATATTGATAGGGAATTTTTACAAAGAATGAAAGATACAAAAAAAGCATGTGACCATTTTCATCTATCCCTTCAATCAGGTTCAGATGATGTACTAAAACTAATGAACAGAAAATATGATACAAAAATTTTCAAGGAAAAAGTTGACTTGATTAGGGAATATTTCCCAAATGCTGGATTAACTACTGATATTATTGTAGGTTTTCCAAATGAAAGTGAAAAAAATCATGAGCAAACAAAGGATTTTGTAAGAGATATTAAATTTTCTAAGACTCATCTTTTTAAATATTCTAAAAGAGATGGAACAAAGGCCGCTAGTATGAAAGATCAAGTCGATGGTAATACTAAAAAAAGAAGGTCGAAAGAGCTTTCAGTAATAGAAAAGAAAAATTCTCATGAATTTTTGGATAAGCAGATTGGAAAAACTTTATCAGTTTTGTTTGAAACAAAAACAGAACTTGATGGATATAAGTCAGGATATTCTACAAATTATTTAAGGGTTCACACAAAAGATGATGTTGAAATAAATGAAATTAAAGATATAAAAATCACCCAAAGAATTGATGATTATTTGATTGGTCAAATAATTTCTTAAGTCAGCTATGCTGGCTTTTTTTATTTGTTTTTTAAAAAAATTCTTTGATATGAAAGATTTTGAATTTTATTTTAGTTTGATTTATAATTTAAGAGAATTAATTTTTAATAAGGAGGATATATGATATTATTTTTTATTGGTCTTGCCATCCTTATTTTTGGAGCTATACTCTATTCAAAAGTTGTTGAAAGTCAATTTCAACCAGATGATAGAGAAACCCCAGCTGTAAGAAAAGCAGACGGTGTTGATTATGTTACTATGAGTAAAAAGAAAAATTGGTTGATAAATTTATTAAATATTGCTGGAACTGGGCCAATTCTAGGTCCTATCCAAGGTATTTTATTTGGGCCGATTGCTTTTTTAGCAATTCCATTAGGATGCGTTTTTGCAGGAGCTGTTCATGATTATGCAACAGGAATGATTTCTATGAGAAATGGTGGAAGTCAGGTTCCAAAGTTAGTTGGTAAATATTTAGGAACAAATGTCAAACGATTTTATAATGTTGTTATAGCAATTTTATTACTTCTAACTGGAACAGTTTTTGTTTATACTCCAGGAGATTTGATTGCACATGATATTATGGGGCTTAGTCCTAATTCAAATATTATCTGGATTATATATGGAATTATTTTTATTTATTATATTCTTTCAACGGTTTTACCAATTGATAAATTAATTGGAAGAATTTATCCAATCTTTGGTGCTTTCTTGTTGATTTCATCACTTGGAGTATTTATAGGGATTCTTATGAAAGGGCTTTCTCATTTACAATTTGAGGGCTATGGATTGTTTTATGATCACCCTGATGGTCAAAAATTTATACCTTCATTTTTTATAACTGTAGCTTGTGGTATCCTTTCAGGATTTCATGGATCTCAAGTAACTCTTGTATCAAGAACAGTCGCTAAAGAAAAAGAAGCTATGGGAACTTTTTATTCTACAATGATTACAGAAGGTTTTATAGCCATGGTTTGGGCAGCAGGTGCCTTAGTTTTATTTTCATCAGGAAAATCAGCTCTAGATACAGCTGGTACCTTAATGGTTGGACAAATTTCTAGAAATTTCATGGGTTCAGTTGGTGGATATTTAGCAATAATTGGTGTAATAGCACTTCCAATTACAAGTGGTGATACAGCTTTTAGGTCCTTAAGATTAATTGTTTCAGAAGAATTAAATATTGACCAAAGATCAGGTTTTAAAAGAGCAATAGTTGCAGCTGTTTTATTTGTACCTGCAGTAATTATTCTTGTTTTTGCTAAATCTAATCCTAATGGATTTAATATTTTATGGAGATATTTTGGATTTACCAATCAATTTGTGGCTATATTTGCCCTTGCTGTTGCAACGACATACTTGATTATAAATAATAAGAAATATTTGATGACCTTGATACCAGGAATTTTTTACACATTTATTGTATTTACCTTCATAATAAGTGCAAAAAAGATTGGTTTTGGTCTTGATTTAAAAATTGCCTATGCATTGGGCGCAATAATTGCAGTTTTATATGGTGTATTTATTGTAAAAAATGCGAATAAAAGAAGAAACGAAATAAAAAATATTATATTAGATTAATTCATTAAAAGATCAGCCTTGCTGGTCTTTTTTAATAAATAAAAAAAACCGTCTATTGACGGTTTTAGAGCGTAGACAAAGTCAGTTTAATAATATATTAATAATTCAAAAATAAAATTGTGCTATAACCCATATCGACTAGATAAATATGCCTTGATTTGGAATATTTATCCCTAAAGCTAAGTGCGAAAGCACGAATAAGTTTGCGTAGCAAATATGTTTTAGTGTGAGTGAAACGAACGCATGGAGAGATCTCATGAGATTTCTCCGCTCGTTGCACTCGGTCGAAATGGGTAAATTTTTAGTTTGTCAACAGCTTGAAACCATCTATTGACGATTTTATTTTGGAGCTGGAAACAGGACTTGAACCCGCAACCTTTTGTTTACGATACAATTGCTCTACCGATTGAGCTATTCCAGCCTATAATTTTATTATACGAAAAATATCCTTATAATCAATAAATATAGATTTCTAATTTATGATAATTTTTGGTATAATTGTCTAAAAGGTGGTAATATGGATAATTTAAATTATGATAGAATATATGCTATTTTAAATGAAATTAACATACCCTTAGTTATAGTAGCCGTCTTAGTTGGATTGGTTATTTTGTTTTTAATATCAAAAGTCCTACTTAAATTAGGAATGTTTTTGTTAGTCTTTACCTTTATATTTGATATGGTAATTAGGCTTATACCCTTTGATATTTATGCAAATTTTCCAACTACGAAACTTATTATTTGGGTTATGTATGGTATAGGATTTTTTATTTTTGCCTATAAAAATATAAAAAGACTTATGAAAAATAAAAAGAAAAAGGAACTTTTTAAGGATAAAAAACCAGTAGAAAAAGAAAAATCCAAGGACAATCCAATTAAAAAATTCTTTTCTTATACTGGATCTCTTCCATTTTTATTGATGCTTATTTTAAATATTTTTGCTCCTGGAGATGGGATTTATAAAAATATTTTAAATTTACTAACAAGCCTTTCATTTTTATTTATGGTTTTTACAACCTTGTGTAATACCTACAAAAGGGTAGATACTATGAAGGAAAATAAGGGAAGAATGAGGTTTGATGATCTAAATATTCCTTTTAAGAAAAAATCTCCTAACATAAGCAAAAATAACGATAGGAAGGTTTTGAAAAAAGAAAATGATAGTCATAATAATATAGAAAAAGAGGAAGATTTAGATAAGACTCAAACAAGAAGGTTGAATCTTAATGATATTGAAGATGAATTAAACAAGGAAAAATTTGACCATATTAACCTAGATGATTTTAAGAATAATATGGACCAAAATGATTTGATAAACCTAATAAATGATAAAAATAATAAACTTATAACTATGATTTCCCTTACAAATTTATCCGATGGGGTGAAGAAATCCTACAAGTCTAATAAGTGTATTGCAGATATTAGGCAAGATAATGAATTTAAGGTTGATTTAGAATTTGAAAATTTCAACGACTATGATTATGGAAGGTTTATTGACTTATTATTAGATTATTCAAAAAATAGGGGAAAATATAAGTTTCAACTTGATTTAATTCCACAAAAAGCAAAAAATTCTAAGGTTGTTTTTTATGACCCATCAAACTTGTATGAGCTTGATAGAGAATTTGGGGATAAATTTCAAGGTAGGACAATTTCTATGAATTTCCCAAAATATAAGATAAATTATATAACAGAAAATTAATTCTACTCCTTAAATCTATGTGATTTAAGGAGCTTTTTAATTTTATTAAAAAAAGAGTATAATATTTTTGTATGTAAAAAAATATTTTGATTTTTAAATATAGGAAATTTCCTATATTTTTGTAATTTAAGATAAATTAGTGAGGTAGTAATGGAAATATCAAAAATTCTTTCAGAAGAATTATCTATTAAGGAAAAAAGCATTGATGAGGTAATCAAATTATTAGATGAAGGCTCAACAGTTGCTTTTATTGCGAGATATAGAAAAGAAAAAACTGGTGGTCTAAAAGATACAGAAATTAGAGATATAGAAAGCGGACTAACAAGACTTAGAAATTTTCAAAAAAGAAAAGAAGAAATTCTTACATCTTTAGAAAATCAAGAAAAACTTGATGAAAAATTAAAAGAGCAAATAGACCAAGCTAAAACTTTGACAGAGCTTGAAGATATCTATGCTCCTTTTAAGAAAAAAAGAAAAACAAGGGCTGATAAGGCAAAAGAACTTGGACTAATGGAACTTTTGGATGATATATTAATGAAGGCTCAAAGTGAAGAAGAGGCACTTTCCTTTGCTAAAAAATACATAAAAGAAGGCATTGATGATGAGGATGATGCTATAAATAAGTCCTTGGATATTTTGGCGGAAGATGTGGCAAACAATATTGAGGCAAAAAATATTATAAGAAGAGATGGACTGGTTAGGGCAAGAATTTTGGCAGAAAAAAAGGAAGATGAAGATTTAACCTATGAAAATTATTATGATTTTAATGAAAAGATCAAGAATCTAAAGCCTTTTCAAATTTTGGCATTAAATAGGGCAGAAAAAAATAACGATTTGACTGTAAAGTTAGAATTTACAGATAATTATAACCTAACTTTAATTAAAAATCTTTATAAATCTAATAATGACTATACAGAATCCTTGATAAAAAAAGCTATAGAAGATTCTTATAAGAGACTTTTAATTCCAACTATAACAACTGAAATAAAAAATAAGTTAACTGAAAAAGCAGAAGAAGAGTCAATAAAAGTTTTTTCAAAAAACCTAAAACCATATATTTTGCAAAGACCAATTAAGGATAAAAATATAATTGGCCTTGACCCAGGATATAGGACAGGTTGTAAGGTTGCAGTAATTGATAAGCATGGAAAATATTTAGACCAAGCTGTGATTTATCCAGTAAAACCTCACTCAAAAGAAAGAGAAGCCATAGATCTTTTGAAAAATTTTATAAAAAAATACCATGTTGATATAATTGCCTTAGGAAATGCAACTGCAAGTAGGGAAACTGAAGCTGTAGTAAATAAATTATTAAAAGAGGTTGATGGAGTTTCCTATGCAATTGTAAATGAAGCTGGTGCTTCAGTATATTCAGCATCAAAGCTTGGAGAAGAAGAATTTCCAGACTTAGATGTTACAATAAGAGGAGCAATCTCAATGGCAAGAAGGCTTCAAGATCCTATGGCAGAGCTTGTAAAAATAGATCCAAAACATTTGGGAGTTGGTCAATATCAACATGACATAAATCAAAAAAAATTGGATGAAGAACTTTCAAAAGTTGTTGAAGATAGTGTAAATGAAGTTGGAGTAAATATTAATAATGCCTCTTACAAATTACTATCCTATGTTTCAGGCTTAAATTTAAATCTTGCCAAAAGAATAGAAGAAGATTTTAAAAATGGAGAAATAGTAGAAAGAAAAGATTTAAAAAAAGTTAAAGGTCTTGGAGATAAAACTTATAAAATGGCAGCTGGATTTTTGAGATTTCCTGATTCCCCAAATTTTTTAGATAATACTGCTGTCCATCCAGAAAGTTATAAAATAGCTAAAAAGCTTGTCGATTATGATTTAGAAAATATTGACTTGGAAAAATGTGCGACAGATCTTGATGTTGGGGTATTAACATTAGAGGATATAATAGATGAGCTAAAAAAACCAGGACGTGATCCTAGGGATGAACTTCCAGAAGTAATAACAAAAAGTGAAGTTTTATCGATCGATGATTTAAATGAAGGCGATATATTAGAAGGTACTGTTAGAAATATTACAGAATTTGGTTGCTTTGTAGATATAGGGGTTGGAATCGATGGGCTTGTCCATATTTCAAATATGAGCGATAAATTTATTAAAGATCCTAATGAGATTGTTACAAATTCTGATATAATAAAGGTAAAAGTAATTGAAATCGATAAAAAAAGAGAAAGAATAGGTTTATCGATGAAAAATATTAAGGAGTAAAATATGTTTAATTTTTTTAAAAAGAAAAAAAATGATGAGAAAAAAGTTTCGATAGCAAGCCCTGTTAATGGAAAAGTAGTAAAATTAGAAGAAGTTCCAGATCCAGTTTTTGCTGAAAAAATGGTAGGAGATGGCTTTGCAGTAATCCCATCTGATGGGGAAGTTTTTGCACCAGTAAGTGGAGAAGTTACCCTTCAACCAGATGGATATCATGCTATAGGAATAAAAACAGATGAAGGAATTGAAGTTTTGGTTCACTTTGGACTTGAAACTGTAGAATTAAAAGGTGATGGGTTTACTCCTCACGTAAAAGTTGGAGATAGGGTTAATAAGGGAGATAAAGTTTTATCAGTAGATATTGAAAAAATAAAAGATAAGGTTCCTTCATTAATAACACCTTGTATTGTAGCAAATCTTGAAGCAAATACCTTATCAGAAATAAACTTTGATGCAAATTGTGGAGATGAAGTTCAAACAGTTACAATTGTTGAATAATTGATAAAATAATTTGTCTGTGATAATATTTTTAGGTGGATAAATTATAAAAAATTGGAGGATAAATGAGATTATCGAAATATTATATGCCTACATTAAGAGATGATCCTCAAGATGCAGAAACTCAAAGCCATAAATTGTTGGTAAGGGGAGCTTTTATAAGAAAAACTTCATCTGGAGTTTACTCCTACCTACCACTTGGCATGAGAGTAATAAATAAAATAGAAAATATTGTAAGAAAATCAATGGAAAAATATGATTCCATAGAAGTTTCAACATCAGTATTACAAAGCAAAGATATTTGGGAAAAATCTGGTAGATGGCAAAATTTTGGACCAGAAATGTTTAAAATAAAAGATAGACATGACAGAGAATATTGCCTAGGACCTACAGCAGAAGAACAATTTACTTCACTTATAAAAGATGAATTAAATTCATACAAGCAATTACCCCTAAATCTCTACCAAATTGTATCTAAATTTAGGGATGAAAAAAGACCAAGATTTGGAATAAATAGGTCAAGAGATTTTATAATGAAAGATGCTTATTCATTTGATGTTGATATGGAAGGATTGGAAAAATCTTACCAAAAAATGTGGGATGCATATGTAGAAGTATTTGATGCCTTAGGACTTGATTATAAAATCGTAGAAGGCGATTCTGGAGCTATGGGTGGAAATACAAGTCATGAATTTATGGCTCTTGCCGAAACTGGAGAAGGAGAAATCTTCTATACAGAAAATTCTGATTATGCAGCTACAGATGAATCAGCTAAATTTTTCCTAGATATAGATGAAAATGAAGAGGAAAAAGAAATAGAATTAGTCCAAACTAAGGATACTAAAACTATAGAAGAAGTTTCCAATTTTCTAAAAATAGACCAAAACAAATGTGCAAAAGCAGTTGACTTATTAGTCCAAGGAAATCCAGTTCTTGTTCTTGTTCCAGGAGATAGGGAATTAAATATGGCAAAATTAATTTCTTATTTGCAAGTTCCAGAACATGAAATCGAAATGATGGATGATGAAACAATAAGAAAAATTACTGGAGCAGAACCAGGATTTACAGGTCCGAAAGATTTAAAAGAAGATGTTAGATTAATCGTTGATAAGTCCATTACTAGATATAGAAATTTAGTAATTGGAGCAAATAAAACTGACCATCACTTTATAAATGCAAACTTTAAAAGAGATTTTGATGGTGAAATTGCCGATGATCTTTTAACAGCAAAAGAAGGGGACCTTTCTTTAGATGGAAAAGAAGAGCTTAAAATTGCTCGTGGTATAGAAGTAGGAAATATTTTTCAATTAGGAACAAAATATTCTGAAAGTCTTGAAGCATATTTCTTAGATGAAAATGGTAAGCAAAAACCATTTATAATGGGATCTTATGGAATAGGAATTACAAGGTCTATTTCAGCTATAATTGAGCAAAATTATGATGATAATGGAATTATATGGCCAACAAAGGTTGCACCTTTTGAGGCTTGGATAACCCTTGTTAACAAAAACAAGGAAGATCAAAAACAATTGGCTGAAAAAATTTATGAATCTTTATTAGACCAAGGAATAGAAGTAATGCTTGATGACAGAAAAGAAAGAGCTGGAGTTAAATTTAACGACAGAGATCTTGTAGGCTGTCCTTATAGAATTACTGTAGGAAAAGATGCTAGCGATGATATAGTAGAATTTTCTAAAAGATCTGATATGGAAAATTTGAAAATGTCATCAGACGAGGCTATTGAAAAAATAGTTACATCTATAAAAGAAGATTTATGCAAATAATTGATCATAAAATATCACCAAAATATATAAGAGAATTATTAGTTGATAATTCAAAAATAATAGCTCTATTTCATGCAAATTGGTCTAATTTTTCAATTAAGGTTAAAGAAGATTTTTTAAAAGAAGAAGAGGACTCATACAAAAATATAAGAAAAATTATAATAGATATAGACAAAAATAGAGACTTATTAAAAAAAATGGGTATTAATCAAATACCATCTTTAGTTTCAATAACTAAGGATAGAAAAAACGGTAATGATTTTAATATAAATTTACTAAAAAATATTTAAGGAGCGAATATGTTAGTTAATGCAAAAGAAATGTTAGACAAAGCTTATGAAAACGGATATGGTATTGGTCATTTCAATATAAATAACCTTGAGTGGACAAAGGCAATCCTTGAAACTTGCCAAGAAAAAAATTCATCAGTAATATTGGGAGTTTCTGAAGGTGCTGCAAAATATATGGGTGGATTTAATGTAGTAGCAAAAATGGTTCAAGGACTTGATAAAGATTTAAATATCACAGTTCCAGTTGCTCTTCACTTAGACCATGGTTCATATGAAGGTGCAAAAAAAGCTCTAGAAGCTGGATTTACTTCAATAATGTTTGATGGTTCAAGTCTTCCAATTGATGAAAATGTTGAAAAAACTAAAGAAATAGTTGAACTATGCCATGCTAAAAATGTATCTGTAGAAGCAGAAGTTGGTGGTATCGGTGGAGAAGAAGACGGAGTTGTTTCTACAGGAGAGTTAGCTGATCCTGAAGAATGCAAAAAAGTAGCTTCTCTTGGAGTAGATTTCTTAGCAGCAGGAATTGGTAATATCCACGGTGTATATCCAGAAAATTGGCAAGGACTTAACTTTGAAAGACTTGAAGAAATTAAAGATGCAGTTGGAAAACTTCCTCTAGTTCTTCATGGTGGTACAGGAATTCCTGAAGAACAAGTTAAAAAAGCTATCGAAAGAGGAGTTTCAAAAATCAATATTAATACTGAATGTCAAATAGTATTTACAGAAGCTACAAGAAAATATTTCGAAGAAAATAAAGACAAAGAAGCTAAGGGATTTGACCCTAGAAAAGTATTAAAACCAGGATTTGAAGCTATAAAAGATAAAGTAAGAGAAAAAATAGAATTTTTCGAATGTGAAAATTCAGCAAAATAAAAAATAAATACGGAGCCTAAAGGCTCCGTATATTTTTATAAAAAGGAAAAATATGGATATAGATATAAATAAATTAGAAGGATTAAAGCTTGATGAGTTAAGAGAAATAGGCAAAGAGCTTTCTATAAAATCTGTTTCATCTTATAGGAAAAATGATTTGATTGAAATAATTAAGGATACATATGAAAAAGAATCTTTATATGATAAAAATCACTCAGATGAAGGATATGATCAAAATGATAATTTTGACTTAGGCGAAAAATTTAATTGTGAAGGTCTTTTAGATTTGCATGAAGATGGATTTGGATTTTTAAGAACAGAGCTTTACGAATCAAGCAATGATGATATATATGTGTCTCCTAAACAAGTAAAAATGTTTAGACTAAAAACAGGCGATTTTATAAAAGGAATCGCAAGAGTAAAAAAAGATAAAGATAAATTTTCTCCCTTAATTTTTGTATCTGATGTTAATGGCCTAAAGGCAGCTGATGCTTTTAATAGGTCAAATTTTGAATCACTCACTCCAATTTACCCAAACCAAAGATTAAAACTTGAAACAAGTAAGGATAACATTTCTCAAAAAATTATAGATATAATCGCTCCAATTGGAAGAGGACAAAGAGGACTTATAGTATCCCAACCTAAAGCTGGAAAAACTACCTTAATTAAAGATATTGAATATGCCTTGGAAAAAAACTTTGATGATCTAAAAATTTTGGTTTTATTAATTGATGAAAGACCAGAAGAAGTTACAGATTTTAAAAGATTTGTAAACCAATATAGGGATAAGGATAATGAGCTTACAAGGACAGAAGTTGCAGCTTCAACTTTTGATAAGGCTCCTCAAAACCATATTTATATGCAAGAGATGGTTCTTGAAAGGGCAAAAAGATTGGTTGAAGATAATAAGGATGTTGTAATTTTACTAGATTCTATTACTAGACTTGCAAGAGCTTATAATATTATGACTCCACAATCAGGTAGGACTCTTTCAGGAGGTCTTGATCCTTTAGCTCTTGTAGGCCCGAAGAAATTTTTTGGAGCAGCAAGAAACATTGAAGGTGGGGGATCACTTACAATTATAGCTACAGCCCTTGTAGATACAGGTTCAAGGATGGATGATATGGTTTATGAAGAATTTAAGGGAACAGGTAATATGGAATTACACCTTGATAGAAATCTTTCACAAAAAAGGATTTTTCCCGCAATCGATATAGAAAAATCTTCAACTAGAAAAGATAATTTATTATTATCAGAAAAAGAAATAGATGCAGTTTATAAAATTAGAAATTCATCTATGAAAGATAAGTCTGAATTTACTAAAGAGCTCATAAATTTAATGGGTAAATGCCAATCTAACGAAGAATTTGTTGATATTATTAATAAAACCTACAAAATTTAAAGGTAAAATGTAAATAAAGAAAAGATATTTTAATTTAAGTTAGGATTTTTTATGAAAGTTAGAACAAAAAATATTATAGACCTAATAAGCGTACTTGTTTTATTAATTTCAATTTATTTAGGCTATAAGGGGTACAAAATGGGAATTTTCACCTCTGTATCAAGCCTTAGAAAATTTTTAAACCAGTACGGTGTATGGTCTCCCATTATTTTTATGATTTTGCAAATAATCCAAATAATTATACCCGTAATTCCTGGTGGTCTTACAACTGCTTTTGGGGTTGTGATGTTTGGACCTTTGTGGGGATTTATTTATAATTATATTTCTATTTGCCTAGGATCTGTTATAGTTTTTTTTATTTCTAGATTTTTTGGTAAAGAAGTGGTCCTTGCTATATTTGGAAAAGAAAATTTTCAAAAATATCATAAATGGTTAAGGCATGAAAAATATAATAAATTTTTTGCTTGGGCAATTTTATTGCCTGTTGCTCCTGATGATTTTTTATGTTATTTTTCAGGACTTACTGATATGGAATTTAAAACTTTTGTAAAAATTATCCTATTTTGTAAACCACCATCAATATTTTTATATTCAATGGGACTTGTTTTGGGAATTAAAACAATATTTAAAAGTTTTGCTTGAAAGATAAATATCTGTATGGTATAATCATTATTGCTTATTGAAAGAGACAAGAAGAGGTGTTTATATGAAAAAAGAACTACATCCAGAATACCACCAAGCAAAAGTTGTTTGTACATCATGTGGTAATGAATTCACTGTTGGTTCAACAGAAGAAGAAATCAAAGTTGAAGTATGTTCACAATGCCATCCATTCTATACAGGAAAACAAAGATTTTCTGACCGTGGTGGTAATGTAGAGAAGTTCAATAAAAAATATGGAAGAAATAAATAAGGTTAGGTTTCTAACCTTATTTTTTATATGTATTTATGAAAATTAAAGATATTTTAGAAAAAGAAAATGATGATTTGATCATTGCTCTTACATATTTATTAAATACAAATAAAAATCTTTTATATCTAAAAAAAGAAGAAAAATTAGAAAAGGATATAGAAGAAAAGCTTTTAAAGATACAAGATAAGATTAGTAAAGGATATCCACTCCAATATGCAATTGGCAAGTGGAATTTTTATGGTCTAGATTTATTAGTTGATAAAAGAGCTCTAATACCAAGATATGAAACAGAAATTCTTGTAGATATGATTATCAATGATAAGGTAAAAAAAGATAAGATTTTAGATATAGGTTCAGGATCAGGGGCTATTTCTTTGGCGCTTTCTTATAATTTGAAAAACTCAAAGGTTCTTGGAATTGATATTTCTAAGGATGCTATTAATCTTTCTAAGGAAAATAAAAAAAACTTATCTATAAAAAATGTTGAATTTAAAGAAAGTGATATTTTTTCAAATGTAGAAGGGAAATTTGATATTATTGTATCAAATCCACCTTATATAAATAAGGAAGATTTCGAAAACCTAGATAAAAAATTATCTTATGAACCACAAAATGCCCTTTTGGGTGGAGATGATGGCCTATTTTTTTATAGAAAAATAATTTTAAATGCAAAAAAATTTCTTAATAAAAATGGTAAAATATATTTAGAGATAGGTTATGATCAAAAAAATCCTATAATTAACCTATTAAAAGAAGAAGGATATAAGGATATAAGAGCTTACAAGGATTTTAATGATTTTGATAGAATTATAATAGCTTGTATCTAAGGAGGATATATGTTAGAAAATTTAGAACATATGAGAGAAAACTTCAAAGAGTTAGAAAAAAAACTAGCAGATCCAGAAGTTTTATCTGATACCGATAAGTTTAAAAAAGTTTCAAGAGAATACAATCAATTAAAGCCAATTGTCGAAAAATATAATGAGATAAGAGCGGCTGAAGATATGATTGAAGAAAATACAGAGCTTTTAAAAGAAGCTGAAGATAAGGAAATGATAGATCTTTTAAAAGCTGAGATAGATGAAAATAAAAAAAATCTAGAAAAATATAATGAAGATTTGAAAATTCTTCTTATTCCACAAGATCCTAACGATCATAAGGATGTAATTGTAGAAATTAGAGCTGGAGCTGGTGGAGAAGAGGCAGGTCTTTTTGCTGGAAATCTTTACAGAATGTATCACATGTATGCTGATAAGCAAAATTATAAGACAGAAGATATTGATGTATCAAGTCAGGGAATAGGTGGAATGAAAGAAGCTACCTTTATAGTTAGAGGTGAAGGTGCCTATTCTAAATTAAAATATGAATCTGGGGTTCATAGGGTACAAAGAGTTCCAGAAACAGAATCCGGTGGAAGAATTCACACATCAACAGCCACTGTTGCCGTTTTGCCAGAAGCTGATGAAGTTGATATAAAAATCGATCCAAATGATATAAGAACTGATGTATATAGGTCAAGTGGAAATGGTGGACAAAGTGTAAACACAACAGATTCTGCCGTAAGACTTACCCATATTCCAACAGGACTTGTAGTAACTTGCCAAGATGAAAAATCTCAAATTAAAAATAAAGATAAGGCAATGAGAGTTTTAAGGGCAAGATTATATGAGATGGAAGAAGAAAAGAGACAAAAAGAAATTTCTGATAATAGAAAATCTCAAGTAGGTACTGGAGATAGGTCAGAAAGAATTAGAACTTACAATTATCCACAAGGAAGAATAACAGACCATAGGATAAATAAAACTATTTATCAATTAGATGATTTTTTAGATGGAAATATTGAAGAAATGATAGATTCTTTGATAACAGAAGACCAAACTAGAAAATTAAAAACAATGGGAGAAGACTAATTGTTTGATTTTCTTGCAAAAAGATTTGTAGAAGACTACAAATCTATAGAAAATGAAAGTGTAAGATTAAAATTGATTTCTCTTTCAGGATTTGTAGGGATTTTAATCAATGCATTTTTGTTTTTAATTAAAATAAGTATAGGCCTAATTGCATCATCTTCAGCAATTTTGGGTGATGCCTTTAATAACATGTCAGATGCTTTGACAAGCCTTATAACCCTAATTGGAGCTAAGGCAAGTAGTAAGCCTGCTGATAAAAAACATCCCTATGGGCATGGTAGAAGTGAATATATAGCAAGTTTTTTGGTTTCAATCCTAATAATGTTTGTGGGATTTTTTCTCTTTACAAGCTCAATTGAAAGCTTTTATAAGGGAAATTTACCAAAACTTTCCAGATTAAGTATAATAATTTTGATATTTTCTCTAGGATTTAAGTTTTATATTTATTTTCTAAATAAAAATTTAGACAAAAAACTCGATTCAAAATTAAATTTTGCAGTAATGATTGATGCAAGAAATGATATTCTTTCAACAATATCAATCATAATTGCAGTTATTTTACAAAAATATATAAACTTTAATATTGATTCACTTTTAGGAATGATTTTATCAATTATTGTATTTAAACCAGGTTTGGATTTATTTTTAGATACTATTGATAAGCTTCTTGGAAAAGGAATAGGAAAAGATCTTCACCAAAAAATTGAAAAGATAATTTTGGATGGAGATTTTGTTCATGGCTACCATGATTTATATATACATGAATATGGAAGAGGAAAACTTGTAGGAAGTTGCGATGTTGAAGTACCGTCAAATATAAGCGTAGGTATAATGCATCAGGCTGTAACAAATATTGAACTTAGACTTAAAAATGAGTTAAATATTTCTATAACCATACACATGGACCCAACTTATTGTTTGATAGAAAACGAAGAAAACAAAAAAAATATTGAAAAATTAAGAAAGTCAGTGAAAAATGGAAACAGAGATATTGAAAATAGATAGAGAAAATGTTGATGAAAATATCTTAAAGCATGCAGCTAAAATAATACAAAACGGAGATCTTGTAGCATTTCCAACAGAAACTGTATATGGACTGGGGGCTGATGGTCTAAATCCTGAGGCTTCTAGAAAAATCTTTAAGGCAAAAAATAGGCCGGAAGATAATCCTTTAATTCTACATATTGATGAGGATTA
This sequence comes from Anaerococcus hydrogenalis, assembly GCF_002871895.1. Classification (NCBI taxonomy): domain Bacteria; kingdom Bacillati; phylum Bacillota; class Tissierellia; order Tissierellales; family Peptoniphilaceae; genus Anaerococcus; species Anaerococcus hydrogenalis. The sequence goes on along the minus strand of NZ_PNHP01000002.1, from coordinate 179,611 downwards.
TAAATTAGATGAATTAGTTGAAAAAGTTGATGAGAGAACAAAATTTTTAATAAAAAATCTTTGGCCAGGTCCTCTTACAGTTATACTCAAAAAAAGTTCAAAAATTCCAGATATAATAACTGGTGGTGGAGATACAGTTGCTGTAAGAAGGCCAAAAGATAAGCTTGCAAGAGAATTTATTAAGTTTTGTAACAGGCCGATAGCAGCACCTTCTGCCAATATTTCAGGAAGGCCATCTCCAACAAATGCAAAGGATGTTTTCTATGATATGGATGGAAGGATTCCTCTTATTATTGACGGGGGAAGTTCTGATATCGGGATTGAATCTACAGTAATAGATATGAGCTTAGAAAATCCATGTATTTTAAGGCCGGGATACTATACTTATGAGTATATAAAAAAATTTATTCCTAATGTTTGCCTGGATGATTCTTTGGTTGATGATACAAAAGTTCCAAGATCCCCAGGACAAAAATACAAACACTATGCACCAAAAGCTCAGATGAAAGTTTTTGTTGGTGAAAAAAGTGTAGAAAAGATAAATGATTTGGCTTTAAAATATAAAAATGAAGGTAAAAAAGTAGGAATTTTAGTTTTTAACAAGTATACAGAAAAATTTTCATCATATATTACACTTTCTTTGGGAGATAAAGAAAATTTAATAGAAATGAGTCATGTACTCTTTGAAGCCTTAAGAGACCTTGATAGAAAAGGTGTAGATATAATACTTGCACAAGGTGTTGAGGAAATCGGACTTGGAAAGAGTATAATGAATAGGATGAAAAAGTCAGCATCAGGAAATATTTATAATTTATAAAGGAGAGACGATGGGTAAAGTAACAGTATTAGATCATCCAGTGATCAAACATAAAATTTCAATTTTAAGAGATAAAAATACAGGTTCTAATGAATTTAGATCAATAATTAGAGAAATCACAATTCTTTTAGCATACGAAGCTAGTAAAGATTTTACTTTAGAAGAATATGAAATAGAAACTCCAATTTGTAAAACAACTGGCTATAGACTTTCTGGAAAAAAATTAGGTATAATTCCAATTCTAAGAGCAGGTCTTGGAATGGTTGATGGACTTATAGAAGTTTTCCCAGCAGCAAGAGTTGGTCATATAGGAATGTACAGGGATGAAGAAACTATGAAACCTGTAGAATACTATTTAAAAATTCCTAAAGATTCTAATAAAAGAGATATGTTGGTAGTAGATCCTATGCTTGCAACAGGAGGATCAGCTTGTGATGCTATTCAAAGATTAAAAGAAAAAGGATGTACATCTTTAAAATTATTAAATATTATAGCAGCACCTGAAGGAATTAAAAAAGTACAAGAAGAACACCCAGATGTAGATATTTATATAGCTCAACTTGATGAAAAATTAAATGATGATTGCTATATAGTACCAGGACTAGGAGATGCCGGAGATAGATTATTTGGAACCAAGTAAGGGGAAATTATGAATAATGAAGAAATTTTAGTAGTTAGAAAAAATGGACCTTTACATGGTGAAGTTTATATTTCTGGAGCAAAAAACTCTGCTCTTCCAATTCTTGCAGCAAGTCTTCTTGCAAGTGAAGAAGTAATCTTAGATGAGGTTCCAAAATTAAAAGATATAGAAGTAATGGTAGAAATTTTAAGAAGTTTAAATGCCAAGGTTGACTATCTTACAGAAACTACTCTTAAAATTGATTCTTCAAATGTTAATAAGTTTGAAACACCATTTGAGTTAATGGATAAAATGAGAGCTTCTTTTATAGTGATGGGACCACTCTTATCAAAATTTGGTCATGCTGTAACTAAGGCTCCAGGTGGATGTAATATTGGAAAAAGGCCAATAGATTTACACTTAAAAGGTTTTGAGGCTTTAGGTGCAAAGACAACAATGAACCATGAAGAAATATCTTCAAAAGCAAAAGATGGTTTAAAAGGTGAGGTAATATATTTAGATTTTCCGTCAGTTGGAGCAACTGAAAATATTATGATGGCAGCTACACTTGCAGAAGGTGAAACCGTAATAGAAAATGCTGCTAAGGAACCAGAGATTGTAGATTTAGCATCATTTTTATCCAAAATGGGTGCAAAAATCACAGGGGCTGGAACATCTAATATTATTATAAAAGGTGTTGAAAAATTAAGAGGGACAAGACATACTATAGTCCCAGATAGGATTGAGGCTGCAACATATATGCTTGCAGCTGCAATTACTGGTGGAGATATAACAGTAAAAAATGTTTTGGGATCGCATATTAGACCGATTATAGCAAAATTAATTGAAATAGGTGTTGAAATTGATGAAGTTGAAGATGAAGATATAATTAGAGTTAAGGCTTCAAAAAAATTAAAACCAACAAATATTAAAACTCTACCATATCCAGGTTTTCCAACAGATGCTCAATCACAATTTATGGCTTTGATGACAGTTTGTAAAGGTGAATCATCTGTTGTAGAAACTGTATTTGAAAATAGGTTTATGCATGTAGATGAGCTTAAAAAAATGGGAGCTGCAATAATTACAGAAGGAAATAGGGCTGTAATTGTTGGTGTTGATAAACTTCATGGAGCAGAAGTTAAGGCGACAGATTTAAGAGCAGGAGCTGCTTTAATTCTTGCTGGTCTTATAGCTGATGGTGAGACAAAAATATCTGATATTTATCATATAGATAGAGGATATAGCGACTTGATTGAAAAGTTTACAAAACTTGGTGCTCTTATTGAAAGAAAACAGGTAAATAAATAATGAAATTTGAAGGCATAATAAAAAGTATAATTTATAGAAATGAAGAAAATGGATACACAGTTTTATCCTTAGAAACTTCCGATTCTCCTATAACTTGTACTGGTATTATGCCTTTTCTTAATGAAAATGATCAAATTATTGTTGAGGGAGAATTAATTTATCATGATAAGTATGGAGAACAAATTCAGGTAGAAAGTGCCAGTTTAAAGAAACCTTCTGGTAAAAAAGCTATAATTTCGTATTTATCAAGTGGAAATATTGAATCAATTGGTAAAAAAACAGCCCAATTAATTTATGAAAAATTTAAGGATGATTCTATCGATGTAGTTTTCAACCAAAGTGAAAAACTATTGACAATTCCTGGCATAGGAAAGAAAAAACTTGAAAAAATTAAAGAATCTACTCTTGATGCTAGAGATAGTAGGGAAGCTTTACTATATCTTCAAGGATTAAATATTTCTTTTAATCTTGCAAATAAAATTTACAAGGCTTATGGAGATAATACAATTTCTATTGTAAAAACAAATCCTTACAAATTGTCTGAAGATATTTCCGGAATTGGTTTCATTATGGCTGATAATATAGCTATTAATATGCAGATGAAAAGTGATTCTAAATTTAGGATTTCTGCTGCCATTTCCTATGTTTTAAAAAATGATGCAGAAATGACAGGCTCTTGTACTATTAGACTTGATGATTTAATTGATAAGACTTTTTCCTTGATAAAAGTTGATAGAAATAAAATTAAAGATCAAATAAATGAAGATTTAATAAATTCAAAAATCCAAATTATGAAAATTGGAAATGAAGAATTTGTATATGATAAGGATATTTATAAGGCGGAAAAATCTACAGCTATTAATCTTTCAAGGTTAAAAAATGAAAAATATATTTTTGATCTAGAGATTAATGAAGACCTGGATGTTTTTTCTAAACAGCAGCAAGTTGCTATTAATGAAGCTTTTAATAATATGCTTTTGGTAATTACTGGTGGACCCGGAACCGGAAAAACTACTATAATAAAGGCTATTTGTAATATTTTGGATGATAATAATTTAAAATTCAATTTAGCAGCACCAACTGGTAGGGCTGCAAAAAGGATGCAAGAATCTACAGAAAATTCTGCCTTAACCATACATAGATTAATCGGTATAAAACCTGAAAGTCCAATTCCAGAATATAATGAAGAAAATCCACTAGAATGTGATTATGTAATAGTTGATGAAGTTTCAATGGTTGATATTAAATTGATGGATAAATTATTAAAGGCCCTATCATCAAATACGGCCCTTATTTTGGTAGGAGACCATAACCAACTTCCAAGTGTTGGACCTGGTAATGTTTTGAAAGATATTTTGGATACCGACATTAAATCGGTTAGATTAAACAAAATATTTAGGCAGGCCCAAGAAAGTAATATTGTAGTTAATGCTCACAGGATAAATGATGGTTTGTATCCAATTTTAAATCAAAAAAATAAGGATTTTTTCTTTATTGATTCAAATGCTAATAATTTTCAAAAAGATATTTTAGATTTAATTAAAAATAGGCTGCCAAATTATTATAAGCTTGATCCTATAAATGACATTCAAATTCTTGCTCCAAGCAAAAAATCTTCTTGGGGTGTCCTTAATTTAAATAATATTTTACAAGAAAATTTAAACAAAAACCCTAAATCTTTTAAAATTAATAATAGAATTTTTAAATTAAAAGATAAGGTGATGCAGGTTAGAAATAATTATGACCTTGAAAGTTTAGATCCAAGTAATTTTGATGATGGGGTATATAATGGAGATATTGGTAGAATCATTGAACTTGATGAAGAAAGGGAATCTTTAAAAATAGAATTTTATGATGGAAATATTGTTTCATATAAAAAAGAAGATATTAAAGATTTGGACTTATCTTATGCTATTACTATTCATAAGTCTCAAGGATCTGAATTTGATTGTGTTGTAATTCCTATGATGCCAACTTCATTTATGCTTTTAAATAGAAATTTATTATATACTGCCATAACTAGGGCCAAAAAATTGGTGATTTTAATTGGTGAAAAAAGAATTTTAAAACAAATGGTAAGAAATAATAAGACTTCCCAAAGGCTAACTAATTTGAGCTTTTGGATTAAAGAATTATCAGAGGCCTTAAAATGATATGGGATTTTTTATTTTTGGATGATGATTTGTGTTTATTTTGTAAGGAGGAAGTTAAGGAAAATTTTTCCTTATGCCAGTCTTGTTTGAATAAATTAGATTATGTTGATAATGAATTTGAAATTTTAGGTCATAGGGCAAGGGTTTTATATTTTTATAATCCTTTTATGGCAAGTCTTATTGGGGATTATAAGTTTAATAGGAACACTTCCCTTTATAAAGTTTTTGGTCAGATGGTCTTTTCTTTTATTAAAGAAAAATCTATGGATAATTTCGATTATATTCTTACAACCCCTTCATCAAAATCTGTAGTTAATAATAGGGGTTTTGACCATGTTAGGCTTATTTGCGATTTTTTTATAAAAAATACCCATATGACTTATCTTAAAAATTTTAAAAAAATTAAAAATACCAAGGCCCAACACCAATTATCAAGGGAGGAAAGGGCCAAAAATTTGAGAAATTCTTTTGTTTTCCATGGGGATTTGACCGGGAAAAATATTTTAATTTTTGATGATATTATTACAAGTTCAAACACTATAAAGGAAATTATAAGAACTATTGAAAAGGCAAATCCAAAAAATATTGAAATATTAGCCCTTGCTTCAAGTCATAGGGTAAAAAAATAAGGTGCGATTGCACCTTATAGAACGTAGACAAACCCTCAAGCACGAATATCTGATTTCAAAAATTGTTGATTTCTAAATTTGAAATTCTAAAATCGCAAACTCGCTAGCGCTCGAACAGTGCGATTTTTGACGAATTTTCAAATTTGAAATCAAATCATTTTTTTTCGTATGATATTCTTAGCATGAGGGTTTATATACTTTGACAACAGCCTGTAAGGTGCATATGCACCTTATTTTTATGCTTCTTCTTTTTCGCTTTCTTTTAAAAATTCGTGAATTTTTACAGCTAGAGCCATCTCTATTCTTTTTTTAAAGACCTTACATCCATAATCATAAATTTTATTTATATCTCCACCAGCATTGTAATTATTTGCTGCACATCCTCCTGAGCAATACATTTGTGCCCAGCAATCCTTACATTTTTCTTGACTATATAAATTATTTTTTTTGAAATTTTTAATTATTTCAGGTTTTTTGATTCCTTCAAAAACATTTCCTATTTTAAAATCATCATTTCCTACGAATTGATGGCAAGGATATAAATCTCCTGTTGGAGTTACTGCCATATATTCTGATCCTGATCCACAACCTGAAATTCTTTTATAAACACAAGGACCGTTGTTTAGGTCAATCATGTAATGGTAAAAAATAAATTTATCATCCTTATCGATGGCATCAATCATCATATCTGCAAGTTTTTCATATTCTTGGTAAATCCTATCTAGATGTTCTTCTCTTAGGGCATAATCTTCTTCATTATTGCCAACAACTGGCTCAAGAGATGTTCTTTTGAAGCCTAAATCTAAATATGTTTTTATATCTTCAGTAAAGTCTAAGTTATTGGCTGTAAAGGTTCCTCTCATATAATATTCTTTGTCACCACGAGCCTTTACTAATTTTTGGAATTTTGGAACAATCTTATCAAATGATCCTCTTCCATCATGAGTTTTCCTAAATTCATCGTGTTTTTCTTTTCTTCCATCAAGAGAAAGAACAACATTTTTCATATTTTTATTTAAATATTCTATTTTTTCATCATCTAATAGCATACCGTTTGTTGTAAGGGTGAAATTAAAATGTTTGTTAAATTCTTCTTCCTTACTTCTTGCATAATCAACGGTATTTTTTACCAAATCCCAATTTAAAAGTGGCTCCCCACCAAAAAAGTCAATATCTAAATTATAGTGAGATCCAGAATTTTCTAAAAGAAAATCAATGGATTTTTTGGCAACCTCATCTGTCATGATGGCTTCTGGTCCATGATATCTTCCTTCTTTTGCAAAACAATATTCGCAAGAAAGATTGCAAGTATGGCTTACATTTAAGCACATAGCTTTTAGGTAAGTTTTTCTTTTATCCATATCGATTGTTAAATCCTTAAAATCATCTTCTGAAAATAGGACTTTTTCATCAACCAAATCTCTTACTTCATTATAAGCCTCATCAAATTGTTCTTGATTTATATTATGTAAATTTTTAATTTCATTTTCTATGTATGCTTTATCTTTATTTTTATTTAATAGGCTTATAATATTATAAGAAATTTCATCAACTAGGTGAACAGATCCGGAATATACATCCAAAACAATATTATAACCCTTTGCCTTATATTGGTGTATCATTTTTTCTCCTTAATTTATAGTAAAATAGTATAGATTTATTCAATAAAAAAAATAAGGGCTTGCCCTTATTTATTTTTTGTGTTAACACATTCTTGGTTAGCAACTCCACAAGATGTTTTGCAAGCTGATTGGCAAGATGTTTGACATTCACCACAGCCACCGTCTTTTTTACTTTTGTGAAGATTTCTTGTATTTAAAGTAATAATTCTTTTCATATGTATCTCCTTTGTTTTCTATAAATTAATCTTAACAAAAGAGCTTATTTTTGTCAATCTATAATAGGAATTTCAAAATCATCAATTGATAAGTCAACTCCCATCATATCAAGGTATTTAATTTGATCAATTATATCTTTATTTATAATTTCTCCTGGAAGAAGAAGGGGAATTCCGGGTGGATAGGCATATATATAGGAGCCTGAAACTTTATTTTGAGCCTTATCTAAGGATATTTTTGAAATATTTTTATTAAGGGCCTCATTAATAGAATATTTTTTCTCAGAATCCAAGAAGTAAAATTTAAAATTTGATTTTTTATATTCTAAACTTGAGTCAATTTTTATTAGGGCAGATTTTAATCTTTCAAAACCTTTCTTGGTGTCAAAAATACTAGAAATTAATATTACATAAGAGGTGGTTGCCATTTCAATTTCAATTTTTTCCTTATATATTAAATCAGCCAAGTCATTGCCATTGATATTTGTATTTTTACAAGATATTACAATTTTTGATAGGTCTTTTTTATCTGAATTTATAAATTTTAGATGTTTTAACTTAATCTTGTAAAGGTCATTTAAATTGTCAAGCAAATTATCCCAAAGTCTAAAAAAAATTGGGAAATTTTCTATCATATCATCAATTGACTCACTTATAAGATAAGAGGGGGAAGATGTTTGAAAAATCGCCATATTTCTTCTTAATTCTTTGATATCAATGTTTTTATTTTTAACTATAATTCCACTTGCAGGTGTTAGGGCAGATAAATTTTTGTGAAAAGATGTTATAGCAAGGTCATAGGTAAAATTTTTCTCATATTCAGATAAGATAGTATGAGACCCATGGGCAATATCCACAAGCAAGTAAATATTTTTATCTTCTATAAGTTTTTTTATTTTTTTCAAATCTACCATATAACCTTCGTAGGAAGGAGAGGTGATAAAAATTAAGGAATAAGAGTTTTTATTTATTTTTTCTTCTAAATCCTTATAGTCAATGTCGTAAGCCATATCATTTTCATCAGTTTTTACACCTATAAAATCAAAATCTAAGTCAAAAACTTCTATTGCATTAAAAACAGACTTGTGAGAATTTCTTTGAACTAAGATTTTTTTATTGTCTTTTGTTAAGGTCCTAAGGGAGGATAAGATTCCACAAGTTGATCCATTTGTAGAAATAATAAAATCACTTGCCTTATATATTTCTTTTAATTTATCTTCCATATCCTTAAAAATAGTCTTGGGATCATTTAAGTTATCAAAATTTCTAATTTCTGTAATATCTCTTTGGTAGGATAGTTTTTTATTTAAAATATTATTATTTCTTTTGTGACCTGGCATATGAAAGGGATAATAATCATCTTTTATATATATATCTAGTTTTTCATTTAACATGTTTTTTCCTTTCTTTTTCTTAAATATTATACTATAATATTTTTTAGTAAAGAAACTTTACAAATAAGACATCTTATTTACATAATTTAGGATATAATGTATAATTGTATCGTAAAAGTTTACAATAATTTAATATTAGATAAATAAGAATTTAATAAAAGAAAAGAGGGGATTAAAATAAAAAAGGACAGAAAACTAAAAATATCTTCTTTTGTAGTATCTTTGATAATCATGCTTTTTTTACAAAGCTTTATAGAAGATTTTTCTTTCAAAGTTTATACAAATGAAAATATTGAAATAAGTCAAACTGAATCTGGTAGTCAGTATTCAGATAATTTTAAAATTAATTCGATTTATCAAGGAGACAAGTTATTAGATCTTGATAAAGTAGATATGAAGGGTTGGAAAAAATCAAATACAAAAACTGGTTATCCAATTCAAACAAAGGGTTATAGTAAAGATAATAAATTAAGTTTTAAACCAAGTCCTAGCTTGATGTTTAATAAACTTACAGTAAATTTCGAAACTGGCCCAGAGTATGCAACAGCAGTAATGTCTTATTTAAAAGATCACACTATGACTATGTATGCAAACTCAACAGATAATAGGTCCTATGTAGATATTAATTACACAGACTTCTTATCAATAGTAGTGCAAAGTTTGATTTTTATTGGATCAATAATCTTATTTAGCTTCTTTATTTACAATATCTTGAAAAGAATCAAGGATTTAGAAAATAATAAAATTTTATACATAATAAAAGATTACAGTTTAAATTTTATTGTTTTTGCAATCTCTTTATTTGGAATGTTAAAAATTAAAAATCACGTTACTGATGAAGTTTACACAAGGTTTTTTAATGCACCATATACTTATAAGGATATTATAGTATTTGTATCTATGGTATTTTTGGCATCTCTTGGAATTAAAAGTATTTACAAGAAATATCCAGAAAATAAAAAAATTAACATTGCTAACTGGGTTTTATTTATCCTAAACCCATTTTTATCATTTTATATATTAGAATCAGCATACAATCCAAATTTTTCATCAATGGAATTGATTTATGTACTAATAAATGCCTTGATTTTGTTTTTAATTCAAGTGTTAATTTATATAGTAATTAGGAAAAAAAGACTATCGATGATTTTTATACTCCTAATTTCCATTGCATTTGGAATTGCAAATGATGCCTTATATATTTTGAGAGATTCTCCACTTATTCCGGCATTCTTGGGATCCTTGGGAGTGGCAGCTGATGTTGCTAAAGATACAGTAATCCAACTTAGTGGTCATTCATTAATGGCATTTTCATTAGCAAGCTTGTGGATGTTTGTAATTTCTTCGATAAACGAAGGAAAAATAAAAATTTCTAAAAAATCTTACGTAAAACAATTAGTAGGCTATGCTAGTATGTTTGCCATAATTACCGTAGTAAGTGTAAATTATTTTATAAAACAAAATGGAGTTGGGGTAAACTTATGGAGACCATCAAGAACCTATTATGTTGAAGGTTCACCTTATAGTTTCTATAGAATTTTTGCAAATCAAATACTTACAGCCCCAAAAGGCTATGATGAAAAAGAAGTTGAAAATACTTTGGAAGAATATTACAACAAGGACATAGGTACAAAAGATACTAAAAAACCAAATATTGTAATAATTCAATCAGAAGCCCTAGCAGATTATTATGGAAAGGGAAATCTAAAACTAAGTGAAAATCCAATAGCCTTCCAAAGATCTCTAGATGAAAATGCAATTCAGGGTAATGCTTATGTTTCAGTTTTGGGCGGAGGAACTGTAAATTCAGAATATGAGACTTTAACATCAGTTCCATTAACATTTTTCCCACTAGGAGCATATCCATTCCAACAATATGTAAAAGATGGACACACATCAGTAGCAAGAGTTTTAGAAGACCAAGGATATCAAACATTTATAACCCATCCAAACAAGCCAACAAACTATTCAAGACAAGAAGTTTGGCCAAATCTTGGATTTAAAAATGTAGCATTTTTGGGTGATTATGATAATAGCCCTGAAAGTTTTGAACCAACAAATGGTTTTATGAAAGATTCAGTAGCTTTTGATAAAATTAAAGAACAATTTGAAAATAAATCATCTGACAAGCCACTTTTTGCATACCTTGTTACCATGCAAAACCACGGAGGTTATACTTCAAATGTTCCTGGAGATATAAAAGTCTTAAATGAAACTAATGGAGATGACCAAGGGGCAAGCCATTATGTAAATTTACTAAAAAAATCAGATGAAGATTTAAAAAATCTTGTTGAATATTTTAAATCATATAAAGAGCCAACAATTATAGCAATATTTGGTGATCATCAACCACAAAACTATGATGTATTCATGAAACTAATTAAGTCAGGTGGCAATTATACAAATAAAGACGTATTCTATACACCACTTACTATTTGGGCAAATTATGATATTGATGAAGAAAAAGATGTAAATATATCTGTAAATCAGTTGACCCCATACTTATTAGAAAAAGCTGGAGGAATTAAATTGTCAGCATATCAAAAATATATGCTAGACATGCACAAAGATTATCCAATAATTTCTACTAAGCAAATATATAATAATAAGGGTGAAGAAGTAAGTAAAGACGAAGAATTCCAAAAAAGGAATAATAAATTAAATTCTTTAATTTATTATGAAATGAAGCAAGATACAAAATCAGATAAATATTTTAATAAGGCTTCAAAATAAAACTTTTCCGAAATCAAGTAAAACTTGGTTTCGGTTTTTTTAATGTTTAAAGTAATATGATATAATAAATTAGAAACAATAAAAATAAGGAGAAGAAATGCAAAATCTAATAGAGGTAATTAGATCTAATTTTTCAAATCAAGTAGCTCTAATTATTATTAGTATGCTTCCTTTGATAGAATTAAAAGGGTCAATTCCGATAGGACTTGCAATGGGATTAAAACCATTTCAAACATATATTTATTCTATAATTGGATCAATAGTTCCTGCAATATTTATATTGATGTGGATTATGCCAATATTTGATTATATGAAAAAAAAAGACTCATTAAAAAAACTAGTAGCTTGGGCTGAAAAAAAGGCCAAGAAAAAAGAAGGAAATATAAAAAAATATGAATATCTAGGCTTATTTTTATTTGTAGCTATACCACTTCCAGGAACAGGGATTTGGATGGGATCACTTATTGCATCTATTCTTGGCCTAAAAAAAATGAAATCTTTTTTAACAATTTCTGTAGGAAATGTTATAGCGGGTATAATTATATATACTTTTTCTAGTTTTTTCTTTTAAGGGGTGTAAATGAATATCAAAAAAAAATTAATTAAGACAATACTTATAATTTTGATGCTTATAACAGTAGGTTTTGCCTTTATATTTATAAAAGGATTTATTTCATCGGCAGTTATCAAGGATGAAAATAAATTTACAGGTGAAGACCTAGGTCAAGGTAACAAGATTGAACAAAAAAATGAAAATGAGTTGTTATTTGTATTCGCAGGGGTTGATTCTACTGGTGAGAAATTAAATACAAGAACAGATACCCTGATGTTAGTTTTGATGAACAAGGATACAAAAAGTATAGATATTTTATCAATTCCAAGGGATACAAGAGTTTATGTAGAAGGAAATCTAGATAAAATAAATGCAGCCCATTCTTACGGTGGAATGGATGAAACAATAAAAACTATAAGAGATTTTTTATCAATTGATTTAGATTATTACGCAGAAGTTAGTTTTAAAGCTGTAGAAGATGGGGTAGATGCCTTAGGTGGTGTTGAAATAAATGTTCCAGAACAAATTGCCTCAGCTCAAGGCATTAAGCCTGGACTTAATTATTTCGATGGGAAACAAGCTCTCGATTATTGTAGGTTTAGAAAAGGCTATGCCAATGCAGATTTAGGAAGAATAGCTTGCCAACAAGATTTTGTTGTACAATTTATAAAAAATATGACCAAGATAAAAAATATAATAAAAATCCCAGGAGTAGTATCAAAAATAAATTCCAATATGGATTCAAATATAAAAATGTCAACAATCTTATCATTTGCATGGGCATTTAGAAATATTGACGATGCAGAAATAAACACACAAACTATACCAGGCTATCCTGATATGATTGATGGAATTTCTTATTATATACCAGACAATGAAGCAACAATTGATATAAGAAATAAAATTTTATATAATTATTTATTAGAAGAATAAAGGAGAGAATATGGACATCAAGTCAACAATTAGAGTTATCGAAGATTATCCAAAAGAAGGTATTTCATTTAAAGATATAACAACCCTTCTAAAAAACAAACAAGCCTACAAAGAAACAATGGATTTAATGGCAGAAAAATTAAAAGATTTGGATTTTGATTATATTATAGGAATTGAATCGAGGGGATTTATTTTTGGAGCAGCCCTTGCTGATAGGCTAAACGTTGGATTTATCCCAGTAAGAAAACCAGGAAAACTTCCAGGTCAAATAAAATCTTTATCATATGACCTTGAATACGGGCAAAGTAAGATAGAAATTCACGAAGATGCCCTAAATAAGGGAGATAAGGTTGTAATTATAGATGATTTAATAGCAACAGGAGGATCAGCCAAAGCTTGTGCATCCTTGGTAGAATCTTTGGGTGGAGAAGTTGTTTGCTTAGAATTTTTAATTGAACTTACAGATTTAAAAGGTAGAGATGAATTAAAAGATTACAAGGTTATATCTTTAATTAAATATGATCATTAAAATTATAACCTCCAGTTATGGAGGTTATAATTTTTTAAAAAATTTAATAAGAAAAGGTGAAATATGAAATTAAATCAAAGGAAAACAGGTGCAATTTTATCTTATCTATCTATAATTTTAAATACTTTCTTAACTATTTTTTACACACCTATTATTTTAAGATATTTAGGTGATGCAGAATATGGAGTTTATGAATTAACTGCATCTCTTGTTGCATATTTAGGCTTATTATCTTTAGGCTTTGGATCTTCTTATATTAGATTCTTTTATAAGTATAAGATTAAAGATGATGATAATGGTATAAAAAAATTAAATGGTTTGTTTATGATAGTTTTTTTAACTATGTCGCTAATATCTTTAATTTTAGGATTTATATTAATAGTAAAATTAGATATAATTTTAAAGGGAAAACTTACTAGAGAAGAAATAAGACTTTCAAAGAAATTAATGTCTATTTTAATTTTTAATATAGCCTTAACTTTTCCTACAAGTGTATTTGAATCATTTATTTCTGCAAATGAGAAATTTATTTTTCAAAGAATAATAATGTTAATTAGGCTTTTTTTATCTCCAATTTTAGGTATTCCATTATTAATGATTGGATTTAAATCGGTAGGTCTTGTAATTGCAACAAGTATGATTAGTTTGTTTGCATTTATTTCAAATGGATATTTTGCAGTAAAAAAATTATCTATGAGATTTGATTTTTCAAAATTAGATAGGAATCTTTTAAGAGCGATTAGTGTATTTTCAGGATTTGTATTTTTGTCAATGATGACTGAACAAATAAATTGGTCAGTTGATAAATTTGTACTAGGAAAATTCGTTGGGAGCGTATCTGTAACAATATATGCCATGGGTTCAATTATATACAGAGCCTATCAGCAACTTTCATCATCAGTAGTATCTGTTTTTGTACCGCAAGTAAATAAGATGGTTGCCAGTGGAGAAAATGATTTTGAGTTAACCAAACTATTTGCGAAAATTTCAAGAGTACAACTATATATATTAATGCTTATTTTACTAGGATTTTTTGCCTTTGGTAAGTATTTTATTTCGAAAATTTGGCTAGATGATACATATATAGAAAGTTATTATGTTGCTATAATATTAATGACATCATCTTTATTATCCTTAATACAAGCAATAGGAGTAGATATACAAAGAGCGAAAAACTTACACAAATTTATGTCTGTTGTATTTTTTATAGTAGCTATATCCAATTTTATTATTTCGATTCCTTTAGCAATAAAGTTTGGACCTATAGGATCGGCTATGGGAACAGCTCTTACAGTTACTATAGGAAATGGGATTATAATGAATATTTATTATCATAAAAAAATAGGAATAGATATAAAGTATTATTTTAAAGAAATATTAAGCGTAATGAGGGGAATGATTCCTTCAATATTACTAGCATATATGTTTTTTAAGATAGAAATTTCAAATATATATCTTTTTGCAATATATGTATTATTATTTACTGTTTCTTATCTTATAACAATATGGATTTTTTCAATGAACAATTTTGAGAAAAGTTTGTTTTTAAAACCAATAAAAAAAATAAGTTAGAAAGGAGAATATATGAGTATAGGTGTGATTATACCAGTATACAATAATGAAAAATTTATAGAAAAATGTATAAAGTCAGTTTTAGAACAGACTTATAAAGATATAAATATTTATGTAGTTGATGATGGTTCAAATGATGATAGCGCAAGAATAATTAAAAATCTAGAAAAAAATAATAAAAATATAAAATATATTTATCAAAAAAATTCAGGAGTTTCTGCAGCTAGAAATAATGGTTTGGATAAGTCAAGAGATGATTATATATGTTTTTTAGATTCTGATGATTTTCTAGATAAAGATTATGCTAAAAAAATGGTCCAAAAAGCTAAAGCTGAAAATTCAGATATTGTATGTTGTGCTACAAAAGTTGTTCTTGGAGATGATGTATCAAAATTATCAACTTCTTTTGAAGAAAAAAACTTTTTGTACCATTATATAATAGGTAGCAATAGGCATCAAATAGCATCATTTTTAATTGAGAGGTCTTTAATAGAAAAAAACAAGTTAAGATTTGAAATAGGAAGAAATTGGTCTGAAGATACAGATTTTTTAGTCAAAGCTCTTTCTAAAGCTAATAAAATAAGCCTTGTAAAAGAATATCTTACTTATTATAGGATTTTTCATAAGAATGATAGCTTATCAAGTTTTAACATCGATCAAATTGAAAAATCTATATCATCATCATTAGGTCTTTTGAATGATACGAATTTAAAATTAAGTGATTTAGAAATTAGGGCAATAAAAGAGTATAGGATACCATCTTCAATTGTTTTTAAATTAGTAACTGCTTTAAAAAAGAGCTATGATAAAAATGAAATTAGAAGCTTATATAACAAATACAAAGACTATATAGACCAATTTAAATTAAGACATGGCAAAAGAGGTATTTTACTATATATTCAAATAATCAAATTAAAAATTTTATTAAAATAAATAAAAAAGGGTTTAGAAAACTTATTTTTCTAAACCCTTAATTTATACTATGCTCTTGTAGAAATTTTCTAGGTATTTACAGGTATTTTTAATATTAAATCCTTTATCATCAATAGTTTTATAAAGATTTTTTCTTTGGTAGATAAAACTATCTAAAATCATTTCTTTCCATTTTTCTTTATCATTAAGAGAAATAAATTCTACATTTTCTGTTAATTTTACATCTTTAGGTATACTATCAGAAAGTAAGCACTTAAGACCAGCGCTTTGAGCTTCTACTGCAGATAAGGGTAAACCTTCATTTAAAGATGGTAATAAAAATAGGTCTGCTGCCTGTAAAATTTCATTTACATTTGATATTGATCCTAAAAATTTAATATTAGATTCTAAATTTAATTTTTTTGTTAAATTTTCCGATTCTTCTTTTAAATATCCATCTCCCACAAGCAGTAGAATAATTTTATTATCAATTTTTACTAAATCCTTCATTAAATAAATCAAAAACTTTTGATTTTTAAGCTGTAAAAAACTACCAATGTGAACCATTACTTTATTTTCGTTTAGATCTAATTTTTCTCTAATTTCATTTCTTATATCTTCATTGTATATATATTTTTCTAAATCTATACCATTTTTAATAAGGGTAAATTTATTATTTTTGAACATAAGTTCTCCAGCTTCAATTGAACATGCAAATTTATAGTCAGAATATTTAATTATATCTTTTTTTAAACAATCTCTAATAATTTTTTTAATGCCGCTACCATAATCCAAGCCGTGAATATGAGATATGGTAGTTAATCCATATTTTTTAGCCACTTTAAGTATAGTTGATTCAGTACCCCTAAAATGGCAGTGGAGAATTTTATATTCTTTATGGTTAGATAAAAAGTTTTCTAAATCTTTTTTATACTTAAAAGGTTTTTTTGGACTAAATTTATCAATAGTATAAACTTTTCCACCAAGTGCTTCTATTTTTTGTAAATTTTGATTACTTCCAATACTGTGAACTAAAAAATCAAATTCAAACTCATCCCTATCTATATTATTAAATATTGAAATAAGTAGACTTTCTATTCCTCCAATATTTAAATCTCCTAAGACGTGGAGTATTTTAGTCTTTTTTTTCAAAATAAACTCCTTTAAATTAATTGAAATATTTCTTATATTATAACATATAAAAATTAATTTTATCTTAATAAAAAACTTGCAAATTGATATAAACTTAGTATAGTTTAATTAAGGTCAAAGATAGTCAGAGGATGATGGAGGTTTTATGAAATATCAAGATTATTATGAAATTTTAGGTGTAGATAAAAAAGCAGATGCTAATGAAATTAAAAAAGCTTATAGGAAGCTTGCGAAAAAATACCACCCTGACCTTCATCCTGATGATAAAGAAGCCAGTGAAAAATTTGCAAAAATAAATGAAGCTTATGAAGTTTTATCTGATGAGAATAAGAGAAAACAATATGATATGTTTGGTCAAAGCGGAAACTTTAGTCAAGGTCAAAATTTTGACCCATCTCAATATGGATTTTCAGATTTATTTTCAAATTTTGGAGCTGGAAATGGATCTTATACCTACACGAGTAGTACAGGAGGATCCTCTGGATTTTCAGATTTTTTTGAAACATTATTTGGAGGAGGAAGATCTTCATCAAGGTCTTCATCAACAAATTTTGGAGGATTCGGATCAAGTTTTAAAAATGGATTTACAAAAGCTAAAAAATCAAAAATTAAAGCTAAGGTTAATATATCACTAGATGAAGCAATGAGCGGTGTAGCAAGAACGCTCAAATTAAAAGATAAAGAAACAAATTCTATAAAAGAAATTAATATAAATATTCCGAGTGGAATGACAAGTGGGAAAAATTTAAAAATTGATGGTTCAAAATATAATTTGAATGCAGATATTTATGTAAAAGTCCAAATCAAGGAAGATTCAACCTATAGACTAGATGGGTTGGATATTATTAAAAAAGAAAGAGTAAGTCCTTGGGATGCCTACTTTGGTGAAAAAATCACAGTCGACAGTCCAAATGGAAAGTTTAAAATAAATATTCCTGAAAAAATTGAAGCAGGAAATAAAATAAGGATTAAAGGTAAGGGATATAAAGATTTGAAAGGAAAAGTTGGAGATCTTTATATAGAAATTCTTATCGATAATCCAAAAGATTTAAGTAAAGATCAAATTGACCTATATAAAAAATTAAAGGAATTAAATTAGGAGGACACTATGGATTTTAACAAATTTACTCAAAAATCAACAGAAGCTATTAATGAAGCAAGTCAACTAGCTATCAAAAATGCCAACCCAGAAGTTGGCATTATCCACCTAGCTTATGCCTTGGTTGAAGATTCAAATTCATTCGTAAGCCAAGTTTTAGCTAATATGGGCTTGTACAAAAAAGTACTTAATAAAATGGAAGAAAAAATGGAAAACTTGCCAAGCCAATCCGGTTCAGCAAATATTTACCCAAATACAATTTTCCAAAGAATTTTATTAAAAAGTGAAGATTGCGCAAAGAAAATGGGAGATTCTTTTATCTCAACTGAACACATTTTCTTAACTATTTTAAATGAAGATACAGAATTAAGTGATTACTTTAAGGAAATCGGCTTAAATGCAAAAAATTTCTCAAATGAGCTTAAAAAGGTCAGAAATGGTCAAAAAGTTACCAGCGATAATCCAGAAGAAACAAATAATCCTTTGGAAAAATACGGTAGAAATTTGACAAAAGAGGCAAGAGAAGGAAAAATTGATCCAGTTATTGGACGTGATACTGAAATTAGAAACTGCCAAAGAATTCTTTCAAGAAGAAAGAAAAATAATCCGGTTTTAATTGGTAAACCTGGTGTTGGTAAAACTGCAATTGTTGAAGGCCTTGCCCAAAGAATTGTAAATAAGGATGTGCCAGAACCACTTCAAGGAAGAACAATTTTTGCCCTTGATATGGCAAGCTTAGTTGCAGGAGCAAAATACAGGGGACAATTTGAAGAAAGACTAAAGTCAGTTATAGATGAAGTAAAAAAATCTGAAGGACAAATTATTATGTTTATCGACGAGCTTCATACAATTGTTGGAGCTGGTAAAACTGAAGGTTCAATGGATGCTTCAAATATTATGAAACCTATGCTTGCTCGTGGAGAGATAAAAGTAATAGGTGCAACAACCTTAAATGAATACAGGGAATATATTGAAAAAGACGGAGCTCTTGAGAGAAGATTCCAAAAAGTTTTGGTTGATGAACCAAGTGTTGAAGATACAATTTCAATTTTAAGGGGAATTAAAGATAAATACGAAATTTACCATGGAATTAGAATTCAAGACCAAGCAGTTATAGCTGCAGCAGAGCTTTCAAACCGTTATATTACTGATAGATTTTTGCCAGATAAGGCCATAGATTTGATGGATGAAGCTTGCGCAACTGTAAGAACTGAAATTGATACAATGCCAGAATATTTGGATGAGGAAAAAAGAAGAATTTTACAAGTTCAAATAGAAATTGCAGCCTTAAAAAAGGAAGATGACGAAAAAAGTAAGAAAAGACTAGAAATCTTAGAAAAAGAATTGGCAGATGCTAAGGAAAGATATGAGGCTGATTTTAACAAGTGGAAAAGTCAAAAAGATTCTATAAATTCTGTAAAAGATATAAAGGAAGAAATTGACAAGGTAAAAGTTGAGATTGAAAAAGCAGAAAGAAACTATGATTTTGAAAAATTATCTGAGCTTAAATATGGAAAACTTACTGAGCTTGAAAAGAAATTAAAGGAAAAAGAAAAAGACCAAGAAAATAATTCATCAATAAAAGAAGAAGTTACTGATGAGGACATAGCAGATGTAGTTTCAAATTGGACAAATATTCCAGTAAATAAATTAGTTGAAAGCGAAAGAAGTAAGATTTTAGGACTAGCTGACAAATTACATGAAAGAGTTATAGGTCAAGATGAAGCAGTAGATAAGGTTTCAGATGCAATAATTAGGGCAAGATCTGGTCTTAAAGATATAAATAAACCAATTGGATCATTTATTTTCTTAGGACCAACAGGAGTTGGTAAAACAGAGCTTGCAAAATCACTTGCAGAAGCTATGTTTGATAGCGAAAAAAACATGATTAGGATTGATATGTCAGAATACATGGAAAAATATTCTGTATCAAGATTAATAGGAGCTGCACCAGGTTATGTTGGTTACGAAGAAGGTGGACAATTAACTGAAGCTGTAAGACGTAACCCTTATTCAGTAATTTTATTTGATGAAATTGAAAAAGCCCATTCAGATATTTTCAATATTTTATTACAAGTTCTTGATGATGGTAGACTTACAGATAGTCAAGGAAGAACTGTAAACTTTAAAAATACAATTATAATAATGACATCAAATATTGGTTCATCATATTTAATCGATGGATTAAAAGAAGATGGAACAATTGATCAAGAAAATAGAAAACTTGTCGATGGGGCATTAAAAGCATCATTCAAACCAGAATTTTTAAACAGAATTGATGACATAGTTATGTTTAAACCACTTACAAGTGATCAAGTTTATAAAATTATCGACCTTCAAATTGAAGATATATCAAAAAGACTTGAAGATCGTGAAATTACAATCGAGCTTAGCAAAGCTGCTCACGAATATATCTTAGAAAAATCCTATGATGTAGAATACGGTGCAAGACCAATCAAGAGATTCTTACAAGCAAATATCGAAACAAACTTGGGAAGAAAAATTATTGAAGGTAATATCATGGAAGGCGACCATGTCATAATAGATTTAGATAAAAATAATGAATTGGTATATCAAGTTAAAAATTAAAGAATAAATATAAAAAGAGAAAATTTCTTTTCGAAATTTTCTCTTTTTCTTTTGCCTAAAATTAAAGAAAGATTTATAAAAAAAATAATTTTTAAGATTATATTTATACATAAGGTCACAAAAAAGCCCAAAGTTTGGATAGAAATATACAATAAAAAAACCTAAAAAACACAATATATAGTGCCCCTTGTTTTATTATATCTATATATGGTATACTATAATAGTATTAATAAAGGAGTTGAAAAAATGCCTAAAGTTGTAAAAAGAAATGGTCAAAAGGTAGATTTTGACAAAGAAAAAATAAAAATAGCCATAGAAAAGGCTATGAATTCACCAAATGGTGTTTTTATAGAAAATCAAGCAGAAGAAATTGCAAATGAAATTGAAAAAAGCGTCGAAAATAAAAGAGAAATTTCAATTTATCAAATAGAAGATAGGGTTTATTACAAATTAATTGATAAGAAGAATCCTGCAACAGCAAAATCATACGAGGCCTACAGGTCAGTCCAAGCCTACAAAAGAGCAGCAAACACAACTGACGATGACATAATCGGCCTACTTGAAAGAACAAATATAGATGTAATGGATGAAAATTCTAACAAAAATCCATTAATTGCATCAACTCAAAGAGATTTAATAGCTGGTGAAGTTTCAAAAGATTTGGCAAAAAGAAAATTAATTGATGCCGACCTTGTAGAAGCTCATGAAGATGGAGCAATACATATTCATGATTTAGATTATTTAATCCAACCAATTTTTAATTGTTGCTTGGTAAATATGAAAGATATGCTCGATAATGGAACTGTTATAAATGGAAAAACAATAGAAAGGCCCAAATCTTTCCAAGTAGCATGTAATGTAATGACCCAAATTATTGCCCAAATTGCTTCAAACCAATATGGTGGCCAATCTATCAATATTTCTTGTCTTTCAAAATATTTGGAAGTTTCCTACAATAAAAATTATAAATTAGCTAAAGAAATTTTATCAAATGAAGATGAAATAAAAAAAATGGCTGAAAAATTGACCCAAAGAGATTTGGAATCAGGTATTCAAACTATCCAATACCAAATAAATACCCTTATGACATCAAATGGTCAAGCACCCTTTGTAACCTTATTTATGCATACAGATGAAAAAGATCCTTACCTTGACCAAACTGTAAAAATTATAGAAGAAATTCTAAAACAAAGAATCCAAGGAATAAAAAATGAAGCAGGAGTTTATGTAACACCAGCCTTCCCAAAATTAATTTATGTATTGGATGAAAATAATGTAAAAGAGGAAAGCAAATATCACTACCTAACTCAATTATCCATAAAATGTACGGCAAAAAGAATGTATCCTGATTATATTTCTGCCAAAAAAATGAGAGAAAATTACGAGGGAAATGTATTTTCACCAATGGGCTGCAGGGCATTTTTGCCACCATATAAGGATGAAAATGGAGATTATAAATTTGATGGCAGATTTAATATAGGAGTTTGTACAATCAACCTCCCTCAAATTGGAATACTAGCAGGTAATGACGAAGAAAAATTCTTTGAAATTTTAAATAAAAGAATGGATCTTGTAAAAAGAGTAGGAATTCTAAGGTATGAACACCTAAAAGATGTAACAAGCGATTCATCTCCAATACATTTTCAACACGGGGCAATAGCAAGACTAAAACCTCACGAAAAAATAAAACCACTTTTAAAAAATGGTTATGCAACAGTAACAATTGGTTATATTGGCATTTATGAAGCTTGTAAACTTGTAAAAGGTGTAAGCCATACAAGTAAAGAAGGAAAAGAATTTGCCTTTAAAATAATGAACCTATTAAACGAGAAAAAAGAAGAATGGATAAAAGAAACAGGTTTACAATTTGCAGTTTATGGAACTCCAGCTGAAAATCTTACAAATAGGTTCGCATCAATTGATAAAAAAAGATTTGGTCAAATTGAAGATGTAACAGATAAGGGTTATTATACAAATTCTTTCCATGTTGATGTAAGAGAAGAAATTTCTGCCTTTGAAAAATTTGATTTTGAGTCAAAATTCCAAGATATGTCATCAGGTGGTTGTATTTCTTATGTAGAAATTCCAAATATGGCAAATAATTTGAAGGCTCTTGGCAAAATTGTCGAATATATTTATGACCATATTCAATATGCAGAATTTAACACAAAATCCGATTATTGTGCAAAATGTAATTATGATGGAGAAATGCTTTTAAATGACGACAACGAATGGTATTGTCCACAATGCGGAAACAAAGACAGGTCAAAACTAACAGTTGTAAGAAGAACTTGTGGATATTTGGGAGAAAATTTCTGGAATGAAGGAAGAACCAAAGAAATAAAGGCAAGAGTTTTGCATATATAATAAAAAAGTCTACATTAGTAGACTTTTTTTATGGAGGATTTATGAGATACGGGCAAATTAGAAAATATGATGTGGCAAATGGACCTGGAATTAGGACTTCGTTTTTTGTCACAGGCTGTCATGCAAATTGCAAAAATTGTTTTAATAAGGAATATATGAATCCAAATTTTGGCAATTTGTGGACAGAAAAACAAACTCAAGAAATTATTTCATACTTAAAAAAAGATGAAATAGAAGGACTTACAATTCTTGGGGGAGAACCCTTTGAATCTACAGAGGATTTGATTAAAATTGTAAAAAAAATTAGAGAAGAATCGGATAAGTCTATTTGGATTTTTTCGGGATTTTTGTATGAAGTTTTGGTAAATATTGAAAATGCAAAAGAACTTTTATCCATGTGTGATGTCTTGGTCGATGGACTCTTTGTGGAAGAATTAAAGGATTTAAGATTAAAATTTAAGGGTTCATCTAACCAAAGAACAATTGATATACAAAAATCTTTAGAAAATGAAAAAGTAATCCTCTTAGATGGGTATAATTAAAGTAGAAATAAATTTAGGAGGATATAATGGAGATTAATAAAAAAAGAAAAGGTATTGGAGGAATTGTTATAGCAATAATTGCAATAATTGCTCTTGCAATCATTGTTTTAATTCCTTCATATAATGGACTTGTAAAACAAAAAGAACAATTAGACGAATCTTATGCTCAAGTGCAAAATGTGGTTCAAAGAAGAGCAGACTTAATTCCAAACCTTGTAAGTACTGTAAAAGGATATTCAAAACATGAAAAAGATACTTTGACAGAAGTAACAAATGCAAGGGCAGGAATAAAAGACGCCAAGGGACCAAAAGAATTAGCAGAGGCTAACGAGCAAATGTCCCAAGCAATTAGAAACATAAATGTAGTTGCAGAGGCATATCCAGAATTAAAAGCTGATAAGCAATTTACCCAACTTATGGATGAGCTTGCAGGAACAGAAAATAGAATTTCAGTAGAAAGAAAAAATTATAACGGTGAAGTTAAGGCTTATAATACAAAGGTAAAATCTTTCCCAACAAGCATTTTTGCATCAATGATGGGATTTGATAAGGCAGAATATTTTGAAGCAGATGCATCAGCCCAAGATGTACCAAAAGTAAATTTCGGAAGTTAGGTAATTTATGAGAAAAAGGAAGAATATAATAGTAACTATTTTATTTGCCTTTATTCTTCTTTTTCTACCTAATAAATCATTAGCAGAAAACTTACCAGAATCACCCAACACTTACTACTATGATGAGCTCAATTTAATTGACCAAGAAACCAAAGACCATTTAACAAAAGTAAACAAAGAACTTGAGCAAAAAACAGGTTCTCAAGTTATCTATGTTTCACTAAAAGATATAGAAGACCAACCCATGCAAGTTGGAACAGATCTTTTAAACAAATGGAAAATTGGAGATAAGGAAAAAAATAATGGAGTTTTGATTTTAATTTCCCAAAGAAAGGGCCAAGATAAAAAAGATATTTCAATTATCACAGGCTATGGAATTGAGGGAAGATTAAATGATGGTAAGGTTGGAAGAATAATTGACGAATTTATGCTTGATTATATGAGAGAGGGCGATTTTTCTAAAGGAATTAGAGAAGGCTTTAATGCTATAGTTTCTGAAATAGCAGAAGAATATCAAGTAGAATTAAATGGTGATTATGATAAATATTCTGAAAGACTAAAAGAAGACCAAGACGATGAAATAGATATTAGGACATTGATATTTATATTTATAATATTTATAATTTTCTCAAGATTATTCGCAGGCCGTGGAAACTATCGTGGCGGTGGATTTACAGGAGGATTTGGAGGATTCGGTGGCGGATCATTTGGAGGATTCTCCGGCGGGTCATCAGGCGGATTTTCTGGAGGAGGCTTCTCCGGCGGCGGCGGATCATCCGGTGGTGGCGGAGCAAGCCGTGGAATTTAATAAAAATTGGACCTTTTTAGGTCCTTTTTTATTTTTAAAATAAAATTATGATTAATTAAATGATATAATAAAAAAGGTGATTACATGTATATAAAAACTTCTGTTAGAAAACTTATTGAATTTGTTATGAGAAGTGGGGATATTGATAATTCTTTTAGGGACAATAATAGGATGGTTCAAGGAATCAAGGCTCATCAAAAAATTCAAAAATCTTATGATAAAAATTATAAGGCTGAGTACTACCTAACTAATATTACAAAAATAGATGATATGGAATTTCATGTTGAGGGTAGGGCTGATGGTCTTTTGAAAAAAAAGGGTCAAATAATAATAGATGAGATAAAATCTACCACAAGAAATTTGGAAAAACTGGATGATTCTAATAAATTACATTGGGCTCAGGCCTTTTGCTATGGGTATTTTTATGGTGTAAAAAAAGATCTCAAAAAACTTACCATAAGGTTAACCTATGTTTCACTTGATGATTATAGGACAAAAACTTTTGAAAAAGAAAAGAGCCTTGACGAACTTTATGATTTTTACATAAATTTACTAAAAGAATATATTAATTTCTCAAAAATTTTATCAATAAATCTTGAAAAAAGAAATAAGAGCGCAAAAGAATTGACCTTTCCCTATAGTGGCTATAGGAAGGGACAAAGAAAGATGTCAGTTGCAGTCTACAGGGCGATTTTGGATAAGAAAAAATTATTTGTTGATGCTCCAACTGGAACTGGAAAGACTATTTCTACTATTTTTCCTGCTGTAAAATCTTTGGGAGAGGGCCTATCTGATAAAATTTTTTACTTAACTGCCAAAAATACTACTGCAAAAGAAGCCCTAAAGTCTTTGTATCTTTTAAAAGAAAAAAACTTATCAATAAAGGCCGTTTCTTTGACAAGTAAGGAAAAAATTTGCCTTAATGATGAAATTTCTTGTAATCCTGATGATTGTCCCTTTGCCAGGGGCCATTTTGATAGGGTAAATGAAGGCCTAAAAGATATTTTGGAAAATGAAGATATAATGGATTTTGATATAATTACATCTTATGCAGAAAAACATAGACTTTGTCCTCTAGAATTTGAACTAGACCTGGCCCTTTATTCTGACCTTATTATTTGTGATTATAATTATGTTTTTGACCCAAATGTTTATTTGAGAAGATTTTTTGATGAAAGTATTGACGAATATATATTTTTGATTGATGAGGCCCACAATCTTTTGGAAAGATCAAGAAAAATGTTCTCCCATGAATTTGTGGATACAAGTTTTAAAAAGTTAAGAGAGGGCATGGATATCAAAAAAGATTTGAAAATAATTAAATCTATTGACTCTATCTTGGATGAATTTGAAAAGATGTACAAAAACTATGGAAAAAAATTATTCTATTATACTACTGATAATAATGATGATTTTGACAAAAAACTAATGGGCCTTTCAAAAAAATTAGAAAAAGTCTTGATTAAGGATAAAAAAAGAGATGATTATGATAAAATAGAAGATATGTTTTTTGAAATAAACCACCACCTTAAAATTTCTGATAATTTTAGGGAGGGCTTTTATCAAACTTTGACCTATGATGAAAATTCTATGGAAAAAATATATGAAATTAAGTGTATAGATCCATCTCAGGTTTTGAGTGAAAAATATAAACTGGCAAGATCTAGTGTATTTTTTTCTGCGACTCTTTCTCCAATGAATTTTTATATAAAAATGTTGGGGGCAGAAGACTCCTTAAAAGTTCACTTGGACCTTCCCTTTGACAAGAAAAATTTTGCACTTTTGGCAAGTCCAATTTCGACACGATATAAGGACAGAAACAACAATTTGATGGATATAGCTGATTTAATTCATGAATTTATTAATGCGAAAAAAGGAAATTATTTTATATTTTTCCCTTCATTTTCATATCTTACAGATGTTTATGAATATTATAAAGAAAATTACAATGATGATATCTTGGTTCAGGAGAGGTCTATGTCTCCTATAGAAAGACACAAATTTTTACAAAATTTTACATATGAAAGCAAAAAAACAGCTTTTTTAGTCCTAGGAGGAATTTTTTCTGAAGGAGTAGACCTAAAAGGGGACAGACTCATTGGATCTATGGTTATTTCTGTAGGTATGCCTGGTGTAAGTGATGAGAGAAATCTAATAAAGACTCATTTTGACCAAATTTCTCATAATGGTTTCGATTATTCATACACATTTCCAGGTTTGAATAAAATTTTCCAAGCTGCAGGAAGGTTAATTAGGGGAGAAAAAGATAAGGGGATAATTTATTTGATTGATGATAGGTTTTTGTGGGATAAGTATAGGAGATTATATCCAAGACATTGGTCAAATCTTATAGAAGTTAAAAATAAAAAAGAATTAAAAAATTTGGTTGAAAAATTTTGGAATGAGGAGAATAAATGAGACAAAAAGCAATAAAAGATGTAGAAATAATAGATATGTCCTATCCGAATATATCTATTGGGAAAATAAATGAAGAAAAAAATGTCCAATTTAAGGGGGGAGTCCTAGGACAAAAAGTAAGGGTAAAAATTACCAAAAACAGGGGAAATAATAAAAAGGGAAAGTTTATGGAAGTTTTGGAAGAATCCAAAATAGAAAATGCCAAAGAATTTTGTCCTAATGCCGGAATTTGTGGAGGTTGTTCCTACCAAAAAATGGGATATGAAACCGAACTTTTACTAAAACACAATATGATGCAAAAACTTTTAAAAAATCATCATATAGATGTGAAAGAACTTTCTATAGTAAGAAGTCCAAAAATAAAAGGATACAGAAACAAAATGGAATATACTTTTGGAGATTCCTACAAGGATGGTCCCTTAGTTTTGGGTCTTCATAGGCAAAATAGGTTTTATGAAATTGTCGATACAGAAGGTTGTAATATTGTAGACGAAGATTTTGAATCGATTAGAAAACATGTACAAAATTATTTTAGGGAAAAAAATACAAGTTTTTATCATAAAAAAGCCCACACAGGATTGCTTCGTAATCTGATAATAAGAAAGGCCATGCACACTGGAGAAATTATGGTAATCCTTGTAACAAGCTCTGACAAATCTTTTGATCCAATGAGAAGAGACCTCTTTGCCCACAATCTTTTAAATGCAAGAACAGATGGGAGAATTGTATCAATTTATCATGTAATAAATGACAGTTTGTCAGATGCAGTGAAAGTTGACTCAATGGACCTATTATTTGGAAAAAAATATATAGAAGAGAAAATGAATGACTTAAAATTTCAAATCTCACCCTTCTCATTTTTCCAACCAAATGTATTTACAGCAGAAAAAATTTACCAAAAAGCCATAGAATTAGCAAATGTAGATAAAAATAAAAATGTCCTAGACCTATATTCAGGAACAGGAACCATAACCCAATTATTTGCAAAATCAGCAAATAAGGCAATGGGAATAGAAATAGTAGAAGAAGCTGTAGAAAAAGCCTTCGACAATGCAAAAGAAAACCAAATAGAAAATATAGACTTCATAGCAGGAGATGTATTAGAAAAAATCGACTTAGTAAAAGGAAAATACGACATAGTAGTCCTAGATCCACCAAGAGAGGGAATAAACCCAAAAGCAATCAAAAAAATAATGGACATAAATCCAAAAGAATTCGTCTATATATCTTGCAACCCAAAAACTCAAGTAAGAGATATAGAAATATTTATGGAAAATGGATATAAAGTAAAAAAATACCAAGCCTTTGACCAATTTCCTAGGTCAAGACATGTGGAGGCTATAGCGTTGATACAAAAGATATAAATTTAGAAATCCTGCATTTTAAGCAGTTTTATAAGCATTTTGTCTTCGATAAAGATGAAGAAGGATATGTTAAAAAGACTCAAAAAAACTACATGAACGTAAGAGTAGTTTTGCAACTGGTATGAGGAAACACAAAAAATATAATTAACTCATTTTGTACTTTCTACAAGAGTAGCTTAAAAGGCTGCTCTTTTTTTATTAAAGGGAGTAAGGATTCGTTACATCCTTTTCAAAATATAAAGCATTCACAAGCCAACTTTACATATTCGCTTTTACAACATATAATAAAAGCGAAAATGAGGGGGAGAGAGGACTATGAATACACTTAAAGAATATATACAAAAGAATTTAATAATAACTAACAAAGAAGCAGAAGAACTTGGATATACTAGGCATAATTTATCAGAATTAACAAAGAGCGGGCAACTAGAAAGATTAAGACCAGGACTATATCAATTAAAAGGAAAAGTAATAGACGATTTTGTTTTATATCATCTAATAGTAATCGAATTATATTTTCCCATCAAACAGCCCTCTACCTCCACGACCTATCCGACAGGGCACCAAATGTATTCCATATATCTGTACCCCAAGGCTACAATGCAAGCCATATCAAAAAGAGGTACGAAGATCTACAAGTTCACTATGTAAAAAAAAGATTTATACGAACAAGGAAAGACAGAAATAAAATCACCACAAGATAGCCTTATTCCGGTTTATGATATAGATCGAACAATTTGCGATATCATAATCGACAGCGAAAAAATAGATAAACAGATTTTCACAGAAGCCATAAAAAGATACTTTAAATCACCAAATAAAAATCTAAGACGACTCATAAAGTACAGTAGATTATTTAAAATAGAAGATGAAATTAGAAAATATATGGAGGTATTATCGTGATTAATATCGAGAGTATAAAGGGCAAGATAAGAAGTCTTGCAGAGAAGAAAAATACGTTCTTAAAAGCCTTAAAGTATAATATATTTGGACTTTTTATTTTTGGTGTTTCTTATTTTTTGAAATATGATATAAATAAGACTCATACAAAAGAAATATTATTAATATTATTTCTATGTGAGGTTTGTTATTGGTTAACGGTTGTAATTGGATTATTGGTTATTACGAAGTTAAAAGTTAAAAAATAAATTTTGGCACCTATTTTACAAAATTATAGGTGCTTTTTTGATTTCGGAAAATTAATGATGGGATATTGGATAATATAATAAATAATCGTAGGAGAAATTATAAATATAGATGTAGATGATGGGATAAAATATAAAAATAATGGCATATCCATTAGAAACAATTTTAGCTGAAAAATACGAAACCATAATCAGAAGAAATATAGCAACAACAAGAATGAGAGACTTTTACGACCTATACACCGTCTACAAACTAAAAAAAGACCAGATAGATTATAAAATTTTAAAAGAGGCAATAGAGAGAACCTCAAAGAAAAGAGGAAGTCAGGAGATAATGAAAGACTATGAGGAAATAATCGAGGACATAAAAGAAGATTCATACCTAAGATCCTTGTGGGATGTATATCTCAGTGAAAATAAGTATATTGGAGATTTGAACTTTGATAAGGTTGTTAGTGTAGTTACAATTTTATCAAATAGAATTAATGAGATGTAATATTCCAGACATTGTCTAGGAAATCATAGACAAGAAATATTAAGTATAGAAGTGGAATTATTCTACTTCTTTTTTTAATACTTAAATGTTATTTCAAGGAGAACGTTTTTATATTAAGCGGACATTTAATGGTATAATATAATAAATATAAGTCTTCAACATTGGTATATTGAGAACTTTTAGTCATAAAGGATTATTAAAAAAACTAATAGATTTAGATATGACAAAAAGAAATTGATGAAAATAGCAAAATTTGGAAAATTTAGCTTTATAAAATTAAGAATGGCAAACCATAACCACAGATGTTTTGCTTAGGATCTGCAATGTTTTAGATTATGATATTTATGAAATAGTAGAATGTGTGAAAATATAAAATTAGGAGATTATATTTTGAATAAAATCACAGGAGTTACAAGACGAGATATTTTTGATTTATTCAGGAAAGGAATAACAGAAGATAATTGGTTATCAATAGAGAATATTTTTTACCCTTATTATGGTCGATTTGATATTGTTGAATTTTTAAAAAGATTGTATAACTTAGCAGATTTGAAAAGTATAGATTCAAGAGTTGATAATGCAGAAGAAGAAATTATAATGCATACACATAATGGAGATTATCCAGACGATTGGATATTCGAAGACGAAAGATTTCAACTGTTTGATGGCGAAGATAATATTTTACTTGATTTTATTTGCGAAGTGTTTCATCCAGAAGTTAGGGATGAAAATGGGGTTTGGGAAAGATATTTAGAAAGAATAAATGTTTTACTAAAAGAAGATGGATATGAGATAGTTGCCACAAGTAAATTGTCAGGAAGAGATGTCTATAGCTGGAAAATATATAGAATAATACCGGATATGTATATTCCTTTTTCAGAAAGAAATAAATCTCTAATACTAAATAAAAAAATTAGCGTTAAACTTCCTAATGGGGTGAGATATCAACTTTTTAAGGTAATGAATGAGTATGATGAAATATTTTACTTGACCGATAAAACTAACTGGAATTATACAAAATATAGTAGTGAATGTGTTCTGGAAGATATTAATAAATTTTATTTGCCGAAACATTATGTTAATAAAGAACTTGTTGAAATAAAAGGGTTTAAAGATTTTCAGGAGGGAACTTCACCTTCAACTGTATTTGATGTTATTGAAAGTTTTAGTCGTCACACTACTGAATATGAAAAATTTGAAAAAGAAATAAATACTATCTTTAAATTAAATGATATTAATATAGAGCTTAAGAGTGGAGAAATACACTCAATCAATAATATAGCAATAGAACTTGATTCTTCTATAAGAATTAGTGAAGCAGGTATTGAAGAGTTAATTGCAACGGCTGATGACTTGTATAGAAAAGGGAAGTACTCCTATGCTGTTGAAAAAATATGGGATGCTTTTGAAAGAATTAAAACGTATTATTATCCTGCCTTGAATAAGAAAAAATCAGCAGAAAAAATTATTAAAGATATAAGCTTTGAAAATGAAAATATCGAAATGATGTTTGATGTTGAATTCAAAACATTGACGGATATTGGGAATAATTATCGTATAAGACATCATGAAATTAATAAAATAGATATTAGCAAGGAATTACATTATAAGTATTTCTATAAAAGATGTTTGGCATTAATTTCTGTATTATTAGAAAATTTACAGTAATGGGGGATGAATTTGTTTTTTGATAATAGTAAATATTTTATATTTGATAAATTAATACCTACCTCAAGTGGAGAAGAAATTCAGGTCTATAAACTTAATAGTGAATTGTTAGATGATAATAGTTTGAATAATTGGGCTTTGGGATTAAGGGATAATTATGTTGAAGAAATTCTATTAGAGTCTCTAGTCCGAGGAACAGGATTAACGCAAAAAGAGTTTTTGGAGAAGAATATATTTCCCAATCATCAAAATAAACTGGGTGCTTCAACTATGTCTGGGGAATTCGGAGAGATATTGGTATATGACTATATAAATTTTGTTCTAAAGCACTATATTACTAGAACTAGGTATTTGGAAAAAGTCAATCCTGATATGCCAGTATCCGGAAGTGATGTGATAGGATATAAAGTTAAAAATATTAATAAACCAAGTAAGTCTGATCACTTAATAGTTGCTGAAGTAAAAACTCGTTCTAGCAAAGTTGGAAATAAAAACAGGTTGTGTGAAAAAACAGTTAAAGATGCTATAGAACACTCTATTAAAGATAGGGTTCGAATCGGTGAGTCACTAAATGCCGAAAAAAGGAGATTACTTAATCGTTCAAGAAATGACGAGGCAAAAATAGTAGAAAGATTTCAAAATAAAACAGACAATCCATTTACATTAGACTTTTTTGCAGTTGCTGTATTGGATAATGAATTGTATTCAGACCAAGTGGTTTTGGATGTGGTTAATAGTCAGCATGAAAATATAAAATCTACGAATATATTGATAATTCATTCTAAAGAATTGAAGCTCTTCTTAAGGGATTTATATAGGAGGGCTTGCTTATGCTGATAGAAAGTACTTCAAAGTACTATTTGAAAAAGGTTCGAGCAAAAGCAAAAATGTATGAATATGGAGTGCCAGAGAATCTTCATATTGAAGTTGAAGATCAAGCCAATGATCTCATATTACTTTGCATTGGAATAGTTGGAGACATCGCTAATGAAATATGGAATATGGAACAAGCACCTATAATTCTTCCAAAAGAAAAGGAAGAAGAGTTATACTTTGTGTCAAGATTTTTTGATTCATATTTCCAATCCAAAATGAGTATAGAGATGAATCCATATTA
This sequence comes from Anaerococcus hydrogenalis, assembly GCF_002871895.1. Lineage (NCBI taxonomy): Bacteria > Bacillati > Bacillota > Tissierellia > Tissierellales > Peptoniphilaceae > Anaerococcus > Anaerococcus hydrogenalis. Next base: position 146,240 of record NZ_PNHP01000002.1, on the reverse strand, counting down.
TATTTTAATGGGAGCGGTTACTTATTACTTCTGTAATATGAATGGTAGTTCAAAAGTAATGATTAGTATTATGCCAGATTTAAGTGATTTTGAGTTTTTTGCTTCTGGATTAGAAAATGTAATAATGTGGATGTTAGATAATAATCATAAATTTGACGTCGGTAAGATAGATGGAAAATACAGAAACTATATTGTGCAATTAGTTGATTACTATAATATGTTTTTTGATTGCAAAAATCCTAACAACTCGAATTTTGATGATTTTAGAAGTTATGTTTATAAACTTGGTAACGATAGAGAAATATTATTTACAGATATTATATTAGCAATATTGAAAAAGAAAATTTATAATTCGTGTATTAATCTAATGCCACTATATTCTGGTATTGACAAGAACGATTGGATTTCAACATTTAAGAACAATGCGCTGATGAAAGAAATGTGGTCATCCCAGATTTTACTAGGTAAAGAAGGAATTTTCGAAGGAAAATCAGGTTTTATTCAAATGCCAACAAGCTCTGGTAAAACAACATCTGTAGCACTTGCTGTACAAGCTGCTTTTCTATCACATAGAACTTCAATTGTAGTTGTAGTAGCTCCATTTAGAGCTTTATGTAAGGAAATAATGCTTGATATGGAAAAGTTTTTTGCGTTTGATGAAAATATATCTGTAACTGAGTTTTCTGATATTCCTGAACCTAGCGAAATAGAGTTGGTTAAATCTGAGTCTATTGGTAAAAAAATATTTGTTATGACTCCAGAAAAGTTGGAATATATTTTAAAACACGATACGGAAATAATTGAAAGTATTAACATGATTGTTTTTGATGAAGCGCATTTGTTTGATGATGAATCAAGAGGAACAGATTACGAACTTTTACTGACAACAATAAATAGCTATCTTAGACCAGATGCACAGAAGATATTAGTTTCAGCAGTAATTTCTAATGCTGAGCAATTAAATGCGTGGATTAACGATGATGGTATTGTTATAAAAAATAATACAATTAAAACATCAGAGAAAACGGTAGCCTTTAATACATTTACATCGACTAATGTTAATAATGCTTATAGTAATCTTTATTTTGTGGATCCAAATAAATATCTAGAAGAAGAATTTTATGTACCAAGAGTAGTCCAAACAAGAGAAATAAATAAAAAAGGTAATGAGAAAAAATTAAGATATTTTCCTGATTTTAAAAATAATACGCAAGATGTAGGCATTTATTATGCTATTAAATTAATAAGAAACGGCTGTATTGCAATATTTTGCTCAAAAAAAGATAGTGTAAATAAGATATTGCTAAGATTTATTGAATTAAAAGAGAGAGGAGTTTCTCTTGAAGATTTTAGTCGTTTGTCAGATTATGCTGAGTGTTCAAAAATTGCATATTTAATAAGAGAACATTTTGGTGAAAATGATTTATACACGGCAGCATTAAATGGTATTGTGGGGCATCATTCAGGTATACCGAACGGAGTAAGAATTGCTGAAGAATATGCTTTGAAAAAATCATTAGTTCGTTGTGTAGTATGTACTTCTACATTGGCACAAGGAGTAAATTTGCCAATTAAATATTTAATCGTATCAAGTGTTTATCAATCAAAACAGGTAATTAAAGTTAGAGATTTCCATAATTTGATAGGAAGAACAGCAAGAGCAGGAAAAGAGACAGAAGGAACTATCATTCTAACAGAAAATATCTATAAAAATAGTAAAGAAGACTATAAATTAAATAAGTATAAACGTTTGCTTAATGCTGACAATTCTGAGGAGTGTTCTAGCAATCTTTTGAAATTAGTCAGAGAAGTTGATTTAGGAAATAATAGAACAATCAGTTTTGACTTTTTGAAAAAATACATTAATTCCAGATATTCTAATAAGGCTGAATACACTGAATTGAAAAAAGGTATTATTGAATATAAAGAGCAAGGAAAGGAATGTGGTGAAGAAATTTTTTATAAAATGAATGAAATAGATCATATTCTAGTATCATTGGAAAATTTTATACTTGGCTTTGTAGATGTTGAAGATGAAAGTTTTGAAATTATTAAATCTACATATGGGTACTACTTGGCAAATGAAGAAGAAAAAGAAGAATTGAAGAATATATATAACCTTATTAAAAGTAGTATTGATAGTCTTGAAGTTACTAATAAACTGATTTACAGAAAAAGCATGTTAGGCATATTGAAAATGAAAGAACTATCTATATTTATAGATAATAATTTGTATGAAATAGTAAATGCGAATTTTGATGAATTAATTAGAATTATTGCTAATAGACTTAAAGAATCAGAGGTTTGCAAGATTATTCCTAAATTTGTTGATGATAGCTATGTGTATGATTTATTAAAAATATGGATTAATGGTAAAAGTTATATTGAAATCTGGAGCTATGCAAAATCAGTAAATTTGTTAGTTAAGCGGGGTAAAAGAAGTAGAGATATATCATTGGAAGACATAATAACTTTATGTGATTCGGACTTTGGATATGCTTCATTAACTATAATACAGGCTATTATAGAAGTTTTAAATACCAAGGATTGTAGTGAAAATACACAGGAAAATTTAAGCGATATAATTTATAGAATAAGATATGGATTACCGAACAAAGAGTCTGTGTTTATATATGAACTTGGATTTGCAGATAGAATTATTTCGCAAAAAATTGCTAATGAAATAAGTGATTTTGACTGTAGCACAAAAACGAAAACAAAATCTACAATAAAAAGTAATAGAGAGAAATTACGAGTATTATTGTCAAACTATCCATCATATTTCTTGGATAGACTTCAAAAACTAAGATAATATTTCAAGGAGATAGAAGTTATTTTTCCATCTCCTTACGTATGTAAATTCCATAGTTATTTCGTATTTGATAAAGCCCACACGTGTTAGATCTTGTAAGGAGTAATCTTGCATAATTCCATTCCAATTTCGTGAGCTTTTATAGGATCAACCTCTCCTGGTAGAAAAGATTGGATTAAATGTCTAGCCAAAACTGTATCTTTAGTATCATTATTTTTTCGTGTTTTCATAAATTGAATATGGGCAGTAGATGGGTGACATTTAAATGAAGATACCAAGATTTTTTCATCAGTTTTTTCACTCTTAGTTATATAATCTATTGCCAAATTTAGGGTTGATTTTATAGGATGTATTTTTGTAATTGCCATACTAATCACCAGAACCTTCTTTTGATTTATTAAGAAGTAGGGAATGGATCTGCCATATTTCTCTTGATAATTTTTCTATCTGCTTATTCATAGATTCAATTTCATTCTTGTAAATAACACCAGTTGTATTAGTAGCTTTTGCAATCTGGTTTATATTATTTGTTGCATTTGAAAGTAGCCATTGTAGGTTTCTGAATGGTTCTAAATCTACAACATAAATTTCTTTTTCTAAGACACATTTTCTAAGAAAGTGGGACATAGTTTTGCAATTAGCAAGTTTCATTTTTTTTCAAAAACTTCTTTTTCTTCTTTGGTTAGTTTTATTTCTATTCTTTCATTTCTAAATCTATTTGCCATTTTATTCTCCTTTATAAAATATATTTCGGGGTCTTAGGGCTCTCCCTAACAAGGTAAAAATTAAAAAAATGGAGCATTCCGTAAAGGTTTGCTCCATTAATTTTTTCGTAAGTGTCCGTACACTTACTGTGCTTGCTATTAAAGTTATAAGCGTTAAGCGTTTATTCAGTTTTATTAATTATACCGCATTTAAAGAAATTAATAAAGAAGTATAAGCGAAGCTATTGACAATGATTATCAGAGTTGATACAATAATACCGACAAGAGTGTCGGTTTGGAGGTTATTTATGAAATGAAAATGGAAGCTGATGAAAGAAAAAAGCAGATTAGACAAGCAGCTATTAAAGTCTTTTTGGATAAGGGATTTAGAAATACAGTTATGAATGACATTATGGAAGCTACTGGACTTTCTAGAGGTGGCTTGTATCATCATTATGGTTCTACGCATGAAATCTTATACGACATTATGATGGAAGGTAATTTAAATAGAAAAGATATTATTCAAAAATCAATTTATGATGAAGGATTAATATTAAGTCCACAGTTGTTTTCAAGAATGATTATAGACAAGATACTTGCAGATAATGATTATGTAAAGCTTTATGTTATGTTTTTATGTGAGTTAAAAGAAAATGATGATCTGAAAGAATTATATGTGAAAATAAAAAAAGAGTCCATACAAGTATTTAAAGAATTGTTTTCTACTTTGTTTAACGTGTTACCTTCTGATGAAACATTTGAATTTATGATTAATATTATGAATTCTGGATTGATGGCTTGCGAAATTTTGAATGCACGTGAGAATTTTACAAAAAATAAGATATATCTAACTGAAATGATAGAGACTTATTTTATAAATGTAATGAAAAAAGATGATGAAAGGAGTTAAATTTATGGATCTATTAAAAAAATACATTAAGAGAAATAAAGCACCATATTTTATTTCTGTCTTGTTTGCAATACTTGGAGTAATTTCAAATCTTTTTGTATATATTATTCTAAGTAAGATGATTATATCATTAATTGATGGTAGCCAAGATTTTTATTACTATATAAATAAAATTTTCTTGATACTTTCATGTCTTATAATCAAAGAAGTGTTTATGTTTTTGTCAACAATGATTTCTCATAAAACAGCCTATAAAATAATACGAGATATAAGAAAAAGCCTTATGGAAAAATTATTTAATATGCCATTAGGAGATATATTGAATGAATCTACTGGTAAGTTAAAAGACATAATTGTAAATCAAGTCGATAATACTGAAACAACATTGGCTCATATGATACCTGAGATGACAGCTAATTTAATCGGACCTATAATATTATTTGTTTACATGTTAATTTTAGATTATAGACTAAGTTTAATATCTTTAATTCCATTAGTTATTGGTGGATTTTTTATGACAGGGCCGATGAAAAGAATGAAGGTAAAGTTTCCACAAGCAGTTAAAATTGGCCAAGATATGAATAATTCCGTGGTTGAATATATAAATGGAATAGAGGTTATTAAAACATTTAATCAAGGCGAAAAATCTTATAGAAAATACAGGGACAATGTGTATAAAAAGGCAAATTACTATTATGATTGGATGGGAGAAAATACAAGAGACTATGCGATAAGTATGTCTATTGCTCCAGTTGGTATTTTGACAATTATACCATTTGGTTTATATTTCTGTATGAATGGTTCACTAGATGGTGGTGTATTTTTAACATTGATAATCCTTTCTTTTGGGACTATCCAAAATATTATGAGAGTAATGACTTTTGAAGATGATATTGGAAGAATGTCAACTATTTTCGAAGAGATTAAAAATATACTTTCTGCGAGAGAATTATCTCATAAAAATGAAAATTTGGATATAAAAAATTATAATATAGAGATAAAAAACGTAGATTTTTCTTATGAAAAAGATAAGCAAGTCCTAAACAATATAAATATAAATATAGAAGAAGGAAGTGTGAATGCTTTAGTAGGCGAATCGGGTTCGGGAAAGTCGACTATTGCAAAACTAATTTCAGGATTTTGGGATGTAGATAGTGGTTCTATAAGTATAGGAAATGTAAATATTAAAGATATGTCCCTTGAAAAGTTATCTACTGTTATTTCCTATGTAGCACAAGATAATTTTCTTTTTGATATGTCAATTAAAGATAACATCAGAATAGGAAATAAAAATGCTAGTGATGAGGAAATAATTGAAGTATGTAAGAAAGCAGCCTGCCATGATTTTATAATGAAGTTGTCAGATGGATATGATACAAGAGTAGGAGAAGCTGGTAAACATTTGTCTGGAGGAGAAAGGCAAAGAATATCAATTGCAAGAGCTATGATAAAGAATGCTCCAATAGTTATTTTAGACGAGGCTACCTCTTATATCGATCCTGAAAATGAAGCCTTGATTCAAGATGCAATATCAGAGCTTGTCAAAGGGAAAACTCTAATTATAATTGCCCATCGTTTAAAGACAATAACAGATGTAGATAATATATTTGTAATTAAAAATGGAGAACTTGCATGTAAAGGAAGTCATGAAGAGCTTTTGAAGGAATCAAAAGATTATCACAATCTTTGGGAAACTGCCTTGAAAGGAGAAGAAAATGCTTAGTGTTTTTAAAAAAATATGGAATTTTTCTATTGAAGAACAAGTGTATCTAAAAAAATCAATCTTTGCTAATTTTTTCGGTTCTATTTTTAATGCTCTACAATTTGCAGCCATTTATTATGCGATTTTTGGGATAGTAAACAAGGATATAAGCTTTAAAACAATAGGAATATCAAGTTTATTTTTATTAATTAGTATAGCCGGAGTAATTATTTCAAAAAATTCCTCTATGCTCAAACAAACACATGCCGGATATTTTATGGCTGGACACAAGAGAATTGAATTAGGTGAAAAAATAAAAAAAGTTCCCATGGGATTCTTCTCAAGTTTAAGTTTAGGAAATTTAACAACTATTGCGACTACTAACTTAGATAATGTAGAGACTTGGGTTCCAACTTTGTGTATTATGGTTTTCGGTGGCATGCTTAATGCTATTGTTTTTATCTTATCCTTATTTTTGTTTTCTTATAAGGTAGGTATTGTAGCAATAGTTGGTTCTATTGTATTTTTAATGATCATTGCTCGTATGCAAAAAAGGTCAAGTAAAAATGCAGATAAGATTCATGAGATTCAGGTATCACTTACCAAAGAAGTCTTATCAACATTGCAAGGAATGCAAATTATAAAATCATATAATCTACGAGGAAGTAATAATAAAAAACTTGACAAGAGCTTTGATAGTGCTAGTGAATATTCTTTTGATTTAGAAAAAACTATAATGCCATATAGTTTATTAGCTAAAATCATAATAGCTATAACAATTTGTTTGATGTTGTTTATTTCAATAAAATTATATTTTGTTGAAAATGGTCAAATAGTCAATACTATTATGATACTTATAGCAAGTTTTGTAATATTTGATGGGCTTATAACATCTGGCTCTGCTATGGCTATGCTAAGAATGGTTGAGAATGCAATAGATTCTTATTCTTATGTAAATGATATGGAAGATATGAAAGAAGGAAGTATTACAGAGCCAATAAAAAATCATGATATTGTATTTAAAAATGTCAGCTTTTCTTATGATGATAGACAAATTTTAAAAAATGTATCAGCAGAGATAAAAGAAAATACTATGACTGCCATTGTCGGACCATCTGGATCTGGTAAAACAACATTTTGTAATCTTATAGCAAGATTTTGGGATGTAAATTCTGGAGAAATTTTAATAGGTGGAAAGAATATTAAGGACTATAAGATAGAAAACCTTATGAATTCAATTTCCATGGTATTTCAAGATGTATATCTATTTGAGGATACAATTGAAAACAATATAAAATTTGGAAAACAAAATGCGAGCCATGAAGAAGTAGTTCAAGCTGCTAAAAAAGCAAGGTGTCATGAATTTATAGAAGCTTTACCAGATGGATATAACACTATCATTGGGGAAGGTGGAGCAAGTCTATCTGGTGGAGAAAAACAAAGAATCTCCATAGCCAGAGCCATGCTAAAAGACGCGGACATCATAATCTTTGATGAAGCAACAGCAAATATAGACCCGGAAAATGAAGATAAGCTTAAAGAAGCAATAGAATCATTAACAAAAAATAAGACAGTAATAATGATTGCTCATAGACTAAAGACAATTAGAAATGCTGACCAGATTTTAGTCTTAAAAGATGGAGAAATAGTAGAACGTGGTAATCATGAAGAACTGATTAAAAATAATGGACTTTATTCTGACCTTATAAATGCAAAAACTAAGGCGGAATCATGGAAATTAAATAATTGATAGGAAGAAATATTTAAAGTCTCTGAACATGAAAAATATTTAGAGCAGGTGGACAAGAAAAACCACTTGCTCTTTTTTTCGTTCCTAAATCAATATGGGAATTTTGAAGATAATCTAGAAGATAAAAATGTTGATGTAGAAAAAGTTGTAGCTACACCAATGATGATTGAAGCATAAAAAATGTATCAACCATTACCCTTTAAACAGGATTTAGGTTGATACACAAAATTATTTACAGACCCTGTTATTGTGTAATTAAGACTATAAGCGTTAAGCGTGTTATTTATAGTAAATAAAATTATACCATACTCAGAATATAATTTCAGGGCACTATTGACAAAAGTATAAGAAAATGATAATCTTTATTAAAGAACGAGTGTCGGTCAATAGGTGGTGAGATTTTGGCAAAGAGAAATGTAAAAGATCCAGAAGAAAGAAAACAGGAACTTATAAATATAGCATCCAGACTTTTTGAAAAGTATGGGTATGAGAAAGTTTCTGTTAGAGATATTCTCGCAGAAGTTAATGGAGCGCCGGGAATGTTTTATTATTATTTCAAATCAAAAGAAGATATTTTCTTGGCGTGTATGGAAACATACTTTGATGAAAAATTAAAAAATAAGTTAGGTATCCTTCAAAACAAGGAAATAGATTACGAAGAAAGAATAAAAATTCTAAGAGAACTTATAGTAAAAGATATCGGTCAGTTCACGACTAGATATAATTTTTCAAAAGAGAATTCAATTACAGATAACTCGTACAGGCTATGGGAATTGATTCATTACATTGGAAAATTTATAGATGTCTATTCAGAGTTTATAATTGAAGGAATTGAAAATAAAAAAATAGAAAATAATATGGGAATAAACAGAGAAAATGTGAGAAGTTTTGCAGCTTTTATTTTATACGGAGCTGTTGGAACAATATATAATGACTATATTATTAAGGGAGAAAACAAAACAAATTCAAGTGAAGCCTTTGGAATAATAAGCGAACTATTTCAAAGACCTCAGTAGAGAAAAATAAAATATAAGTATTTTACAAGGGAAACATCAACGGTGTTTTCCTTGTATTAGTTTTAAGGTAAATGAACGAACTCGTTCGGTAAGGAGGCATGTTTTAGATGAAAAAGAAGAAATCAATCAAAGATATTATTTCCTATAGTGAAATAAAAAAAGGACAACTTGTAGGAGGAATATTATTTGTTAGTATTGGGATGCTATTAAGTATTTGTCCAATTTTGGTGATATACAAAGTCATAAAATCTCTATTTTTATATGGAAAATTAGAACAAAGTACAATACAGTTCTGCATCTATGGACTTGCAGCAGTGGTATTGTCATATTGCTTAACTTACATTGGCGGTATTTTATGCCATAAGTTTTCATATGTTTTAATAGCTAACTTAAAAAAGAAGATATTATTTCATATTGGGAATCTTCCTTTAGGATTTTTTACTGGAGACAACAAGTCAAAAATAAGGCAAGTATTAGGATCGGACATGAATCAAATTGAGGGATATTTTTCTCATCAATTACCAAATTTAATTTCAACTTTAGTACTAATTTTAGCAATGATAATTGTTATGTTGAAGATAAATTTAATATTAGGTCTTACGACTTTGTTAATTATATTTGTCGGTTTAGGAATTCAGATTGCAATCATGGCAAAGATTATAAAGTCGGGTGGACTTGAGAAGAACTTTGTGATTTTGGATCAAATTAATTCAGCAACTACTGAATACGTTAAAGGTATGCCGGAAGTGAAAATATTTGGAACGGGAATAAAATCATTTAAAACTTTTTCAAAGTCAGTAGGAGAATATAGAGATTTTACAAGTTCGATGACATCAATGATAAGACCAGGATTTGTCTCATTTAGAATGTTTATTCTATCTGTTGCTACATTCATAGTTCCAGTAGGAATACTTTTAATGTCACGAAATAATAACTTGGATTTTGCTACAGTCTTTATTTTCTATTTGATTCTTGCACCTGCCATTAGCGTACCTGCATTAAAACTGAGAGATTTTGCAGAAGGAATGAATTTACTAAATGAAGTTGTTTTGAGAATCTACGAAATTATAGATCAAAAAGAATTTGCAATTGAAAATAGTGAGGAAGAGATAAAAGGTCATGATCTTGAATTTGAGAATGTAAGCTTTTCTTATGGAAATGAAGAGGTTTTAAAGAATATAAGCTTCTGTGCTAAACAAGGAGAAGTTACAGCATTAGTTGGATATTCGGGAGCAGGTAAATCTACTATTGGAACGCTAATACCGAGATTTTACGATCCTTCAGAAGGTTCTATTAAAATCGGTGGAGTTAATATAAAAAATATTCCGATAAACGCCTTAATGGACAAGATAGCATTTGTTTTTCAAGACAGTGATCTTATCACAGATACAGTCTTCAATAATGTTGCTATGGCAAAGACAGGTTCTACAAAAGAAGATGTCATAAAAGCTTGTAAAAAGGCAAGATGTCATGATTTTATTGTAAAACTTCCTGAAGGATATGACACAGTTTTGGGTAAAGGAACTTATTTATCTGGAGGAGAGAAACAACGTATTGCCGTAGCAAGAGCGATTTTAAAGGACGCACCAATATTAGTATTAGACGAGGCAACAAGTTTTGCAGACTCTGAAAATGAATATCTTATGCAGGAAGCTTTATCTGAATTGGTTAAGGATAAGACGGTTATTATGATTGCTCATAGGTTAAATACCATAGAGCATGCAAATCAAATTTTAGTAATATCTGATGGAAAAATTGCAGAAAGAGGTAAGCATGAAGATTTAATCGTTGCAGATGGAATATATAAGCGACTCTTTGATATTTATAAGAAGACAAATATTTGGCAAATGGACATAGAAGGGAGTGAGAATGAATGATAAGAAATATTACATTAGGAAAGATGAATAATATAAGAAAATCAATTATTTTAAATGTTTTGGCATCTATTTCCAACCTTATACCATTTATTGCTTTGGCGAAAATTGTAGAAACACTATTTTTAAATAGAGGTGCAGATAGTATAGATACGAGCCTTTTATGGAAGTATTTTGGGATAATGGCAGTATTTTTCTTAATAACATTCTTATTGGAAAATTTAGCCACAAAATATACCTATGAACTTGGATACAAGACAAGTGCAGATGGAAGAATAGAGCTTGCAGACCACATAAGAAAATTGCCGATAGGTTATATTTCAGGAAAAAGTTCAGCGGAGATCTTAGATACATTAATGAATGATTTTTTCAAAGTTGAAACGGCAGTAACGCATCAATTACCTCAATTTTTCAGTGGTATATGTGTAGCGATTCTTTGCTCGATATTATTTTTGATAATTAATGTAAAAATGGGAATAGCAACACTTATAGGACTACCTATTTCTGTTCTACTTCTTACACTCATGCAAAACTTTCAGAAACAAATTTATTTAAAAACAAAGAAAATGAGGATAAAAGAGGAAGAAGATATAAATGAATATTTGGATGCCATTAAGACTCTAAAAGCTTATAACAGCTTAGATGATACATTAACAAAACTTGAAGAAGATATAGATAACTCAAGAAATGCAAATATTAAGAGTGAGAAAGGGGTTGGTTCATTAACTACTATAGCAAGTATGATTTTAAGAATAGGACTTCCTTTGATGAGTTTAGTTGGTTCCTATTTATTTATAAATGGATCTTTGGAAATTGATACATTTTTAATGTTCTTATTTGTAGGCACAAGGATTTTTGATCCCTTGGAGCTTGCACTTGTAAATTATACAGGTCTACAAACGGCATCAGTTTCAGGAGAGAGAATCATTAACTTACTTAACGCTAAACCTATGTCAGGAAATTCCGATGTAAACGAAAGCAACAAAATTGAAATCCACGATGTTTCATTTTCTTACAAGGAATCTAAGGTTATCAATAATGTTTCACTAGACATTAATGAAAATGAATTAACTGCTTTTGTTGGTTACTCTGGCTCTGGAAAATCTACACTAATTAAATTAATTTCCAGATTTTATGATCCTAATGAAGGGACAATTAAAATTGGTGGAGTGGATTTGCTAACAGCCGACCCTGATAAATTAATGGATAAATTTTCTGTTGTTTTTCAAGATGTGTATCTTTTTAAAGACACAATTTATAACAATATAAAATTTGGAAATGAAGATGCAAGTAAAGATGAAATCATGAATGCTGCAAAAATGGCAGGAGCTTATGACTTTATAGTCAAAAAAGATGATGGATTTGACACTATGATTGGACAAGGAGGAGCGACTCTGTCTGGAGGTGAGAAACAAAGAATATCAATAGCGAGAGCAATATTAAAAAATGCCCCAATAATACTACTTGATGAAGCAACATCTTCGCTTGATCCTGAAAATGAACTTATTATACAGGAAGCCATATCAAATTTAATTAAAAATAAAACAGTTGTGGTTGTAGCCCATAAATTAAGAAGCGTAATGGGAGCTGATAAAATTGTTGTTTTAGACAAAGGAAAGGTAGAGGAAGTTGGGAAGCATGAAGAACTTATTAAAAATGAAGGACTATATAAAGACTTATGGAATTATCAAGAAAAGTCTAAAGAATGGAAGATTGTACAGTAACAATCAATTTTAAAGGAGGAAATTTATGAAAACACAAAAGAAATCATCAAAAAATGCAGTTACAGCCGGTGTTTTGATTGCACTTTACTTAGTAACATATGCAGTCATTGGGGCAATATCTATGCCAGTCCCTGTTTTATTTTTACTAATGCCTATGCTTGTAGCACTATTTGCTGCACCAACCTATCATATGCTTCTTGCAAAGACAAAGTCAGCTACTGCTATTGTAATCGCAGCTACTTTACCAAGTATTTTATTAGTTGCAACTGGACATATTCCAATTGCACCATTAGTGGCAGTGCCTGCCGGAATAATTGCTATGTTGATAGCAAAAGGTGGAAATTATACAGACTTTAAGAAAAATACAATTAGTCATATGTTTTTTTCTCTAAACTTATTTGGAGGATTCTTACCAATTTGGCTTATGAGAGAAGCATTTTTTGAAAGTTTAATAAAAGGTAAATTAGATCAAAGCTTTTGTAACACAGTAAGAGCATGGACACCAATATGGATGTTACCAGTTATGATTATAGGAACATTTATATTCTCTTTGATTGGTTCTTATTTTACAAAGAAAATACTAAATAAAAAGTTGGAATCCGCAGGAGTTTTATAATGGAAAATTCAAAGTTTGTTCTGGGGTCAAAATATGACCTCAGAACAAAACTTATCTTGCTTATAGGTGCGAATATTTTAATTTTTTTAGGGTTTGATTGGATCTATCAAAGCCTTATTACATTATTTTTCCTTGTCATTATTATTAGCGATGGCTATAAAAAATCCACTATAAGGTATATTTTATTTTTTGTAATAAGTGTAGTATTGGAAAAATCTTTAGCCTATTTTAATATGAATTTTCTTTTGAATTTAATTTTATTTATCTTGGCAATTGGAAGAAAGTTTCTGCCATGTATTATCGTGGGTAAATGGATTTTAAATTCCACATCTGTTTCCAGTGCAGTAGCAACTTTACAAAAATTAAAACTTCCAAAAGACTCGCTCATAATGATTTCTGTAATATTTAGATGTTTGCCTACGATTAAAGACGAATGGAGTCATATAAATATGGCGATGAAAACTCGAGGAATTAATTTTAACTTAATCAATTTAACAAGAAGACCAACATTAATTATGGAATATTTTTTTGTGCCATTATTCGTAAGTGTGATAGAAATTGGGGATGAGCTCTCTCAATCAGCCATTATAAGGGGACTCGATGCTCCTGTTAACAAAACAAGTAGACACCTAATTAAGTTTAGAAAAAATGATATTGGTGTTCTAATTCTTATGATTTTAATTTTATCAATAGTAATATTTATGAAAGTATCAGGGTGGGATTTATGATTGAAATTAGAGAATTAAGTTTTAAGTATAAGGGAGGATCTGATTACTCATTAAAAGATATAAACTTGAAAATCAAAAAAGGGGAATGCATTCTTCTATGTGGTAGGAGTGGTTGTGGAAAGTCCACTCTATTAAAGCTTATGAATGGCATAATACCTGAGTTTTATGATGGGGACATTTCTGGCAGTGTTATGGTCAATGGTATGAATACATTTACCACACCAATTTATAAATTATCTAATAATGTAGGCTCGGTTTTTCAAAATCCTAAAACACAGTTTTATACAACCAATACAACCGATGAAATTGCTTTTGGTTTAGAAAATTACGGAATAGAAAGAGAAGTAATTAACAAAAGGATTGAAGAAGTTGAAAAAGAGCTTCATCTTGAAAACTTGATGAATAAAAATATATTCAATCTTTCTGGAGGAGAAAAGCAGAAGATTGCTATAGCAAGCATTTACGCATTAAATCCTGAGATATTTATTCTTGATGAACCATCTTCAAGCTTAGACATAGAGTCAATGAAAGAATTATCGCTTACAATAAAAAAGCTTAAATCTTTAGGAAAAACTATTATTATTGCAGAACACAGGTTGTGGTATTTAAAAGACATTGTTGATAGAGCAATATACTTAGAGGATGGAAAAATCATCAGAGAATATAGTATGGATGAAATTGAAAATCTAAGTGAAGATGAACGAATAAGAACAGGACTTAGGCATTCTGATTATAAAGCTATTGAAAGATTTGATGATATTGAAACTTCAAATAAAGGGACTTTATTAGTGCTAAAAGATCTAATATTCAAAAGAAATACCAAAATAATTTTGTCCATTGAGGATCTTAATTTTTGCTATGGGAATATTATTGGGATTGTTGGAGAAAATGGAATTGGGAAGTCTACATTAGCAAAAATTATATGTGGCTTATACAAAGAAAATAAAGGTAAAATTTTAAAAGATGATGAGAATTTAAATATAAAAAGTAGGCTAAATGAGAGCCTGCTTATTATGCAGGAAGTGAACTGTCAGTTATTCACGGACACTGTCAAAGATGAAATAGTATTAACATCAAATATTAAAGATGTTAATGCTTTAGATACTTGGTTAAAAGATATGGAGTTAAAAAATATCAGTGATAGGAATCCTCACACCTTGTCAGGAGGACAAAAACAGAGAGTAATTATCTTATCAGCTTTACTATCAGACAAGAAAATTCTATTTTTCGATGAACCAACCAGTGGATTGGACTATAGAAATATGAAAATAGTAGCTAAAAACATAAAGAAAGTAAAAGAAGAAGATAAGTTGATTTTAATAATATCCCATGATGTTGAGTTTTTAGAGTCAGTTTGTGATAAAGTGATTGATTTCACTTATTTATGAAAATGCATACATTAGTAAATTACAAGAGGGACATATGATAAAAACGCAAGAAAAACGAGAAGTTGTGAATAGTATTTTTTATAATATTCCATAAAATAAATTTTATAATATTTTTTCAATTTAGAGGATTTATGCCTAGTAGCATAAGTCCTCATTTTTTTATGCTTAAATTAATCATTGAAACTCAAAAATACTATAAAAAATAAAAATTCAGGTTACCAAAGAGGTCAAATTTCACTATATAAGGTGAGGGGTATTTTGTCATCTTTTTATAAAAATCAAAATACTTTGAAGTGTGAATATTCTTGAAAATACTTATGTGAGATTAGTATATTTCAAATTTAATCCACTAACCATGGTAAAAAAATCAACTT
The DNA here is from genome assembly GCF_002871895.1 of Anaerococcus hydrogenalis. NCBI lineage: Bacteria > Bacillati > Bacillota > Tissierellia > Tissierellales > Peptoniphilaceae > Anaerococcus > Anaerococcus hydrogenalis. The sequence goes on along the minus strand of NZ_PNHP01000002.1, from coordinate 130,642 downwards.
ACATAGGAGGTTAAAATGCAAGCAATAAAAGTTTATAGCATGAGAGTTGCTATGTTATGTAGACTTTATGATCTCAAATTAATTAATGATAAGGAATATACAAAAATTAAGAACAGATTAGAAAATGATTATAAGAAGATGAATAGAAAGTAGTTAATCTTGTGATATAATAACACTGTAGAAAGATACAAAATGGGAAGGAGGTAAAATGAATACTAAAGTAAAAGTAATAAAAGCTTCAAATACTGGAGCAAGAAATAGAAATGCACTAGATTTAGATTTAAAACGTGTTGCAGCATATTGTCGAGTAAGTACAGATAGTAAAGACCAACTTGAATCATATAAATCGCAAGTTGATTATTACACAAATCTAATAAAAAATAATAAGAACTGGACTTTAGCTGGTATATATGCAGATGAAGCCACAACAGGAACGACTGCTACTAAAAGAGCAGATTTCATGAGACTAATAAGTGATTGCCAAAATGGAGATATAGACATGATAATTACTAAATCTATATCAAGATTTGCTAGAAATACATTAGATACCTTAAAGTATGTAAGACTATTAAAGGAAAACAATGTTGGTGTAGTATTTGAAGAAGAAAATATAGATACTTTGACAATGGATGGAGAGTTACTATTAACAATATTAAGTTCAGTAGCTCAACAAGAAGTAGAAAATACCTCAGCCCATGTGAAAAAAGGACTGAAAATGAAAATGGAAAAAGGTGAACTTATTGGTTTTCAAGGTTGTCTTGGATACGATTATGACCCTGCAACAAAAACTATCTCTATAAATGAAGAAGAAGCCAAAATTGTCAGATACATCTTTAAAAGATATTTAGAGGGTAATGGTGGTTCAGTCATTGGCAGGGAACTAGAAGAGCAAGGATATCTCACCCCTAGAGGTAAAACAAAATGGTCTGACACTACAGTGTTAGGAATAATTAAAAATGAAAAGTATATTGGCGATATACTAATGGGAAAGACCTTCACAGTTGATCCCATAACAAAAAGAAGACTAGCAAACTTTGGTGAATCTGATAAATACCACATTGAAAATCATCACGAGCCAATTATATCAAAAGAAGATTTTGAAAAGGCACAGGAGATCAGACTTAGAAGAGCACAAAACAGAAACACCATTGCTAATAAGGATAGAAAAAGAGAAAAACTATCAAGACAATACGCTTTTTCAAGTATGCTGGAATGTGGATTTTGTGGTGAAATACTTTCAAGAAGAACATGGCACACTAGTTCAATTTATAAAAAAATTAACTGGCAATGTGTAAAATCAACAAAAAAAGGTAAAAAATATTGCCCTCATTCAAAAGGAATACAAGAAGCAGCAATAGAAAAAGCATTTGTTGAAAGTTATAGGCAATTATGCCATGCAGATTCAACAATAATAGATGACTTTTTAAAAATTATTGAAGAAGAAATAAATGATAATACTTTAGTCAAGGATCTGAAAAAGATAGAAAACCAATTAAATAGAATCATTAGTCAAGAAAGAAAGTTAGTTGATCTTCATTTAGAAGATAGTATAGACGAAGAAGTTTATGCTAAAAAGTATAAAAAACTTACAAAACAAAAAGAAGAATTACTTGATGAAAAGAAAACACTGGAACTAACGATAAAAGATGAAGACTCTATTAAAGAAAGATTAAAGCAATTTAAAAAGGTCTTAGAAAATAAAGAAATTATAGAGGAATTTAACAGAACAGTATTTGAAAGCATAGTTGATAAAGTTGTGGTGGGTAGAATTGACAAAGACGGAACAGTTCATCCATATGATTTAACATTCTATTTCAAAACAGGAGTTAAAGATAGTCAAGATTCTAATAACTTTAAAGATAAAAGAAAAAATGCCAAAGACAATGACATTAATAAATTGTGTTCCTACAAGAATGACGAGGATAAAAAATTATGTTCCCAATCAAAAGACAACGCACGTGGAGACTATAGCATTGATGTCAAGGAAATAGAATAACAAGCTATAAAACTTTTGAAATCAATGGCTTTTAGGATTTTTTAAAAAATCTTAAAAGCCATTTTTCTATTTGGAAAACACCTTTTGGGAACATATTAATAGTAAAAATTGTAGAGGTGTGTAGACAAGATAGATATTTATAGGAGAGTGGACAGAATAGACATATAAAATATATTAAAAAAAAGAGCTAGCCAAAAATAAATAGGCTAGTTCTTTTAGTTAGAAAGGAATCTGATCATCACTTGAAAAGTCAAATCCTGAATTAGAATCATCAGTAAAATCTTTATTGTATTCACTGTGTTCGCATAAGATTCCATCTATAAAAAATCTTGTTTTAGCCCCACAAGTTTCGCAGTATCTGGCATTACTTGGGTTATGATGTATTTCACCAATATCATCAAAACTATTAAAACTCTGAGTGTGAATTCCTTCACAATCATTATATAAGTTCGTTCCACATATTTTGCAAAATAATGCATTATCACTAAATTCTTCGTTTCCACATTTAGGACAAATTTTTACTTTCATTGTTGATTCATCAAATTCTACACCATCTTCATAAAGCATATCTCGTTCACCTCTTTTTTCTGTAATCTCTTTAATATAATCTTTCATTGTAGTGGGACTTCCACATGTTGAGCAGTAATAATCAGTTAGTCTAACTTCGTGATCCTTGTTATCAGAACAAGAGTTATATATAGGAACCCCACATATAGGACAAAATTTTGCATGACGATTAAAGTTTTTATGACCACATATAATACAAGTACTATACTTAATAGAATTGTTACTATCAGATAAACGCTTATATTTAAATCCAAAAGCTAAAGATTTAGAGCCACAATTAGCACAATAGTTTTTTCCTTTTTCGTGTTCAACACCACATTCAGGGCAATATATACTCAGAGGATTAAATGTGTTTTTGAAAAAAGCTAACATAGAATTAGAAAAATCTCTTAAATCTCTTGATATATATTTTAATCTTACTTCTGCAGCATTATAAGTAATTTCAAATAAACTAGAAAGCGTAGAAGGATTTTCCTTTTTTTCAAATGCTACAACTTGTTCAGCAAGTGGTGCAGGTGTTAGTAAATTTCTAGCAAAATTATTTGCTTCTTTTTCAAGTTCTTCGTATTTATGTTTACCAACACCCTTTCTGGATAGAACATCAACACCATACATTTGGTGATGACCAATAAAAATATGTCCTAGTTCATGAGCGATGGTAAATCTAATCCAGTTCTCAGTTTTATCCACGTCATTATAATAAATAATATACTTATTTGTATCGTGCCTATAACTACAGGCACCTAAATCACTATCGAAAAAATCAATCACATCCTGTAAAGAACAGTTAGCATCATTCATGTATTCAGAGTAAGTTTTTACACTGATTTCATTGCTAAAGCAATCAATAATTTTATTTAAATCAACAGGAATTTCAGAGATATCTGCATCTTCCAATAATTCATATGATTTCTCTAGGGAAATCTTATAATCTGGAGTATACCTCACTATTGCATATCTCCATCTGCGCTACCAAATTCTTCTTCAAAATGCTGCTTTAATACCTTTAACATCTCTTCTTTTTTTCCTTGATCCATGTTTCTTGCTGCTCTCTGAATAATACGAATTTCTGGTTCATCATCTATTTGCTTATTTAAGGCAAGCAGATAGTTATAGTCGACTTGTAGAACTTCAGATATAGCCTTAAGAGTGTTATTATCTGGAGTGATTTTATCATCATTTTCAATTCTCGAAACAGTAGAATTACTAATTTTTACTTTTTTTGCCAGTTCACGCTGAGAGATTCCTAGCTCTTCACGTCTATTGGATATAACTTTTCCCAAAGTGTCTTTCATAAACTTCCTCCTTATAATAATATTATAGCACAAGTGTTGCACATAATCAACACGTGTGGTATAATTTGTGTTGAATAGATGGAACGAGATAGCTTATATTTTTTTTAAGTTGTACGTTCCATTAAATCAACATTAATGTAGAAGTTATTCTACCGCAAGCTAAAATATAAAAGAAAGGAAGATGCCTATTAAAGAAATTCAAGAAGTAAAAGATGCAAATAATAAACTTATTTGTAAAATTGAATCGGAAACTGGGATATTACAAAATATCTATAAAAAACAAGAAATTAAAGTTAGACTTGAAGTCGGACAAAGTATTCAACTAGCTAGAGGTGGATGTATCACCTTAGTTAAAAGAATAGATAAAACAGAGTACGACATAAAGAGTTACAAAAAATCAGCGTAAATTTTTAAGAGCTGCAAGACGGCCTAATTTATCTTAACGGATGAATTAGGCTTTTTTTATTACAAATTACATCAAGCCTGATTAGCTATAAGGGCGTGAGATACATACATAAACTAATTTCAATCAATTTTGAAAGAAGTATATGGAGTACCTCTAGTTTCTTATGGCCTTTTTTAGGTGAAAGACAACTATGCTCCATAAACTGTAGGTAAAATTCGTATTTCTCGCTCCTTGCTATCAGGGAAGAAAGCGAGGAATATTTTGAAAATTAGAAAGACTAGATCTGATGAAAGAACCATGTATGTTTATAGGTTTGCAGATGAAACAAAAGTGGAATTAGAACCAGGAAAAGATGGAATTACAGAAATAGATATCAAAAAACTACATGCTTTAGATGACAGTGAAGTTTACTATAACAATAAGAATCTAAGACCTGAACGAACTAAAGAAGAGAAAGCTGAAATAGATGCGTGGAAACAAGAATTTATAAGCGACTTTAAAAAGAGTCATGGATATGAACCTAATGAGGATTTGTTAAAAGGAGAAGTAGAGGAAAGATTCCCAAGAAATTATAACTTATCTCTTGATTTCGATAACGATGGGGATATTGATCCAGATAAAAGATTAATAGCAACTATTAAATCCAAAGACATGAATGAAGAATTTGAATGGTCGGAGCATATGGAAGATATACTTTCTTTATTAACGGATAAACAGCGATTAGTAATCAAGTTGATGTATGTAGACGCATACAAGCAGTCAGAAATTGCAGATTTAATGAACATATCTTCAGCTGGGGTTAAGAAACATTTGGACAAAGCAAAAGAGACAATTAAAAATAATTTTTAAATATTTTAGGACGAGGTTAAAAACTCGTCCTTTTTCTTTGCCTGTGATTTGTAAGGGAGATGACCCTTTCAGAAAGGAGGCAAACATGAGGCACAAAATAATCATCAATGTAACAAATGAGAAAGGACAAAAGACAAATGTCCTTAAAGGTGCAGTCGGAAAAATTCCAAACAGATTAATAAAATTTTTGTTTGGAGGCTACAGACAAATTTATCTATTAGACCCTGGGATGACAGTTGATTCAGTGGACGTTAGAGAAATCGAGAAAGGAGAAAAAGATGTCAAGAATAAAGCTACTAATGGAAATCAAAGAAGATGCAGAGAATCTTGCATCTAGTATAGGTGTCCTTCTCACAGCTTTAGAAAGTGATGAGGAAGTTCCTAAAGAGGGAGAGGAAGTAAAACAAAACGAAAAGACCTATGAGATTGAAGATGTTAGAAAGATACTAGCCGACAAATCAAGATTAGGACATACAGCAAAGATAAGAGAACTCTTAGAAAAGTATGGAGCTAAAAAGTTATCTAAGATTGAACCAAGTAACTATAAAGGCTTGGTAGCAGATGTGGAGAAGTTGTAATGGGCGATCATGCTATTTTATCAGCATCATCTTCTAATAGATGGATTCACTGTCCGCCAAGCGTTAGGCTCTCTCAAAAATACGAAGATGAAGTTAGTCCCTATGCACTTGAAGGCACCTCAGCTCATGCCTTAGCAGAATATAAACTAAAGAAGTTATTAGGTTTAGATACTAAAGACCCAACAGAGGATTTAGATTTTTATGATGAAGAAATGGATGAGTTAACCGAAGGATATGCATCATATGTAACAGAAGTTATAAGTAGATACGAAAGCCCAGCCGTCTTTGTGGAAGAAAGGCTTGACCTATCAGAATATGTTAAGGAGTCCTTTGGTACAGCTGACTGTGTAGTAGTTGGAGGAGAAGACCTGCATGTAATTGACTTAAAATACGGTCAAGGACTTTTAGTAGATGCCAGGGAAAATACTCAACTCATGTTATATGGACTTGGTGCTCTAATTCTCTTTGATGGAATTTATGATATTGAGAAAGTAAATTTTCATATCTATCAACCAAGAAGGTGTAATATATCAACTTATGAAATTAAAAAGACAGAACTTTATAAGTGGGGAGAATATGTACGAGAGATTGCTGAGAAAGCCTATAAAGGACATGGGGAATTCTCTTGTGGAGAATGGTGTATCTTCTGCAAAGCAAAGAACAAATGCAGAAAAAGAGCAGAAGAGAACCTAAAACTAGCACAAGAAGAATTTACCCTACCACCAGAACTATCGGATGATGAAATTGAAGAGATTCTACCCAAATTAGATGAACTGGAACAATGGACCAAAGATATAAAGGCCTATGCTTTAGAAAAAGCAATGAATGGTCATAGATGGAAGGACCTAAAACTTGTCGAAGGTAGGTCAAATAGAAAATATGTAAATGAAGATGAAGTTATCAAAAAAGTAAAAGAACTGGGATTCAATCCATTTGAAGAAAAATTACTTGGCATCACAGCTATGACTAAGTTATTAGGTAAGAAAGTCTTTGATGAAAATATTACTGAATTATTAGAAAAGCCAAAAGGAAAGTTGACATTAGTAAGTATTGATGACAAGCGAGAAGAAGTAAAAATTGACAATGTTAAAGAAGAATTCGGAGGTAAATAATATGTCAAATATCAATAAAACAAAAGTAATTACAGGTGAAGTTAGATTAAGCTATGCGAATGTTTGGGAACCAAAGTCAATCAATGGTGGCAAAGAAAGATACTCAGTATCGGTCATAATTCCAAAGAGTGACCAAAAGACAATCGAAAAAATTGAAAAAGCAGTTGATGCTGCTATTGATGAAGGACTTTCTAAATTTAATGGAAAGAAACCAAATAAAAGAGCCATCAAACTTCCATTAAGGGATGGTGATACAGAAAAAGATGATGAGGCTTATGCAGATGCATACTTCTTAAATGCCAACTCTATGACAGCACCTCAAATTGTAGATAGAAATGTAGAACCAATCCTAGATAGGAGCGAAGTTTATTCTGGAGTTTATGCAAGGGTATCTCTTAACTTCTATGCCTACAATGTAAATGGCAATAAAGGAGTGGCCGTGGGCCTTGGAAATATTCAAAAACTTAGAGATGGACAACCTCTAGGAAATAGGTCTAATGCAGCAGATGACTTCGATGCTATGGAAGATGATGATGAAGATTTCTTGGCATAGGAGGTAGAAATGGAATATTTTATAACAGCGTCTATATTAGGTGTTTGGGCATTTGTTTGGTATAAGTTTGGTTATGTTCAAGCTGAGCTAAAAGAATCAAATACAAGAATTAGAGAAATATATAGAAAAATACAATTTGGAATAGAAGATATTAAACGTGAAGTTAAGGAATGTAAGAGGCTATTAGAAGAATTAAGTGATAACTATGAAGAGAATATCCATAGATCTTGAAACCTATTCTTCAGTTGATTTAGGAAAAAGTGGTGTATACAAATATGCCGAGAGTGAGGATTTTGAAATCCTCCTCTTTGCATATTCATTAAATGATCAGAAAGTCCAGGTTATAGATTTAGCAAATGGAGAGATTATTCCTGAAGAAATATTATCAGCATTTAGTGATGAAAGTATAGAAAAGTGGGCTTTTAATGCAAACTTTGAAAGGGTGTGCCTCTCAAGATTTCTTGGTGAAAGGCTAAATCCAAAAGGTTGGTACTGCACTATGATTTGGTCAGCCTATCTTGGTCTCCCCCTATCGCTTGAAAAAGTCGGAGAGGTTTTAAAACTTGATAAGCAAAAGATGAATGAAGGCAAGGCTCTTATAAGATATTTTTCTATTCCTTGTAAACCAACTAAGGCCAATGGTATGAGGACAAGAAATTTACCACATCATGATTTGGAAAAGTGGTCTATATTTAATGAATACAACAAAAGAGATGTAGAAACAGAAATGGAGATAAAGAAAAAACTATCAGCCTTTCCTATGCCTCAATCAGAATGGGAAAATTACTGGATAGATCAGAACATCAATGATAGAGGGATTTTGATTGATGAAGTTTTAGTTGATTCAGCTATTAAATTTGATGAAATCTTACGAGATGAAAATATGGATAGAGCCATAGAACTAACTGGTCTTGAAAATCCAAACTCTCCCTTACAGCTAAAAGAATGGCTTAATAAAAAAGGCTTAGAGATAGATTCCTTAGCTAAAAAAGATGTAGAGTCTGCTCTTAAAAATGCTGAAGGAGATATTAAAGAAGTACTGGAACTTAGACAGGAATTATCTAAGTCTTCAGTTAGAAAATATGATGCTATGAAAAATGTAAAAGGAAAAGATAATCGAGCAAGGGGTCTGATCCAATTTTATGGAGCAAGTAGAACTGGGAGATATTCAGGAAGGCTTATTCAAGTTCAAAACCTAAGGAGAAACAATCTAAAGGATTTAGAACTTGCTAGGAGTCTTGTAAAAAATAGAGATTATGAAACTATGGAAATTCTCTATGAATCTCCTTCTGATATTTTATCCCAACTAATAAGGACAGCCTTTATAGCAAAAGAAGACACCAGGTTTATTATTTCAGACTTTTCAGCAATAGAGGCCCGTGTTCTAGCATGGCTTGCAGGAGAACAATGGGTGCTAGATGCCTTTGAAAATGGAGAAGATATCTATTGCAGAACAGCATCGAGGATGTTTGGCGTCCCAGTTGAAAAGCATGGAGTAAATGGTCACCTTAGACAAAAAGGAAAGATAGCGACTTTAGCCTGTGGTTATCAAGGAGCCTTAGGTGCTCTAAAAGCAATGGGGGGTATTGAGATGGGTTTATCTGAAGATGAACTTCAATCAATAGTCGACTCCTGGCGAGAGGCAAATCCAAATATAGTTAGTCTTTGGTGGGATATTGATTCTGTAGTAAAAAGAGTCGTAAAGACTAGAACTGAAGAAAAATACAAGAATTTAGTTATTAGCTATGAAAAAGGCATTCTATTTATAGAACTACCTTCAAAAAGAAGGCTTGCTTATCCAAAGGCAAAGATAGGGATGAATCGATTTGGTGGAGAATCAATTGTATATCAAGGAATCGTAGTTGGAAATAAATGGGACAAGATTGAATCCTATGGTGGAAAATTTGTAGAGAATATAGTTCAAGCAATAGCAAGAGATATTTTAGCTGAGGCTATGACGAGACTTGAGGAAAAAGGATTTAATATCGTCATGCATATTCATGACGAAGTTGTTATAGAAAGTGATTCATCTAGTATCAAGGAAGTAAATCAAATTATGTCCATAGTTCCTAGTTGGGCACCTGGACTTATTCTAGATGCAGATGGATTTGAAAGTGAATTTTATAAGAAAGATTAATGGAGGTAGCCTAATGAAAAAAACTAAATACTATCCCTTGGTATATATCTGCAGTCTATTTTCTGGAGATGTAGAAAATAATGTAATCAAGGCACAGAAGTATTCTCGCTATGCTTTAGATGAAGGAAATATTCCCATCGCACCACATCTGTTATTTCCTCAGTTTATGAGTGATGAAAGTGAAAGAAGACTTGCTATGCATTTTAATTATGTTCTTTTAGGAAAATGTGAAGAAGTCTGGGTCTTTGGTGACTATATAAGTACTGGAATGGCTGAAGAAATAAAGATTGCTGAGAAGAGAAAAATGAAGATTCGCTTTATAAAGGAGGTGCCTAATTGAAGATATATACCTCGAATTTAATAGGAGTGGAGTCAAATTGTGTTTATCCAAATGAGTTTAATGCAGTAGATGTTAGGTCTTTTGTGAAAGCTGCAAGTTTTGACCATGTAATGGCTAAGTATAAAAATTCCTACAGGTCCAATGATAATTTTATAGAGTCAGAATGTGTTCCCATGGATATAGACAACGACCATTCAGAAAATCCAGATGATTGGATTTCAACTAACGATTTAAAGAGAATATTTGATGGAGTTAAATTTGCCATAGTTTACAGCAGAAACCATAGAAAAGAAAAAAATGGAAAAGCTGCAAGACCAAGAATGCACATATATTTTCCAATTCCTAAGATCACAAATTTAGCTGAATATGTAGGAATAAAAGAAAGCTTAGCGGAGACTTATACTTTCTTTGATGGTAATGCCTTAGATGGAGCGAGGTTTTTCTTTGGAGTTAAGAATCCTGCTGTTGAAATAGTTAGGGGAAGGAAATATGTAACAGAAATTCTAAAAGATGACTTTGAAGACTTCGATAACTCTCAAGACTTGATTCAGCAAGGCTCTAGAAATTCAACTATGAACCATTTTGCAGGTAGGGTTCTAGTTCGATATGGAAATACAGATGAGGCGAGAGAACTATTTGATAAAAAAGCTAGTCTTTGCTCACCACCACTCCCAGATGATGAACTAGAACAAATATGGAGGTCTGCTTGCAAATTCTATAAAAAGGTAGCTGCAAGTGAAGATTATGTTCCACCTGAAGAATATACTGAAGGCATAAATTTAAGACCGTCAGAATTTTCAGACATAGGTCAAGCAGAAGTATTTGTTAGGGAATACAAAGATAGAATTCGCTTTTCTCCTTCTACAGGGTTTCTTGTTTACAATGATTCTTATTGGGAGGAATCTGAACTAAAAGCACAAGAATATTCTCAAGAATTGGTTCTAAAGCAACTAGCAGAAATAGACAACGAGTTTCTAAAAATGGATGAAGACATTAAGGAATCAGGAGTTAGAGATATTATGGCCTCAATGAGTGAGAAAAAGGCAATGGAGGTTTTTGATAAAAATCAAAAATCTATTTATTATAAATTAACTTTGCTTGAGGCATATAAGAAATATGCTGTAAAGCGAGGGGACACCAGAGCCATCCATGCAACATTAAAAGAATCAAAGCCAATGCTTGAAATAGACCAAAGAGACCTTGATACGGATGAGTTCTTGTTAAATACTCCATCCTTTACAGTTAATTTAAAAACTGGAGAATGTAGAGAGCATAAGGCAGAAGACTATATAACCAAAGAAACATCTGTAGATCCAAGTGATGAAAATATGGATATATGGCTTGATGCCTTAGATACATTTTTTGTAAAAGATAGTGAACTTATAGAATACGTGCAGAAAGTGGCTGGTATTTCTCTAATCGGAAAGGTCTATATTGAGGCTCTAATTATAGCTTATGGTGATGGAAGAAATGGAAAGTCCACATTTTGGAATACTATCTCAAGAGTTCTAAACTTATATAGTGGGTCAATCTCAGCAGATATTCTTACTGTTAATTCTAAGAGAAATGCTAAACCAGAACTTGCTGAAACAAGAGGCAAAAGACTTTTAATTGCAGCAGAACTTCAAGAAGGATTAAGACTAAATACTTCAAATGTAAAACAGCTTTGTTCTACAGATGAAATTGTAGCAGAGAAAAAATATCGAGATCCATTCAAGTTCATACCCTCTCATACCCTTGTCCTATATACTAACCATTTACCAAGGGTGGGAGCTTTAGATGAAGGTACTTGGAGAAGGCTTATTGTAATTCCTTTTGAGGCAAAAATAGAGAGAAGTAGTGATATTAAAAACTACACTGATTATTTAGTAGATAAGGCTGGGGGAGCAGTTCTTAAGTGGTTAATCGAGGGTGCTAAAAAAGCTATTGATGAAGATTTTAAATTCAGCCTACCTAAAAAAGTGGCTGATGCCATCAATGAATATAAAGAATCAAATAACTGGTTCAAGCATTTCTTAAATGAGTGTTGCGAGATTGATTCATCATTTGAAGAAAAATCTGGAGAAGTCTATCGAGAATATAGGGCCTATTGTCTAAGAATTGGTGACTATGTAAGGTCAACAACTGATTTTTATTCTGCTCTTTCATCCAATGGATTTAATAGAGTGAAACTCCGTGATGGAATTAAGATTCAGGGGTTAAAATTAAAAAGTGACTTTGTGTAAATTTAGACATTGTGCAAGTCTCGAAGGTCATATATATAACTTTTATATAGTAATAAAATTAAAATTAGTATATATATAAAGGTTATAGAAGAGACCTTCGAGACCTTCACACAATCACTAGAAAGGTTGAAATATCAATGCTAGAAAACGAAATAGAAAAAGCCTTAGTCGATAAGGTAAAAATCCATGGAGGTCTTTGTCTTAAATTTACATCTCCTTCAATGACGGGAATACCAGATAGGATAATACTTCTACCTAAAGGAAAGATAGGATTTGTGGAAACAAAAAGACCTGGAGGAGAACCAAGACCAATTCAGAAAAAAAGAATAAGACAATTTAAAAACTTAGGTTTTAAGGTTTATGTTCTTGATACCAAAGAAAACATTGATGAAATAATAAAGAGGATTGGAGGTGACTAATTGGAATACACTCCACATAAATACCAACAATATGCAACTGAATTTATAAAAGAAAATGAAGAATCTGCACTTCTATTGGACATGGGTCTCGGTAAGACGGTTATAAGCTTATCAGCTATAAAAGACTTACTATTTGATTCTTTTGAAATATCTAAAGTTTTAATCATAGCACCACTAAGGGTTGCTAGGGATACTTGGAAGGAAGAGATAGAAAAGTGGTCCCACTTTGATATATTAAAATATTCAGTAGTAATAGGTAGTGAAAAAGAAAGAATAAAAGCATTAAATGAGCAGTCAGATATTTATCTAATCAATAGGGAAAATGTAGACTGGTTAATAAATAAGAGCGAATTACCATTTAACTACGATATGATTGTAATTGATGAACTATCATCTTTTAAATCTCATAGGTCAAAGAGGTTTAAATCCTTGATGAAAGTTAGACCAATGGTAAAAAGAATAGTTGGTCTTACTGGAACTCCATCATCTAACGGACTAATGGATTTGTGGGCTGAGTTTAGACTCCTTGATATGGGAGAGAGACTTGGAAGATTCATTGGTCAGTACAGGGAAATATACTTCAAACCAGATAAGAGAAATGGACCAATCATTTATTCCTACAAACCACTGCCTTTTGCTGAAGATGCAATCTATGAAAAGATATCAGATATCACAGTATCTATGAAAGCTGAAGATTACCTAAAAATGCCAGAGAAGATAAACAATGAAGTCTTTGTAAATCTATCAGATAAAGAAAGAGATATCTATGAAACCTTAAAAAAAGACTTGGTTGTTAGTATTAAGGATAAAGATATAGATGCAGTAAATGCTGCAGCCCTTTCTAATAAGTTATTGCAAATGGCATCAGGCTCAGTTTATGATGAAGATAAAAATATGATTCATATTCATGATAGAAAGCTTGATGTTTTAGAAGATTTAATAGAGGGTGCAAATGGTAAACCTGTTCTAATAGCCTATTGGTATAAGTCAGATTTGAAAAGAATAAAAGATAGGTTTGATGTAAGAGAACTTAAGACAAGTAAGGACTTTAAAGAATGGAATCAAGGTAAGTTTCCAGTTGCCATTATTCATCCAGCATCTGCTGGTCATGGATTAAACCTACAAGCAGGTGGCTCAACACTTATTTGGTTTTCTCTTACTTGGTCCTTAGAACTTTATGAACAAACCAATGCCAGACTATATAGGCAGGGTCAGAAAGAAACAGTTGTAATTCATCATATCTTATCTAAAGGAACTATTGATGAAGACGTGATGAAAGCATTAGAAAATAAGAACAAGGCACAAGCTGCACTCATTGATGCAGTAAAAGCAAATCTGGAGAGTTAATGTCATAGAATGTCACTAAGAACATTTGATAAGCTTAATATACGAGCAGGAGTTCTATGGAGAACTTACCTCAAAAAATTATGGAGGTAAGAAATGAACGCAAAAGAATATTTAAAACAAGCTTTTTATTTAGACAAGAGAATAAACTCAAAGCTGGAGCAAGTTGAATCACTCAACGCTCTAGCAACAAAAGCTACATCGACCTTATCAGATATGCCTAAGAGTCCTAATAGAGGACCATCAAAACTTGAAGATACTATTGTTAAGATTATAGATCTCCAAGAAGAGATTAATAGGGATATAGATAATTTGGTAGACTTGAAGAAGGAAATAGCTAATTCGATTTTTGAATTAAAAGATAAAGAGGAACAAACAGTGCTTGAAAAAAGATATCTTTGTTTTAATACTTGGGAGCAGATTGCAGTAGATATGAATTACTCAATTCAGTACTGTTTTAATGTCCATAGAAATGCACTAGGAAAGATTTCTATTCCGATTAAATCTATGTAGTAAAGTTGATAGAATGAGAGTAAGTAGTTGTAGTATAGTTAAAATAGCAAAAGAATAATTAAAAGAGCCTTGGAGATTTCACCTTCAAGGCTTTCTTTATGGAGTGATAAAGTGCCGAGAAAACCTAAGAGACCATGTTCACATCCGGGTTGTCCTGAATTAGTTGATGGACGATTTTGCAAGAAACATGAGAAAGAATACAACAGAAACTATGAAAAATATAAAAGAGATCCTAAAACCCATAAGCGTTATGGAAAAGCATGGAGACTTATAAGGAAAAGATATGTAGCAGAGCATCCACTTTGTGAGATGTGTTTAAAAGAGAATAGAATGACAAAGGTAGAGGAAGTACATCACATACTTCCTCTTTCTCGTGGTGGAACTAATGACGAAGATAATCTTATGAGTCTTTGTAAATCTTGTCACTCAAAGATTCATGCAAAGAGTGGAGATAGGTTTGGAGGATAGTTTTACGTGGGGAGGGGGAGTCTTAATCTCTACGACTTATTTCCCTACCAACGGTGCCGCCCTCTCACGCACAAAAAAACGGGTTCAAAGGGGGTATTAAAGAATATCATTCGAAAAGTAAAATACTTATTCTGAACTATTGACAATAAAACTTGGCATGATATAATATAAATACCAAGTAAACTTGGCGAAAGAATAAAGGAGAATGAATATGAAAAGAGATGAAGTTTTAGCAAGAAGTCGTCAGGAGTATAAAGATCACGATGAGATGGTGGTTGACATTTTTAAAAAAGCAGGTGAAGTTTCCAGCCAAATCGGATTAGCTGTTGCTGCCATCCTATTTGGAATTGAAGCTTTTTTCTTCAATTCCTTTAATTATGGAATACTAAGTATTTATTTTAGTATTGAAGCAACAAAAGAACTTGTAAAGTATGTAAAATTAAAAGAAAGAAAGCAATTGTTAATGGGGATACTTATGGCGATTATAGGAATTGCCTTATTTGTAGCTAACCTTATAACATTGAAGTAGTGATGGATTATGGATGATAAACTAGTTCTCAAAAATCATTTAAAAGAAGTTAGAAAAGAAAAAGGCTATTCACAACAACAGTTAGCTGATGAGGTGGGTGTTTCAAGAAACACAATCAGCTCAATTGAAACTGGTCAATTTAACCCTACTGCTAAATTAGCTTTGATACTTTGCATTGCTTTAGAAAAGAAATTTGAAGATCTTTTCTATTTTTAGACAAACATAGTTAAACTAAAAATCTCCCTACAGTAAACAATATTGTTTATTGAAGGGAGATTTTATATTTAAGTAATAGGAGGTGATACTATCGCTAAAGACGGAACATATAGAGGTGGAAGAAGAGTAAAAGCAGGGGGTAAACCACAGTCTGCTGCTAAAAAAATAGAAAAAGGTAAAAAAGTAAAAATACTAATGAATGATATTCCAACATTTACTCCAGAAGAAATAGATGCAGTTGATTTACCAGATGGTGCAGTTCTTGATGGAACGGATATGCCTACACCAAGCGATTATCTATCTGCAAAGCAAAAAAATGGGATACCACTTGGTGCTGATGAAATATATAAAGAGACTTGGGACTGGTTAAAACAAAGAAATTGTGAGAACTTAGTAAATCCAAGATTATTAGAATCCTATTCTCAGGCTTTTGCAAGATACATTCAATGTGAAGAGGCAATAAGTCAATTTGGACTATTAGGAAAGCATCCAACAACAGGTGGAGTTATAGCATCTCCATTTGTACAGATGTCTAGTCAGTTTCAAAAGACAGCAAATCTTTTATGGTATGAAATTTATGACATAGTGAAAGAAAACTGCACAGAAGTTTATGAAGACTATGGAGAAGATATGATGGAAAAATTACTAAGGCAAAGGAGGTAATTGTATTGCACCCTTCCGATGAAACAAGACGAAATCATAGATTTCTTTGTTTCTATCGTTTGGCACGAGTACATTTTCATTATTAAAAGAAAGAGAGGAAGAAAATGTTTGAAAAAGTAAATCCAAAGCATCCAGATAAAATAGCAGATTGCATTGCAGGTGCAATTGTAGATTTAGCATATAAAGAAAAAGAAAATCCTAAAATAGCAGTTGAAGTTTTGCTGGGGCATGGAAATTGTCATGTGATTATGGAAACAGACAGCAATCTAAATAAAAAAGAAATTGGATCAGCAATTAAGAGAATAGCTGGAGATGTCATAGCAGATATTCAAATAGTAGAACAGGATATCCATCTTTCAAAGAATCAAAAAGAAAAGATAAGATGTGGAGATAATGGCATCTTTAAAGGAGTGCCTACATCTCAAGAAGAAAAGAAACTATCTTTAATTGCTCGTGAAATTTATTCTAATTATCCTTACGATGGGAAATATATTCTTGATGGAGATAAACTCATCATCTGTCAGTCAAATGTATCTACAGAAATCTTAAAATCAATTTATCCAAGAGCAATCATAAACCCATTAGGGGATTGGACTGGAGGATTTAATGTTGATACTGGGGCCACAAATAGAAAACTCGGCTCTGATATGGGAAGAGCAGTAACTGGTGGAGGTCTTCATGGTAAAGACCTATCCAAGGCTGATGTATCAATTAATATTTATGCTCACCTAAAGGCACAAGAAGAAAATAGAGAGATTGAATTATCCTGTGCAATCGGAGATGAAACTGTTGATGGTAGACCATATTCTGAAATTGTAGAAATTGCTAGAAACTACATTAACTCTATTGGTGGTTTTGAGGAATTTGCAAAGTGGGGGCTAATATGATTACAGCAAAAGAAATGAAATTAGTTGATATCGAAAAACTTGTTCCCTATGTAAATAATGCAAGAACTCACTCACAAGACCAGATTAATAAACTACGATCATCAATTCGAGAGTTTGGTTTTATCAATCCTGTAATTATTGATAAAGACTATGGAGTTATTGCAGGTCATGGAAGAATTATGGCAGCCAAGGAAGAAGGTATAAAAGAAGTACCTTGTGTCTTTGCAGACCATTTAAATGAGGCACAGAAGAAAGCTTATATCTTAGCTGATAACAGAATGGCTCTTGATGCTGGTTGGGATGAAGAATTACTAAGAGTAGAAATTGAATCCCTAGAAGATTATGGTTTTAATGTAGAACTTACTGGGTTTTCACAAGATGAACTATCTAATATTTTTGACTTAGGAAATAATACAGAAGATGATGACTTTGATGTAGAGGAAGAATTGGAAAAACCTACTTTTTCTAAAGCTGGAGATATATGGACATTAGGTAAACACAAACTTATTTGTGGAGATTCTACAGATGAGACAACCTACAAGAAATTAATGGGAGAATCAAAAGCAAATCTTATCATCACAGACCCTCCATACAATGTAAACTACGAAGGATCAGCAGGAAAAATTAAAAATGACAATATGGAGCAGTGTAAATTCTATGAATTTTTACTAAGCTCTTTTTTAAATACGGAAAAGTTCCTCGCAGATGATGGATCGATTTATGTTTTCCATGCTGATACAGAAGGACTAAATTTTAGAAAGGCATTTCAAGATGCTGGCTTTTATTTATCTGGTACTTGTATTTGGAAGAAACAGTCTCTCGTACTTGGAAGAAGTCCATATCAATGGCAACATGAACCCATCCTTTATGGTTGGAAGAAAAAAGGAAAACACAACTGGTACACAGGAAGAAAAGAGTCTACCATTTGGGAATTTGATAAACCAAGAAAAAATGGCGACCACCCTACTATGAAACCTATTCCACTCTTATCTTATCCGATTAAAAATTCATCAATGACAAACTCCATTGTACTTGATCCATTTGGTGGAAGTGGGAGTACACTAATAGCTTGTGAACAGACTGATAGGATTTGTAGGATGATAGAACTTGATGAAAAATTTGTAGATGTCATTGTAAATAGATTTATTGAATTAGTTGGCAGTGATAAAGATGTAAGACTTTTAAAAAATGGAAAAGAGTATAAATACTCTGAGGTAGTAAAAGATGAATAAAGAACTGACATTAGGTTCACTATTTGACGGCAGTGGAGGTTTTCCTCTAGCAGCTCTTATTTGCGAGATAAAACCTATATGGTCATCAGAAGTTGAACCTTTTCGAATAAGAGTTACGCAGAAGAACCTACCTGAAGTCAGATACCTCGGAGATATCAAAGATATTGACGGGTCTGAAATCGAACCTGTCGATATCATTTCATTCGGTAGTCCTTGCCAAGATTTATCTATTGCTGGTAAAAGGGCAGGACTTGAAGGAGAAAAATCTAACCTTTTTTATGAGGCAATAAGAGTTATAAAAGAAATGAGGTGTAAAAGTAATGGTAAGTATCCAAGATACCTACTATGGGAAAATGTGCCAGGAGCCTTTTCATCAAACAAAGGAGAGGACTTTAGATGCGTCCTTGAAGAAATTACAAGAATCAAAGATTCCAAAGCTAAACTTTCTCAACCTTCGAGATGGCAAAGTGCAGGAGAAATCCTGGGAGATAATTTTTCCCTTGCTTGGAGAGTCTTTGATTCTAAATACTTCGGAGTGCCCCAACGAAGGAGAAGAATCTTCCTTGTCGCAGATCTTGATGGAGGAAGTTCCAGAGAAATATTATTTGAGCAAAAAAGCTTGTCAAGGGATACTTCAGAGGGCTGCGAGAAAGGGAAAAGAAATACCAGAGCCATTAAAGAAAGCTTTAATAAAACAATCTGTTTAAATGACCAAGGTGGTCAAAGGATGGATATATCGGAAGAATTATCTGGAACACTAAGAGCCAAGGCAGGTAATCCTCCTTTTGTTTATGATATAAGACAAACTTCTGAAAAAACAAAAAATGAAAGACACAATATTTACAAGTGTGACGTTTCAAGAACCATTGACACATCTGGGAATACCCCTACAAGAAATCAAGGAGGGGTAGCTATTGTAGAAGATACCTATTCAATGAGTAAGAACTCATATTTTACAAAAGCAGATAAAAATATATCGTCACCTTTACTTGCTACTGATTATAAAGAACCACCTGTAGTCAATCAAAAAATAGTAAGGAGACTAATACCAAAGGAATGTGGAAGATTACAAGGATTTCCAGATTACTGGTGTGATAATCTAGGAATAGAAAATCCAACATATAAGGACTTGGAATTTTGGAGAGAAGTTTTTGATAAGGATGCTAAAATAAAAGGTCTTAAAAAGAAGAAAACGGATAAGCAGATATTAAAATGGCTTAAAAACCCCCATAGTGATTCCGCAGAATATAAAATGTGGGGCAATGGCATCGCTCTTCCATGTGCAATATATATTTTTAAAAGCCTTGTAAATACAGCAAACAAGACTTGATATAAATCAGTATTTGAGCAATATATGTATGTAAGAGGTGATTAGATGATTTCAAGGGAAATTATAGAAAAATTAAAAGAAGTATATCCAGATGGAACAAGAATTAAACTAATTAAGATGGAAGATTTACAAGCACCACCAAAAGGAACTCTAGGTACAGTTTATGGGGTAGATTCTATTGGGTCAATCCTAGTAAAATGGGATAATGGTTCGACATTAAATGTGATTTTCAAGGAAGATATTATAGAAAAATATCGGATAAAGATTGAAAAATAGCCGTTAATTAAGTAAAAATTACTTGACTTATCCTCGATAGTACGGGAATATGTACATAACAAAAAGAGATAAGGAGATAAAGAAAATGAAAAAAATTGAAATTTTAGAAAACCTTGAAACAAACGAAGATTTCCAAGAAAACAAAATCAACTACAGCTTTTATTGGGCCTACGAAAAAGCTAAAAGAGCAGGACTTGAAAGACTAGACTTTGAAGAATTAGGATTTGAAAAAGACTACCTAGAAATTATAGAAAACATTGAGAGATTTGAAATTAAAGAATTTACAATTTCAGACCAATCCACAGCACTTATGAATGAATTGCAAGCATTCAAAAATAAGGGATATTCCATAGTTGACCTAATCGAACAAGAAACAGGAAGAACAAACTGGAATTTTGAGGCAAAAGAAGACGAAAAAGAAATAAAGCCAGCTTTAGTTCTAAGAAAAATTCAAAAATAAGAGAGAACAAAACAATGAAAAAAGACCTTTTAGAAAGATTAGAAACAGAAGTCAAAGCTTGCAAGAGATACGCTGAAAACTCAATAAGAAAATCAAGAGAAGGAAATATTGGATCAGCAATTAGCCTTTTAGATATAGCAGAAACAGCAAAGAAATGCGCAGACCAACTTCATGAAGAACTTTGGGAAGTATCAAAAGGAAATTTAACAGACGAAGAGTTCCAACTTTTTGGAGAATCAGAAACACTAGAAAGAGAACTTAAGAAGGCATACAAAGAATTAAACATAGCAAGACAAAGATAAAAATAAAATTTAAATAGAGTTTAGGCTCTATTTGTCGTAGTAGAAGTCACTAGCAAGTGGCTATTTTTTATGCCAATTTTTAGAGGAAGGAAGTCACATGAAATATAAATCAACAAAATTTATGTTACCTACATCTCACTATGATAAAAACAAAGCAGACTATGCTGTCACTTTTATAGAATGCCTTAAACATACAAAAGGTAGATGGGCAGGTAAAGATTTCAAGCTTATTGACTGGCAAGAAGAAATCATTAGAGACTTGTTTGGAATTGTGAAAGATACAGGGTATCGACAATTTAATACAGCCTATATTGAAATACCAAAGAAGATGGGAAAATCTGAACTTGCAGCTGCTGTAGCACTCCTTCTAACTTGTGGTGATGGAGAAGAAAGAGCAGAAGTTTATGGATGTGCTGCTGATAGACAACAAGCAACCATTGTCTTTGATGTTGCAGCTGATATGGTCAGGATGAGCCCAGCCCTATCTAAAAGAGTAAAAATTCTAGCATCTCAAAAGAGAATGATATATAAGCCGACCAATTCTTTCTATCAAGTTTTATCTGCAGAGGCTTATTCCAAACACGGATTTAATATTCATGGTGTCGTCTTTGACGAACTTCATACTCAGCCTAATAGAAAATTATTTGATGTTATGACAAAAGGGTCTGGTGATGCGAGAACTCAGCCCTTATATTTCCTCATAACAACTGCAGGAACAGATACGAAATCAATCTGCTATGAAACGCATCAAAAGGCAGTCGACATACTTGAAGGAAGAAAAACTGATTCAACTTTTTATCCTATTATTTATGGAGCAGACAGAGAAGATGATTGGACAGATGAAAAAGTATGGCATAAGGCAAATCCGTCTCTTGGAATTACAGTTCCAATAGAAAAAGTAAGACAAGCTTGTGAATCGGCTAAGCAAAACCCAACTGAAGAAAATGCCTTCAGACAACTAAGACTTAATCAATGGGTCAAACAAGCAATTAGATGGATGCCTATGGAAAAATGGGACTTATGTAATTTTGCTGTTAATGAAGAAGAACTAAAATGTAGAGTTTGCTATGGCGGACTTGACCTATCAAGCACTACTGATATTACAGCTTTTGTTTTAGTCTTTCCTCCAATAGACGAAGATGGTAAGTATCAAATATTACCTTACTTTTGGTTGCCAGAAGACAATCTCGATCTAAGAGTAAAAAGAGACCATGTAAACTATGACCTATGGAAAAAACAAGGCTATATTATGACAACAGAAGGAAATGTAGTCCACTATGGGTTTATAGAAAAATTTATAGAAGACTTAGGTGAGATATATAACATCCGAGAAATTGCCTTTGATAGATGGGGAGCAGTTCAGATGGTTCAAAACTTAGAAGGCATGGGATTTACAGTTGTTCCTTTTGGTCAAGGATTTAAAGATATGTCTCCACCAACAAAAGAACTCATGAAACTAACTCTCGAAAGAAAAATAGCCCATGGGGGTCATCCAGTTCTAAGGTGGATGATGGATAATATTTTTATACGAACTGACCCTGCTGGAAATATAAAAGCAGATAAGGAAAAATCTACAGAAAAGATTGATGGTGTAATTGCTACAATTATGGCACTTGATAGGGCTATAAGGTGTGGCAATGATACGAGTGAATCGGTTTATGACGATAGGGGATTGATCGTTTTTTAATATGCGTACTTGCTGTTTATGTAGTTTGTAGTGCTAAAAAAAAAGAGAGACATAAATTTGACGAAGATAAAGAAAAAGATGAAAATAATATGTCTGAAGGTATGGCCATTGGCATGTGTCTAGGAACTGCAGTTGGAATAGCTCTAGGTAAAGAAAACTTAGCCGTTGGAATGTCTATTGGTATGTTATTAGGTATGATAATAGGAATGAATAGCAAAAAACAGGAATAAATAGTTATAAAACTTAGCATCTACTAAGAAGGGATTTATGAAAAAGAAATATCCAATTCTGATAAGGCTGATTTCTATCTAATTCCTGGAAATGAAATAGAAGATTTCAATTTTGAAGAAAAAAATAGTAAAGTCTTCATAGATTTTAAACATATAGGCAAAAAAATTTCTTATGAAATTTCTTTTACTGGTAAACTTTTTAAGGATAATAAGAGTAATTATGAGTTCATATTAAACAAGAATTGAGAAATGATATAGCAATATTAAAAACTATAGAATAACGAAGTTATTTTAAAATTTGAAGATAAAAAAGGGGATAAAATAAATGAAAAGATATGAGTATGTTTCTATTAAAGTCGGAAAGTTTATTGGTGCAAAATCTGATGAGCATAGAGATATTATTGATGAGTATGCAGAAAAAGGCTATAGATATGTTGGTTTTATACCTACTGATATGACAGATCATGGAAAAATTATAACAATGGATTTAATATTTGAGATTGAAAAATGAATTCAACAGCGATAATTAAAATACTTTAGCATCTACAAAAGTAGGTGCTTTTCTTATACCTACTTTTAGGAGGTGGTAATATAAACATTTTAAACTTAATATTTAAGTCGAGAGACAAACCTAAAGACGGGGAGAGGATATCTTCATCGTCTTTTTTATTTGGGAGAACAACAGCTGGAAGAAATGTCAACGAATTTACTGCCATGCAGATGACAGCAGTTTATTCATGTGTGAGAGTTCTTGCTGAAATCTTAGCAGGACTTCCTCTTCACTTATATAAAAGAGGGAATTCAAACTCAAAGGAAAAAGCAAAAGACCACGCCATATATTTTCTCTTACACGATGAGCCAAATACTGAGATGACTTCATTTGTATTTAGAGAGACACTAATGACCCATCTTTTATTGTGGGGCAATGCTTATGCTCAGATAATTCGTAATGGAAGAAATGAGGTTATTGGACTCTACCCACTAATGCCAAATAAAATGGCTGTTATGCGAAGTGAAGATGGAGAAATCTTTTATAAATACAATCATAAATCTGAAGAAGTTTACCTTTTAAAAGAAGATATCCTTCATATACCTGGACTTGGGTTTGATGGACTTATTGGATATTCACCAATTACAATGGCAAAGAATGCAATTGGTATGGCTATGGCTTGTGAAGATTATGGTGCGTCATTCTTTCAAAATGGAGCACAACCAGGTGGGGTTTTAGAGCATCCAGGTATTATTAAAGATCCAGAAAGAGTTAGAGCGTCATGGAATGCTGCCTTTCAAGGCCCTAAAAACGCCAACAAAGTGGCTGTACTTGAAGAAGGGATGAAATACCAACCCATAGCCATCGCACCAAGTGAGGCCCAGTTTTTGGAAACTAGAAAGTTTCAATTAAATGAGATAGCAAGGATATTCAGAATACCACCTCATATGATTGGCGACTTGGAGAAGTCATCATTTTCAAATATAGAACAGCAGTCGCTTGAATTTGTTAAATACACTCTTGACCCTTGGATCGTTCGTTGGGAGCAATCCTTAGAAAGAGCACTACTAACAAAGAAAGAAAAGGAATCCTACTTTATTAAATTCAACCTTGACGGACTTCTAAGAGGAGACTATGAATCAAGAATGAATGGTTATGCTGTAGGAAGACAGAATGGCTGGATGAGTGCAAATGACATAAGAGAATTAGAAAATTTAGATAGGATATCAGCTGAAGAAGGTGGTGACTTATACCTTGTAAATGGAAATATGCTACCACTTGATAAAGCAGGTAGTTTTTATCAGCAGAAAGGAGAAGAAATAAATCCTAATGAAGAACAATAAAATATTTTGGAATTGGAATAAGGATTCAAATGAACTCTATATAGATGGAGTAATTGCAGAAGAGTCTTGGTTTGATGATGAAATCACGCCAAGGCTCTTTTTTGAAGAATTAAAAAATAAAAGTGGAGACATAACTGTGTGGATCAACTCCCCTGGTGGAGACTGTATAGCAGCATCAAGAATTTACACCATGCTTTTAGAACACAAGGGAAATGTGACCATTAAGATTGATGGACTTGCAGCATCAGCAGCATCTGTCATTGCCATGTCAGGAACTGAAGTATTGATGAGTCCAACATCATTAATGATGATTCATAACCCCTTAACTGTAGCCATTGGTGACTCAAAAGAAATGCAAAAAGCTATAGATATGTTAAAGGAAGTTAAGGAATCAATCATCAATGCCTATGAGATTAAAACGGGTTTATCCAGAGAAGAGATTTCAAATCTAATGGATGGAGAGACTTGGTTTGATAAGAATAAGGCCATTGAGATGGGCTTTTGTGACGGAACTCTCACTGATAAAAGAAAAGATGAAAAAGTTACGAACATGGTATTTTCAAGGCGAGCAGTTACAAACTCACTCTTAACAAAGATAAATAAAGAAGTAAAGACTCACTCAATTAGTGAAGTAGAAGAAAGATTAAACAAAATTAAAAACACTTGGAGGTAAAGATATGAACTTAAAAGATCTAATGGAAAAGAGAACTAAAGCTTGGGATGAGGCAAAGGCATTTGCTGAATCTAAGAAAGATGAAAAGGGTCTAATGTCTGATGAAGACTTTAAGACATATGAAGAGATGGAGAGAACTATCGAGAATTATACTCGTGAAATTGAAAGAAAGAAGAGGGAAGAAGAAATGGATAAATCCTTAGAAAAACCTACTACTCAAGCACTAACAAATGAACCTGCTACTTTTAATGAAGAAGAAAAGCCAATGAGAGCAAGAAATGTCTATAAGAAATCTATGATGAAAGCACTAAGAACTAACTTTAGAGATATTTCAAATGAATTAAAAGTAGGTACAGATGAAAGTGGTGGATATTTAGTTCCAGAAGAAATGGAAGTAGATATTGTAAATGGTCTTGAAGATGAAAATATTGTAAGAAAACTAGCTACAAAAGTTCAAACTTCTGGACTTCATAAAATTAATATTGCAGCTACAAAGCCTGCTGCTCTATGGGTAGAAGAAGGTGGTCAACTTACCTTTGGAGATGGTACATTCGACCAAGTATCTCTTGATGCACACAAACTTCATGTTGGTATTAAAGTAACTGAAGAACTTCTCTATGATGCAGCCTTTAATTTAGAAAAATACATCACTGAAGAATTTACTAGAGCACTAGCAAATGCTGAAGAGGACGCTTTCTTAAATGGCGATGGAGTAAATAAGCCTACAGGAATTTTTGACTCTAAAAAGGGTGGAGAACTTGGTGTGACAACAAAGACTCAAATAATTAATGCGGATGAACTAATTGATTTAGTTTACTCATTAGACAGACCTTATAGAAAGAGAGCAGCTTTCATTTTAAATGATGCAACAGTTGCTCAGATTAGAAAGCTTAAAGATGTTAATGGTGCATATATTTGGCAACCATCTCTTAAAGATGGAGAATCAGATAGACTTTTAGGATATCCTGCTTATACATCTGCCTTTGCACCAAAAGCTGATAAAGGAAAACTTGCAGTAGCCTTTGGCGATTTTTCATATTACAAGATTGGAGATAGGGGAAATAGATCTTTCCAAGACTTAAAGGAACTATTTGCTGGTAATGGCATGGTTGGTTTCTTAGGTAAAGAAAGAGTAGATGGAATTTTAGTTTTAAGAGAAGCAGTTAAACTTTTAAAAATTGGTGCTACTGCCTAAGGAGTAGATTATGATTACTCTTGAGGAGGCAAAATCATATTTAAGGGTGGATTTTGATGATGAGGATGAGATAATTAATTCTCTCATCCAATCATCAATAAAGCACTCCATGGATGTAGCCAGGGTTGATAGTGAAGAAGAACTTTCTAAAAATCCAAATGGAAAG
The DNA here is from genome assembly GCF_002871895.1 of Anaerococcus hydrogenalis. NCBI lineage: Bacteria > Bacillati > Bacillota > Tissierellia > Tissierellales > Peptoniphilaceae > Anaerococcus > Anaerococcus hydrogenalis. The sequence continues at coordinate 104,161 of NZ_PNHP01000002.1, read as the reverse complement.
ATAGCCGTCCTCTATATGACTGCTTATCTTTATGAGCATAGAGAAGAGGCAGATTATGCTGAATTAAACTTAACTCTAAGGGCTTTATTATTTGGAATGAGAAAGGCTGAATTCTAATGAAGATATCGGATTTAAATAGAAAAATAACCTTTCAAAATAAAAATGTTGAGGTAGATGAAATTGGTAACCATAAATCAGTATGGACAGAATATCTAGAAACTTCAGCCTATATATCTTTTCAAGGTAAAGGAGAAGAAGTTTTTCTTGGGATGGAAGTAGACAGGTCGGATATTTCTTTTACTGTGAGATTTCAAAATAGGTTAAAGAATATTAACACTTCAGAATACAGAATTATATTTGAAGATGAAATATACAATATTATCTCAATTGACTTTATGAACTATAAAAATAGATTTATAAAGTTTAGGTGTAGGAAGGTGAGTAGATGAATGTAAAAATTGAAAACCTTGCCAGTGAAATAATGAAAGGCTTAGAAGAATATTCTGATATGGCAACAGATGAAGTCAAAAAGGAAGTCAAAAAAGCTGGTAGCAATATTAGAAAAGACATACAAGAAAATGCACCTGTAGGAGAAACAAAGAAATATTCTAAGTCTTGGTCTGTAAAAACTATGAAAGAAACTTCAAACTCAATAGAACTCGTAGTCCATTCAAGAAATAGATACCAACTGGCTCATTTGCTAGAGAAAGGACATGTACTAAGACAGGGTGGAAGAGTGTCTGCTAAACCTCATATTGGACCAGCTGAAGAGAAAGGAGTTAGAGAATTGGAAGAAAACATAATGAGGAAATTACAAGATGGATAGGCTATTAAAAATAATTGAAGATATAGGACTTCCCTTTGCATATTCGCACTTTGCTGAGGGAGAAAGTCCAGATCCACCATTTATGGTATATCTATTTCCAAAGAATAAACACTTTGGTGCAGATGGAGTGGTTTTTTATAAAAACACACAGATAGACTTAGAACTTTATACTGATAAGAAAGATTTAAAACTAGAAGAAAAAATAGAAGAGATACTTGATAGAGAAGAAATTTATTATGAAAAATCTGAAGTTTGGATTGAGTCAGAAAGACTCTATGAAGTTCGCTATGAATTTACTATGGAGGTAAAAAATGGCTAATAAAGTTAAATTTAATATTTGTAACGTTCACTACGCTCTATTCGATAAAGCTGAAGAGGGCGTTATTAAATATAAGGCACCAGTGCCAATGCCTGGTGCTGTATCAATTTCGTTAGATCCAAATGGAGAGCCTGAAAGCTTTTATGCAGATGGAATTGAATACTACACTATTTCAAACAATATGGGCTATGATGGTGATTTAGAAATCGCCCTTATTCCTGAATCTTTTAGGACTGATGTTTTGATGGAAAAATCAGACTCTAACAAAGTTCTTATTGAGTCTTCAAATTCTGAAACTGCAAACTTTGCACTTCTTTTTGAGTTTGATGGAGACCAAAAGAAAATCCGTCATGTCATGTATAACTGCTCGGCAGCAAGACCTACTCTTGAAGGAGAAACAAATGAGGAATCAAGAGAAGTTCAACCAGAAACTTTATCTATTCAAGCAAGACCACTTCCAAATGGAAATGTAAAGGCTAGAACAAGTGATGAGACAACTAAGGAAACTTATGACGGTTGGTATAAATCAGTTTATCTTCCAATAGAAACTTCATCTTCTGTGGCAAGGACAACAGGAGGTAGTAGATAATGGCATTAACAAAAACTATAAAAATAGATGGAAAAGATGTTATATTTCGTGCATCGGCAGCTATTCCAAGAATCTATAGATTAAAGTTTGGTCGAGACATCTTTAAAGACTTGATGGAACTAGAAAAGTCTATGAAGAAAAATGATAAAGATAAATCTAATCTTGACATAGGTTCATTAGAACTATTTGAAAATATAGCCTATGTAATGGCAAAACATGGAGATAAATCTGTGCCAGATAGTCCAGAAGAATGGTTAGATAATTTCTCAACCTTTTCCATTTATCAAATTCTCCCTCAGCTAATTGAGTTATGGGGACTTAACATAAAGTCGGAAGAAATTCCTAAAAAAAAGTAAGACCAACAGAAAGACCAATGACTACACCCTTATTTTTATTAAGGGCAGTGGAACTTGGTCTTTCTGTTTCTGATTTATCCCTACTAACAATTGGACTTGTAAATGATATGTTCACAGAAAAAAATAACGATGAATATAAATACAAGGAAGTAGCCACACAAGAAGACTTCGATAAGTTTTAATTTAAACCTTGAGTAGACATGGTATAATAAGGGTAGTATATAAAAGATAAATTTGAATTTCTATAGGAGCAAGGTTCATGGATAAAATCGTTTCAAAAATTGTTGCTTTGGGAGTTCCTGGATTAGTGCTATTGTTAGCTATAGGAGCAACTGGATATGTGGGAGCGGCAGCAATCACAGCAGCCCTGTGTGCAATTGGCCCTTTTGGTATGATAGGAGGAATAGCAACATTAGGATTAATTGGACTAATATCTCAAGCTATTTCTGAATATGGATTTGAAAAGATATTTGTTCAAGTAGTTAAAGAATTAGTAAAAAAAGGTGAAACTAAGGAATCTATATTGTTAAAAATAAATTCGTATAAGATTTCTAAATCTTTAAAACTGAAATTAAAAGAGATACTTGAGGAAAATTGGAATGATGAATTAAATTTTCGTGAGGGAGGTACTTTGTAATGGATAAGAAAGAAAAAAAGTCAAGAAAAGAGAAACTAAGCAAATATGTTAATTTAGCTAATGGTAGGTTTAAGGATCATGAAATTGAAGATTTAGAGTATCTGGTTGAAAACAGAGAAAAGCTTGATGGAACGACTAAGACATATAGGTCATCTTACAAATCATTTGATTCGGAAGACACATATCGTGTGAATGAAGAAGATACATATACTTTTCATTCTGATGAGAACGGTATTCGTATTGATAGAGACTTCCTAAGACATTGGGATGACGGTCAAAATGATACTGAGAAAGATAGTTTTGAAACAGCAAGAGACATACTAACTTTTGCATCAAAATTATTCAGAAAATAAAATAGTTTAAAGAAAATTCAAAAAGCACTTACAAAATAGTAGGTGTTTTTTTCATGTCCATTTTTAGGAAGGAGGCGGTCAAGTGGCAAATAGAATAAAAGGGATAACTGTTGAGATTGGTGGGGATACTACCAAACTTCAAGACGCACTTAAATCTGTAAATACAGAAATAAAGCACACTCAGTCAGAATTACGTGATGTTAGTAAACTTCTTAAACTTGATCCAGGAAATACTGAACTTATCTCACAAAAGCAGAAACTTCTATCTCAATCTATTCAAGAAACAAAAGAAAAGTTAGAGTCCCTTAAACTTGCAAGTGAACAGGCAAATGCAGCTCTTGCTCGTGGTGATATTTCTCAAGCTCAATATGATGCCCTTCAAAGAGAAATTATTGAAACTGAAAACTCCTTGAAATCTCTAGAGCAACAAGCATCAAAAACTGGTAAAGCCTTTAAGAACATCTCGGACTCTTCTATGAAGATATCTAAGGTTACAGGAGAAGTTGGAAAAGAAATGACTACCAAGGTTACAGCACCAATTGTGGCCGTAGGGGCCTTGGGGCTAAAAACAGCAGCAGACTTTGAAAAGGGAATGTCCTCTGTAAAGGCGATAACAGGTGCAACTGGTGAGGACCTAATTCAACTTAAAGAAAAAGCTCTTCAACTTGGTGAGTCTACTTCTTTTAGCGCTAGTGGGGTAACAGAGGCTATGACTGAAATGGCAAAGGCAGGATGGTCTACTAAGGATATATTAACAGGTGTAGGAGGCGTACTTGATGCGTCAGCTGCATCTGGAGAAAATCTTGGTTCAGTTGCAACCATTGTAGCTGATGCCATATCTGGATTTAATATGAAAGCATCTGAGTCTGGAAGAGTAGCTGATGTATTAACTCAAGCGGCCAATGCTGGAACAATAGGTATAAATGACCTAGGCGAGTCTTTTAAATATATAGCACCACTTTCAAATTCTATGGGCTTTAATATTGAAGAAGTAACTTCTGCAATTACAGCAATGTCCATGTCCGGTATTAAGGGCTCACAAGCTGGTACTTCACTTAAAAACTCTTTAACAAATATGATTAAACCTACTAAAGATATGCAAGGTGCTATGGATGAGTTAGGTATCAAGATAACCAATCAAGATGGATCGTTTAAGTCTCTTGATGAAATCTTAAGAGGAATGAGAACATCATTCTCTGGTTTAAGCGATGAGCAGAAGGCATATTATGCTACAGTAATTGCTGGCAAAGAAGGTCAAGCAGGTTTACTTTCACTTCTTAATATGAGTCAAGAAGAGTATGACAAAATATCAGCATCTATGAAAAACGCAGGTGGAATTGCGAAAGAAACGGCTGATGTGATGCAAGATAATCTTTCATCAAAGATTGAGGCATTAGGAGGGGCACTTGAAACTCTATCTGTTCGTTTTGGAGATTTAGTTGTTCCGGCACTTACAAAATTTGTAGAAAAGATTACTGATGTTATAACAGCAATTTCAAATGCACCTCCAGAAGTTCAGAAATTCATTTTAATATTTGCCGGAATTCTTGCTGCCATTGGTCCAGTCTTGCTTATTATCTCAAAAGTAGCAGCGGTTATTGGAACAGTGACAGGCGCTATGTCTATTCTTTCTGGGCGAATAACAACTGGTGCGACACCAGCGATGCTTGGACTTGCTAAAGTGTTTGGTGTTTTGAAAGGAGCGTTTACTGCTTTAAGTGGACTTATTATGGCTCATCCAATAGTAGCAGCTATCGTTGCTATTGCGACGATTCTTATTCCCTTAATCATAAAAAATTGGGATACAATAAAAGAATTTCTTGTTAATACATGGAACTCGATTGTATCATCCTGTAAGGAAATATGGGGAGGAATTAAAGAGTTTTTTGCCAATCTTTGGAATGGAATTTGTGAGTCTTGGAATGCTATATGGACTACTATTACAACTACTATATCAAGCTTATGGATTAGCTTTATTGAAGGAGTATCTGGAATTTGGAACGGTATAAAAGATTTCTTTACAAATCTATGGCAAGGAATATCTGAGTCTTGGTCTACAGCATGGACAAATATTACGACTTTTATTTCTGAACTATGGACTGCTTTTGTAGAAGGCATAAAAACACTTTGGCAAGGAGTAAAAGATTTCTTTGCTAATCTATGGAGTGGAATCTTAGAAACTTGGAATAGTATATGGATTACAATAACAACTTTTCTAACTGAATCTTGGAATACCTTCATTGAGGGAGCCAAGAGTCTATGGCAAAGTATAGGAGAATTCTTTACAAGCCTTTGGACTGGGATTCAAACTACTTTTACCAATATATGGACATCTATATCAACTAAAACAACAGAAGTATTTACAGCAGTTGGAGAATTTATTAGGACTATTTGGGAAAGTATAAAGACTTTAATTTCAACAGTTCTTGATGCTATTAAAGTAAAGGCTGAGACTATTTGGAATGGGATAAAAACGTTCTTGACTACAGTAATCACTGCCATAGGAACATTTATATCCACATCTTGGAATAATATAAAAACAGTAATTCAATCAGTTTTAAATACTATTAAATCAATAGTTATGAATGTTTGGAATGCTATAAAGTTATTTATATCTGGAGTTTTAAATGGAATTAAGTCATTAGTGTCTAATATTTGGAATAGCATCAAGGCTACTATTTCATCAACAGTTAATTCTGCAAAATCAGCTGTTTCATCTGCATTTAATTCAATGAAGTCAGCTATTTCTTCTAGTATGTCGAATATTTTATCTAGTATAAGAAATGGGTTTAATAATGCAGTGAACTTCATTAGAAATCTTGCATCACAAGCCTACACATGGGGAGCCGATATGATTAATGGAATTGCTAGAGGGATTTCAAATGCAATAGGTAATGTAATATCTGCTGTATCTAATGTTGCATCAACAATTAGATCTTACTTACACTTTTCAGTACCAGATGTTGGTCCACTTACCGACTACGAATCATGGATGCCAGACTTTATGGAAGGCTTATCAAAAGGAATTGAAAAGAGTAGGAGAATAGTTCAATCTTCTATGAAAAATGTGGCAAGCGATATGGTTTTAAGTCCAAATATATCAGCTGTTGGTATGGGTGGATATTATAAAGAATCAGCTTTAAACGGAATTGATATAGGAAGACAAATATCCGATGCACTTGCAAATATCAATTTAAAATCTGAAAATACTGGAGATCTTGTCATCCCAGTTTATCTTGGAGGTACACTCCTTGATGAAGTTATTGTCAATGCATCAATGCGTAAGAATTTAAGGAGTGGAGGTAGGTAATGAAATATCAATCATATTTAATTATTGAAGGAGTAGATATGCCTCTACCAAATTCTTATGATTTAGGTTTTAGAGACATAGAGGCAGATACTGGAGGAGAGACAGAGGCAGGTACAATTCAGAGGGATATTGTTAGAAATAAAGTAGCAAGTATATCTGTAGGTTTTTCATGTAGCCCTAAACTTGTAAAGACCTTAAGCAGTTTTGCTAATAAGTCTAATCTTAAAGTTAAATATTTAGATACAGAAACATTGGAACTTAAAGAGACACAAATGTATATAGACAAGTTTCAAGTCAAATTAATAAAAGATACTTCTTATAAAGGATTGTGGGAAGTATCTTTTTCATTGGAGGAGTACTAATGTATCCAACAAGTGAAGAATATAAAACAGTTATAAAAAAGAACTCTCGTAAATTTTACTGGACGGGAAACATCATATTAGAAGATGGAACGACAATTCCTTTTAATAATAAGGATATTTTAAAAGGTTCTGGGTACATCCATCGTTCTTGCTCTGGATCTTCTGAACTTGAAATAGGTACAGTTTATGCAGGGGAGTTTGGAATCAGCCTTTTTTCAGATATAGATAGGTATTCTTTAGAGGATTCCAAATTAGAACTTTTTTATCATCAAGAATTAGAAAATAAAAAGATTGAAACCATACCGATGGGAATATTTGATGTTACTGAGGCAAATAGGTCTAAGAAAATTTTAGAATTAAAAGGCTATGACTATATGCTTAGGTTTGATAAGAACTTTCCAGTTACGGATACTTTTGGTACAGCTTTTGAATTACTTACACTATCATGTGAGAAGTGCAAGGTAGAACTAGGTATGACAGAAGATGAGGTAAAAGCTTTTGTAAATGGAGAGGAAGTCTTAGCAATTTATCAAGACCATGATATAGAAACTTATAGGGACTTTATTCACTATATAGGATCGACACTAGGTGCTTTTGCTGGGATTAGTCGTGATGGGAAATTAATTTTAAAGAAATATGCAGAAAGTATATCCACAGAAATTAAAACGAGAGAAAGATTTTCTTCATCAATATCAGATTTTAAGACAAGATATACAGCTATCAATTCAACAAATGCTAAGACTAAAATAGCTGAATACTATTCTTTAGAAAATGATGATGGCCTAACTATGAATCTTGGAATAAATCCACTTATGCAATTAGGACTTCCAGAAAAAAGAAAAAGAATGTGTGAGGTTCTTCTTACTGAAATTTGTAAGATTCATCACACACCTTTTGACATGGTAACTATAGGAGACCCAAGCCTTGATGTTGGAGATAGGATAGCTATCTCTTACGAAGAAGAAAAGATTGAAGGGCTTACTACTGACATTGAATACAAGATAAATGGTAAGCACAGAATTTTAGGAGTTGGGAAGAATCCATATCTATCAAAGGCTAAAAGCAAGAATGATAAGAATATAGTAGGGCTGTTAAATCAGATTGAATCTGAAAAATTAGTAGTTCATGCCTATTCTAATTACACTGCCTTCAATCTTTCTACCACTGACACGCCAATAATTCGTATAGAATTTGCCTCCAATAAAGAAACGGAGGCAATTTTTAATGCGTCTATCTTGTTAAATATAATTTGTGATACCGAAGAAAAGACTAGAAAGATATCAAGGAAGGTTAAGAAACAAGTAGAGATTTTAAATAATGAAGGTAAATCATATAACCCTCCAAAGTTTGAAGGAAAAGAAGAGATAGAGGAATTAAACTATATTGAAAATATAGAAATACCAACAAGGCTTGTTATTACTTATGTTTTTAATGATACGAAAATAGAACATCACATTCCAAAAGAAACCTACCTCAGTGGTGACCACATTCTAAATCTTTTTTATCCATTGACTAAACTACAAGAGAAAACTATGAACAATTTCTCAGTATTAATTAGGCTTGAATCAGGTCAAGCTATGATAAGTAAAGATAATGCTATTGCAGCTATATCTGGTCAATCTCTAGGTTCTACAGAGGCTTGGGATGGAAAAATTAAAATAGAAGAATCTTGGAAGAAATTTACTTTTTCTAATTTATTTTTATTTAGTAATTTGTTAGATTACTATAAGGTTGAAAAACAAGAACCAACTAAAACTGAATTTAAGGAAAAAGTAGAAAGATTTAAGTTCAACGGTATTAAATTAGGAAATTACAAAGATAAAATAACTACTGAAATTAAAAATAAGGAGGTATAAAGTTATGCTTAAAGGGAAGTCAGTTATTGAATTAACTAATGTAAATACTAATGAAAAAGAGACTTATGAAGATGAAAATCTAGTAACAAATGCAGTTAGAGATTTACTTAGTTTAAATCCTTCTGGATTAATGTATCCAGTTAATAAAGAGAATTATTATATTTTAAGTGATGAAATTTTTCCTATAGCAAATAAATGTTATGGTGGGATTTTACTTTTTGAAGATAGATTAGAAGAAGATGCTAATAAATACTTCGCTGATGCGAGTAATCCTATAACAGGTTATGCATCTAATAATGTAAATACTACTGATGAAAAGAAAAGGGGCTCAGCAAACCTTGTTGAAACAATGAAACTAGAAAATGGATATAAATTTATTTGGGATTTTTCTACTAGTCAAGCAAATGGTAAAATATCATCTTTAGCACTGACACATTATTTGGGTGGTAAGCATTACTATGGAGATAGCCAGGGGTCGTGTTGTTGTGAAAAACTTAATATGACACAAAAAGTAAGTTTAAGTTATGATTGCTTACATTCATACTTAGGGATCGTAGAATACAATGTTAAAGAAAATACAATAATTTCTATTTGGCCATTAAAAGATAAATCAATTGAAATTCTTAAAATTGATGAACCTATATCTAGTATAGGTTTAAGTGATGAGATCATTATAAAAAGCAAAAAAAATATAGAAAAAACAACTATAAAAATTGACGATTTTTATAAAAATATTTATTTTGGAGATAATTGTTATGTTAATTTTTTTGATGGGGAGGATGGCTATTACTACGGTTTTATTTCTGATAATAGAGATAATAAATCCTATCTTAATAGAGTAAAGATAAAAAAAGATGATTATTCTTTTAAAATAGATTATTGGACTTTAGATGGAATCGAGATGTTTAATTTAGCTAGTTATGATTTAAGATCAAATTCAGTATCAAAACATAGTGTTGTTAGGAATGGATACTTATATGCATTAGAATATGGACAACAGCATATAATTAAGATTAATATTAATAACCCAGCTGACATATCAAAAATAGATTTGTACGAAGAATATACAAGTTCGTATGGGCAAATGGGTAAAGTTGGAGATTTTATTTTCTCTAGACATTATATAGTAGATAAAAATGATCAAGCTACTGTAATTAAAGACTCTAATTTACTGTCATCTGGAGCGCCATTAATAAATGTTGGAGTTTTTTGTGTTGGGTATGATGGTAGCGGTAATGATTTATTTAAAGAACTATATCTTCATACTCCATATCTAGGAACTATCAATAATTTATCAAGTCCAATACTAAAGACGGCAGATAAGACAATGAAAATAACATATACTTTAACAGAGGAGGAATGACATGAATAAAGTATTAGAAACAATGAAAGTTTTATTTACAGCGATTGGAGGATGTCTAGGATTTTTTCTTGGAAGCGTTGATGCTTTTATTTATACACTACTAGCTTTTGTAATAGCTGACTATTTGACAGGAGTTTTAAGAGCGGGTGTCGAAAGAAAGCTATCCTCATCCATAGGATTTAAAGGGATAGCAAAAAAGATTATGATTTTTATAGTTGTAGGCATAGCAAATCTATGTGATGTAAATTTAATTAAAGGTGATGGAACAATGATAAGAACAGCCATCATCTTTTTTTATATCGCAAATGAAGGACTTTCTATTTTAGAAAATTCCGTGGCTCTAGGCTTGCCAGTACCAGAAAAATTAAAGGAAATATTAAAACAATTCAAGGAGGAAAAATAAATGAGTAATAGCCCATTAATACAAGCAACGATTCTCTCACCAAACCATAGTGGAAGAAGAAATCAAAAGATTACAAAAATAGCTATACATCATGCGGCTGGGGTTATAAGTGGCAGAAATCTAGCGAGAATTTTTGTTCCAAAATCAAGACAAGCATCTGCCAATTATAATTTAGGTTCAGACGGAGTTATTGTTTTAGGAGTTGATGAAAGCAATAGAGCATGGACAACCTCATCTGGATGGTGTGACAACCAAGCAGTAACAATTGAAGTAGGAAACTCTACTAGAGGACCTCAGTGGTTAGTTTCTGATTACGTTTTAAATAGACTAATTGATTTAGTAACAGACATATGTAAAAGAAATGGAATTTATCCTTGCACCTATACAGGAGGAAAAGATGGTGTTCTTCAAAAGCATGAGTGGTATTCAAACACAAATTGTCCAGGACCATATCTAGGTAGCAAGTTTCCATATATAGCAAGCGAGGTTAATAAAAGACTAAGAGGCAATAAGACTGCTAGTAAACCAGTAGGTGTTTTATATAGAGTTAGAAAATCATGGTCTGATTCTAAAAGTCAAAAAGGAGCATTTAAAAATTTAGAAAATGCCAAAAGATGTGCAGATAGATTTGGACTGAAAGTATTCGATGCTAATGGCAAGATAATACATCCAGTTGGAAAGACAATCGACCAATTAGCAAAAGAAGTTATAAATGGTAAATGGGGAAATGGAGAAGAAAGAAAAAGTGGGTTAACTCAAGCTGGATATGATTATTATGTTATTCAGAGAAGAGTAAATCAACTAGTTTAATATAACAAGAAATGCCTGTGCCAATTTATAGTACAGGCATTTTTGCTATTTCAATGTTTTTGACTATATAAAGAAAGATTTAAATAATACATAAAGAATATTCTTTCGTATTAAATTTATAAGGGATTGTTCAACTTAAAATTAAAGATTGAATATTGTAAACTCTTTATTTAAATTATCAACGTATAGTTTTTCAAATATTTCGTCGGAAGTATTTTTATATCTAGAATATCTAAAATTTTTATATTTATTAGTTTTTAAACCATTCATATCATTGAGGATAGTTTTTCCAATAGCTTCTCCTAATTTAATAGGTACAGCATTTCCAATTTGTTTATATTGTTCCATAATGCTTCCAAAAAATTTATAATCGTCGGGGAAACCTTGTATTCGAGAGTATTCTTCTATAGATAGTGCTCTAAGTTCTGTAGGATGAATCAAATCAGTAGCTGGCATTATTGGTGAAGTAACCAAAGTTGGACTAGGTTTATCGAAACTTAATCTCCTAAAAAATCCAGTTTTTCCGCCACCCATATTATATTTATTGCCCATAGCTTTTTTTTGGTCATCGGCATTTAATGATTTCCAGTTTCCTCCTTCAGGAATTTTTTTAAACCATTCTTTTCTGGCTTTTGGTATTTCCACATAGTTCATTTCTTTTTCTTGTATATCTGAAATTGCATCTGATAAATTTACTAAAGGTTTAAGCCCTAAACTTTTATCATCTGAATTAGTGGGGGTAAGATATTCTGGTTTAGATCCATTTAGCTTACCAATAATCACAAATCTCTCCCTACTTTGTGGGGCGCCAAAATACATGGCGTTGTATAGCTCAAACGATATAGAATATCCAGATTTTTCCAGTGTATCTTTTATATAGTGTAGTGCTGCACCTTTTATAGGTACGTTATTGTTCTCGGGCAGTATAGCTTTTGTAGTCAATAGCCCACGTACATTTTCTAAAACAAAATACCTTGGTTTTACTTCTTTTATTAATTGAACGTATTTTATTAGCACACTTCCTCTAGAATCCTCAAAGCCTTTTCTATTCCCTGCAGTTGAGAAAGCTTGGCAGGGTGGGCCGCCGACGAATATATCTATCTTATGATTCTGGGGTAGGTTTGCATATTTATATATCAATTCTCTATCACATTTATTAATATCGTCCAATAAACCTATATTTTTGTGATTGTTTATGATGGTAGCTCTTGCTTCTTTATTATTTTCAACAGCTATTAAAGGTTTTATTCCAACATTTTCAAGCCCTATATCCAAGCCCATAGCTCCAGAAAAGAATGAGATTGCTGTTACTTTAGGTATTGAATTCTCTTTTCTAATAAAATTATCAGGATTAACAACAAAGGTTCTTTCCTGTAAAAGATTTTGTATTGATTCTTCTGAAATAATCCAATTTTTATCTTCATCTTTTGAAGCATTTAATTTTTTATCTTTAATAAGTTTTCTAACATATTGCTCTGAAATTTTTAATTTATCAGAAGCTTCTTTTGTATTAAATATCAATTTAGCCTCCTCAACGAAACTATTTTTAGACCCATATCATTATACCATATTTTTAGCGGTTTAGCATTAAATCTGATATAATTTGATTAGATTGTGACTTTAGGAGGAATTTAATGGTACAGCAAACTTACGTAAAAACAATGGAAGATAAAAATATTACAATTGAGCAAGCAAGGAAAGGATTTCAAAAAGCAAAAAATTGTCTAAAAGAAGAATATTCAAAAAACAAAATACAAATTAAGGAGTCATGGCTAAAATCTATAGATGAGCTTTTTAGCTATGCTATTAATTATAATCCTGAACTCTTTGTGTCTTTACATCATAATATAGATATAGATGACATATCAGAGGATTATTTTAAAAAATGGATAAGACGATTTATAAATGAGAGATTACAGCCTTCTACAGAAAAGAAATTAAAAACTTATATGGAAAGAGATGCTGCATTAACAACTAGAGTTGAAAAAGTTACAAAGGCATCAGCTGATGATTTAGAAAAATATATCTATGGACATGCTATTTATATGAGTGCAGAAAACTTTAATGGAGCAATTTTAGAAGAGTATTTATCTATAATTTTAGAGCCTATAGGATGGATTTGGTGTTCTGGTTCTGTATTTAGAGCCATTGATTTTTGTTTGTTAGATTATGATGATAGTAAAAATGATTCTGTTATGCTACAGGTAAAGAATAAATACAACACTGAAAATAGCTCTAGCTCTGCAATTAGGAGTGGAACTACAATTATAAAGTGGAATAGGTTGAATAGACCAGACAGTGTAGATTTAAGTAAGCCAATTCCAAATTGGGAAAGTTTAAAAGAACTAGTATTAACTCACACAAAGATAACTGATCAAGTTACTGTTGAAAAAATAAATTCGGCTGTAGAAAAATTAAATGAAAATTTGTATCTTAAATTTATTCATGCAAACTCATCCACTGAAGTTGAGAGCATATAATATTTAAAAAATATTGCAATTTATGTTAATAGAGGAAATGTTCCTCTATTTTTTTTTGTTAGAAATCTTACTCAAAACCCCTCTATATGTCTTAAGGAATATAGAGAAAAGAAAACTAAGGTTAAAAATAGCCTTGATTTCTTTGCCTGTGATATAGGAGGTGGAGCATGAGAGTAGAAAAGTTTGAAGGTAGAAAAGAAATTTTAAAAACTGAATATACAGAAAGAGATTTAAAAGCAGAGCTTAATTTCTATCTATCAGATAAGTTCATCCAGGATCTCTTTCTTTTAGATGAAATTAGCCTTGAAGAATATAGGAAAATTAGAAGAGAAAACATAAAAAAATTTAGACCTATTCTTTCAGAATTATTGCTATAAGACTTGATATATACTCATTTGTACGGGAATATAGCACTAAGAGAAAGAGAGGTGAGACGATGAAAAAGATAACAAAAATAGAATCAAATCAAAAAGAAGAATCTATATTAAGAGTTGCTGCCTATGCAAGAGTATCGACAGATGAGGAAGCTCAGCTTGTGAGTCTTAAAACGCAAAAAGCACACTACGAAAAGATGATTGCAGAGAACAAGTCATATACTTTTGCAGGTCTATATTTTGACGAAGGCATCACAGGAACAAAGAAAGAATGCAGGGATGAACTTCTAAAAATGTTAAAAGACTGTGAAGAAGGGGAAATAGACTTTATCCTAACCAAATCAATCTCAAGGCTTGCAAGAAACACAACAGACTGTTTGGAAATCGTAAGAAGACTCCTTGATTTAAATATTGGTATCTATTTTGAAAAAGAAAACATTGATACAAGAACCATGGAAAGCGAGTTGATGTTATCCATACTTTCATCCATTGCAGAAAGTGAGTCCAGGTCTATTTCAGAAAATAATAAGTGGTCCATAAAGAAGAGATTTCAAAATGGAACTTTTATTATATCAAGCCCACCCTATGGCTATGAGAATATAGACGGAAAGATGGTAGTGAATGAAGAAGAAGGAAAAATCATAAAAGAAATATTTGAACAGTATCTTTCAGGTAAGGGAACACACAAAATAGCAGAGAACCTAAATAAAAGAAAGATTAAAGGACAAAAAGGAGCAAAATGGCATGGGTCGACTATAAATGGAGTCTTAAAAAATGAAAAATATATAGGTGATGTCATCTATCAAAAGACTTATACAGATGAAAATTATAATAGACATAAAAATAAGGGAGAGGAAGACCAGTATAAGATAATAGATAACCATGAAGCCATAGTAAGTAGAGAGGACTTTGGCAAAGTACAAGAATTAATAAAGATAAGGGCTATAGCAAAAGGAAACGGAAAAGACACTAAAAGATATCAAAATAGATATAGCCTATCGGGGAAAATCAAGTGTGGCGAGTGTGGTTCAAGCTTTAAGAGAAGACATCACTATAATGGAAAAGAAAAATATATAGCTTGGACTTGTAGTGAACACCTAAAAGATATCAACAAGTGCTCCATGAAGTTTATTAAAGACAGGGACATAAAACTAGCTTTTGTAACTTTAGTCAATAAGCTAATCTTTGGAAAAGATAAAATCCTTACACCACTCTTAGAATCCTTAAAAAGAGTGGACAGCAGAGAAGAAGTCAAGAAGATAGAAAAAATAGAAGAAAGCTTAGAAAAATTAAAGGAAAGAAAAGAGGTCTTAAACAAACTGATAACATCAGGAGTTTTAGATACAAGTATTTATACCAAAGAAATTAGTGAGATTTCAAATGAAGAAAGAAACCTACTCAAGGAAAAGGAAAGAAGCAAAAAAGCCATCCTTGGAAATGATGAAGAAATAAGAGAGCTTGAAAAACTAATAGGAATCTTAGATAAAAGCAAAATGATAGATCACTTTGAAGTGGACTTATTTGAAGAAATCATTGACAACATTCAAGTTGTTAATAGAGAGACTCTTGATTTTTATTTAAAGTGTGTACTTGTACTTAGAGAGGAAGTGAAAAAATAATGTCTAGGTTATGTTATGGCTATACCATAAGAGATGGAAGATTAGAAATTCAAGAAAATGAAGCGGAGAATATAAGAAAAATCTTTAAAAACTATCTTGCTGGAAATGCCCTTATAAAGTCGGCAGAACTTGCAGGATCACAGAAAAATAACTCCAGCGTTAAAAGAATCCTAACCAATAAAAAGTATTTAGGAAATGAAATCTATCCGAAGATAATAGATAGAGAAAGTTTTGAAAAGGCAGGTCAAATTTTAAAGGAAAGGGCAGTAGCCATGGGACGAGTTTGGGAAAAGGAAGAGAAGATTATTAAAGTTCCTTGTAAGTTTAGATATAGAGAAGAAGGAGTTCTACCACTAGACCCCTTTGAACGAGCGAGTTATAAGTACAGGTTAATCGAGGTGGTAGATGATGAATAGTAAGGTTATAGTCATACCAGCGAAGAAGAAAAAAGGAAATTCCATCAAGGAATCAGAAAAGAAGAAACTAAGGGTGGCAGCCTATGCAAGGGTATCGACAGACAGTGATGAACAGGCAACTTCTTATGACACTCAAGTAGACCACTACACAAACTATATTAAGAAAAATCCAGATTGGGAATTTGCGGGAGTTTTTTCTGATGAAGGAATCAGTGGAACTTATACCAAGAAAAGAGCTGGCTTTAATAAAATGATTGAAGAAGCCATGGAAGGAAATATTGACTACATCATTACAAAGTCCATATCTAGGTTTGCTAGAAACACACTAGACTGCTTAAAGTATATTCGTAAACTAAAAGAAAACAACATCCCAGTTTACTTTGAAAAAGAAAACATCAACACCATGGATGCCAAGGGAGAAGTTCTCCTTACCATTATGGCATCTCTTGCTCAACAGGAGAGTCAGTCCTTATCACAAAATGTGAAGTTAGGTTTTCAATACAGATTTCAACAAGGCCAAGTCCAGGTAAACCATAATAGATTTTTAGGCTATACAAAAGACGAAGATGGAAAACTTATCATTGTTCCTGAAGAAGCAAAAATAGTAAAAAGGATCTACAGAGAATATTTAGAAGGAGCAAGCCTAAGAGACATAAAAGTTGGACTTGAAAAAGATAAGATAGTAAATGGAGCAGGAAATAAGAAATGGCATGTATCAAACCTCAATCAAATATTAACTAATGAGAAATATATGGGGGATGCCCTCTTACAAAAGACTTATACAGTGGATTTTCTAAATAAGAAAAGAGTAAAAAATGATGGAATAGCACCTCAATATTATGTAGAAAATAGCCATGAAGCCATCATACCTAAAGAAATCTTCATGCGAGTCCAAGAAGAAATGGCTAGGCGAGCCAATATGGTGAGCTGAAAAGGAAAAAGAAGAATTTATTCCAGCAAATACGCTCTTTCAAGTATTGTCTACTGCTCTAAATGTGGGGATATTTACAGGAGAATAGCATGGAATAATAGAGGAAAGAAATATACTGTTTGGAGATGTTGTACAAGAGTAACCCATGGACCAGAAGCATGTGAAGCAAGAACCATAAAAGAAGAAGACCTACAAGAGGCAGTCGTAGAAGCCATCAATCAGCTTATATCGGAAAGTAGTGAATTAAAAGAAATAATTAAAGAGAATATAGAAAAAGCCATCACAGGTGATGGAAGTAGGCAGATAGAAGAAATAGACAAAGAAATGCTTGAGGTGCAAGAAGAACTTTTAAAAGTAGCTAATGCCAAGAAAGATTATACAGAGCTTGCAGACAAAGTGGAAGAATTAAGGAATGAGAAAGAAAAGGTACTCCTTGAAATGGCGGAAGATAAGAATGAACAAAGTAGACTAAAGGAACTAGAAGAGTTTTTAGACAATCAAGAATTAGAAATAGAAAGGTACGATAAAGATTTAGTAAGGAAACTAGTAGACAAGATAGTAGTATATGAAAAGAAGCTTAAAGTGATATTCAAATCAGGATTGGAATTCGAGATTAGCAAATAGACAGCTCTAGATATAGGGCTGTTTTTGCTTTATATAATACATGACATATGACCTACTACAAGATTGGATTGAAAGTTCAGTTTATGGTTTTGTTTGAATAAATTTCGTTTTATATTTTAAACATATGATGATACCCTAGTAAGGAAGATTATCCAGAATGTTAGTGTTTATGATGACCACTTTGTAATATGCTTTAAATCTGGAATTGAAATGGAAGTATGATTTAATACTAATATAAACCGTCAATTAAGAGTTAGGTTCTCTTGATTGGCGGTTTTTGCATTGACTTTTACATGATTTATACATGTGATATTATCAAAAATGTTGTTTATAAGGTTATTGATAAGGAGTTGACCACATGAGTGATGTAATAAGCTGTTAAAGAAACCGAAAACTTGTACGAAGGAGAAGTCTTTATTTTTAAGGATTTGTTTAAAGGATATGTATGGAACAGGATACCGAGAAAGAAAGGACTGTACTAATGTCTTAGTAGATGTTTTTGAGATATTTTAAATAATATAAAAGAACACTTGAATAAATGCTCATATAACTATTGACACAAGAGAAAAACAATAATATAATAAATATACAACATATGAATGATTGTCCAAGTATTCAGATGAAATGGTTTAAAAGGAGGTCATAATATGACTAAAAAATTTAATTCAATTGAAAGATGTGACTGCAATGTAATTCATGAGGATATTGTAAATCAAGTTAGAGATAAAATGCCTCAAGAAGAAAGCCTTTATGATCTAGCAGAATTATTTAAAGTATTTGGAGATTCAACACGAATCAGGATATTATGGGCTTTACATGAAGCTGAAATGTGTGTTTGTGATATCGCTGTATTACTTAACATGACACAATCAGCAATTTCCCATCAGCTGAGAGTCTTAAAACAAGCTAATTTAGTGAAAAACAGAAAAGAAGGCAAAGTAGTATATTATTCATTAGTTGATGATCATGTAAGAGAAATATTTGACCAAGGTCTAATCCATATCAACGAGAAGTAGTAATGCGGTAGAATAGAATATTTTTTGAAGATATTTGGGAATATATTTAAGTCTTCATTTCAAATGAGCAATGCTTCAAGAAAATTTGAAAAAGACTTGTAGTATTCAAAATAAAATTACAAATAATATTTAGGAGGATTTAATAATGAAAAAGAAATTTATACTTGAAGGTTTAGATTGTGCAAATTGCGCGGCAAAAATGGAAAAGGCTATTAATGAGCTTGATGGAGTGAAAGAAGCTACTGTTAACTTTATGACCACAAAACTCGTTATTGATGGTGAGGATGAAAAAATGCCAACAATAATAGCAGAGGCCGAAAAAATAGTTAAAAAAATCGAACCCGATACAACTATGAAAAAGGCTTAAAGGAGGCTATTTAGTATGACAAAACGACTATGGCGAATAATTATTGGTGCAGCCGTGTTAGCTACAGCAGTATTGCTTAGTTTAAATAACGAATGGTTACAGATTGCTCTCTTTATAATAAGTTACATTATTGTAGGTGGAGATGTTGTAAAAAGAGCTGTAAAAAATATTTTTAAAGGTCAAGTTTTCGATGAAAGTTTTTTAATGAGTATTGCAACAATTGGTGCATTTTTTATTGGTGAGTATCCTGAAGGTGTTGCAGTTATGCTGTTTTATCAAGTTGGAGAACTGTTTCAAAGCTATGCAGTTGGCAAGTCGAGAAAGTCAATTGCAAGCCTTATGGATATTCGACCAGATTATGCAAATGTTAAAAAAGGTGATGAACTTGTCAAAGTTGACCCAGATGAAGTACAAATTGGAGATATTATTGTAATTAAAGCAGGAGAAAAAATTCCTCTTGATGGCAAGGTAATTGAGGGAAGTTCAATGATTGATACATCGGCACTAACAGGCGAATCTGTTCCTCGTGAAGTAGAAGTTGGAAGTGATATCCTAAGTGGGTGCATCAACATTAATGGGGTTATTACAGCAGAGGTTACCAAGGAATTTGGAGAATCTACTGTAAGTAAAATTCTTGATTTAGTTGAAAATGCAAGTAGTAAAAAATCCAATTCAGAACAATTTATTACGAAGTTTGCGAGATATTATACACCGGTTGTGGTTATAATTGCAGTTTTTCTAGCTATTATACCACCTCTTGTTATAGACGGGGCGACTTTTAGTGATTGGATATATAGAGCACTAGCATTCCTTGTGGTATCCTGTCCGTGTGCTTTAGTTATTTCAATTCCTTTGAGTTTCTTCGGTGGAATAGGTGGAGCCTCAAAAAAAGGTGTTTTAGTCAAGGGTAGTAATTATTTAGAGGCATTAGCAGAAACTGAAATTGTTGTTTTTGATAAAACTGGAACACTAACGAAAGGTGTATTTAATGTACAGGAAATTCATCCAGAAGGAGTTTCCAAAGAAGAGCTACTAGAATTAACTGCACATGCGGAAAGCTATTCCAATCATCCGATTTCACTTTCACTGAAACGTGCATATAGCAAAGAAATAGACAATGGACGTATTTCAGATGTAGAAGAGATATCAGGTCATGGTGTTATTGCAACAGTAGATGGCAAAAAGGTTATGGCAGGAAATATCAAACTTATGAAAATGATGGATATCCCTTATTTCAAGGGAGAGCTGATCGGTACTATTGTACATGTTGCTGTTAATAACAAATATATAGGTTACATTGTAATTGCCGATGAGGTAAAGGAAGATTCAGCACAAGCAATCAAGGAACTTAAGGCAGCTAATATTAAACAAACAGTTATGTTGACAGGTGATAATAAAAGTATTGGTTCAAAAGTTGCTAAAGAGCTTGGTCTTGATAAGGTTTATGCAGAACTGTTGCCAGCAGACAAAGTTGAAAAACTAGAAGAATTATTTTCGCAAAAATCTAAAAAAGGTAAGCTTGCCTTTGTTGGTGACGGAATCAATGATGCACCTGTATTAGCTCGTGCAGACATTGGAATAGCAATGGGTGGTTTAGGTTCTGATGCGGCCATTGAAGCTGCTGATGTTGTAATTATGACCGATGAGCCATCGAAAATTGCTACTGCAATGAAGATTTCTAAAAAGACACTAAAAATTGCACATCAAAACATAGTATTTGCAATTGGAATAAAAATAATTGTTCTTATTTTGAGTGCTTTTGGAATAGCTACTATGTGGGCAGCTATATTTGCAGATGTAGGTGTAACTATCATTGCAGTATTAAATGCTTTTAGAGCTTTGAATGTAAGGAATCTATAAACTATTTTTCCTATTCACCCCTTGAATGATACCGATAATTGACGATACAATCAAGGGGTATTTTTTAATTTAAAAACTATAAATGAAAATTGGTTGGGATTTACCTTGAATTAAATGGTTTTAAAGATATGGAGGTTATGTAATTGAAAGTTATTGATGAATGTTGCTGTGAATGTATCACACAAAATTTAAATAGAACAAAGGAGAGTTGCCCTGTCTGTAATAATGAAGGAGTAACAGTTAGTAGGATAACCGTTGAACACTTGGTGACAGATGATTATCGTAATGCCGTTGATGGAGATCAATATAAGATTTGCATGAACGAGGACTGCGACGTTGTTTACTATAACTTAGATAATGAAATAAAATTCTTGAAAGACCAAGTTAGAGTTCCTATCTGGTTTAAGAAAGATGCAGATCCTAAGTATGCTTGTTATTGTAGCGAAGTCACAGAAAATCAGGTGATTGAAGCAGTTGTAAAGCATGGCGCGAAATCCGTAAAAGAAGTAAATGCCATCACTGGGGCAATGAAAAATTCTAATTGTAAAGAAAACAATCCGTTGGGAGTTTGTTGTCATAAGATTATTCAGGAAGCTATCGATAAAGGCTTGAAAATGAAATAATTACAGTCGATATGTTCCTACAAACGAGAGCCAATCTTTGATATGTTTCCATCTACGAGCGTGGATATGTTCCCCATAACCATAGGGGTTGAGACGGTAGCACTTTTGTCCAAACTCGATGTCGATAAGCACATAAGTGTTGAAATTGAGTTGGATGAGATGGATTTGACAAGTGCGGAGAGCAAAGCAACATATGCTCAAATCAAAGAATATGTTTGGAATAAATTTGAATTAAAAGTTTCGACATTATATATTGCACAGATAAAAAGGAAATGTGGAATAGAATTACGAGAACATTACAACAAGTCTAAAAAGGAGAAACAAATTATTCCACAGTGTACACCTGAAAAAGAAGAAGCCATCATGGATGCCTTGAGACACTTCAAAATGATTTAATAGAAAAGAATGACAGCATATGACTTTCTGCATTTATTACATTCCTACTTGGTATTGTAACAGCGTTGTTGTATATCATTATGGTGTTCTGCTTATTTTTGGGTGTTATCTTCTTTTATTCAAGGAGAAGTCGGAATAGGTATTTTTGGCTTGGTTATTGGTTTCCTATTTAGTCCTTACGGACTTCCGATAGTAGGAGTAACTGTGATAGCGTTTATTGAATTGATAAATGATAAAATTAAAGCGGTTTGGATAAATTAGTATTTGTCAAGGAGGGAATATGGATTTTAGTAGGATGATTCCTGAATTATCAGTTTTTGATATTAATCTAACTAAAAAATTTTATAGTGAATTAGGATTTAAAATTGAATATGAACGTGTTGAAGATAAATTCGTTTTCATGTCTTTTCAAGAAAGTCAGTTTATGTTCGAACAAATTCATGATGATGGTTGGAATATAGGTGAGCTAGTATATCCTTTAGGAAGAGGAATAAATTTTTCAATAGCTGTCGATGATATTGAAGAACTGTATCAATTAGTGAATAATTTGAATATAGAATTATACAGAGAACTAACCAGAAACACATATCAAGTTAATGAAATAGAAGAAATGCAAATAGAGTTTTTAATTCAAGATCCCAATGGGTATTTGTTAAGATTTACTAATTAACAAATACCAGTTTGTCGAGCTAAATAAAACTGAATACCAAAGATACAAGACGATAGAAAGTAATAATTCTGTCGTCTTTTTAATTTTAAAGAAAGGAGATAAGTATGAAAAAATTATAGCAAATAAGATAAGAATCAAAAGAAATAAAAGATAAAATTGACCATACAGAAGAAAGGTTAAGGCAACTAAAAAATCAAGAAAAGAAGATATTGAAACAAGACATGGAGAAAAGAAGAAAAGAAAGAACTTGCATCGAGTATTGATTATCAAGTAGAATTATACTAAGAAGATTTGCACCAACTTAGTTGACACAACTAAGACAATATTTTTCCATTTGTGTAATGACCTATACGTTGAGAGAGGAGGTAAACTAAATTGATGAAAACACTTATTATGTTAGTCATTATCTGCTTAACAGCATCAATTATGATGGTAAATTTAATACTTATTATACCGAAATTTGGCTCGAAGCATTTCGGCGCACCTGATGATATCAAAGTTATGATGAGTAAGTTGCCAGATAAACCGATTTGGGTCAATATAATCGGCGGACTTATCATGATACTTGGATTGCTAGCCATTATAGCTGTTCTAGTCTGGGCAATTGTTGATACAGTAAAATTTAGTTTAACTTTTCAGCAAGCCTTTGTTAGATTTTTAATATTATTTGAAGGATATAAGCTTTTTGATATTATATTTTTTGATTACCTCATGCTTACCAAGTTAAAATTACCGACTAAAGTTTATCCACAGACGATTGGTGCCAAGGGATATGATAATTTTGGGTTTAATGCGAAAAGTCAGATTACAAAAGTTATAATATTCTTTTTCATGAGTCTAATTTTGGCATATTTACTGACCATTCTGGTTTAAATAGAAATTTACAATATTTAGAAAAAAGACGATTAGAAAAGTAAAAATCTAGTCGTCTTTTTTATTACAAGAAAGGAAATTAGTATGAAAAAATTAGAACAAATAAGACAAGAGTCAAAAGAAATAAAAGATAAAATTGACGATAAAGAAGAAAGATTAAGGCAACTAAAAAATCAAGAAAAGAATATATTAAAACAAGACATAGTAAAAAGAAGAAAAGAAAGAACTCATAGGCTCATAACAAGAGGAGCAATCTTAGAAAGCCTTATAGAAAATGCAGAAAAACTAACAGATGAAGAAATAAAAATCCTACTAGAAGAAGCAACAAAAACAAAAGAATTTAAAGAAACACTAAAAATAATGAGAGAAAATTAAGAAAAATAAAATAATTAAATCTCCCTTAGATTTCTAAGGGCGCAATTATACACCCTAAAGGGTGCTTGCGACCTGCGGTGCTTTTGCCCTACCGGGAGTAAAGAAAAAAGCTGAAGCATTTTTTCTTTGATGTTATCCGAGGAGCTGAACGAAAAATAATCGTTCGCTTTTTCAATGTCAAGGGTAAAATGCACTTCGCTACCGCTCAGCCCTTGACATTAAAATTTTGAAACGTAATCAGACGGTAAGCCGACACACTGAAACAACAAGAGTTGAAAATTCAGTAGTCGGCTTTTTCTATTCTATCATTTCAAAACGCTCATTCACAAAGAGGATATAAAAATCTATTAAGCCTCCACCTAAAACAACAAAAAAAGAAAGGAAGTGATAAAAATGGCAGACAGTTTTCATTTTTCAGTAAACATAATATCAAGAGGAAAAGGTAAAAGTGCAGTAGCAAGTGCAGCATATATAAGTGGAGAAAAAATAAAAAATGAATGGGACGGAGTAACCCATGACTATACAAGAAAAGAAAAAGTATTAGTAAAAAATATAATATTGCCTGATCATATACCAAAAGAATTTAATGATAGGTCTACCTTATGGAATAAAGTAGAAATGGCAGAAAAAAATTCTAATGCACAACTAGCAAGACAATTCATAATAGGACTACCAAAAGAATTAACTTTAAGTGAAAATAAAAGCCTGGTTGAAAGATTTATAAAAGAAAATCTAACATCACAAGGAATGATAGTAGATTATGCAATTCATGATGAGAGTCAAGATAAAAATGGGAATATCCATTGTCATATAATGACCATAATGCGACCCATAAACGAAAAAGGAGAGTTCTTAGCAAAGTCAAAAAAAGAATATATCCTAGATGAAAATGGAGAAAAAGTATTAAACAAAAATGGAAAACTAAAGACGAGAAAAGTAGAACTAACAACCTGGAATGATAAGGGCAATGTAGAAAAATGGAGAGAAAATTTTTCAGACCTTTGCAATGAATATCTAGCAAAAAACAAGATAGAAAAAAGAGTAGACCATAGGAGTTTTAAAAGGCAAGGCATAAAACAAATACCAACAATACATCTAGGATCAAGTGCTAGTGCAATGGAAAGAAAGGGAATAAGAACAGAAAAAGGAGATATAAATCGTGAAATAAAAAAACAGAATGAACTATTAAAAAACATAGGCAATGAAATAAAGAAGATAACATCATGGTTAGCAGGTTTTAAAGATAAGCTAAAAGAATCATATAAGGAATATAAAGACCAAAGTAAAAAGCAAATCGAAAATGAATCAGGACTATTTAACCTCTATGAATATTTAAGCTTCAATCAAGAAATGCAAGAAAATAATAGAGCTGAATTATCATTTTATGGGAAAAGAAACAAAGCAATCTATGATCTAAAAAGATATGCAAGTGGAATAAATTATCTAAGAGAACATAAAATAAAAACCATATCAGACCTACAAGGGCATATAAATATCTTAAGAAGTAAAAACTCTGAAATATATAAGACTATAAAAGAAAATAGTCAAAAGATAGAAGACCTTAATAAGTGCTTAGCCTATGCAAAGACTGTAAGAAAAACAAAAGCAACCTACCAAGAATATGAAAGCAAGAAAATATTCAAAGAAAGTTTCTACAAGAATAATCAAAAGGAAATAGACCAACATATAAGGGCAAGAAACTTAATTGAAAAAATCAGCGGAAAGAAAAATTTAAGAGAAAAAGAATGGTTAGGAGAAATCAAAAACCTAGAAGACGAAATCAGTAAATTAAATACAGAGTCAGAAAAGATAAGGGAAAGATACAAGGAAATAAATCATATTAAATATGCAGTAGAAGTAGTCAATGAAGAATATGATATTGACCTATCAATAGAAATTGACAAGGCAATTAAGAGAGGAGAAAAAGAAAGTATCATAGAAAAGATTAAAGAGTATAAACAAGATAGTGATAGCTTTAATAAAAAAAGACAAATGACTAAAGACTATTACAAAAATCAAGAAATATAAGACCTGGTAAAAATATATTATCCAAGCTATAATATGACCAAACAACTAAAGGCAGATCTAGGAGGTAATAGAGATGAATAAAAGGCAAGAGCTAATAGACGAACTCATAAAAGCAGATCAAGATGGAACATACAAAACATATAAAAGCACAGAAGAAATAAAAGCAATGAACAATGAAGAAATACAGATTATATATGCCAACATGAAAAACTATCTGTCAGACAAAAGAACACACATAAACTACTAAAGGTGGAAAAGCTGGATTTAAAAGAGATTGGTTAGGCAGAAAAACAGATAAAAGGCGTCCCCCTAAAGATGAATATATTTGTTCAACATATAACTTAGCAAAAGGGAATTTTGAAGAAAAATGTTCATCACACTATATCAGGAACGAAGTTCTTAATAAATTAGTTTTAGAGACTATCAAAGAAGTAAGCGAGTATGTAAAGTTGAATGAAGAAGAATTCATAAAAAAGTGTACTCAACCTCAAAAGAGCAAATGGCATTGGAAAAATCCATTGAACATTTAAAAAGTATATTAAAAAACTTTGAGGAAGATAATATTAGAGCAGATAAGTTTATATCACTTGTAAAGAAATATACTGATTTTAGCGAACTTACAACTCCAATGATAAATGAATTTGTAGATAAGATACTGGTTCACGAGGGTAAATGGGATAACTATGAAAGAACACAGGAAGTTGAAGTATACCTGAACTTTATTGGCAAGTTTGAATTGCCACAAGAAGAACCTAAAGAACTTACTCAAGAGGAACTTGATGAACTAGAGAAGCTAAGGAAAAAGAGAGAGAAGAAGCGAGAGTATAATTACAGATATTTAAAAAAGAAAAAAGCTAGTATGGAAAAAAATTATGACTTTGTGGTCGGCGTAGTTTTAAAACTGCACCGACTATTTTATTTCATACAAATAAATATGGAAATCAGTAAATTTTCTAAAAAAATATCTTACAACTATTGTTAGATAACACTAACTGATGTATAATCAATAATATCATTATTGATAATTCGATTATTGATTATACTATTAAAATAAAGTTTGGTAAGAATGGAGGAATGGACATGGCAAATAGAAACCATGAACTTGATAAACCAATCATTGAAGCTGCTAAAATAGAGTTTTTGCAAAATGGATTTCAGGCTGCTTCAATAGGCAATATTGCTAAAAGAGCGGGAGTTACAACGGGAGCAATCTATACAAGGTATAAAGGGAAAGATGAACTTTTTTATAGTTTGATAAAAGAATTTTTAGAAGCTATAAGTGTGAAAAGAAAAGAGAACGAATACTCGTATAGGGAATATTGCGTAGATAAAAACTTTGATCATTTTTTGCGTAGCATTCAGAAAGAAACCAAAGGATATGTAGATGTGTTATTTAAATATTACGAGGAGTGCAAACTAATACTTTGCTCAAGTAAAGGCAGTTCTGTAGAAGCAATATTTCGTGAAATGATGAATAATAAAATTTCCATAACAAAACAATTTATAAGGGAAAATATAGACCCGAATATAAGTGAGATGAAATTAGATTTGGTAGAGCTTTTAATGAATCAACAATTTAGTGCTTTTAAATTAGTGATTGAAAAAGGATATAGCAAAGAGGAGACAATCGAGTACACAAAAATGCTTGGCGAATTTATTGGGGCGGGTTGGGAAAAGATATTTGATGAAATTATAAATAGGTATTGAATTTATGTACGATAAAGGTAAGAAGGACGAAAATATTTTAGATTTTAAAATAGATTTTTCCTATGAAGGCAAAAAGGAAAAGTCGTTAGATGATGTAATTGGCAGCATATCAAAAGGAGATTGCATAGTTCTTTGTGGCGAATGTGGATGTGGAAAATCAACATTACTTAGGTGCTTAAACCATTTAATACCGGAGTTCTATGATGGGATATTTAATGGCTATATCTTGGTAAATAGCAACAATATAGAAAACAAGAACATTGGAGAAGTTGGAGAATTGATTTCGTCCGTTTTTCAAGATCCAAGAAGTCAATTTTTTACAATGGAAAGCGATACGGAAGTATCTTTTGGACTTGAAAATAAAGGGTTAAGCCATGAAATAATAAAAAGAAGAACAGAAGAAGCTTTTTCAAAATTTGGCTTGGAGTATTTGAAAAACAGGGAAGTATTCAAACTTTCAAGCGGAGAGCGTCAACTAATAGCGATTATGTCTGCTTGGGCAATGGATACGGATATTATTTTACTTGACGAGCCAACTGCAAACTTAGATTATTTAGCCATAGAAAAACTGAAAAATATCTTATTGCTTCTAAAAGAAGATGGAAAAACTCTAATAATCAGTGAACATAGGCTTTACTATTTGAAAGAGTTGGCTGATGAATATTGGCTGATAAAAAATGGAAGCTTTTATGAAAAGTATGATAAGGACGATTTTAAGATATTTTCTAAGGATGAATTAAATAATTTGTGTTTACGAGTTACGGATTTGAAGCAGATTGAGGTTCAGAAGAAGTGTTCTAATGTTGTCAATGATAAATTAGAGGTGAAAAATATATCCTTTGGATATAAAAAACAACATATTTTAAATGATTTGTCGTTTACAGCTTATTTGGGAGAAGTGACTTGCTTGATTGGCAAAAATGGTTCAGGTAAAACCACC
This sequence comes from Anaerococcus hydrogenalis, assembly GCF_002871895.1. Taxonomy (NCBI): domain Bacteria; kingdom Bacillati; phylum Bacillota; class Tissierellia; order Tissierellales; family Peptoniphilaceae; genus Anaerococcus; species Anaerococcus hydrogenalis. The sequence continues at coordinate 75,678 of NZ_PNHP01000002.1, read as the reverse complement.
TTAGGAAAATGTATATGTGGACTATTGAAACCACAAAAGGGAAGAGTTTTTCTAAAGGGAAAAGAAATGAGCCATGGGCAGCTATCGCAGGATAGCCTCTTTATTATGCAAGAAGCTGAATTTCAATTTTTTACAAATTCTGTATTATCTGAACTGAAGTACGGTGTAAATCGAAACAAATATGATGAGATAGAAGCTCTACTTAAAAAGTTTGATATGTGGAAATATCGTGATAGACATCCATTTTCTCTTTCAGGTGGGCAAATGCAAAAATTAACATTAATGATGGCGTATCTTTCGGATAAAAGTGTGGTTATTTTAGATGAACCAACCTCAGGAATGGACAAAAGAAGTTTAGATACTGTAGTGGGATTGATAAACGATATGAAAAAGAAAAAAATCGTGATAACAATTAGCCATGACTTAGAATTTATTTCATCAGTTGCGGATAAATGTTTGGAACTTGATGATGGAACGATACAAAGGATTTGTGAAGTAAAAGAGAATAGAGATATTGAAAGCATTAAAAGTATATTTGAAAAAGATTTAGAACATCAACCCCCGGCAAAAAGAGAAAAAAATCTTTTAGATCCGAGAACAAATATTTTGTTTTGGCTTCTTTGTATGGTTGCAGTAGGAATCGACAATAAAAGTTTGATTTTTGAATGCAATTTATTAGCTCTCGTTTTTTCTCTTGCAAATAGAAGATACAAGACCTTAGGAATTACTTCTGTCATTATAGGGCTTATTTACGGTCTTGAAATCATATATCCGAATGAAATTACAATATTTACGGCAAATTTGTTTCCTAGATTTATTTTAATATTTCTACTATTTCCTATTATTCTTGGAGGTAGAGGGACAACAAATATGCTTGCGGGACTTAGAAAAATAAGAATACCTGAGAAGTTATTATTGATTCTTGCAGTTTCTTTCAGGTTTTTCCCGGTGCTAAGGAATGATTTTAAATTACTTAGACAAGTGCTTAGAAATAGAGGAAGTTGCAAGCATAAAAATATAATAAAAGAAAAAATAGATTATCTTGAGGCTCTGATTGTATCACTCATTTTTCGAGTGATAAGAATAGGCGAAACTTTATCAGCTTCAGCAGAAACAAGAGGAATTGCTTTAAATCATAAAAAATCATCTTATGTTACTTTACAGTTTAATTTATGCGATTACATATTGATGATTGGAATGATAGTAATTTTGATGATAAATATTTTATAAAAATAGGAGGACTTAATCATGAACAAAAACAAATTGAAAGCGAAAGATATCATTACAGTTACTTTATTATCATTGTGTAACATTTTGATATTTTCGATAGGAACATTCATGTATGCAACACCAATTACCATACTTTTAACACCGGTGCTATACTCATTATTACAGGGCATTGTTTTCTATGTTATCGGAGTGAAAGTGAAAAAAAGAGGAGCGTTTTTTATATATTCCCTTATTCAAGGAGTGATAGCATTCTATCCACCATATATTTTGATGTTTGTAATTTCAGGATTGATAGCAGAGTTCTTATTATATAAAAAAGGTTATGGTAATTTAAAAGTTATTGGAATCAGCTATGTTATTCAGCAAACTTTGGCTTCAATTGGAAGTGTAATTTATCCATATACAATAGCCTTGAATAAAACTATAGGAGCCATGAAAGAAAAGGAGTTAGCTTCAAATATTACAGCGGCAGGCAAAATGATTTCTTCTTGGGGAACGCTGATCTTACTTGCCTTAGTTATAGTTTCAGCAATCGCAGGAGCTTATATAGGTAGCAAGGTCGTAAGGAAACATATTTTAGAAAAAGAAGCTAATTCATAGGGTGAAGTCATGAAAAAAGAGAAAGAACCAAACTTTTTTAAAGAAATGGATTCGTTTATAAAGACATACAAAAAAAGATATATTTTATCTGTTATGCTAAGTATGCTTTCTGTTCTATGCGAACTGTTATCCTATGCTTTTGTTGGAATTTTAGCTGGATATATCTTCAAAGGATTTCATGGAAACAACACGATATATGTCTTGATTTTCACTATAATCTGCAAAATATCAGGGGTGCTGCTTTCAAATATTTCAACACTTATATCTCATAAAGCAGCATACTTAACGCTAAAGGACTTAAGATATGCAATTTGTGATAAATTTGTTAGATTGCCGATGGGATATTTTGATATGAATCCTAGTGGAACATTAAAAACTATATTGGTAGACAGGGTGGAAGATATAGAAAAAACATTAGCGCATCTACTTCCGGAGATGACTGCAAATTTATTGATACCTATTGCTATGATTGTTTGGATGCTTGCAGTTAATATTAAGCTTACCGGGATTATATTTCTTTGGGTTATATTTGGACTATCAATCGGAATGCTTATGATGATTGGATATAAGAAAAAATATGAGGGACAAGTACAGGCACAAAAGAATATGAATCAAGCGGTTATAGAGTATATCAATGGGATTGAGGTAATTAAAACTTTCAATATGGAAGATAGTTCATATGCCAAATATAAAAATGCAGTCATACGCCATGCGGAGTATGCTATAAACTGGATGAAAAGCTCACAGATTTATGCGTCTCTTTCCTATAGCATAGCTCCTGTATCTATATTTCCAACAATTGTTGTGGGATTGATACTTTTTAATAATGGGTTTATTACTGAGCAAAGTTTATTTTTGTTTATGATGATTTCTCTTGGTATATTTAAACCGATTGTTAAAGCGTCCAGTTATATTGACCAATTGGCACAGATGGGAACTGTTGCTAAGGAAATAAAAGGAATCTTAGATTATCCGGAACTTAAGAGAAGTGAGAATTCTAATTTAAAAGAAAAAATGACATACGACATAGCGTTTGAAAATTTACAATTTTCTTATGATGGGACAAAAAATGATGTTGATGATGTGAATTTAACCATTAAAGAAAAAACTATGACTGCAATTATTGGTACTTCAGGTTCAGGAAAATCAACTCTAATGAAACTTTTAGCCGGATTTTGGGATTTTGAGAAAGGAAACATAAAAATAGGTGGTATAGGGGTAAAAGACCTTTCAATGAATGATCTGAATACTCTTATCTCCTATGTGGATCAAAATACATTTTTATTTGATGATACTATTTTGGAAAATATTAGAATAGGTAAAAAAGATGCAACGAATGATGAGGTGATAGAAGCTGCTAAAAGAGCCGGTTGCCATGATTTTATTGTAACTTTGCCTGATGGATATGACACCATCGCAGGGGATAGGTTATCCGGCGGAGAAAAGCAAAGAATAGCTATTGCCAGAGCAATTCTAAAAAATGCTCCAATTATCATATTAGATGAAGCAACTGCAAGTACAGATATTGAAAATGAAGAAAAAATTCAAGGAGCGTTACTGGAGTTTACCAAAGGAAAAACACTAATTGTTATTACACATAAAATTAAAACTGTCATAAATGCAGATAAGATCATATATATGGAAAATGGGAAAATCATTTGCGATGGAAAACATGAAGAACTTATTAAGTCGTGTTCTGCGTATAAGCATTTATATGAAATAGCAAATTGAATGGAGGTGAGAATATGTTTGAAGCTATAAAAAGTGTATGGAACTTTAGTGATAAAAGGCAAGGCAGTTTAGTCAAAATTTTAATTCTATCATTTATAGAAGGCATATTCGTTATGCTGAAAATGATAGCAATAATTTTAGCGGTAAATGCCATGTTTAATAGCAATTTGATGGACAATTATATTTATAAGGTAATGATACTCGGAATTGTATGTATCATCGGCGTATTTGGTTTTGGTTATTTCACACAACTGGGTTCTGTATCCGTTGGATTTGAGATGGCGAAAGATAAAAGGTTATATTTTGGCTCATTATTTAAAAAACTCTATTTAGGGTTCTTTAGCAAAAATTCAGTAGGAAATATAAACTCAACACTGACTACATCTATTTCAACTGTAGAACAAGTTGCACCAATCATTTTAATTCATGTAATAGGTGGAATTTTATCTGCTATATCAATAGTTTTAGGATTTGCTTACTATGAATGGCAAGTTGCCGTTGTAATATTTGCAGGCATATTAACATATTTGTTTGTAGTTAATTATCAAATGAAAATTTCAAGAAGCGAAGCTCCCAAAAGACAATTAGCACAAACAAAATTAACGGAAAGTGCTATTGAATTTATACAGGGAATAAGCGTAATTAAGGCTTTTGGTATGGGAGAAAAAGATGAAAGAGTAAAAAAAGATATAGATGGTAGTTGTGTTAATAATATAAATTTATCCGAAAAATCTATTCCCTCAAGCATAGGTGCCGGTCTTACGATACAGCTGTTTGAAATTATGATTATTAGCTATGCGTTTTTTATGTGGAATAGTGGAGAAATTTCTCCTCAAAAAGCCATTAATTTATTGATTATGAGCTTTGTAATATTCCAGTCTGTAAGTCAAGCGGGTTCTATTCTTTCTATGATTGGGCTTTTAGATAGTTCACTAAAGGATATAAGCAGTATGGAAAATGCAGAAGAAATAAAGGTATTATCACCTATTCAAAATATAAAATCCAATGAAATAGAATTTAAAAATGTAAGTTTTTCTTACGGAAAAGGAGAAGTTTTAAAGGGGATATCAGTAGCTCTTAAACCGAACACACTTACAGCGATTATCGGACCTTCAGGTTCAGGAAAAACAACGTTTTGCAAGCTTATACCGAGATTTTATGATGTAAGCGAAGGAGAAATTCTGATTGGTGGAGCAAAAATAACAAATATCTCCACCGAAGAATTGATGAAAAATATAAGTATGGTATTTCAAAATGTGTATTTGTTTGAAGATACAATTATGAATAATATTCGTTTGGCAAAGCCAAATGCCAGTGATGAGGATATTATATCTGCTGCAAAAAAAGCGCGCTGTCATGACTTTATAAAAAGCTTGCAAAAAGGATACGAAACTAAAATTGGCGAAGCGGGTAGCACTTTATCCGGCGGAGAAAAACAAAGAATAGCGATAGCTAGAGCAATACTCAAAGATGCTCCCATTGTGATTTTAGATGAATTTACCAGTGCTTTAGATGTAGAAAATGAACGCCATATTTTGCAAGCCATCGATAATTTAGTACAGAATAAAACAGTTATTATGATTGCACACAGATTAGAAACTGTTAAGAAAGCAGACAACATCATTGTTTTAGATAAAGGGGAAATAGCACAAGAAGGAACGCATAATGAGCTTATAACTCAAGATGGGATATATAAATCATTCATTTCAATAAGAGAGCGAGCAAATAAATGGAGTTTTAAGTAAATACAACCATTTTGATGTTTGACTAAATAAATGAGTATTTAATGGGAGATGACGATGTTTTTTGATAATAAAAGTTTTTGAAAGTAACTTTTAACACAAAAATTAAATAATTCAATAACAATAAGAGTTAATTTGATTGTTATTTTCGGAGGACTTTTTACGCCAAAGTGTAGAAGTCCTCCTTTTTTATCCTCAGAAAACCATAATGTCATACGCAATAAAGGCAGCAAAAGAATCAATAAATCTTGAAAAAGAAATAAGAAAAAGGTGAATAATATTTAGAAAAAGCAAATGAAATATGATTTTAAATAAGCCGTAGCCAAGGTAAATAAAAAAGAAAAAGAAAGTATCATAGAAAAGATAAAAGAATATAAGCAAGATAGTGATAAGTTTAATAAAAAAAGACAATCAGTCAAAGACTATTATCAAGAAAGATAAGACCTGGTAAAAATATCTTATCCAAGCTATAATATGACCAAGAAAATAAAGGCAGATCTAGGAGGTAATAGATATGAATAAAAGGCAAGAGCTAATAGATGAACTCATAAAAGCAGACGAAGATGGAACATATAAAACATATAAAAGCACAGAAGAAATAAAAGCAATGAACAATGAGGAAATACAGATTATATATTCCAATATGAAAAACTATCTATCAGACAAAAGAACGCACACAAACTACTAAAGGTGGAAAAGCAAAATAAGAGCAGAAAAACAATAAAAGGTACAAAGACCTAAGTAATATATAAAAACATCAAAATAAAGCATTCCACCATCACCGACAATAAAATAAAAACAAGCAAAGGGAAGTATAGAAAAATTAAAGCCTATACTTCCCTTTTTTTAATTCAAACAAAGGAGATAAAACATGATAAACGAAGAAATAAGCAAAGAAGCAGGTCAAGCAGCACAAACCATAATAACATACACAATAAAGGCAGCAAAGGAATCAATAAATCTTGAAAAAGAAATAAGAAAAAAGATGAATGGTACTTTAGAAAAAGCAAATGGAAACTTAAAAAGTCTTATGGGCGATGAAATGAAAATAAAAGACCTCTACAAAAAAGGACAACTAGAAAATATAAGCATAGATCAAAGCGACCTCAAAGACTTAAAAAAAGAACTAAACAAACTTGGAGTAAACTTTTCAGTAATGAAAAACAAAGAAACTAAAAACTATGAAATATTCTTCCAAGCCAAAGACATAAAAGTAATGGAATATGCTTTTAAGCAAGTCATAGCCAAGGAAAATAAAAAAGAAAAAGAAAGTATCCTAAAACAAATAACGAAATACAAAGACCTATCCAAGAACAAGGATAAGACAAAAGAAAAAGTCAAAAGGAAAGTAAAAGAAAAAGTAAAACCAAACAAAAAAGATATGACCAGAGAAATCTAAGGGAGTAACGAAAAGTTACACCCTTAGATACCCAAAATAACAAGACTTCCGAAAAGCAGAAGTCCAGAATTCCGAAAATCGGAAATCAAGAATTTCGATTATCGAAAATCTTGAATACATCAATGTAGATAGGATATAAAATTGAATAAATGTAAAATTTATGATAAAATGACACTGATAATTGTTATCAATAGGAGATGAAAATGTTAAAAAAATTTTTTGAAAATGTAAAAAATCCTAAAAATAATTTCGGTGGTCGTTTCATGGTGAAAGGAATGAACGTTGGCCACGAAAAATTGGCGAAATGGGGCAGATCCTTTCTGCATATTAAAACCTCGGATGTAGTTTTAGATCTAGGATGTGGTGGTGGACGTAATGTTCAATACTTCTTAACAAAGGCTGAAAAAGTATATGGAATGGACTACTCTAAAACAAGTGTAGATATAGCAAGTTCAGTAAATAGCGAAGCTATAAGAGATGGCAGGTGTAAAATTATTGAAGCAGACGTGGCTAAGTTACCTTTTGAAGATGAATCCATAGATATAGTAACTGCCTTTGAAACCATTTATTTTTGGAAGAATATAGAAGTATCTTTTAGGGAAATTCATCGTGTACTAATTAAGGACGGTCAGTTTCTAATATGCAACGAAGGAGCATATAGAGAACATAAAAATATAAAAAAATGGGCGGATATGCTAGATTTTGAAGTTTATTCTCCCGAATATCTCACAGAAACATTGAATAAGATAGGCTTTAAATGCGAATACCATCTGGACGAGAAAGAGCATCTAGTATTTTTAGCTAGAAAATTATAAAAAAATTTGTGAATAATGAAAAATAAATTTTAAGGAGAAGTAGAGAAAAAATCTGCTTCTTTTTTTATTGCAAGGAGGATTAGAATGGCAATAAACAAAAGATATTATTGGATAAAATTAAAAGAAGAATTTTTCACAGACAAAAGGATAAAAAGATTAAGAAGAATATCGGGAGGAGATACCTACACGATAATCTATCTAAAACTTTTATTACTAAGTCTAAAAGATGGGGGCAAACTCTATTATGATGGAGTAGAAAGTGATTTTATAAAAGAGTTAGCACTAACCATAGATGAAACAGACGATGATGTAATGGTTACAGTTAATTATTTAATCAATCAAGGCTTACTAGAAGTTGTAACAGAAAATGATGAATACTATTTAACAGAAATACCAAACTTAATCGGATCAGAAACAGCATGGGCAGAGAAAAAAAGAAGATACAGACAAAATAAACAGAGGACATTGTCCTTAATGAGTCCAACACATGTCCGACAAGAGATAGAGATAGAGAAAGATATAGAGATAGATAAAGAGAGAGAGGGAGAGATATAAAAAGATAAAAAGTCCACCCCCATCTTTTATGGAGAATTCAAAAATGTAAGGCTAAGCAAAGAAGAATATAAAAATCTAAAAGAAAAACTAAACTCACACACAGAAATAATGATAAATAAACTATCAAGATACATGAAAAGCAGTGGAAAGACCTATCAAAACCACTATGCAACAATCTTAAATTGGTATGAAGGAGATAAAGATAAACTAACACAGAAAGGTTTAAATAAAAAAATGAACTATGATGTAGGAGAATCTTTATAGATAAAAAAGAGGTGGAAAGGTACTATTAAAGACTTTAAGTCTAAAAGGTATCAAAGTATGCCAGAGATAAAAAAATATAAATATGACACTTTAAAGGCGATTAGAAAATTAAAGAAAAGCCAGAAGACTTTTAGATGTAAATGTCAACCCCAAAATGGTCCACAGTTATTATCGGAAAGTGGTCCACATATAGTAAAAAATTGATCACATATCTCTTTCCCCTAGGGGAAAGGCATTTTACACAGTCTCTTACAAAAATTTAAAGACCATCATATTTTATTTAAAATTTATGACAGAATAATTTTTTTCGACTAGACGATAAAAAAAAAAGATGATATATTGATATTGATTATCAAATAGCACATAGAAAGAAGGTTAATATGAAACTTTATAAGAAATTATTTTCCTATATGCCTGAAAGAAAAATTCATGGAATACTTGCGGCGATGCTAGCTGCAGTTGGGAATTTATTGCAGTTTTATGCTTATTATTTAATTTGGATCTTGCTTAGAAATGTATTTTGTGGAGAAGATCTAATGGATCTTAAAAACTTCTCTATAAAAATTCTAGCTCTTTTCGTCTCCTGTGGTCTCTTCTACTTTGGCGGAACATGGATGAGTCACTTAGCTGGATTTAGGCTTGAAACTAGGCTTCGTGAAAAAGGACTTAGCCATCTACTTAGGGCTTCAAATACTTTTTTTGACACCCATAACTCTGGTGAGGTAAGAAAAATAATCGACAACAACGTGGAACAAACACACATGATTGTGGCTCATTTAATTCCGGATCAAACTGCTGCATTTTTGACTCCAATACTTATGATTATCTTGACCTTCGTATTGGATTTATACCTTGGAATATTTTTTATTCTCATTGTCCTAATAAGTTTAGTACTTGTAAAAAATATGATGGGTGATCAGTCCTTTATGAAGAAGTACATGGATATGCTTGATGAAATGAACTCAGGTGCAGTTGAGTATGTAAGGGCTATGCCTGTAGTAAAGATTTTTAATGCACCACTAATTGGTTTTAAAAAACTTTATGATTCGATCCTAATTTATAAGGACATGGTATATAAATATTCAATGTCCTGCAGGATTCCATACGTATTGTTTCAATGGCTTTTAAATATTTTTATAATCACGCCAGTCTTTCTAGCGATATTCATGGTTTCAAAAGGACAAGATCCCAATGTATGGGCGGCAAAAATTTTATTTTTTACTCTATTCATGGGGATATTCTTTTCTAACACAATGAAAATTATGTATGTATCTATGTTTGTTTTTCAAGCTAACTCTGCTGTAGATAATCTTGAAAATCTGTTCACTGAGATGAAAGAAAAAGAAATAGTTTTTGGTACACAAAAAGATTTACAAAAGAAGAATATAATCTTTAAAAATGTTGATTTTTCATACGATGGCAAGAATAAGATTTTACATAATTTTTCTTTAAATCTTGACGAGAACAAAGTATATGCTCTTGTAGGTAGCTCTGGATCTGGTAAGTCTACCATTGCTAAGTTAATCTCTGGACTATATCCTGTAGATTCTGGAGAAATTTTAATCGGCGACAGAAATATTTATTCCTACGATGGAGAAAGCTTGATGAAGAATATCGGCATAGTTTTTCAAAATCCTAAACTATTCCAAGGAATTTCGATTTTTGAAAATGTAAAACTCGCAAATAAAGATGCAAATGATGAAGAGGTCTACAAAGCCTTAAAGCTTGCCCGCTGTGATGAATTTATAGATAAATTCAAGGACAAGTACGATGCGATAATAGGTGCTGAAGGGATAAATCTGTCCGGTGGTGAAAAACAGAGGATCTCCATTGCGAGAATATTTTTGAAGGATCCAAAGATAATTATCCTTGATGAAGCTTCTGCTGCTGCAGATCCGGAAAATGAATATGAATTACAGATTGCCTTTAAGGAACTTATAAAAGATAGGACGACAATTATGATTGCTCATAGGCTTTCTTCGATTCGTGGAGTAGACGAAATTTTACTGGTAGAAGATGGAAAAATTCTAGAGAGAGGAAGCCACGATGAACTCATGAAGGAAGACAGCAGGTACAAGAAGTTTATTGAAATGTACAATGAAGCAAATGAATGGAGGGTTGATCTATGAAAAACTATTTAAAAGATAGATTTGCACTTACAGACAAAGGTGCAGAAGGAACCATTGTTGCGATTAAATATTCTACCTTAAAGAGTCTATCCTACATGCTTCCTATGTTTCTTCTTATGTATGTCATGCAAGGTCTCTTGGGGCTGGGCAAGTTTAATCTCAAGATTTCTGTCATCGCATATATAGTAATTGCCCTTATAATGATGTTTGTAATAAATAGAGATTACATCACAACCTATAATGAAACCTATAAAGAATCTGCAAATTTAAGGATTGAACTTTCTGAAATTATAAAAGATCTTCCCCTTAGTTTCTATTCAAAAAGAGATTTAACTGACTTTTCTCAAACGATTATGAAGGATGTAGAGGCAATGGAGCATGGTCTTTCTCATGCAGTTTCAGGTTTTTATGGCTTTATAATAAACCTAGTTATTATTTCCATTTTGTTGTTAATTGGAAATGTAAAGCTTGGTCTTGCAGTTATAGTTCCCATTTATATTTCTGCTATTTTGAATTTGACTTCCACCAAGATGCAAAAGAAAGCGACGGCGACCTACTACAAAGAACAGAGAAAGTCTTCTAAGATGTTCCAAGAACTAATAGATCTATCCACTGAAATCAAATCCTACAATTTGACTGAAGAAAAGGAAAAAAGTGGCATTGACTTTGTTAGGTCCTTAGAAAAGAAACACATTAAGTCAGAACTGGGACAAGTTATCCCCATTGTTTCTGCAACAGTTGTGGCAAACTTATCCCTAGCCCTTGCAATATATGTAGGATTAAATAGCTTGATAAATGGAGAAATAAATATCTTGTATTTTGCAGGCTACCTATTTGCTTCAGCAAGATTAATTGATGGAGTTGCTGCCTTTAACCAATTTTATGGAGAGTTAATGTATATCGATTCGCCAATAGAAAAGATAAAGGCACTTAGATCAGAAGAAATCCAACCGGGAATAGAAACAGAATTTAAATCATTTGACATAGAAGGAAAGAATGTAGAATTTTCTTATCTCGATGACAAAAAAGTCATAGATAATATTTCATTTAAGGCTTTGCAGGGAAAAACTACTGCTCTTGTTGGTCCATCTGGTTGCGGGAAGTCCACTCTAATAAAATTGGTGGCAAGGCTCTATGATTATGACAGAGGAGAAATCTTAATAGATGAAAAAGAAATAAATAAATCGAGAACAGAAGATTTATTTAAACATATTTCCATGGTCTTTCAAGATGTAACCCTCTTTAATGGATCAGTAATGGAAAATATTAGGCTGGGCAGGTCCAGTGCCAGTGACGAAGAAGTGCTAGAAGCTGCAAGGCTAGCGAACTGTGACGAGTTTGTAAAGAAACTTGAGAATGGATACGATACGGAGATAGGCGAAAATGGATCTAACTTATCTGGAGGAGAAAGACAGAGAATATCCATAGCAAGAGCATTTTTAAAGGATGCAGAAATAATCCTACTAGATGAAATTGCAGCATCACTTGATGTGGAAAATGAAAAATATATCCAAGAATCTCTAAATAAATTAATTAAAAATAAGACGGTGATGATAGTTTCCCATAGGATGAAATCAATCAGAAATGTAGATCAAATCATAGTTATGAAAGATGGAAAGATAGAAGATTTTGGAAAACACGATGAACTTTTAAAAAGTAGCAAAACCTACCAAAAGATGATTGAATCATCTAAAAAATCTGAAGAATTTATATATTAAGGAGGAAAGAATGAATAAATTTGGAATTCGAGATTTAATAAATGCAGGAGTATTTTCACTCTTAATTTTAATGGCAACCTGGTGTGGAGGTATGATAGGTTTTATGCCTGTACTTATGCCTCTAGTTCCATTTGCTTGCGGTTTATTTTCAGGACCAGTATTTATGCTTTATTCAACAAAGATAGATAAATTTGGAATGGTCTTAATCATGGGAATAGTATTTGGACTTGTATTTTCAATGTCAGGCCATGGAGCGGTAGTTCTTCCTGCCATAATTGTAATGTCCTTAATTTGTGAGATGATATTAAAAAAAGGTGGCTATAAGTCAATAAAAACTGCAAGACTAACATACATGGTATTTATGCTGTTTGGAGCTGTAAATTTAATACCAATTTATTTTGCTAGAGATGCCTTTGTACAATCCTTAATCGATAAAAATTATGGGGCTGAATATGCAGAAAAAATGTTATCTGTTATGCCAACTTGGTCCTTTATACCTGTAGTTCTACTAGGTATGCTCGGTGGATACATAGGATGTACCATTGGAATTAAAATCTTAAATAAACATTTTAAAAAAGCGGGAATGGCTTAATGAAAATTGATTTTAGGACAAAATTATTCTTAACAATTATCATAGGATTATCTGCCACAGAAGGTTCCATTAGTATGAATTATAAATACCTTGGAATTTTGTTAGCTATATTTCCATACCTGCTTGCCATCCTAGATAAAAAATGGTCCCTTATTGGTAAGGGACTTTTTTATACTGGGATAGCGGTAGTAGGACAGATAGTAGCATCCAAGTATCCAAATTCTTATTTAGGGATGGTTTTTAATCTCTACTGCGGAATAATACTTAGAATACTTCCCGGAGTGATGATGGGTTACTACACCGTTTCAACTACAAAGATGAGCGATCTCGTCTATTCACTAAAGAAAATCAAATTTCCAGACTATATAATCATACCAATTTCTGTCATGTTTAGATTTTTCTATTCTATAAAAGAAGATTACAAAATCATCGGGGAAGCTATGTACATGCATGGACTTACGATGAAAAACTTCTTTAAAAATCCAGCGAAGATACTGGAATATAGATTTGTGCCATTACTTATGATTGTATCTCAAACAGCGGATAATGTTGCAATATCTGCCATGACAAGAGGCATGAAAATGAATAAAGAGAGGTCTTCCATATCAAGTGCAAAGCTTAAAACGGCGGACTATGTCCTACTAAGTTTCGGAATTTATATAATAATATTATTTATAAGGATAAAAATATGCTAGAATTTAAGAATTTTTCTCTTTCATTCAAAGAAGATGAGGGAGAAAATAGAATACTTGAAGATATAAATTTAAAATTTGAAAAGGGATCTATAAATGTCATCACAGGCAGATCTGGATGTGGTAAATCATCTCTAATCAAGACTATAAATGGAATTATACCGGAAGTGGATAAGGCAAAGATGGAAGGGGATCTTTTATTTGATGGAGAAAGTATTTTGAAGTTGGATATAACTGAAAGGTCAAAATTCATTTCAACAGTCTTTCAAAATCCAAAAAATCAATTCTACGCCATTAATTCCCTAGATGAAATCGCATTTGCGCTAGAAAACAGGAATGTTCCTAGGGATAAAATTTATGAAAAGATAGAATATTTTTCAAAACTACTAAATAGTCAGGATCTTTTGGGCAAGGATTTATTCAAACTATCTGGAGGGCAGAAACAACTAATAGCCATAAATTCTGTGGCGGTTATGGACAATGAAATATATATTTTCGACGAACCATCCGCATCCCTAGACAGAGAATCCATAAAAAAATTGGCCCACTGCCTAGAGGTTTTAAAATCCTTGGGCAAGATAATAATCATCGCTGAGCACAGGCTCTACTATTTAAAAGAAATAATGGACAGACTACTTGTAATTGAAAATCGGAAAATTTTATCCTATAGTAAAGATAGAATATCAGAAGAAATACTTGAAAAGCACAGACTTAGAACCCTTAAAGACATAGAAAAAGAAGAACTTATAAGTAAAAGCTACGAAGTGAAGAACCTATTCGACCACAGTTTTGATGAAGAAAAATCACTTGTATGTAGAGAATTTTCCTGCCAATATGAAAAAAATCCAAAGCTATTTGATTTTTCAATGAGCTTTGACCCGGGAATATATTTCATAATAGGAGCAAATGGAATTGGTAAATCTTCATTTATAAGAAATCTTTGCGGTCTTAATAAGAAGCAAAAGGGAGAAGTATTTTACAAAAATAAAAGAATAAAAAACCATGGAGACTATATTTCTCTAGTGATGCAGGATGTCAACTACCAGTTATTTACAGAATCCGTTTTAACGGAGATGAAAATAGTAACAGATGACGAAAAAAAGATTGAAGAAATATTAAAGAAACTAGAACTCTGGAATAGAAGAGAAAGCCACCCACAGAAGTTATCTGGAGGAGAAAAACAGAGACTCGCCCTAGGACTAGCAATGGCAAGTCCTAAGGAAATCGTGGTGCTCGACGAACCTACATCTGGACTGTGTTTTGAAAATATGAAAAGACTAATCGGAATATTAAAAGAGATGAAAGAAGCGGGAAAGACCATAATCGTCATAAGTCATGACTATGAATTTATAAAAAATTCGAAAGAAAATATAGTGGAGTTTGTATGAAAGAGAATAGACTTAAATCCTGGGGATTCGAAGAATTTCCCACAGAGGATCCTAGAATTATAAATTATATAGGCTTAGAAAGCCCTGAAAATAAGATGACCTCTTACGAAATATTTCCGGGGGTCTTTGTACTCTACATCAGTCTAAAGAAGAAATACAACGCTAATAATTCTTCTGCGGATGGAAATAGAGGCTACAGGATAGCATACGGCTATGAAGGCAACTTTTTCACCTACATAAACAATACAAAGGTCCTCATAACTACAAACGAAATATTCGTAGGAAGATCAATACCAAATTCAAAATTTTCTTCCACAACAAGTCATCGAACCACGGCATTTAACATAGTAATAGCAGATAAAATCTTGGATAAAAATTCCCCCTACTTTCCATACATTGGAGAATTTATATATAAATTTAAAAATGTAAAAGACATGGGATGTGCCATTAAAAACGAAGATTTGGTAAAACTTGCAAATGAATTAATTCAAGCACTTAAAGAAAGGGATATGCTATTTATAAAATTAAAATCCTTGGAACTCATATATAGAATAGGAAAAGTTGGCATAAATCCAAGTAAGACCAATTATTTCACGCCCGGAGGGGATAAACTAATGGAAGAAGTAGAGAAATATATGAAAGAAAACCTGGATAAAAATCTAAACTTAGATCATCTAGCGAAAAAATTTAAAATATCAAAATCTACTCTAAACACAAAATTCACAAGATCCTTTCAATACACGCCGATGAAGTATATCCAAAGGTTAAAACTAATATATTCAGAAGATTTGCTTATAAACACAGATAAATCCATACTAGAAATAAGCAATGATCTAAACTTTCAGAATCCATCTAACTTCAACAGAGCATTCAAAGATTTCACAGGACTTAGTCCTAGCCAATATAGAAAACAAAACGAACCTGAATAATAAAATTTAGGTTCGTTTTAGATTTTTCATAACAGAATCCAAAAAATCTCATCTATTTTTTATTTCTAAATATAAAATGGTATAAAGAAGATAAAGATAAATTAAGACATCAAGGAGGAAATAAAAAAATGAACTATGATGTAGGAGAATCTTTATAGGTAAAAAGAGGTGGAAAGGCATTATTAAAGACTTTAAGTCTAAAAAGGTATAAAAGTATGCCAGAGATAAAAAAATATAAATATGATACTTAAAAGGCGATTAGAAAATTAAAGAAATGCCAGAATACTTTTAGATGATAGATACGAAAAGGGTCCAATTTTCACTGTTACTCATGCAGTGTGAATTGGACCTTTTTACATAAGCAATTCTATTTCAAAATTGGTTACCAAGAAATACTTCTTTTCACTGTTAAGTATAAGAGGGTAATTTTAAACAATTTTGTTTCATCAAGATAAGTATTTTCTGATGGTTAAATTTTAAAAAGATTAATAACTCTCGATAAAATTTGAACCTTAACAATTGAATAGACCATGACAAGACATTAATTATTTTTGGAGCGTAATAACCTATCCGCCAAGATCTTTCTGCTGAATAATTCGGCAAAACAAGTACTGCTAAGCAAAAAGAAAGTGGCGATAAGTAAGAGTTTGAATATAGGGAGGGATACCCTATCCGCTATGAAGAAAATGAGGATAATGATACTTCTAAGGTTGAAGCCGGCTCATCCGGAATAGAGGCGGAGGTGAGATTCCTATGTTGCTAATCCAAGGCACTTGTCAATGTCGTAAAACTTAATTAAACAAATAATTATTAGATATAAAACTTTAGAGGAGGTATATATTGGACAATGACTGGAATGGATTGGCTGATTTAATAGCAAATCTGATTGCAAAATATGCTGGTGCCTTAGATTTAGATAATCTGCCCGATCTAACGCCAGCAAAAAATCAAGAGATGAAAAATAGTTTTGACAAGGCAAAAACACAAGTTGAGACGAACTAATAAAAGTATTATAATATACTTGAAATGATAGTCCAAACTTAAATTCAAAAAATTATATATGATATAGAAAAATTATATTGAGGTTAATGCTATGTCAAAAGAAAAAATAAAAGTATACCTCTATACACGAGTATCTACATCAATACAGATAGAGGGGTATTCGTTAGAGGCACAAAAATCACGAATGAAATCTTTTGCTATTTACAACGATTATGAAATTGTTGGAGAGTATGAAGATGCCGGAAAGTCTGGCAAGTCTATTGAAGGTAGAAAACAGTTCAATCGAATGATGGAAGATATAAAATCTGGAAAAGATGGAGTATCTTTTGTTCTTGTGTTTAAGTTATCAAGATTTGCAAGAAATGCCGCTGATGTTCTTTCTACACTTCAGATAATGCAGGATTATGGAGTTAATCTTATTTGCGTTGAAGATGGCATTGATTCATCTAAAGATGCTGGGAAACTAATGATTTCTGTTTTATCAGCTGTGGCTGAAATAGAAAGAGAAAACATACGTATTCAAACAATGGAAGGTCGCATTCAAAAAGCAAGGGAAGGAAAATGGAATGGCGGCTTTGCTCCGTATGGATATAAACTTGAAGACGGCAAGCTGTTTATAAATGAAGAAGAGGCAGTTGCCATAAGAACGATTTTCGACCAGTATGTAAACACTACGATAGGAGCCAATGGGCTATCTAAATACTTAGAGAATCATGGAATTAGAAAAATCCCAAGACAGAATGGTAAGAATCCTTTGTTTGATGCAGGTCTTATAAGAAAGATATTAAAGAATCCTGTATATAATGGGAAAATAGCATTTGGAAGAAGAACTTTAGAAAAAGTTCGTGGTACAAGAAATGAATATAAGCAGGTTGAACAAGATGAATATCTAATATCAGAAGGGATACATGAAGCTATAGTTTCCGACGAAGTTTGGCAAGCTGCTCAAGTTAAGTTAAAATCTCAAGCAAAGAAATATGAGCATGTGAATAAAGGAAAAGATACACGTACACACTTGCTTTCTGGAATTGTAAAATGCCCGATATGCGGAGTGGGAATGTTTGGAAACAAGTGTGCCAAGAAAAAGAAAGATAGCACAAAATATAAAGATTTTTATTACTATGGTTGTAAACATAGGCAGATGATAAGAGGTCATAAGTGTACTTTCCGTAAGCAAATTAGAGAAGAATTGTTAGATGATGCTGTTGCAGAGGTAATTGTCAAGATTGTAAGTAACCCGAAATTTGCTTCTATGATGCAAGAAAAAATCAACATGAAGGTGGACACCTCTGAAATAGAAAAAGAAATAGATAATTACCAAAAGGAATTGAGGAAGAGTCATTCTACAAAGTTTAAGCTAATTGAGGAAATAGATAATTTAGATGTTGAAGATAAGCATTATAAGAGAAGGAAACAGGATTTAGATGATAGACTATATCGTATGTATGATAAAATAGATGAATTAGAATCATCACTAATTGATGCGAAAGCAAAGAAACAGACTATTGAAGCTGAAAAACTCACAGGAGATAACATATATAAGGTTCTGATCTATTTTGATAAACTCTATAAAGTCATGAATGATATAGAGCGTAGGCAGTTAATTACAGCTTTGATTTCTGAAATTCAAGTTTATGAAGAAAAACAACCTAACGGACAATGGCTAAAATCAATTACTTTCAAGCTCCCAATTATAGACGATGACCTAAATATAAGTTTGGACAATGATGAACAAGTTGAGAGTGTAGTATTGATGTCAAGAAAATAGAATAACAAGTTATAAAACTGTCGAAATAGGTGACTTTTAGGATTTTAAAATAAATCAGTTCTATAATAAATTAAAAATCGTGTTGGTAGAAAAATCGTCTACTTCTATCAACACGATTTTGCAAAGAGCCAGTACTTACATCTCTTTTTCTCCTGTAAAACTATTGTATCTTGATACTTTAAGAAGTTTCAATCATTCGATCTGTTAACCGTTATTTTTTGGATCTAAACTTAATAAAATAGCATTAATGGCGACTATGACTGTTGACACAGACATTAGGATTGCTCCTAATGCAGGGCTTAATGTGATACCAATAGGAGCCAAAATTCCTGCAGCTAGAGGGATAGCTATAAAGTTATAACCGGCTCCCCAAAAGAGGTTTTGTTTCATTTTACGAGTTGTTTTGTGTGCTAATTCAATGAATGATTCAATATCTCCTGGATCGGATTGAGTCAATATGACATCAGCTGAATCCAATGCCACTTGGGTTCCAGCTCCTATAGCTATACCAACGTCTGATAAGGCAAGAGAAGGGGCATCATTAACACCGTCACCTACCATGATAACTTTTTTTCCTTCATCTTTAAGTGTTTTTACTAACTCATATTTGTCTTGTGGAGATTGATTTGATCTATATTCAATCTCTAAATCTTCTGCCGCGCCTTGAGCTGCTTTTTCATTATCACCTGTTGCCATAATTGGCTCTATATTGTTATTTTTAAGAGCTTCTATTAACTCTTTACTGGTTGCTTTTAATTCATCCCCCAAAGCTACAGCACCAATAGCATCATCGTTTTCTACTAAGACACTGAGGGTTGCTCCTTTTGGAATATCCATATCTAGATTACGTCCGTATGCTTTTTGACTGATTAATTGGTATTGGTGCCCACCTGCTTTACCTTCTACGCCAGCACCGGAAATTACATCAATGGAATCAAAGGATACTGGACTTATACCTTCTTGGTCGGCGAAGCTTATAATTGATTGAGCAATAGGGTGACTAGACCCTCCTTCAATACCTGCCAATAGTGAAATTATTTCTTCTTTTGTATATTTTTCATTAAAAAGTTTTACATCTAATACTTTAAACTCACCTGTTGTTAAAGTACCTGTCTTATCTAAAATCATCACATCTGCATCTTGAGCTATTTCTAAAGATTCTCGATCTTTTACTAGTAAGCCACGACTTGCCCCTAAGCTTGTGCTACGAGCGGTGACCGATGGAATAGCTAGACCCAAAGCGTGAGGACAAGCTATAACTAATGTAGTAATAGTAAATATAACTGCCGTTGGCACATCTTCTATAACCATCCATGTTACAAAAGCAATTAGCGCGACAATAACAGCAATATAGAAGAGCCATCCTGCAACCTTTTGAGCAATATTTTCTGCTCTGGAAGGCTGACTTTGAGCTTGGCTGATTAAATTCTGAACTTGAGAGATAAAGGACTTATCACCTGTCTCATTCACTTTAATATAAAGAACTCCTTCTCCATTTGTTGAGCCTCCGATTACTTCATCGCCAGGACCTTTTTTAACTGCTTTTGATTCTCCAGTCAAAAGAGCTTCATTTAGACGTGATTCGCCACGCTCGATAGTTCCATCTGCTGGCACATTTTCTCCAGCTTGAACTCGAATTAAATCACCTACCTTTAAGTCAGCAACTGGTCGTGTTTCTATTGAATCGTCATCTAATACAACGTGAGCATCTTTCGGCACTAACTTAGCCAATTCTGCTTGTGCGTCTCCTGCTTCTCCAATAGCTTTCATCTCAATCCAGTGACCTAATAACATGATTAATAGTAATGAAGCAAATTCAAAGAAAAAATCCATAATTTGTTCACCTGTTACGTAGCTTGCTATTACAGTATAAATACTATATAAATATGAAACACTTAATCCTAAAGAAACGAGAGCCATCATTCCAGGTTCTTTTTGTTTAAATTCGTCAACTGCCCCTTGATAGAATGGACGTCCACCATAAATAATTAATATAGTAGATAAAATAGCTACTACAATATCAGAATATGGAAAAGTAAACTGGAATGGTAGGTCAAACCCAGCCATAGGGGATAAGAGCATAATAATGATTCCTAGTGGCAATGATTTTAAGAAAAGTTCCTTAAAGTTACCGTGATGATGGTGGTCATGCCCACTGTGTCCGCTGTGATCATGCCCAGCATGATGTTCTTGATGTTTATCCTTATGGTATCCATGTTCTTCCGTGCTTACGTGCTCATGTTTTGAATGATCCATATCGCCATGATTATGGTGACTGTGGGATGAATGTTTGTTGTTATTGTTCATTTTAAATTCCTCCTTATTCTTAATGATGATGTAAATGACATTTGCATTGTCCTTCTGGACAATTGCAATCCACTTCTTCTACTGCGAAAGATTTTTTCATCTCTAATATTCTTTCTAATCGATCTATATCATCGAAGCTTAAAACATGATCTTCAATGATGCTTCCTATTACATTTCCGACTTTCTTATTGCAAATACGGTTAAAAATATCTTCTACATAATCCTTTACGGCTTCTTTCTCTTCAATATTGGCAGTGTAAATAAACTTTCTACCTTCTTGCTCAGTATTTAGTACGCCTTTTTCAACTAATCGACCTAAGATCGTTTTGATAGTGGATTGTGTCCAGTCCATTTTTTCTTGCAATACGGAAATGACTTTTTTACTAGTTACTCGATCATTTGCCCAAACTACACGCATGACTTCCCATTCAGCATCTGTGATATGAGTATTATATACTATTGCATCCATTTTCTTTCCCTCCTTTCCGTTTACAATTGTAGACTTAATACTTAAAATAAGTTTACTCTTGTAAACTTATCTTGTCAAGTATTTTTAATAAATGTAATCAACAATTATTACGTATTTTCCAATTTCTTCCCAGTACGATTTATAAGGTTATCATTGATTTACATTTATCGCTCTTTTAATTCCTTATTATTAATAATATGATAAATATGATGATACCTTTTCTGAATTTATTGTTTAGCTAAATATATAGTTATAAATTTCACAAATTCTACCCTTTTATTTTTTATGGTAGTTTGTTTAATTCACTTCAGGAACTTTACTCAAAATTTGTAGATTTATTAAAATGAAAGTTGTGCAATTGATTCATCTTATTAAGAAAAATCTGTAGAAGTTTCTCACAAGAATATAGGGCCTATTGTTTTTAAAATTAGTGACTATGTAAGGTTTACAACCGATTTTTATTCTGTACTTTTATCCAATGGAATTAATGGGCTAAAACTTTG
This sequence comes from Anaerococcus hydrogenalis, assembly GCF_002871895.1. Taxonomy (NCBI): domain Bacteria; kingdom Bacillati; phylum Bacillota; class Tissierellia; order Tissierellales; family Peptoniphilaceae; genus Anaerococcus; species Anaerococcus hydrogenalis. Next base: position 53,845 of record NZ_PNHP01000002.1, on the reverse strand, counting down.
AGATGGTGTTAAGAATCAAGGACTAAAATTAAAAAGTGATTTTATGTAAATTGGTTATTGTGCAAGTTTCGAAGGCTATATAGTAATGAATTTAAAATTTGTCTTTATATAAAGGTTATAGGAGAAATCTTCACACAATAACTATGAAGCTTGAAATATCAATGTAAGAAAAGGTGATAGAATCAAGTTTAGTTGATAAGATAAAAGTGAATAGACGGCTACATCCCCATCAATGACAGGAATACCAGATAGGATAATACTTCTGCCAAAAGCAAAGATTGAATTTATTGAAAAAAAAAGACCTGGAAGAGAACCAAGACCAATTCAAAAAAAGGATAAGGACATTTAAAAAATTAAATTAATGTTTATGTTCTTGATTTTAAAGAAAATATCGATGAAATAATAAAGAGAATCGAAGATGACAACTTAGAATACACTCTACGTAAATATAAAAACTATCCTACTGAATTTATAAAAGAAAATAGAAAATCGTCACTTTTACTAGATATGGGTTTAGACAAGGTGGTTATAGGCCTAATGGCTATAAAAGATTTATTCTTTGATGCTTTTGCAATTCTAAAGTTTTAATCATAGTACCATTAAGAGTTGCCAGATATACTTGGAAAGAAGAGATAGAAGGGTGGTCCCACCCTGATATCTTAAAATATTCAGTATTAATAGGTAGTGAAGAAGAAAGAATAAAAGGAGTAGATATATTCCCAAGAACGAGGCTTTTGAAAAATCTCAAATTTTATCCATACTGACCACTCAAGCCACGTCGAGAGTGTAGTATTGATGTCAAAAAAATAGAATAACAAGCTATAAAACTGTTGAAACCAATGGCTTTTAGGATTTTAGAAGAAATCTTAAAAGCCATTTTTCTATTTGGAAGATACCTTACGGGAACATATCAATAGTAAAAATCTTAGGGGTGTATATACAGCATAATCATATATAATATATTAAAATAAATTAAACTAAATAAATTATCAACTATTAGTTGGTTTTAAGTCAAACTTTTAGAGATCAGTTAATAATATTGTGCCTTTTATTATAAATATCTTGTTACTCTAAAATAACTATAACACCTATGTGATGTAAATTTAATTAAAGGTAATGGAACAATGATAAGAATATCCATAAATTTGTATATCTATCAGCATAATTGACAAAATCCGACTGTTTTAGTATACTTTAACTAATATTAAAAGGAAAGGTGGGAAAATTGTGAAGTTATTTCTTCGAATGTCTCCATTGGCAATTGCCAAGGCACAATGTATTTGCAGTCAATTTTTGATTGTCTAAAAAATTAAACATTTTGAAAGGAGAAATAATGGAAACAATAGTATCCGCTTTATTAGTTTTTGTCTCTACATCAATTGACTACTTAGTTGTTTTGACTATTTTATTCGCCATTCAAGGCAAGGAAGGTTTGAAATCAATTTATGCAGGACAGTATATAGGTACAGGACTGCTTGTACTGGTTAGTCTTATTGCCGCTTACTTTTTAAATTTTATTCCACAAGATTGGATTATCGGACTTCTTGGTCTAATTCCACTAGGTCTTGGTATAAGAGCAATTTTTGTGGATGAAGATATTGATGAAGAAGACATCGAGGGAAAAATTACTGGAAATGGATCAAAAATCTTAGCATTTACAAGTTTAACAGTGGCAATGGGTGGAGATAATTTAGGAATTTATATCCCCTATTTTACAGGAAAGAGTTTGATTGAGATTAGTATAAGTTTAGTAATATTTGTCTTAGGGATTTTAGTTCTATGCAAATTATCTCAAAATCTCGCCTCAATTTCTGCTATCGGAGAGATTGTAGAAAAGTACGAAAAAATAATTGTACCAGTCGTGTTTATTGGACTCGGTCTATATATATTAACTGAAAATGGAACGATTAATTATTTCATATCCCTAATTACAAGTTAATAGTTTATTTTTATATTCGGACCTATTAAAGGAAATCTTTAGTAGGTCTTTTTTGTTTACTTAAAATTCTCTTATCTGTCCAAAGAAATATGAGAAGGAGGAATTGTGTAGGATGTTAAAAATAAGTGTTATTTTCTTGCCTGTGATATGAGAGGTAAATTATGCTAATAGAAGACTGAACAATAAAAAAGAAGTTCTATTTGAAGAACACTCAAAAGACTATGTAATAGCAAAACAAAAAATAATAAATAAATTTCGATAAATCTCGTCTACTATATTTATAGTATTTTATTTATACAAATGATAATCATATTTTATAAGTAAATTTAGATTTAGAGATAATTTAAAATATAAGAAATATACTTATGGATATATTCTCACATACGACACTTACTTAAATATTAAAATTTATCAATACTGATCACTCAAGCCATGTGGAAGCTGTAGCCTTATTACGAAAAAAATAATAAATTTATATTAGAGTAGCCTTTTAAAGCTACTCTTTTTTTTATTATATGAACAAAAAGAAAATTGCTATAAAATTATTTAAATTGAAGATTAAAAATTTAGATTTTTTATGAAACAAATATTTTAAAATGTATTTTGAGAAATATATAAAATAAATTTAAAAAATACTTTTAAAAGCTTAAGATGGGGGTATTATTATAACAAAGAACGTCTTATATATTAAAAGAAAGAATGGATAAGTATGAAAAAATATAAAAAAAATAGAGTCATATTTGAAGAGAAGGTTTTTGATAAAAAAAGAAAACCTGTTTATGGTACAAGAAAACTATCCGTTGGACTTGTATCTTGCATGCTTGGCTTTATGATGTTTTTGCCAACATCAAAAGCAAGCGAAGAAGATACAATTTCAACAAACCAACAAGTTGAAGACAAAGTTGAAGTTTCAGATAAAAAAGATAATTTTGTTCAAGAAGAAAAAGAAGAAGTCACACCTTTAAATGATCAGACTGATAGCAAAGTTGATAGCGAAGAAAATCTTTCAGTCCAAAACCTAGATGGTCAAAATAAGGAAGAAGGCATAATAAAGGAAGAAAATTCTGATAGTAAGATAGAAGATAAAGATGAAGAACTTCTTACAGCTGATGAAATTCAAGCCATTAGAGCTAGGACAGATTCACTAGAAAACGACTATTACTTTAATGACAACATGGTAGAAGAATTAAAGGCTGAACTTAGAAAAGCCAAGGATGATCCTTCAGTAAATTATGAAGAAGCTAAGGCTCGACTTATTGAAGAAGCTATTGTTAAAAACACACCAAAAATCAAACCTGCTGGTGAAGAAAGAGCAACAATACCAGAAGCACCAACAATTAGTAAGGTGTTTTATGACGCTACAACGATTTCTGGAGGCAAAGTACACAGAGGAAAAATAGGTGGCAAGACAGCAAGAGGAACAATTTATGTCACATTAAAGGATAAAGACGGCGTTGTTAAAGCCACTCTTTCCGTTACACCTACAAGTGGAACAATATGGACTGTAAATTTACCTCAAGGAGTAAAAGTTGCAGAAGGAGATGTGGTTACTGCTTATCAAGAATTTGATGGTAAACAATCTACAGAGACAACTGCAAACGCACAACCATCTAAGGCATCTTCAGTTACTCTTACAATGCCAAGTGGAGAAATTTGGATAGAACAAACTTCATCCAACCAAGTTAACGCTGATGAGCAAGCAGAAGCTGTTCAAATGTTGAAAGATGCAAACACTGAAATAGCTGGAGATATTAAATCTGTTGAATTTTCTATTGACGGTACTGATCATGCCTACTATGAAGTGACCTATACCGATAAATCAACTTCCGGAAAAGTTGAAGCTACGGACCTAAAAATCAAAACGGTAACGGAAACATCTGCTGCTCCAACAATTGAAAAAGTCCAAGTAACAGACGGACAGATTATCGTTACACTTGAAAAAGAAGTTGCCGCAGGTACTAAATTTTATTTTGTCAAACAATTTACAGACGGAGAGGACAAGGGTTTCTGCGAAGAAGGAAAGTGTAAAGTGGACAAATCTACCTCACAAGATATGTCTCAAGCAGTATCTGTGGACGGTAAAAAAGTTACTTTCCAAATTAATGCTGCTGATGATTTAGAACTCGGAAGAAATTTCGGTATCGTAGTTAAAGAACCGCATAAATTCCGTTCTTGCGCGATATCTCAGCCGGTATTAACAACCCCCGCCAAAGTCGACGTGAGAGATCCTCACAAATTAACAGAAGAAGAGAAGAAAGCTATTGATAAGGCAATTAGAGATGCAAACACAACAGAAGGTGGAGTATCAAAACTACCTGACGGAACAGGATTTATTTCAGATAAAGCCTTTATAGAATTTGACAAAGATGGCAATGTTACAATAATCAGTCCAAATGATGTAGAAGTTGATTGGGATAGTGACGGCAATCCGATATATGAAAAAAATCCCGATGGAACCTATAAACTACAGAGCGGTAGAGAAAATAACGTAACTAAATTTCTAGCCAAAGACCTAGTAAAAAACATTAAACCAAAACCACCTACAGTTGCGGTAGATACGGATACCGGCAAAGTCACTATCACTCCGCCTGCCTATGAAAAGCCGGGTGATGATACCGACTTGGCGTCCTACACCGTCACCTATAAGGACGCATCAGGAGCGGAGAAAACCGTTACTGCGACTCGAGATTTGGATAAAAATATATGGAGCGGACCTGGCGTTGATGAGAACACCGGTATGATTACTCTGAGTGTGAAAGACATCGAAGTTGGTGGAACTATCAAGGCAACCGCAAAGGATAATGGTGGCCTTGAGGGCGACACCACTAAGCTCGATTCAGAACCGTCAACTAAGACGCTTGAAACTGCCACTATTAGCTACGACCCTAACTCTGGCACCGGCGATATGGAAAGCAAGGTGCTTAACAAGGGATCAGAGTACACAGTATTACCAAATGCTTTCACAGCCCCAGATGACACTCAAGAATTTGATGCCTGGGAAGTAGATGGTAAAAGAGTAGAACCAGGAACAGAAATCAAAGTTAATGATAACACCGTAGTTAAAGCTCTTTGGAAAAAAATCAAAGTAAAGGTAATCTACGATGGTAACGGCGGGTCTGGTGACATGACAGGTGAAGAAGTTGACAAAGGATCAGGCTACACAGTATTACCAAATGCTTTCACAGCTCCAGATGACACTCAAGAATTTGATGCCTGGGAAGTAGATGGTAAAAGAGTAGAACCAGGAACAGAAATCAAAATAGACAAAGACACCGTAATCAAAGCCATCTGGAAAAAGATTCAAGTCAACGTAACTTACGATGGCAACGGTGGAAAAGGAACAATGGCTGGAAAAACTGTAGACAAAGGCTCAAACTATACAGTATTAGAAAATACTTTTAATGCTCCAGACGAAACTCAAGAATTTGACACTTGGGAAGTAAATGGTGAAAAAGTAGCAGCTGGAACATCAATCAAAATAGACAAAGACACCGTAATCAAAGCCATCTGGAAAAAGATCCAAGTTAAAGTAAGCTACGATGCCAATGGTGGTAGTGGAAATATGGCTGGAGCAACACAAAACAAAGGCTCAAAATATACATTATTAGCCAATACATTTAAAGCACCTAACGAGAATCAAGAATTCAAAATATGGGAAGTAAATGGACAAGAAGTAGCACCTGGAAGCGAAATAACCTTAGATAAGGATACAGTAGTAAAAGCGATTTGGAAAGACATAGAAGTAAAGGTAAGCTATGAACCAAACGGTGGAAGTGGAGAAATGAAGGGTGCAATCCAAAAGAAAGGCACAAAATACACCCTATCCTCAAATACTTTCACAGCTCCAGAAAACCAAGAATTTGATACATGGGAAGTAGATGGTCAAAAATTAGCTCCTAACGCAGAAATAACTTTAGATAAAGATACAATAGTAAAAGCTATTTGGAAAGACATTGAATACAAAGTTACTTTCAATGGAAATACAGGAACGGGTAGTATGCCTGAAAAATTAATAAAAAAAGGCAATGAATATGAACTACCTGCAAATGGGTTTACAGCTCCAGAAAACAAAATATTTAGTCACTGGAAAATTGGAAATGAAGATAAAAATCCAGGTGATAAAATTACTGTAAATGGAGATACCGAAGTTATAGCAATTTGGAAAGATGACAAAGTAAAAGTAAGTTATGATGGTAATGGTGGAACTGGAAGTATGGAAGGTAAAGAACTAGTAAAAGGTTCACCCTACAAACTATCAGCAAATGGCTTCACCGCTCCAGAAAACAAAGAATTTGCCGGTTGGAAAATAGGCGAAACAGAATACGAACCAGATACAGAAATCAACGTAAATGAAGATACAACTGTAACAGCAATTTGGAAAGACATCAAAGTAAAAGTAAGTTATGATGCAAACGGTGGTTCAGGAAGTATGGATGGCACCGAACTAACAAAAGGTTCAACTTACAAGCTTTCATCAAACAAATTTACAGCTCCAACAAACAAAGAATTTGCCGGTTGGAAAATAGGTGATAAGGAATACACCCCAGATGCAGAAATAACAGTAAATGAAGATACAGAAGTCAAAGCAATTTGGAAAGATATCAAAGTAAAAGTAAGCTACAATTCCAATGGTGGAAGCGGAACAATGGACGGAGCAGAAGTAACAAAAGGCTCAACCTACAAACTCCTAGCCAATACATTTACAGCACCAGAAAATAAAGAATTCGATAGATGGGAAGTAAATGGAGAAAAATTATCTCCAAACTCAGAAATCACTGTAGACAAAGACACCGTAATCACAGCTATCTGGAAAAATAAAACACCTGAAACTCCACCAGTTACAGAAAAAGTAAAAGTTATTTACGAGAGTAATGGTGGAAGTGGAAGCATGGAAGGCAAAGAACTAACAAAAGGTTCAAAATACACTTTATCAGCTAATGGTTTTACAGCTCCAGAAAACAAAAAATTCAAAGCATGGAAAATAGGTGATACAGAATATGCTGTAGGTGCTGAAATCATAGTAAATGAGAATACAACAGCAACAGCTGTTTGGGAAGATATAGAAACTACCCCACCAGCCAAAGAAGAAGTTCAAGTAAGCTATGATCCAGGAGAAGGCTCAGGCACAATGAATGGGGCAAAACTTGAAAAAGGTTCAAAATATATTCTATCAGCCAATGGATTCGAAGCACCAGATAAGAAAAAGTTCAAAGGCTGGAAAATAGGTGATACAGAATACGCTGCAGGTGACGAAATCACAGTAGATAAAGATACAACAGTAACAGCTGTTTGGGAAGATATAAAAATCACCCCACCAGCCAAAGAAAAAGTCCAAGTAAGCTATGAACCAGGCGAAGGAACAGGTTCAATGGATAGAGTAGAACTAACAAAAGGTTCAAAATACACTTTATTAGCCAATAGCTTTAAAGCTCCAGATAAGAAAAAATTCAAAGGCTGGAAAATAGGTGATAAAGAATATTCTGCAGGTGAAGAAATCACTATAAATGAAAATACAATAGTAACAGCTATCTGGGAAGATATAAAAATCACCCCACCAGTTACAGAAAAAGTCCAAGTAAGCTATGAACCAGGCGAAGGAACAGGTTCAATGGATAGAGTAGAACTAACAAAAGGTTCAAAATACACTTTATCAACTAATGGTTTCAAAGCTCCAGCAAACAAAAAATTCAAAGCATGGAAAATAGGTGATAGAGAATACGCTGAAGGTGAAGAAATCACTGTAAATGAGAATACAACAGTAACAGCCATTTGGGAAGATATAGAAGTAAGTCCAAACCCAGGCACAAATTCAGACGAAGGAGACAATCCTGAAAATCCAGGAACAAGACCGGGCGAAGGAGACAATCCAGATAAACCAGGCACAAGACCAGGCGAAGGAGATAATCCAGATAAGCCAGGCACAAGACCAGGTGAAGGAGATAATCCAGATAATCCGGGAACAAGACCGGGCGAAGGAAATAAACCAGGAGAAAATCCAAGACCTCGTACAAAGCCAAATGGTAGAGAAAATAATTCTAAAACAAATCCAAGTGATGATAAAATTACTAAAAAACCTGAAGATAATAAAGAAAATTCTTTAAATAATAGAAAAGTTCAAGTAACTAGGACAAATGATGTGAAAGAAAATGTTCAAACAGGAGTAGAGTCTTTAGGAAAAATAGGAGGAATTTTATCAGCAGCTATTGCAGGTTTGTTTGCAAGTAAAAAAAGAAAAAAATAATAAATTTTATTAAATGAGAAAAGCGATGAAGTAAGCTAGCTAGTCTATCTTACTCATCGCTTTTTTTAAGTTATTTTAAATTTATATAAAAATATATAAGTATAATAATAATTAATATACTAGATTAATTTTAGGAAAATCTGTCATATTATACTTTTAAATTTGGGTATAAAATTTTTAGAAATATATTTTAGGGTGAATTTTATGGTGATTTTTAAACTTTTATTAATAATATTAATTTTTATTTTTTTGAATTTTTTACTTAATAAATTTTTATTGTTTAAGGAAAAAGATAAAATAAAAGACTATGGGGAAAATATTGAAGTTTTTGGTAAGAAAATAAATGTAGTTGAAAAAGGATTTGAAAATAATAAGATAATAATTTTAAGTCCTGGTTATGGGACTATTGGTCCTGGACTTGATTTTTTGCCCTTGATTGATGAATTATCTAAAGATTTTCATGTGGTGGCAATTGAGCCTTTTGGATATGGGGATTCTGATATAAGTGGGAGATCTAGAAGTGTGGAAAATATTACATCTGAACTTCATGAGACTATAAAAATATTGGGATTTAGAAAGTATATTTTGTGTTCTCATTCAATTTCGGGTATTTATTCTTTATATTATTTAAATAAGTACAAGGATGAAGTTATTGGCTTTATTGGCATGGATACATCAGTTCCTAATCAATTAAAATATACTGGAAATATATTTTTTCCAAATCTTAGAAAATGGGCAAATAAACTAGGATTTATTAGGCTTATATCCTTATTTAAATCTGATTTTTTTATTGCAAGTAATAATTATTATAATAAAGAGATTAAAAATCAGTTAAGCTATAGGCTTTATAGGGATTTTGCAAATGAAGATAATTTGAATGAGGGGATAAATTTTGAGAAAAATTGGAAAAGGATCAAAAATTTAACCTATCCTGAAAATATTAAAAAAATATTTATTCTTGTTAAAAAAGAGAAAGGGAAGAAGGACTGGAGATATATTGAAACTAAAAATTCTTTTTTAAATAAAAATGGGAAGATTTATTTGCTTGAAGGAAGCCATTATATTTTTAGGGATAATTTATGGAAATTTCTAAAATTATTAGGGATGAATTCTTATAGAAAAAGGCTATTTTTTATTAATAGCCTCAGACTGTTGATAAACTAAAAATTTTCTCATTTCGACCGAGTGCAACGAGCGGAGAAATCTAATGAGATCTCTCCATGCGTTCGTTTCACTCACACTAATTTTTAGGGATGATTGTACCAACTCAAGGTACAATCATCTAGTCGAGATAGGTTTTAGCGTAATTTTATTTTTAAATCATTGATTAATTATTAAACTGACTTTTTCTACGCTCTGAGGATATTTTTTTATTAATAGCCTTATTTTAATTCTTCTCCTAAATATTTTAATTTATCAACTTGTTCTTCTCGACCCAGAACTATAAGAACATCTCCAATTTTAAAAGTATAGTCTACAGGTGGATTGAAGATCATTTCTTTATCTTCAAATTTTTTGATTGCAAGAACTATAAGTCCTGTTTTTTGGGGGATTTGAGCTTGGAGTATGGTTTTATTTTCAAGGTAGGAGTCTTTTTTTATAATTACTTCTTCAAGGTCGAGTTCTACATCTCCAATTCTTGTTGCCACATCTAAAAATGAAATTATATTAGGTTTTATCATTAAAGATGCCATTCTTTTTCCACTAATTTCAACTGCTGATAGGGTTTTGTTTGCACCAACTTTTAATAATTTTTTACTGCCTGCTTTTGTGATAGAATTTGCTATTATATATATTTTTTTGTTTAAATTTCTTGCTGTAAGTACTGTTACTATGTTATCAACTTCAGAATCCAAAGTTGAAATTAGGCCTTTGGCTTTTGTAACTCCGGCTTTTTCTAAAATCTCTTCTTCAGTAGAATGGCCTTCTATAACTAAAATATTATGGTGACTATAATCATCAAGGTCTTCATGTTTGTCTGTTATAACAACAAAATCTAATTTTTCATCTATAAATTTATTTATAATTACTTCTGCAAGTTCACCAGACCCACAAATTATATAATGGTTATTTAAGGCTGCGATTTTTCTTTCCATCTTATTTCCCTTCCATAAATCTAAAAACTTTCCTTCTACAAGCATAGCTACAACTGTTGTAAATGCATAACCAACTATACCAACTCCCAAAAATATCATTATTACCGAAAAAATTTCAGATTGGTTGCTGGTTTTTCCTAACTCAGTAAAACCTACAGTTGATATAGTTATAACTGTCATATATAAGGCATCAACAAAGTCTATTTCTAATAATTTCATATAACCAATTATGCCAATAATTAACAAAAGAACAAAGGCATAAAAAATAAATTTAAGTTTTCTTTTCTCTTCCATAATATCTCCTCGTTACTTTGATTATAATATAATTTGTTAGAAAATACTAAAATACTTATTAACTGTTATTAATATTTTAAAAATAATTGTATTTGACACTTAGATTTATATAGTCTAGCATTTAATTAGATATTAAAAAAAATTTGAGGAGAATATGAAAAACAAGTTAAGATATTTATTTATTATTTTTTTAATCATAATTGTGTCAATTTTTATTATAAATTCTACAAATAAAAATATTAAGAAAAATAATAAGAGGATAATTATTGATGAAAAAAACAGTAATAATTATGTAAAAAAGAAGAAGAAAGAAAAAGATGATGAAGTAGGTAAGGATAAAACTTTATCAGAAAAAATAGAAGAAATTATCGATCAGGAGTGTGGAAATTTGGAAGGGGATTGGCAGGTGGCTGTTGATTCTTTAGATGGTGATTTTGATATTTCTATTTATAAAAGTTCAAATTCTAATATAGAAAGCCTTCCATCTGCATCAACCATTAAAATTTTCCTAGCTCTTGAGGCTTATAGGCAGGTTGAAGAGGGGATTTTGGATGAAAAAAATGTTGAAAATGATATTTATTTGATGTTAAAAGATTCTAATAATGAGTCTGCAAATAGGCTGATTGATTTGATTGGAAATTATGACATGGAAGTTTCTAGTCAAAAAATTAATGATACAATAAAAAAAATTACTGGAGAAAATAAAACGGGACTATATAGGAAGATGCTCCATGAAGGAAAGGAAAATATGGCAAGTGCTAGAGATTTAAATATGGCTCTTAGGGATATTTATTTTGGAAAATTTGTAAATAAAGATCATGCTAATAAAATGATGGAGGCTATGGGAGAAAATAATACCACATCAAAATTTAAATTATTAGGAAATTTACCCAAAGATGCTAAGGTATATTCAAAGTCTGGAGAAATACCTGATAAGGGGGTTGAAAATGATATAGCTATTATAAGTATTGGTGGAAAAGTTTTTGCTATTTCTTTTTTAAGTCAGTATCCATATCCTGTTAACCATGGCCAAGGTCCACAATTTACTTGTATGCAAAATTTAGGTCAAAGAATTTCTGAGGCTTTCATGGAATATGAATAAGGTATTATATGTTTAAAATTTTCTAGACTAAATTTATAATTTATTATATGATATTTTATATTATATTTAGGAGATATCATGGAAATATTTTTAGAAAATTTTTTTAGAAAAAACGAAGACGGATTTATTTTTAACTCTTATGGATCGGTCCACCTTGTCCTATTTTTGGTATTCATACTTGTAGGTAGCTTGATTTATTTTTATAGGAGAAAAATTCAAGAAAATAAAAAACTATATAGGTTAGTAAAATATATACTTACATTTTTATTGTTTTTTCAGCAAATAAGTTTTTTATATTTTATCTTTTTTATAAGAAAAGATGGAATTAGCGAAGGGCTGCCTTTATATACCTGCAGGATTAGTATTTATAGTGGTATTTTTGCTTTTTTGTTTAATTCAAAGAATTTTAAAATTTTGACTATATTTTGGGGGTTAATTGGGGGAATTATTGGACTAATATACCCAGACTTAATGGCTTATTCCTGGCCACATATAATGTATGTAAATTTCTTTTTAACTCATTATTTGGTATTTTGGACCTCTCTTTTCTTTTTGTTCGTAGATGAGGTTAAGATAAAAAAAGAAAATTTAAAATTCATGTTTTATTTTGTAAATATATTTTTGCTAGTTACAGAAATAGTTAATTTAAAATTCAATTTAAATTACGCCTACTTGTCTTATAGTCCGATTTTTAAATCTAGACTAGAAATTTTGCCAGGATTTATTTATTTTATTTTGCTTGTGATTTTGTATAATTTTTCTATTGTTTTAAATTATTATATACTTAAAAAATTAAAATTAGCCGATTGATCTATTTTGAAAAATAAATCAATTGGCTTTTATTTATTTGAGAAAAAGAGTACTATAATAATGACAAGTTTATTAATATTTATAAAGCATGCAAAGGTTTTTTATGAAAAATTAGGAGGTATTATGAAAGAATACGGCGTTTTTGATATAATTGGACCGATTATGATTGGCCCTTCTTCATCTCATACAGCAGGAGCTGCAAGAATTGGGCAAGTTGCAATTTCTATTGTAAAAGATGGTTTTACTAGGGTAGATTTTCATTTACATGGATCTTTTGCCCAAACTTATAAGGGACACGGAACAGATAAGGCTCTTCTCGCTGGAGTTTTGGGATTTAGACCAAATGATAAAAGACTTAGGGATTCTTTTCAAATAGCAGATGAGAGAGGACTTGAATATCATTTTATAAAAGATGATTTGGGAACAGTACATCCAAATACAGCAAAAATAGTTTTTTATTATCCAGATGGAACTACATCATCAGTAACGGGTTCTTCAATTGGTGGTGGAAATATTGAAATTATTGAGATAAACGATGTGGCAATTTCATATAATGGAAAATTCCCAACAATTATTTTAAGGTATAGGGAACAAAAGGGTGTAATTTATAAGGTCAGTAAACTTTTGGCAACCAATGACTACAATATTGAAAGTATGAAAACTGTTAAATCAGATGATGAGGTAACCTTAATTGTTGAATTGAATGAAAAACTTGAAAAAAGTATTATTGAACAAATTATAAATGATGATAGGTACGATTATGCAAATTATATAGAAGGGGTTAGATAATGTTTAGAAAAGCTGGAGAAGTTATAGAAGAATGTCAAAGAAGAAATCTTCATATTAAGGATTTGGTTTTAGAAGAAGAATTAAAATCATCGCAAATTAACAAGGATGATATTTTATTTAACTTAAGGCAAATGTTTAAGGTAATGGAAGAGTCTGCAACTGGAAATCTAAATCATGAAACAAAAACAGCTATGGGAATGATCGATGGATTTGCAAAAAAAATGAACACATATTCTCAAAATGGAAAATCTATTACAGGATCATTTATAACTGAGGCTATGGCCATGGCTTTTTCAACTCTTGAAATAAGTGCAGCCATGGGTGAAATTGTAGCAAGCCCAACAGCAGGATCTTCTGGAATTTTGCCAGCAATTTTATATTCTCTCAAAAAAAGAGAGGGATTTTCTGATGAAAAAATGGTTGATGCCATGCTTACAGCTATTGGAATTGGAAAAATAATTGGATTTTATGGTTCCTTTGCAGGAGCTGAAGGAGGATGCCAAGCAGAAACAGGTTCGGGAGCCGCTATGGGGGCTGCTGCAGCATGTTATCTATATGATCAAAGCCCAGAAGTTTGTTTTCACGCAGCAAGTTTTGCCTTTTTACATGTCTTAGGGCTTGTTTGTGATCCTATAGCAGGACTTGTAGAATATCCTTGTACTTTTAGAAATGCATCTGGAGTTGTTAATGCCTTTATTTCTGCAGATATGGCAATGGCAGGAATTACAAGTATTGTTCCCTTTGATGAAGTTTGTAAGGCAGCAGGAGATGTTGGAGCAACCTTGCCAGAATCTTTAAGAGAAACAGGAATAGGTGGGATAGCAGGAACAGAAACCGGAAGGAGAATAAGAAAGAAATTTTTCTCTTTAGGAAATGATGCTACAAAAGAAAATAAATAAATTATTAGATTTTATATTAAAATATTTACAAAGTAAAGAAATTATATCTTGATAGAATATAGATGAGGGAGTAAAAGAGTTTAAGAGATCTCTCCACTACCTCTGGTCGGTCGAGATAGGTTAAGCTTAATTTTATTTTTAAATTTTTAATTACTAGATATTATCACAAAACTATAAGTAGGCCTTTGCCTACTTTTTTTTATTTTCATTTTTGGGTATAAGTCTTTTGAGAGGAGTTTATATGAAAATTAATTTTATTAGAGCTTTTGAAGATAATTATATTTGGACAATTGAAAAGGGAAAAAATGTAATTTTAATTGATCCAGGCGAGGCTTATCCTTGTTTTAAATATTTAGAAGATAAAAATTTATATGCAATTTTACTAACCCACAAACATATGGACCATGTTGGTGGGGTAAAAGAATTGAAAGAAAAATTTAAAAACGCTACAGTTTATGGACCTATTGAAACTGAAAATTTAAATGATAAAACTCTAAAAGATTCGGATGAATTTGAACTTCTAGGATTTATTTTTAAAGTTTTAAAAACAAATGGCCATACTGAAGAACATATATCATATTTAGTAGAAAATAACCTTTTTTGTGGGGATACTATATTTTCTTCAGGATGTGGAAGGGTATTTACAGGAGATTATCAAAGTTCATTTGAATCTGTTCAAAAAATTAAAAATTTAGATAAGAATACTTTGTTTTATCCAGCCCATGAATATACTGTCGATTGTTTAAAATCATCAAAAAAAATTATTAAGGATAAAATTATGGATGAGGCAATAGATGAGGCTAAGGAAAAAATTTCAAAGGGGCTTTCTAGTCTTCCAACAAGCGTTGAAAAAGAATTTTTGATAAATCCATTTTTTATGGCAAAGGATTTGGACGAATTTAAGGAATTTATAAGAATTAAAAATTGACTTAAAATTTAAAAAAATTTATAATATTAGAAGGGAATGAAGTTCTCCCTTAGAAAAATCTAAAACCGCATTTATGCTGATGACTTCTGTAACTATTTAAGGGACAGATTTCATCAGTTTTTTTGTCCCAAAAGGAGGAATTTATGTTAATATCACTTGGCCTAATAATTATCATTGGCCTTATACTTGGATTTATTTGTAAAAAAATAAAAATACCAGCTCTAATCGGCATGCTTTTTACAGGAATTATTTTGGGTCCCCACGTCCTAAATTTAATCGATCCTAAAACTTTATCCATATCTGCTGAACTTAGACAAATTGCCCTTATTATTATTTTAATTAAGGCAGGACTTTCTTTAGATATTTCTGATTTAAAAAAAGCTGGAAAATCTGCAGTTTTGTTGTCCTTTCTTCCAGCAAGTTTTGAAATTTTAGGATATTTTATTTTTGCAAGGATTTTTTTCAAAATAAGTCCTATAGATGCCTTATTAATGGGGTCAGTTCTTGCTGCAGTATCTCCTGCAGTTGTTGTTCCTAGAATGGTAAAATTAATTGAAGAAAAAAGAGGGGTAGATAAATCAATCCCACAAATGATTCTTGCTGGTGCATCTTGTGATGATATATTTGTTTTGGTTTTATTCTCATCATTTTTATCCATGGCAAAGGGTGAAGATGTAAGTTTGATTTCTCTTCTTAATGTGCCAGTTTCTATAATATTAGGGATTTTATTTGGGTCTATAATAGGCTTTATTTTATACTATATTTTTGAATATTTTTATAAAAAAGACCTTTTAATTAGAAATTCTACTAAAGTTATAGTAATTCTTGCTATATCATTTTTACTTGTTGCTATGGAAAATTTATTGAAAAATAGGATTGCTTTTTCAGGTCTTTTGGCTGTTATTGCTATGAGCTGTGTCTTTAAAATTAAAGCAAAGGACGAGGTTTCTAGTAGACTTTCAGAAAAATTTGGAAAATTATGGATTTTTGCCGAAATATTATTGTTTGTTTTGGTTGGAGCTGAAGTAAATATTTCCTATATATCAAATCTTGGTTTATTGGCAGTAATTCTTGTATTTTTAGCCCTAATTTTTAGGTCAGTGGGTACAATAATTTCAATTTCTGGATCAAGCCTAAATAAAAAAGAAAAATTATTTACAGTTTTTTCTTATATGCCAAAGGCAACTGTCCAAGCAGCAATTGGTGCAGTCCCACTTGCAAATGGTCTTTCTAGTGGGGATATAATTTTATCAATGGCAGTTTTGGGAATTTTGATAACAGCGCCAATAGGAGCGATTTTTATCGATAATTTTTATAAAAAATTACTAGCTTAGTTTTAAATTTAAGGAGTTTTTATGACCTTACAACAATTAAGATATCTAATTGCCATAGCAGAGGAAGGGTCAATTTCAAAGGCAAGCCAGGCCCTTCTTGTAAGCCAGCCTTCCTTATCAAAGTCTATGTTTGATTTGGAAAAAGAAATGGGAATAAAAATATTTACTAGAAATAACAGGGGAGTTAATTTAACTGAAGAGGGAGAAATATTTTTGGCCTATTCTAGGTCGGTGGTAGAACAGGCAGATTTTTTGGAAAATAATTATAAGAAAAAAGAAGTTCTCAAAAGAGTTTTTTCTATTTCAAGTCAACATTACGCCTTTGTTGTTAATGCCTTTGTTATGCTTGTTAAAAAATATGGGGAAGAAAAGTATGAATTTTCTTTAAGAGAGACTACGACTTCTCAAATTATTGAGGATGTAAAGACTCTTAGAAGTCAAATTGGAATAATATATCTTTCAAATTTTAATAGGAATATTATTTTGGGAATTTTGGAGAGAGAAAATTTAGAATTTCATTCAATATTTAAGGCAAGTCCCCATATTTTTATTTGTAAAGATAATCCTCTTGCAAAAAAAGATGTAATTAGACTTGATGATTTAAAAAAGTATCCTAGACTATCATATGAGCAAGATAAAAATAATTCCTTTTATTTTTCAGAAGAATTATTTCCTACTGAGTACAGTCCCAAAAATATTGTAGTAACAGATAGGGCTTCAATTTTTAATTTAATGATAGGCCTTAATGGTTACACCATTACATCTGGGGTTTTATCAGAGGATTTAAATGGGACAGGAATTATTGCCAAAAAATTAGATGCTAATGAAGAGATGGATATTGGTTATATTTCCCTAAAAAATAGACCACTAGATTTTATTAGCCAATCCTATATTAAATATTTAAAAGAATATATTGAAAATTTTTCTAAATAAGTGCTATAGAAAAAAACTATATCTAATAATAGAAAATAAGTATTAACACTAATAAGCCAAATTGCTTTATACTTTATGAAAGAATAAAAAAAGCAATGGCTTATTTTTTTAGCCAAAAAGGAGATAAAAATGAAAACATCTATTATTGGATTTCCAAGAATTGGAGAAAATAGAGAATTGAAATTCGCAACAGAAAAATATTTTAGGAATGAAATAAAATTTTCTGAACTTGAAAATGTTGGAAAAGAAATTAGAAAAAATGCATTGCAAAAACAAAAAGACTTAGATTACATAGTATCTAATGATTTTTCATATTACGATTTATTTTTAGATACAGCTTTTACCTTTAATGTTATAGCTAAAAGGTATAGGCAATTAAACTTATCTGCTATCGATACATACTTTGCAATGGCAAGAGGTTATCAAAAAGATGGACTTGATGTAAAGGCTCTTTCAATGAAAAAATGGTTCAACACAAATTACCACTATATGGTTGCAGAAATTGAAGATGATACTGAAATAAAATTAAATTCTACAAAAGCCTTTGACCAATACAAGGAGGCCAAAGATTTAGGTTATGAAACAAAGTCAACTATAGTAGGAATTTTTACATTTTTGAAATTATTGGATTATAAGGGAGAAAAAAATATTAATGATTTTAAAGATGACTTTGTAAAGGCTTATATTTCTTATATAGAAAAATTCCAAGAACTTGGTCTTAAAACTCTTCAGTTTGAAGAAGCCTACCTAGTTTATGATTTAAGCAAGGAAGATATTGACTTGTTTAAAGAAGTTTACCAAAAAATCTTAGCTAAAAAAGGCTCTATTAAAATAATACTTCAAACTTATTTTGGTGATATTAGAGATATTTACCAACAATTGCAAGAACTAGACTTTGATGGAATCGGTCTTGATTTTGTAGAAGGAAGAAAAACTTTAGACTTAATTGAAAAATATGGATTTGCAAAAGGCAAAACTTTATTTGCAGGACTTATAAATGGAAAAAATATCTGGAGAAATTCATATGAAAAAACTTTAGGAATAATTGAAAAATTAAAGGAAAAAGAAATAGACTTTGTAATCCAAGCCTCATCATCTTTAATTCATGTTCCTTATAGGGTAGATTTTGAAGATGAATTGGATGAAAAATATAAAAAACATTTTGCCTTTGCTTATGAAAAGCTAGAAGAATTAAATGATTTGAAAAAATTAGCAGATCTAGATTATAAAAAGGATCAAGATTTTATTAATAATAAAAAACTTTTTGAAGATAGAAAAAATCTTTGTGATAGGGAGGTTAAAGATAGGATAGAAAATCTAAAAGATTTAGATTTTGTAAGATGTGATTCTTTTGAAAAAAGAGAAGAGGTACAAAAAGAAGAATTAAATCTTCCATTATTCCCAACAACAACCATAGGATCTTTCCCACAAACTTTAGACGTAAAAAGAAATAGGAAAAAATATAAAAATGGGCAAATAACAAAAAAAGAATACGAAGAATTTAATTATAAAAAAATTGAAGAATGTATAAGGCTACAAGAAGATTTGGGTCTAGATGTCTTGGTTCATGGTGAATATGAAAGAAATGACATGGTAGAATATTTTGGTGAACATTTATCAGGATACTTGTTTACAAAAAAAGCCTGGGTTCAATCTTATGGTACAAGGTGTGTAAAACCACCAATAATTTGGTCTGATATAAAAAGAGAAGAAGAAATTACAGTAAAATGGTCATCATACGCAAAATCTTTGACAGAAAAACCTATCAAAGGAATGCTAACAGGTCCTGTAACAATTTTAAATTGGTCTTTTCCAAGAGAAGATATATCTGTAAAAGAATCAACTTATCAAATAGCCCTTGCAATTAGGGATGAAGTTTTAGACTTGGAAAAAGCAGGAATAAATATTATACAAATAGATGAGGCAGCTCTTAGGGAAAAATTACCACTAAGAAAATCTGATTGGTTCAGCCAATATTTAGATTGGGCAATTCCAGCATTTAGGTTAGTTCATTCAGCTTGCAAGGTAAATACCCAAATCCATACCCATATGTGCTATTCTGAATTTACAGACATAATAAAATCTATTGATCAAATGGATGCTGATGTAATTAGTTTTGAAGCTTCAAGGTCAAATCTTGAAATACTTGACTCCTTAAAAGAAAATAATTTTAGGACGCAAGTTGGACCTGGGGTCTATGATATTCATTCACCTAGAGTTCCTTCTGTTGAAGAAATTGAAAATACTTTAAGAAAAATTCTTGAGAAAGTTGACTATAAAAAGCTTTGGGTAAATCCAGATTGTGGTCTAAAAACTAGGGGAGAAGAAGAAACTGTAAAGGCTCTTGAAAATTTGGTAAGGGCAAGTAAGGAGCTTAGAGATGAATATAGGAAGTAAAGATTGTGTTTTAAGTTTTGAAGTTTTCCCGCCAAGAAAAAATTTACCCATAGAGTCAATTTATAATACTATTGATAGGTTAATAGATTTAAAACCTGAATCAATCTCTGTAACTTATGGGGCAGCAGGAAATGATACGAGCAAAAGAACTTTTGAGCTTGCAGGGCAAATAAAAAAACATGGTGTAGAATCAGTAGCCCATTTAATTTCTATAGGTTTAAGTGAAGATGAACTTACAAGAAAATTAAAAATTTTAAAGGAAAAAAATGTAAATAAAATATTAGCCTTGAGGGGAGATATACCAAAATTTTCATATGAAAAAGGTGATTTTGACCATGCATCTGATTTAATAAGGTCTATAAAAGAAAAGGGAAATTTTTATGTAATGGCTGCAGCCTATCCAGAAGGTCATATTGACAGTCCAAATCTAGTAGAAGATATAAAAAATTTGAGAAAAAAAGTTGATGCAGGTTGTGATAGTCTTGTTACTCAATTATTTTTTGATAATGAAGATTTTTATAGGTTTAGGGATATGTGTGACTTGGCAGGAATTGATGTGCCAATACAAGCAGGAATTATGCCTGTAATAAATAAAAAACAGATAGAGAAAATGATAAGTTTAAATGGCATAAAACTTCCAAAAAAATTTTTGAAAATTATGAAAAGGTATGAAGGTGATAAAATTGCTATGAGAGATTGTGGAATTGCCTATGCAGTAGATCAAATAGTAGATCTTATTTCCTCAGGAGTTGAGGGGATCCACCTTTATACAATGAATAATCCTTATATAGCAGAAAAAATTCACGAGTCAATTAAAAATTTAATAAAATTATAAGCCCATAAGAAATTGTTGCAAAAATAAATTTGCAGCAATTTTTTTATAGAATTTAAAAAATTGATAAAAACTATTATTCTTTATATAATAATAATAGTTTTTTATAGAAGGTGATCGAATGAAAATAGAAAAAGTAAAATTAGAAAACGGTGAAACTATGGCCTATAGGCATGTAGGTAAAGGGGAAAATAAGGTGATTTTAATTCATGGCTTCCAATCATCTTCCCAATTTTTTGAAGATTTGTTGGAAAGTCTTGATGAAAATATTGAAGTTTTTGCCCCGGATTTAATTGGTTATGGGGAAAGTTCTTATGAAAATAAGCACAAGGAAATGGCAGATTGGGCCAAAGATTTAAAATATTTTTCTCAAAAATTAAATTTAGAAAATTTCAGCCTGGCTGGTTGGTCTTTGGGAGGCCATGTTGCTATGGATTTTGCCGGTCTTTATCCTGATTTGATAAAGAATTTGATTTTGATAGCCTCTGTTGGTGTTAAGGGATTTATAATGCCGAAAGATAAACAGGCGAAAGATGACGATAGTAAGTTAAAACTACCTAATTTTTTAAAAAATTTTAATATAAAACACGACCATTCTTTTACAGTTCCGATTTTAAATGGAATAAAAGATAAGGATATAGATTTTTTTGAAGATTTGTTTAGGCAAACTATATATAATGTAAATGATCCTAATCCCGACGATTTGAGAAAAATGGCAGAAGATTTTTTGAAACAAAGGTGTTTTTTGGAATCTCTTTTAGCTATGGTTACATATAATAATACAAATAAGGGTGGAAGTGGACTTATTGAAAAAATAGATAAAAAAGTAACTTGGATTCATGGAGATAAGGACATGGTAGTTCCAATCGATGATGCTATTGAAAGTATAGGATATTTTCCAAATAAGGTGGACTTTATAAAGTTTGATAATTCTGGTCATGCTATTTTTGTTGATGAAAAAGAAAAGTTTATAAAAATATTTGAAGATTTAATAAAAAATGAAAATTAAAGTAATTTATTTTATTATAATTTCTATAATTTCACTTATATTGACAATTTATGATAAAATAGCCTCTAAAAAGTTTAAGAGAAATAGAATTAGGGAAAATGTACTTTTATTTTTTGCTTTTATTGGTGGAAGTCTTTCTATGTATATTACTATGAGACTCATTAAACACAAAACCCGCCACAAAAAATTTATGATTTCTCTTCCTATTATAATAATTTGTCAGTTATTTATAATATTTTATATATTTCGTTGATTTTTTGTTAGATTTCTTATAAAATTAGAGGTAAATAAAGAAAAAAGGATGGAAGATGGAAAATATAAACAGTAATTTTAATAAGAAAGTAAAGGCTGCTTGCAATAAGAAGGAAGATTTATTTGACTCAAGTATATTAAAATATATTTTTAGGTCAGCCCTTGCAGGAATTTTTCTAACTTTAACAACCCTTGCAGGTTTAATAGCAGCAGATCATTTATCAGGGCTAAGTCCTGTTATGGCAAAGCCAGCTTTTGCAGGAATTTTTGCAATTGGTCTTTGTTATGTTTTGTTTTTAAATGCAGAACTTGCAACAGGAAATATGATGTTTTTGACAGCAGGAGTTTATAATAAATATATTAGTTTAAAAAAGGCTATTATTATTTTATTAGTTTGTACTCTTGGAAATTTAATTGGGGCATATTTGGTTTCATTTGTGACAAGTCTTACTTCAGCAATAAATGCCTTTGACGCCAATAGTTTTCTAACAAGCCTTGTTAGTGCAAAATTAGATAAGACAAGTATGGATATTTTATTTGCAGGATTGTTGGCAAATGTATTTGTAAATTTAGCAGTTTTATCATTTGTACTTGTAGAAAATCAAGCTTTCAAAGGATTTTTGATAATGAGTGCTGTATTTATGTTTGTATATATAGGACTTGAGCACGTTGTGGCAAATTTTGGATTATTTTCTCTAGTACAATTTTCTGGAAATATGAAAGAAAATTTCACCTTGGCAAATGTACTTAGACAATGGATATTTGCATTTTTAGGAAACTATCTTGGTGGAGGAATTTGCATAGGCCTATTATATGCTTGGCTAAACGATACTAAATCTAAATTTGTTGATTAATAAAAATATTTTACAAAGCGGCAAGAAATATTGCCGCTTTTAAATTTGAAAAAAGGGTAAGTATAGAAAAGTGGCAAAGGAGAAGATTATGAAAGAATACGTAGATTTATATGATAATTTTAGAAATAAAACTGGAAAAGTTATAGAAAGAAGAGATATAGTTCCTAAGGGCTTATTCAGACTTATTATTCACGTTTTGATATTTGACAAAAAGGGAAGGTTATTAATTCAAAAAAGAACAAAAAGCAAAAGATCTTGGCCTAATAAGTGGGATTTAACAGTTTCAGGAGCTGTATCAAGTGGGGAAACTTCTCAAATTTCTGCATCAAGAGAATTGTTTGAAGAGCTTGGTATAAAATATGATTTTTCTAATTCTTATCCAAATATCTCAATAAATACTGGCTTTAGGATTGACGATGTTTATATCATAAAAAATAAGGATATCAACTTAAAAAAATTAAAACTACAAGAAGAAGAAGTTTCTGATGCCAAGTTTGTAAATTTAAAGCAATTATTAGAAATTATTGATAGGGGAGAATTTGTTCCTTACCAAAAAGATTACATTAATTTATTATTTTATTTAAGAGATAATACAAATTTATTTGAAAATTATTAATATCAATTATCATTTTCCTTTAAAAAGGTGTATAATAATATAGAATTCATAGTAAAAGACTAGGAATAAATTTTAAAGGAGGAAAAATGAAAGACAGTAAAGTAATTTTAGTAGGTGATGGAGCTGTAGGAAGTTCTTTTGCTTATGCTTCTACAATTCTTGGTATTGGAAGAGAATTGGGAATAATTGATATAAATGAAAAAAAGGCTGAGGGAGATGCGATGGATCTTTCTGATGTTCTTTCTTTTACAAATCCGAAACAAATTTACAAGGCAGATTACAGTGATTGTAAGGATGCAGAAGTGGTAGTTATTACTGCTGGAATTCCACAAAAATCTGGTGAATCTAGGCTTGATTTAATAGAAAAAAATCTTAAAATTTTTAAAGATATGATTGGACAAATCGTAGATAGTGGTTTTGATGGAATATTTTTGGTTGCATCAAATCCAGTTGATATTTTAACTTATGCAACTTGGAAGTATTCAAATTTCCCAGCAAATAAAGTTATAGGAACAGGTACAACTCTTGATTCTTCAAGGTTTAAAAAAGAAATTGCAAATTTAATTGGAATTGATCCAAGAAGTGTTGAAGCATTTATAATGGGAGAGCATGGAGATAGTGAATTTGCAGTTTGGTCTCACACAAATGTTGGTGGTATGCCTTTATATGAATGGGTAAAAATGCATAGCGAAACTGATGAAAAGGAACTTTTGGATACATTTGATAAGGTAAAAAATGCAGCTTATGAAATAATTGATAAAAAAGGTGCAACTTTTTATGGAATAGGCATGGCCCTTGCAAGAATAGTTGAAGCAATTATTAACGATCAAAATTCTGTATTTTCAACATCATCATATCTTGATGGTGAATATGGTCTAAATGATATTTATATCGGAGTCCCATCAGTTATAGGAAAAGATGGGGTGAAATGGGTTTTGGAAGTTCCACTTACAGATACAGAAAATGAAAGAATGCAAGCAAGTGCCAAAACTTTAAAAGATATAATTGATAAATCAAACTTATAACAAATTACTGTCACAAATTATGTGGCAGTTTTTTATTTATGGGTATATTATTTAAATACAATATTAAAGGATGGAGATAAATATGGCAGATATAAAAAAAATTAAGGAAATGGAAGAAATTTTAAATAAAAATTCCAAGGCTGTTGAAGAGTTTAGAAAAGCTTTAGAAAAATTTAAAAAAAGTCAAAAAGATTTTAAGAAACTTTCTGATTATTATTCATCACAAGAGTATATGGATGATTTGGACCAATCAAACCAAGGAAAAATTGACTCAGAAATAAGTCAGGGAATTTTTTCAGAAGATTTAGTTTATGATTTACTAGGTGATAATTATTATTTGGCAGTAGATATGCTTGAACTTGCGACTAAGATAATTAAAAATAATTAATTTTAAAAATCCCTCAGCATTTATTTGCTGAGGGATAATTTTATTTTCTTCTAACAGCCCTAACAATTGCTGAAACCAAAACAATTGACATAATAGCTTCTGGAAGACCGTTTGTAATTATTGCTCCAAAAATTGTGCTTCTTGCAGCATCTACTGAAATTCCTAGGGCTTTTACATATTTTTCTGCATAAAATAAATAAATAAAACCCATTACAAAAAGTGTATTAGTCATAGTTCCAACAAAGGATGCTATGGAAACTGATAAGTTTGAATTTTTATTTTTGTAAGTTAAAAAAAGCATTGAAATTGCTATAATTGTAATAATTATAGATAAGACAATTTGATAAACTTTTGCATTATTTGTGAAATTATAAAATACTAAATAAATCAAAAATCCTGTAAGAATTGTCCACAAAATTAAGGAAATTTTTCTAATTTTCTCATTGTTTTTATCTTTTAATCCTTTAAAAGTAAGTCCTGCAAAAACTCCTATTAAAATTCTTGGCAAAACAGAAACAATAGGATTATAAAATACAAATGAAATTGGACCTGGTCTAAGCATTGCATTAGCAATTGATGAAAGACCAAAAATAAATCCTACAAGTCCACCAACTAAAGGGCCTTCTAAAATTGCTGCTATAATTACTGGAATGTGCATGGTGGTTATATTAATTAAACCTAAGGGAATATATCCCATTGGAGTCAATCCTAAAACTATAGTAATAGCTCCAAGCATTGCAACAGTAACCATTTTACGTGTTTTTTCTTTATTATTCATATTACCTCCTGATACAACTCCTAATGGATGTCGTTCATATCCTATTAATATTATATGATAAAAAAAATAAATGTCTAAAAAATAACCTAAAAATTTAAAAGTAGAAAAATAAAAAGTATAAAAAAAACGTAGATAAAAATCTACGTTTTAAAATTGGTGCGCCATCAGGGATTCGAACCCTGGACACCCTGATTAAGAGTCAGGTGCTCTACCAACTGAGCTAATGGCACTAACTTGCTGACTTATTTATAATACCATTTCAAAATAAATTTGTCAACAATTTTTTTTATTTGCTAAATGCCCAGACATTTGCTATTTGATCTTTAATATCTTCATAAGGCCATTTGATTTTAGTATTTTTAATAGAATTTGGGTCATTTATTAATAATTTCCCATCCTCATAAGAATCAATTACCATAATATGACCGCTATTTGTAAAGTAACCATGGCGAACAGAAACAACTAAGGGTCCCTTTTTAAGGGCATTTTTAATTTCTTTTTCATCATTTTTTATTTCTTTAACATTGATGCCGTACTTATCAGATTCAGCTTTAAAAAAACTCCAAGCAATCCCTTCGTGGGTAATATAATTTTTTGCATCTTGGGCAATTATTCTAGGATTTATATTTTTATCATCTAAAAGTCTAGATAAAACCATGGACATAGAAGTTGGACCACAGCCAGAAATTCCAATGGTTTCACTTTCAATAATTTTATCATAGGCCCACCTGTCATCCCACTGAACGTAATATGGGGTTTTTCTACCAAGATTTATACTTTGACCTTCAAAAAAATTAAAGTTTGTCTTGCCATGATTTAGATTATAAATAAAATTAACGGTATCTGTATCATTTCCAATTAAAACTTTTTCGATATGATTAAGCTTATCGAAATTTTTTAAGGCCCATTCTAATTTCTTGTTTTTATGAATATTTTTATTTATATAAGATTTGAGCTCATTTTCATCAGTAGTTCTTATTTTCGCCTGGTAATTATTTTTATCGTTCATAATAGAAACCATATTAGCCTTGGCATTTTGATCAACTTTTATATGTTTTTGTGTGATTTTTTCTACGTCTCTTAATGTATTAGAAAAATCTTCATTTTTTATTTGGCTTTCATCTTTGCCACAAGAAGAGAGCGTAAAAATAAAGATTAATGTTAAAATAATTTTTTTCATTGATTCACCTTTTCTTATCAATTATTATATCAGAAAATTAAAAATCTATTAATTTAAATTTTATAAAAAAATCATCTTATATTTTTGTTTTTTTGTCAAAAATATAATTTATGCTATAATATCAAAAGGATGTTTACTTGGGACCCATCCGAAAAAAATCAAGGAGGTATATATGTCTGATCAAAGATATAATTTTAAAGATACGAATTTTTTAGTTAAGTCGGCTGTAGTTGCGGCTTTATATGCAGTAATTACATTGATGCTCCCATCACTAGCCTATGGTCCAATCCAGTTAAGGTTAAGTGAAATTATGGTTTTATTGGTATTTTATAATAGAAGATTTATACCAGGACTTTTATTGGGATGTTTTTTAGCTAATTTCGCATCAGATATTGCAGTATTTGATGTAATTTTTGGAACTTTTGCTTCATTTTTAGCATTTTCCTTAATTATTAGGCAAAAAAATTTGTTTATAGCATCATTATTTCCGGTTTTATTTATGTTTATACCAGCTATTGGTACATATTTACTATTAGATTCATCAACTGCATTTATAATAATGCTAGTTCAATTTATGATTTCTGAATTTATAGTAGTATCTGTAATTGGGTTTATTATTTTTAAAATTCTTGAAAGAAATACTGGCTTTATGAATATAATTAAAAATTTTTAAATTAAAAAAAGAGTGCAATTAAGCACTCTTTTTAAATTTACTTATTTTTCTTCTTCATCTTTAGAATTTTTTTCTTTAAATTCTTCTTTTGTTAGAACATCAACAATTTCAGCTTTTACAGCTTGAACTTTTATTCCTGTAAGAGAGTTTACTTCTTTTTTAATATTTCTATCTAAAGAAGCGAAAACTTCTTGAGCTTTTTTTCCATATTCAAGGATGATTTTTGTGTTTACTACAGCGTTTTTAGCATCATCAACATCAATTGAGATTCCTGATGTATTTTCTCCGTCTGTGAAGTTATCAGCTATTGATGAAAATACATTTTTTTTCAATTCTAAAACACCATCAGTTTTTACCAAAACTTTTTTTGCGATTTTTGCAATTACATTATCATTTATTGTATATTCACTTACTTCATTAGCATATTCAGCTTGAACATCTTTGTTTTCAATTTTATCCATTATTTTCTCCTTTTAATTTTTATCTTAATCGATTACCTTATATAATTACCCTAAATATATTTAAACAAACATTTATTTGGATAGTTTTTTTATAATTTGCTCGATTTCCTCAATTTTTTCTATTCCATCATCTTTACTTCCGTTTTCAACGGCATGATAAACACAATGTTCAAGGTGGGAGGAGAGGACATCGGTGTTCACATTCTTTAATATAGAAATTGATGCCATTAATTGATTTGATATGTCTATACAATACCTATCACTTTCTACCATTTTTATTAGGCCATCAATTTGTCCTTTTACAGTTTTTAATTTCCTTAAAGTTTTATCCTTATCAGCCTTCATTATTTGTACTCTATACCAACAAATTCATATCCTGCATCATTGATTTTATCAGCTATTTCTTTTTCATCAATTGATCCAAAAAATTCAACATTTGCAAGCTTTTCATCTAAATTTACTTCAGCATTTTCAATTCCTGCAATTGATTTTAGGGTTTCTTCTACACGATTTTTGCAGTGGTTACAGCTCATATTGTTAACTTTTACTATCATTTTGTTTAATTCTTTCATTTTATTCTCCTTTTTTATTTTATTATTGTCATTTTCTATAATTTCTTTAATTTTTTTATCATTTTCAAAGTTAGCCTTAAAATTTCTAAGTCTTAGTGAGTTTAGGCAAACAAATACTGATGATAAGCTCATTGCAAAGGCTCCAAACATTGGTGAAAGTTTTATGCCAAAACTTGGATATAGGAGTCCTGCTGCAAGAGGTATTCCAATTACATTATAGAAAAATGCCCAAAATAAGTTCTCTTTTATTGTTTTTATGGTGGCTTTTGAAAGTTTTATGGCTGATACAATATCTAAAATATTGTTTTTTATTAAAATTACATCTGCAGATTCTATTGCTACATCTGTACCATTTCCAATAGCCATAGACACATCACTTCTAGCTAGAGCTGGTGCATCATTTATTCCATCACCAACCATCAATACTTTCTTACCCTGATTTTTAAGTTTTTTAACTTCTTTTTCCTTATCTTCTGGTAAAACTTCTGCATATTTGTAATCAATATTTAAAGATTTTCTAATAGCTTCCGCAGTTTTTTCGTTATCTCCGGTGATCATTCTAACTTCATAGCCCAATTTTTTCATCTCATCAATGGCAACTTTTGATAAGGATTTTGGCCTATCTTGGACAGCTATTATCCCTATAACTTCTTTTTCATTAGCAAAATACATGGAAGTTTTTCCTTGGCTTGAAAGTTTATCTGATTTTTTTTCGTAAGATTTTAAGTTAATATTTTTTTCTTTCATTAAGGAAATATTTCCACCATAATAAATTTTATTTTTATAGCTTGCTTTAATTCCCTTTCCGCTTATTGATTCAAAATTTGAAACTTCAATATTTTCTATATTTTTTTCTTCTGCAAATTCATTTATGGCATTTGAAAGGGGATGTTCACTTTTGATTTCCATAGATGATGCAAGTTTTAAAAATTCATTTTCATCTAAATCTGTAAGAATATCAGTAACTTGAGGTTTACCTTCAGTTATTGTCCCTGTTTTATCAAGTAAAATTGTATCTACCTTGTGAAGATTTTCTAAACTTTCTGCATTTTTAAATAGTAAACCATATTCTGCACTTTTTCCTGTTGCAACCATAATTGCCATAGGAGTTGCAAGTCCCAAAGCACATGGACAAGAAATTACTAAAACTGATATTGCAAGGTTTAAAGAAAATTCAAATCCATATCCCAAAAACATCCAAGTTATAAAAGTAATTAAAGAAATAAGCATTACAGTCGGAACAAAAACTGCTGAAATTTTATCGGCAAGTTTTGCGATTGGTGCCTTACTTTCATTTGCCTCATTAACAAGTTCAATTATTTTTGAAAGAGTTGTATCTTCTCCTACTTTTAAAGCTTCAAAAACAAATGAACCTTGCTTGTTAATTGTTGCAGAAATTACCTCGTCGCCAACATTTTTATTTACAGGCATGGATTCACCAGTTATGGCAGACTCATCGACAAGGGATGATCCTTCCTTAATGATTCCATCCACTGCTATTGATTCTCCAGGCCTTACAATAATCAAGTCACCCTTTTTTAAATCTTCTACAGGGATTTCTTTTTCCACTCCATCAAGTAAAATTCTTGCCTTTTTGGGAGCAAGATCCATCAAAGCTTCCAAAGATTTTTTGGTTTGGCCCTTAGATCTTTTTTCAAAATATTTTCCAAGAGTTATCAAAGTCAAAATCATGGCAGAAGATTCGAAATATAAATTTGTCCTATACATTTCTACAATATCTAATTTAGAAAAACCAAGGCCATAAGCCATCCTAAATATTGCAAAAATTCCATAAACAACAGCTGCAAAAGAACCAAGCCCTACAAGGGTATCCATATTTGGGGCTTTGTTGATAAGTCCTTTGAACCCAGAAATATAAAAAATTCTATTTACAAATATAACTGGAATTGTTAATAAAAATTGCACAAAAGCAAAATTTACGCTACCTTCTACACCATGTAAAAAATGTGGTAGGGGCAGGTTAATCATATGTCCCATGGAAACATACATCAAAGGAATCATAAATAAAAATGAAATAATTAACCTATTTTTTACATTTTTTTCATCATTATTATTTTTTGAACTATCCTCAGATTTTTTTTCATTAACTGGACTTGCACCATAGCCTATTTTTTC
Organism: Anaerococcus hydrogenalis; assembly: GCF_002871895.1. Lineage (NCBI taxonomy): Bacteria > Bacillati > Bacillota > Tissierellia > Tissierellales > Peptoniphilaceae > Anaerococcus > Anaerococcus hydrogenalis. The sequence continues at coordinate 23,307 of NZ_PNHP01000002.1, read as the reverse complement.
AACTGCATTTATAATATCGTCTTTGGAAATTTTCTTCTCATCATATGAAACATTCATTGTTTCGCTAACAAGATTTACATTTACACTATTAACACCGAGTTTTTCTACAGCCTTTTGAACATTGGCCTGGCAAGATGCACAAGTCATTCCAGTAACCTTAAATCGTTCTTTCATTTTACCTCCTTACTAACACCCTATGGGGGTGTATACTTTTATTATATTATAAATTTTTTTTTTGTAAAGAAATTTAAAATTTTCGGGTAAAAATTTACAAAGGAGTAAAAAATGAAAAGATATAATATGATTTTTAAGGGAAGAGTTCAAGGAGTTGGATTTAGGTACAAATCATTTATGATTGCAAATGAACTAGGACTTACAGGAGATGTTTATAATTTGTATGATGGAGATGTTGAAGTAAATGTTCAAGGAGAACAAGAAAAAATTGATATATTTTTAGATGGACTTTCTCATGATAGGTTTATTAGAATTGATAAGGTAAATATAAAGGAAGAAGAAATAAAGAATGATGAAAAAAAATTTAAATTATCATAAAAAATAAGGAGCCTTGAATGAACAAGGTCCTTAATCTTTTTTAAATATATTTTCTATAAGAGGGTTAATAATTGCAAGAATTATTGATGCAAAAATTGCTGTAGAAAATGAATCAATACTAGCCCCACTTGATAGATTAAAGGTAATTTCCAAAACTATTGCATTTACTATAAAGGAAAATAATCCAAAAGTTATTATAGTTAATGGAAGTGACAAAAGTTTTAAAATTGGTTTTATAATCGCATTAACAAGTATTAAAAGTATGGCTGTGATTATAAAAGCCTTATTTTCTGTAAAACTTATACCAGAAAATAAAAGGTCAAGTATATATAGGCTTATAGCATTTACTAGACATTGAATAAGTAATTTCATAATTATCTCCTTTATTTTTTATTTTACGGGAAAATGGAATAAAGTCAACATTTGAAAGAAAATGAATGAAAATGATTGACTTTGAATGAAAGGGCGTTATAATATTAGCAAATGATATTTGAAAAAAGAATTGAAATAATTTTAAATATTTTAAAAAAACAAAGACAAGTTTCTAATAAGATTTTAAAATCAAATTTAAATGTTAGCGAATCAACTCTAAGAAGGGACTTGGATTATCTAGAAAAAAGAGGATATATCAAAAGAGTTCATGGGGGAGCAGTTCTTTCTAATATTGAATTTGAAGAAAAATCTTATGATAAAAATGTTGTGTCATGTATTGAAAGTAAAATAAAAATTGCCAAGAAGGCTTCAAAAGAAATTTTTGATAGCAAATATATTTATCTTGATGGGGGAACAACTATAAATCAACTTATAGATTATCTGCCAAAAGATTGTACTGTTATTACAAATGGAATTATGCATTTGGAAAAACTAGGAAAAAATAATATAAAAACAATTTTTCTTGGTGGAAATATTAAGACAAGAACAAATGTTGTAGTTGGTGAGCAAACTTTGGATAATTTGTTAAAGTATAATTTTGACCTTTGCTTTGTTGGGGCAAATGGATATTGTAACGGCGAATTTACAACCCATGATCCTAATGAAGCAATAATTAAAAATACTGCCATAAAAAGATCTAAAAGATCTATAATTTTGCTTGATAAGTCAAAGTTTGGCAAGGTTTATTTTTCTAAAATATGTAATATTGAAGATGTAGATTTAATTACGGAGGAGCTATGATTTATACACTTACCTTAAATCCATCTATTGACTATGTTTTGAGAATTGAAAGATTTGATGATGGACAAACCATAAGAAGTAAAAGCGAAGAAAAATATCCTGGTGGAAAGGGAATTATGGTTTCTAAACTTTTGAAGAATCTTGGAGCGAAGTCTATAAATATTGGTTTTTTAGGTGGTTTTACAGGAGAATTTATTAAAAATAAATTAGAAAATCTAGGGATTGACCAAGAGTTTACAAAAATTTCTGATGATTCAAGAATAAATGTAAAACTAAAATATGATACAGAAACTGAAATAAATGCTCAAGGACCCCAAATAAAGGAAGAAGAAATTGAAGAATTTTTAAATTATTTGGATAATCTCAATGAAGATGACTTTGTAGTAATTTCAGGATCAATTCCAAAATCTTTGGGAGATGATTTTTATAGAGTTATTGTAAACTTACTTGAGATGAATAATGTAAGATTTGCCCTTGATACTTCAGGGAAAAAATTATTTAACTTATCTGCTTATAGGCCTTTCTTGGTAAAACCAAACAAGGATGAGCTTGGTGAAATTTTTGAAGATAGCATTGATAGTGATGAAAAAATAATAAAATATGCTAGAAAATTGATTGATCAGGGAGCAGAAAATGTAATTGTATCTCTTGGAAAAGATGGATCAATCTTTGTTGATAATAATATGGCTTATAAGGCAAAACCAATTGAGGGAAAATTAATTAATTCTGTAGGAAGTGGAGATAGCATGGTTGCAGGATATATTTATGGATATATGAAGGGGCTTTCAAAAATAGATTCATATAAACTTGCAATTGCTTGTGGAAGTGCAACAGCATTTAGTCCTGATATTGCAGAAAAAAATTTAATTTATCAAATATTAGAAAAAGTTGAGGTAGAAGAATGCAAATAAAAGATTTATTAAAAAGAAATCTGATGATTATGGAGCTTAAATCATCAAGCAAAATGGATGTTATTGATGAAATTGCTCAAAAATTTTTCGATGAGGGAATTGTTGGAAGTAAAGAGGAATTTAAAGAAGGCTTGATTAAAAGAGAAAGCGAGACTTCAACTGCCTTGGGTGAAGGTATTGCAATGCCACATGCAAAAGTCGATACTGTAAAAGAACCTGCAGTTTTATTTGCGAAAAAAGCAGAAGGATTAGATTATGAAGCTCTTGATGGGGAAGATTCATTTGTGTTTTTCTCAATCGCTGTACCAAATGGGGAAAATAATCTTCACGTTCAAACTCTTGCGAAATTATCAAAAATGATTTTGAAAGAAGGCTTTATAGATAAATTAAAAGCAGCAAATAGTCCTGATGAAGTTTATGAAATAATTGATTCATATTCAGAAGAAGAAAAAGAAGTTTCAAAACCAGTAGAAGAGAATGAAAGTTCAAAATACATTATTGGTGTAACAGCATGTCCAAATGGGGTTGCTCACACTTATATGGCTCAGGAAGCATTAGAAAATGCTGGAAAAAAATTAAATGCAAAAATTAAGATAGAAACAAATGGATCAGACGGAGTTAAAAATAGACTAACTAGCGAGGATATTAAAAATGCCGACGCAGTAATTATAGCAGCTGATAAAAAAGTAGAAATGGCAAGATTTGATGGCAAAAAATTAATTCAAAGACCAGTTTCTGATGGGATTAGAAAGAGTGAAGAGCTAGTAAAAGATGCAATTGATGGAAAATTTTCAGTTTACCACGCAAGTGGAAGTGATAGTAAGGTGGAAGAAGTTTCTACAGAAAAAACTAGTCTAAAACAAGAAATTTATAAAGATTTGATGAATGGTGTAAGCCACATGCTACCTTTTGTAATTGGTGGTGGAATTTTGATGGCTATATCATTTTTGGCAGAAAGATTCTTGGGAGATAAGTCCCTTGCCTTTACATTTTTAAACAAAATAGGATCGGGAGCATTTTCCTTCTTGATTCCAATTTTAGCAGGATACATTGCTTATTCAATTGGAGATAGGCCAGCCTTGATGCCAGGTATGGTTGCAGGATTTCTTGCTAGCGAAAGTGCAGGATTTTTGGGAGGCTTAATTGGAGGTTTTCTTGCAGGATTAATAATTAACTTCCTTAAAAAAATATGTGAAAAAATGCCAAAATCACTTAATAGTGTAAAATCTATGTTGATTTATCCAGTCTTTGGTTTATTAATTACTGGCGCCTTAATGTTTTTCATTATCGATCCTGTCTTTACTGGAATAAATGATGGCTTAAATAATTGGTTAACAAATATGGGAGCTACAAATAAAGTATTGATTGGAGCTTTATTAGGTGGAATGATGGCTGCTGATATGGGTGGCCCAATAAATAAAGCAGCTTATACTTTTGCAACTGGTGCCTTTATTGGTACAAATGATGGGGCGTTTATGGCTGCTGTTATGGCAGGTGGAATGGTTCCTCCAATTGCGATTGCCCTTGCATCAACTTTCTTTAAAGATAAATTTACAGAAAATGAAAGAAAATCAGCAGTAAGTAATTATTTATTAGGTCTTTCATTTATAACAGAAGGAGCTATTCCTTTTGCAGCAGCAAAACCACAATTAATTATTCCTATATCTATTGTGGGAAGTGCTATAGCGGGAGGACTTACACAGTTATTTAATGTAAGTGTACCAGCACCACACGGTGGAATATTTGTTTTACCAGCAATGTCATCATTAAACCAAGCACTTTTCTTTATTGGATCATTTGTAATTGGTTCAATAGTATCAGCAATTTTATTAGGAATCTTTAAGAAAAAAGAAATTTAATTATATATTCACCAGCTTAAGATAACTTAGGCTGGTGTTTTTTAATTTGAAAAAATTGGGTATAGAAAAGACAAAGAGAGGTTTTTTATGAGTGAATTAAAAAAAGTTATCGATGAACAAAATATATTTTTTAGAACAGGAAGAACAAATACAGAAGATTTTAGAAAAAAGGCTCTGATAAAATTAAAAAATTCAATAAAAAAATATAGGGAAGATATTTTATATGCCCTAAAGATGGATCTTAATAAGTCTACTACTGAGTCATATATTTCAGAAATTGCAAATGTATATGGGGAAATAGACTTTGCCTTAAAAAATTTATCATATTGGATGAAAGATACAAGAGAGATTACCAACATAGAGGCAGCTCCCGCAAAATCATTTACTAGATATGAACCTTTGGGGATAACTTTAGTAATATCTCCATGGAATTATCCATTTTTACTTGCTATAGATCCAATAGTTAATGCAATTTCAAGTGGAAATACTATAATTTTAAAAACTTCAAGAAAGGCTGTTTATACATCAAAAATTATAAAAAAATTATTAGATGAAAATTTTGATAGGTCTTTTATTTATTGTGTAGATAATGAAAAGGTAAGTCATGAAGAACTATTATCTTATAAGTATGACCACATATTTTTCACAGGATCTTCAAAAGTTGGAAGAGAAATCATGGAAAAAGCAAGCAAAAATTTGACTAAAGTTACCTTGGAGCTTGGAGGAAAATCTCCTTGTATAGTTGATGAAAGTGCAAATTTAAAATTTGCAGCAAAAAGAATTATATGGGGAAAACTTTTAAATAGTGGACAAACTTGCGTAGCTCCAGATTATCTATTAGTGCACAAGGATGTAAAAGATAAACTTTTAAGGCTTATGAAAGAAATGATTTTTGAATTTTTTGGTGATAGGGCGATTGACAATCCTGATTATCCAAGAATAATTGATAAAAAAGCTTTGGATAGGTTAGTTTCTTTGATGGAAGGTCAAGATATTTATACGGGTGGCCTTTATAATTCAAAAACTTTAAAGATAGAGCCTACTATTATTAATAATGTAGATTTTTCAAATAAAATTATGAAAGAGGAGATTTTTGGCCCGATTCTTCCAGTAATTGAATATGATGATATCTTTAAGCTAATAAATAAATTAAAATTTATGGATAAACCTTTGGCAATGTATATTTTTAGTGAGGATAAAGACCATATTGATAGATTAACTTATGATTTATCATCTGGTGGTGTTTGTATCAATGATACTATTATGCATTTATCAAATCCTAATTTAGAATTTGGTGGTGTTGGAGAAAGTGGAAGTGGCGGATACCACGGGAAATTTGGTTTTATGAATTTTTCAAATAGAAAATCTATTATGATAAGGTCCAATAATATTGATGTAAATATAAAATATCCTCCTTATTCAAGAGTTCAAGAAAAAATAATTAAAAAAATTTTTAAGTAAGTCCTAAGTTTTTAGGATTCAGAGTGTAGACAAAGTATGAATGTAGATCATTATTTTATTTAAAAATAAAAATTAAGCTATATACCATCTCGACTAAGTGAGTGAAACGAACGCACGGAGAGATCTCACGAGATTTCTACGCTCACTGCATTCAGTCGAAATGGATATTTTTTTAGTTTTTCAATAGCCTGAGTCCTAAGTTTTTAGGACTTTTTTCTTTTTATTTTAATTTATTGAAGAAAAAAAATATAAAAGTATAATATTTCCTATAATCAAGGGGTGGTTTAATGGTTTTTATATCTGATGATAAAAAAAATGAGATTTTAGAAAATTCAGATATTGTGGCGATTATTGGTGATTATGTAGATTTGAAAAAATCTGGTAATTCCTATAAGGGTTTGTGTCCTTTTCATAATGAGAAGACACCATCTTTTACGGTTGATGACAAGAAACAATTATTTCATTGCTTTGGCTGTGGCGAAGGCGGTGATGTTGTTTCTTTTATTATGCACAAAGAAGGTCTTTCTTATATTGATTCTATGAAATATTTGGCTAGTAAGGCAGGTATTAAAATAGATGATTCAAAATCTAGTAGGGAAAATAAGAGATTAAATAGGCTATATGATATCAACAAAGATATAATGATGTATTTTTATAAAAATTTACTGACTGATAAGGCTGGACAAATTTATTTAAAAAACAGAGGGTTTAGGTCAAATATAGTAAATACTTTTATGCTTGGCTTTGCAAAAAATTCCTGGGATGATTTACTATCTTATGTTAAAGAAAAAGATTATCTTTTAGATGATATTGAAAATCTTGGTTTAATTAAAAAATCCCAAAATGGAAAATACTATGATAAGTATAGAAATAGGTTGATTTTTCCAATTATTAATCATTATGGTAAAGTTATTGGTTTTGGTGGTAGAAGTATTGATTCTACTATGCCCAAATATTTAAATTCTCCAGAAAGTGAAGTTTTTAAAAAAAGATATAACTTATATGGCTTAAATATTTTTAAAAAGCAATCTAATAAAGATATTATCTTGGTCGAAGGTTATATGGATGTAATTGGTTTAAATAATCAAGGAATAGATCAGGCTGTTGCAAGCCTTGGAACTAGTCTCACAAACGATCAGGCTAAGTTATTAAAAAGATATGCAAAAAATGTATTTATTTGTTATGACGAGGATAATGCTGGAATAAAAGCTACAGATAGGGCCATTGAAATACTTTTAGATGAGGGAATAAAGCCCAATATTATTAGCCTTGAAAAGGGTCTTGATCCTGATGATTTTGTAAAAAAATATGGTAGGGATGCCTTTATTAAAAAAATGGATGAAGCTAGTGATGTTTATAATTACAAGTATAATAAGATTCTTGATATATATGCATCAAGTAAAGAAAATGAAAAATTTGAAAAATTAAATTTATTTATAGAATTTTTAGCTTCGATTAAGTCGGATCTTACAAGAGAAATTTTTGTTAATAATGTAAGTAAACTTTTTGATATAGACAAATCTACTTTAAAAGAATCTGTCTTAAAGTATAATGATAACTACAAAAAGACTTTTAATAAGAAGTTTTCTGATGAAAGTTCATTTAAAAAAAATAATAAAAATCAAAGTGTACTTTTAGAAAGAAAAAAATATTCTATACCTATAAATGAACTTGAAACTTTAAGATTATATTTAAATCAAAGGGATGATTATAAAGAATTTGAAGATTTCTTTGACCAAGTTTTAGTCGATGAAAATATATTAAAAATTAAAGCATATATAGAAAATAATGGTATGGAAAAAATTAGTGAAAATTTTACAAACGAGGATCAATTTATAATTGACTATATAAAGGATAAGTCTAACAAAATTGTAGCTAATGAGTTAAAAGATAAGATAAATTTAGAAAATAGAAGGAAATTATTAAAAAAGTTAAGAAATAGAGACTAATCACTTCAAGGTGGAGGGGAGACTTATGACTAGTGATAACGAGAAAATGCTAGAAGATGATCTTCTAAAAGAAATAATAGATGAGTTTAAATCTATTAGTGAATCTCAAGATGGTATTGTAACTTATAAGCAAGTTTACACATTTGAGACTTTTAAAGAAATGGAAGATGAAAGCAAAAAATATGTTATAGGCCAAATTATATCTAATGGAATAGAAATCGTTGAAGAAGAAAGAACTGTCTTGGATGAAGAAGACGATGATGAAATAATTGATGATATTGACGATGAAGACGAAGATTTTTCTGATGAAAAGCTTGAAGATCATATGAAAAAAGTATCTAAAAAGCAAAAAGTTGAAAGAAGAATTGTTCAAGAAGAAACTATCACTGGTATAAAGTTGGATGACCCTGTAAAAATGTATCTAAAAGAAATTGGAAAAGTTAAACTTTTAGATGCTCACGAGGAAATATTTTTAGCTAAGAAAATGGAGCTTGGAGATATTGCTTTAAGAAGCAAAAATGGAAGAAAATTAACCAAGCAAAACAAGATGAAGCTTGCCCTTGATATTTTTTATGGTGATATTTCCATAACTATATTACGCGCTAATAAGATGATTCTTGAAAATAAGGAGATAGATGAAGAAATACAAACAAATCTTAATTCATTGATAGAAATTGGAAATCAATTTGAAAATATGTTAAATCAAGAATTGACTGATGAGCAATTAGAAGCTATAAAATCTAAAATTTTAATTTGTAATATTGCTCAAAAATCTATTTCTGATAAAGAATTAAGCGAAAAAGAAGCTAATATCTTGTGTGATTTGTTTGATAATTTTGGAAAACTTGTTTCATCTGAAGAATCAGATGATATTGTATCGTTAATTTATTTAGCATTTTCAGACCTTTATAAAAAAGGAGCTGAGGATGAAATATTTAAAACAAATGATAGACTTTTGATAAATGATTTAATGAATTTTGCAAACAAGGCTAAACAAGTTTCAGAAAAAAGACCCTTATCAGAATCAACTATAAAAGATTTGGAAAGATTTGAAAAAACTAAAGAGCTTTGCAAGAAAATTTTTGAAGACCAAGGATTTGATGCTGATGATGTAAAAAGATTAAATAGGGCTATATTCGATGCAAATAGAGCAAAGCAAAAACTTGCTGAAACGAACCTAAGACTTGTAGTTTCAATTGCAAAAAAATATGTGGGACGCGGAATGAGCTTTTTGGATTTAATTCAAGAAGGAAATATGGGTCTTATGAAGGCAGTAGATAAATACGACTATAATAGAGGATTTAAGTTTTCAACCTATGCAACTTGGTGGATAAGACAAGCTATTACAAGAGCAATAGCAGACCAAGCAAGAACAATTAGGATTCCTGTTCACATGGTTGAAACTATAAATAAATTAGTCAGGATTCAAAGACAATTAGTTCAAGATTTAGGCCGTGATCCATCAAATGAAGAAATTGCAGAACAAATGGGAATTGAAGTTGAAAAAGTTCAAGAAATAAGAAAAATTGCCCAAGAGCCAGTAAGTTTGGAAACACCGATTGGTGAAGAAGAAGATAGCCATTTGGGAGATTTCATAGAGGATGATACAGCTATAAATCCAGATGATGCAGCAAATTATTCTATGCTTAGAGACCAATTAAATGATGTTTTATCTTGCCTTGGTGCAAGAGAAAAAAGAGTTTTACAATTAAGGTTTGGTTTGATTGATGGAACTCCAAGAACTCTTGAAGAAGTTGGAAAAGAATTTGATGTAACACGTGAAAGAATTAGACAAATAGAAGCAAAGGCATTAAGAAAATTAAAATCGCCTAATAAGAGTGAATTATTGAAAGACTTTTTATAAATGAAAATTACTAAAAGATTAGAAAAAATTGCAAATCTAGTCGAAGAAGGAAAAAGGGTAATAGATATTGGGACTGATCATGGATTAGTCCCTTTATATTTAGCAAAAAATAATATATCAAAAGATATATTAGCTACAGATATATCTGCCAAAAGCCTTAAAAAACTAGAAGATAAGATTGATAAAAATTTAGAAAACACAATAAGAACCAAAGTATGTGATGGGCTAGATAAGGTAGAAATAAAAGAAAATCAAATTGCTGTAATTGCAGGAATGGGAGCTATTACTATAATTGAAATTTTGACCAAAAATATAGAAAAGGTAAGAAAACTTGATTATGTAATCTGTGAAGGAAATATTGGAAATGAAAAACTTAGAAAGTTTTTAAATGAAAATGATTTTTATATAGATAAAGATTTTCTTATAAAAGATGGCAGAAAACATTATGACATAATTAGGTTTAGAAATGGAAAAGACAGAAAATTAAGCCTTGGAGAAATTTATTTTGGTAAATTTATATACCATGAAAAAAATCCCCTTGTAATGAAAAGAATTGACCAAATTTATAAGAAAAATATAAGATTTAAAGAAAATATAGAAAAATATTCTAAAGATAAAGAAGGTCTTGATTTAATAAATGAAAGACTTGAAGCAATAAAGGAGGTTAGAAATCATGAAAATTAAAGAGGTAATAAAATTTTTAGAAGACAAATTTCCACTAGATTTACAAGAAGAGTGGGATAATTCTGGTTTACAAATAGGAAATGTTGAAAATGACCTAAAAGATATAATGATTTCTTTGGATTTAACAGATGAAGCTATAGAAAGCGCCATAGAAAATTCATGTAATTTAATTATTAACCACCATCCTTTTATATTTTCTCCAATAAAATCAATAGATTTATCCGATGCTTATAATAAAAAAATAGAAAAATTAATAAAAAATGATATAAGTGTTTTTGCTATGCACACAAATTTAGATACAGCTAAAGGTGGTGTAAATGATAATTTTGCAAAAGTTTTAGAGCTTGAAAGAGTTGAATTTTTGGATACAAAAAATGACCATCCTATGGCAAGATTAGGCTATACTAAAGAGCAAAATGCAAAAGAATTTGCAGAATTTGTAAAAGAAAAATTAGCTTGTAAGGGCCTGATTTTATATGGAGATAAGGAAAAAATCATAAAAAAAGTTGCCCTTTGTGGGGGAGCTGGAAGTGATTTTATAAAAGATGCTATTGAAAAAAAATGTGATGTAATTGTTACAAGCGATGTAAAATACCATGAGGCAATAGATAACTCTAAAGATATAGTAATAATAGATCCAGGTCATTTTGCAAGCGAAAACCATATAATTTATATGTTAGAAAAATTATTAGATAATCATTTTGCAACTAGAATTTACACAAATACACCAAAGAAAGCATATAGATTTTTTATTTAAATCTTTACAAAAGAAAAATAAGTGATAAAATACATTAAGGAGTAAATTGAATAATCGCGTCAAATGACGAGGAAAGTCCGTGCACCACAGAGTAAGGATGCTAGATAACGTCTAGTAAGGGTGACCTTCAGGCAAGTGCAAAAGAAAGAATACCGCCAAATTTTTTGGTAAGGGTGGAACGGTGAGGTAAGAGCTCACCAGATAATTAGTGATAATTATGCTGTGTAAACCCCATCCGGTGCAAGAACAAAAGGGACATTAGGATTTCTACTCGAAACGGTCCAGTATGGTAGTTCGCTTGAGCTAATTGGTGACAATTAGCCTAGATAGATGATTATTTTTAACAGAACACGGCTTACAGATTTACTCTTTATTAAGAAAATTAACTATCCTTAAATATTTAAGGGTAGTTTTTTATTTGGTTTTTTGTAACTAATAAAATAAAAAATTAAAAAAAGTAACGATTAATAAAAAATAAAAGATACAATTTTATATAAATTGGTAATAATTTGTAAAATATATAAATAAAAATAAAAATACAAGGTAAAAGTGTAATTTTTTTGTAACTAATTATTGACATTTTTGTCAAAAAGATATATTATTATTCTAGATTTCATAACAGATATAATAATTAATTTTAAAGACGGAGGATACAATGAGTAAGAAAAATATAGGATCGACAATAGGAGTGTTAGCTGCAGTAACTATCGGGGCAACAGCTTACGCTTCAACAATCAATAATTTAGATAAAGAAGATCAATCAAAAAAAGTATTAGATAGTAATGTATCTTATATTGATAAAGAATATGCATCAACTGCAAAAAAAGTAAAAAAAGACTATGCTGATGAAGTTAGCAATACAAAATTTGCAGAAAAATCTAATGACAAAAAAGATAATAAAAAAGATGCAAAATTATCTAAATCAAGAAATTTAGCAGATCCTACACTTTTTGAATCATCAAGTGAAGAAGCTATAGTAAAAGCTGTAGATGAAAAAATACAATCAAATAAAGAAGAAGATAAGAAAAATGAAGAAGTAACTGTAGATAAAGTTTTACAAGAAAGCCCAGTTGTAGAAAAATTTGTAGCAGTTGATACTTTAAACATAAGATCTTCTAAATCAGACCAAGAAAACAATGTAATAGATGTTTTAAACAAAAACGATAAGGTTAGCGGAAGAGTTGAAGATGGTTGGTTAAAAACAGACAAGGGTTACATAAAACTTGAATTTTTAGCTGATAATTTTATAGAAGATACCAAAAAACAAAATACAGAAGAAATCTTAGCAAAAGAAGAGGCTAAAAAGGCTGAGGAAGTAAAAGCTCAAGAAGAGGCTAAAAAATCTCAAGAATTAAAGGCACAAGAAGCTAAAAAAGCCCAAGAAGAAAAGGTTCAAGATACTGAAGAAGTAAAAGCTCAAGAAAATCAAGCAATATCCTATACTGGTTGGGTAAATGCTGATGCTTTAAATGTTAGAAGTGATGCTAATTCAAATTCTAATATAATAGGAGCTCTTACAAAGGGAGACAAGGTATCAGGAACACTTCAAAATGGTTGGTTAAAAATTAATAACAATGGAAAAGTTTCTTATATTTCAGCAGATTTTCTTTCAAATACAGAAGTTAAAAAAACTGTAGTTGAGAAAAAAGAAGAAAGTAAAAAAGAAACTACTAATCAACAAGCACAAAACAGAACAGCTAACGTAAAACAAGAAAATAAAGTTCAATCTCAAGCTTATACAGGTTGGGTTAACACAGCTGCCCTTAATGTAAGAAATGGGGCATCAACTTCAAACAATGTAATAGGAAATTACACTATGGGGGATAAGGTTAGCGGACAATTAGCTAACGGATGGTTAAAAGTTAATTATAATGGACAAACTGGTTATATTAGTGCTGATTTATTATCAGATTCTGAAGTAGCTAAGCCACAAGAAGTTGTTCAAAATAATTCAAACAACCAAGAAAGAAGTCAACAAAATAATACTGTAACAGCTCAAAAAACTGTAGCTCAAACACAACAACAAGCACCAGCTCCACAAGCATCAGGTAGTGGACAAGCTGCTGCAAATATTGCTAGTCAATTTATAGGGACTCCATATGTATGGGGTGGAACTTCACCAAGTGGATTTGATTGTTCAGGGTTAGTTCAATATGCTTATAGGCAAGTAGGTGTAAATATATCTAGAACTAGTCAACAGCAAGCAACTAATGGATACTCTGTAAGTTTATCAAGTTTACAAGCAGGAGATATTTTATTATTCTCATATGGTGGATCAGTTGATCACGTTGGAATAGTAACAGATTCTAGTGGAAACTTTGTACACGCATCCAATCCAAGTACAGGGGTTATTACAGGAAACGTATATGATCCTTGGTATCAATCTGTATGCGTTGGAGCAAGAAGAATATTTTAAGTAAAATAAATTTAAAACACCCTTCGGGGTGTTTTTTAGGTGGATAAAATGAAAATTATAAATTCAAAAGATATTAAAAACAAATTAATAAAAAAAATAAATATAGCTAAGAAAAATAAAAAATTATTAATAATCTCTCAAGGGAAAAATCCTTCTGTTTTAAGTTATAAAAATGCTATTTTAAAAAGATGTAGTGAATTTGGTATAGAATATGTAGATGGCAATTTTGATGATAATAAAAATCATCTTGATATAGTGAATTACTGTAATAATTTGAAAAATATAGGTGGTTTTATCATCTTACAACCCTTATCAATCAATACAGACCTAGCATATCTTAGAGAAAATATGCCTTTTTATGACCTCGATGGATTTAGGTATGATTCACTAGGAAAGATAATGGGAAAAAATTTTAAAAATTTGCCACAAACAGCAAGGTCTATCATTAAATTTATTGATTATATGGATATTGATTTAAAGGGAAAAGATATAATAATTGCAAACTCTACTAATGTAATTGGTAAGCCCCTATCTATGTATTTAAATTATAAGAAAGCTACAGTTACTTTATTTAATTCTAAGACTATTAATCAAAAAGAAAAAATAAAAAGGGCTGATATATTTATTTCAGCTATAGGCAAAGCAAATTTTTATAATTCAGACTATTTTAGAGATGGTCAAATTTTAATAGATGCAGGTACAAGTTTTGTTGATGGGAAAATGTACGGAGACATAGATTATGATAGTTTAGAAAACTTAAATATTGATATTGTTACTTGCAAAAATGGGGTAGGGTCAATTACAACCTTGTCCCTAATAGAAAGCTTACTATTTGATAGTTAAATTTAAAATATTTTTCTTTATGGTATAAATATTGAAGTAATTAAAGATAGATTAGGATATAGGACAGATTTATATGAAAAAATTTAAGATAGTTATATTAGGCACAGATTTAAATGCTTATGGACTAGCTAGGAGTGCTCATGAGCTTTATGGAATAAAGTCAGTATGCATGGGTGTAAGGCCTTTGAGAGACACAAGAGATTCTAAAATATGTGAAGTACATATAAAGGAAAATTTTGAAGAAGATGATATTTTTGTTGATGAATTAATAAAAATAAAACAAAAATATTTAGATTATCAACTTATTTTAATACCTTGTTCTGATGAATATACTTCTTTGATTGTTAATAATAAAGATAAGTTAAAGGATTATTTTTTAATAAATTGTGTTGATAAATATATGCAGGAAAAATTAGAAAATAAGAAAGATTTCTATGAAATTTGTGAAAAATACAATTTAGCTTATCCTGATACTGTAATTATTGAAGGTAAGTCTGATAAAGATATAAAAAAGGTTGAGGATAAACTTTCTTATCCACTTGCTTTGAAGGCTAATGATTCTATAAATTATTATAATACTTACTTTGAAGATAAGAGAAAAGCCTATAAAATTTATAATAAAGATGAACTTATAAAAACCCTAGATAAAATTTACAAGGCTGGTTACTGTGGTGAAATGATTGTTCAAGATTTTATACCAGGTGATAGCTCTAATATGGTTGTTTTAAATGCTTATGTTGATTCGAAATCAAAAGTTAGGATGATGAGCCTTGGTAAATGTCTATTGGATGAAGTCTTACCTTTAAATATAGGAAACTATAATGCTTTGGCAACTTTTGGTAATGATAAAATTTATAAGCAATACAAGAAATTTTTGGAAGAGATTTCATATAAGGGTTTTGCAAATTTTGACTTAAAATACGATGAGAGAGACGGAAAGTATAAAGTTTTTGAAATAAATATTAGGCAGGGTAGGTCATCTTTTTACATGAATTCTACTAGCAATAATTTTCTTAAATATATAGTAGATGATCTGATTTTTAAAAGATATGAAGAATGTTATTTTGAACATGAAAGAGGACTGTGGCTTTATGTAGATCCCCTTGTATTAAAAAAGTACGTAAATAAAAAAGATAAAGAATTAGCCTTAAAATTATTAAAAAAAGGGTATGTATTTACAACATGGTATGATAAGGATAAAAATTTTAAAAGGTATTTACATTATATGAGAAGAAGAATTTCTACCCTTAAGTACTATCCTAAATACTTTAATAAAAACTTATAGATAAATTATATATAAAAAATGGGTTATGATTTTAGGTCAGTTTGTGATCCTATCCATAGCTTTACCCAACCAAGATATAATATGATAATTGACTTGTCTCTTGGTGATGAAGAAAAAATATTTGAAAATTTTTCTAGTAAGGGAAGATATAATATTAGAAAATCTATTAAAGCTGGAATTGAAACTAATATAGAAACAAATGAAAAAACTTTAGATGATTTTTACCAACTTACTGAAATTATGGTCAAAAGACAAGGCATTACTTATAGGCCAAAAGAATATCATAAAAGGCTTGTTGAAAATTATGGATGTAAAATTTTCTCATCATATTATGAGGGGGAAGTTTTGTGCTCATCTATTGTAGTACCATACAAAGATAGCCTAACATACTTGTATGCTGCAAGTTCTAATGAAAAAAGAAACAAAATGCCAAATTATAATATGCTATGGGAAGAAATTAAGTATGGTGTAAAAAATGTATACAAATCATTAGACCTTGGTGGGGTATTTTCACTTGATAAAAAAGATGGTCTTTATAGGTATAAAGAACATTTCTGCCATCCAAATAAATATACAGCATATATTGGAGAACTTGATGTTGTTTATGATAGGGACCTTTATGAAAAATTTTTAATAAAAAAATAAATCTAAAAGCAAACTTTTGGTTTTCTTTTTTTTATATAAAATTTCACAAAAAAATAGCTAGATCTCTCTAGCTATTAGTGATTTTAAAGATTTTATTTTATTAAACTAATTTTTTAGCGGCTTCGAGTGCAGCTTCGTAGTCTGGTAGTTCGGTATTTTGTTCAAGATATTCAACATGAACTAATTTATTATCTTTGTCTACTACAAATACTGACCTATTTTGTAATTTTAATTCTTTTATTAAAGTTGCATATTTGTCAGCAAAATCTAAATAATTATAATCAGAAACAGTTTTTACTTGATCTATACCCTTTGCTGAACAAAATCTTGATTGAGCAAATGGTAGGTCATTTGAAATTGTAACAATTGAAACATCAGGGCTTATATCAGCTGCAGCCTTGTTGAATTTTGTTGTTTGAATTTCACATACTGATGTATCAAGTGAAGGAACTACTGATAATATTTTTATTTTTCCTTCTTCTTCTTTGTAAAAATCATATTCTGATAAGTCGTTATTTATAGCTTTGAAGTTTGGAGCTGTATCTCCTACTTTAAGTTCTTCTCCAATTACAGTAATTTCTTCTTCACCGAATTTTTTCTTTCTTTCTGTCATTTATACCTCCTAAATGAAAATTCTTTCTATATTTATATACCCATTTTTTATATTTTATTAATTTTTTTCAAATAAGAAGAATAACATTGTCAAATCATTTGAAATAAGGTATAATTAATCAGTATGAAATGTTAGATTATATAAGGAGGAAACAATGGCAGATATAGTTTTAAAATCAGAAAAAAGAGAAGCTGTCGGAAAAAATCAAGTTAATAAACTTAGACAACAAGCTATTGTACCAGGTGTTGTATATGGTAAAGATAAAGAAAATATAAATGTACAATTTACATCAAGAGATTTTGATAAGGTATTATCTCAAGCAGGTACATCTACAATTATTGACTTAGATTTAGATGGTGAAAAAGTACCAGTACTTATTAAAGATTATCAAATGCACCCATTCAAATCTCAATTTTTCCATGTAGACTTCCAAGCAATTAATGCTAAAGAAGCTATCAGAGTTACAGTTCCAGTTTACTTAAGTGGAAGAGATGATATTAGGGTTGAACCATCAGTGTTAGTTCAAAATATTGATACAGTTGAAGTTGAATGTTTACCAATGTATATTCCACAATATGCAGAAGTTGTAGTAACAGAAATGCAAATTGGTGATGCTTTCACAGTAGCTGATCTTGATATCGCTAAAGATGAAAATATCAATATCTTATTAGAAGATGACGAAGTTGTATGCTCACTTCAAGAACCTCAAGAAGAAGTTGTTGTTGAAGAAGAAGATAGTGAATCTGCAGCTGACGTACCAACTGTTGATGAAACTGAAGAAAAAGAAGACGAAGAATAAGTCTAAGAAACAAAGGCCGTTAAGGTCTTTTTTTTTACAAATTTTTAAAATTTTTGAAATTTTATTCTTTTTACAATTTATTGTATAATATAGACATGAATGGATTATTAATTGTATTTGAAGGTCCAGATGGTTCTGGAAAAACTACTGTCTTGGAAAAAGTTTATGATAAACTTTTAAGTGATGGTTATGATATTTATAAGTTTAGAGAACCAGGTGGAACGGAAATTTCAGAAAAAATTAGAGAAATTATTTTAGATAATGACAATATAAAAATGTCAGCAAGGTGTGAAGCTTTGCTTTATGCTGCAAGTAGGGCCCAATTAATTGATGAAAAATTAAGGCCTCTTTTAGAAAAAGGATCTATCATCCTTTGTGATAGGTTTGTTTTAAGTTCTATGCTTTATCAAGGCATTGGGAGAGGGCTTGGAATTGATGAGGTTAAAAAAATTAATGATTTTGCAATTGGAGAAATAAAAACAGATTTAACTTTGTTTTTAAATATTGATTACAAAACTGCTATAGATAGAAAAAGGAAAAACTTTGTTTCTGACCGATTGGAAAATGAAGATGATTCTTTTCACAAAAAAACCTATGAAGGTTATATTGACTTATCTAAAAAATTTAAGGATGAAATTATCCAAATAGATGCTAATAAAGATGTAGAAACAGTTGTTAATAATTGTTTAGATGTAATTAAGACTTATTTAAAGGAGAAAAAATGAAACTTTTAATTGCTATAGTTCAAGATGCAGATGCAAACTTTTTGATGGACTCACTAACAGAAAAGAGATATAGGGTTACTAAACTTGCAACAACTGGTGGATTTTTGAGAGAGGGAAATACAACCTTACTTATAGGTATAGAAGAAGAAAATCTTGAAGAAGTAAAAAAAATAATTGAAGATAATTGTAAAAAAAGAACAACCCAATCATCAGTTATAAATCCAACAGCTGATTCACCACTACTTGCCACTAGCGCACCTGTAGATGTAAATGTTGGGGGAGCTACTATTTTTATTTTAGATGTTGACCAATATATAAGAATTTAATATGGAGATTTTAGAAAATCAAATTGAAAACAAGAGGCTATCCAGTGCCTATATCTTTGAATCTAAAAATTCAACCTATAATTTGGATAGGGCGCTGGAATTTTCTAAAAAAGTTTTTGAATCTTATGGTTTAGATACAAGGCTATCTGAAAATTCCGATTTTGAGATAATAAAAAGGGATGAGAAGGAAAAAAATATAAGTATAAAAACTGTTAGGCTCTTGATAAACGATATGTATCTTAGGCCCAGTAACGGGAAAATTAAAATTTATATAATAGATGAAAGTGAAAGATTAAGCCATGAAGGTTCAAATGCTCTTTTAAAAAGCATAGAAGAGGCAAAAGACTATATACTTATCATTTTTACTACTAATAATTCTTTTAGTCTTTTAAAGACTATTAGGTCTAGATGTCAAATTATAAGTTTTAAAAGTGAAAAAGAAAATGAATTTGTTGATAGGGAAGAATTATCCAATATTTTAAGTGAAATAATTTCTGGGAACCTATCTTTTTATTATAAAAACAAAGATTTTTTTAATAAGGCTAAAGATTATAAGGAAGAATTTTTTATGGAAATTTCAAATTTCTTCAATAATTTGATAAAATTAAAATATTATAGGGAAATTTCTATTGAAAATAAAAAAATATTATTTTACTTGAAAAAGATAGAAAAATTACCTTTTGATTCTATTGATAGGATTATAAGAAAAACAGAAGAAATAACAAAAGGATTTAAAAATAACGTAAATTTTGATTTGGCAATTGAAAATTTCGTATTTTTTATCTATAGAGAGGGGATAAATGTTGAAAGTAGTAGGAGTAAGCTTTAAAAAAGCAGGAAAAATATATTATTTCAATCCATTAGACTTTAATTTACAAATTGATGATAAGGTCATTGTAAATTCAAACTCATGTCTTGAAATAGGAACTGTAAAAACGCCTATAAAAGAAATAAGTGAAGATGAATTTGACCGTGAATTAAGTCCAATTATAAGAATAGCAAATAAAAATGACCTAAAAGAAGATGAAAAAAATAAAATAGATGCCAAAGAGGCTGTAAAAATTTGCCAGGAAAAAGCAGATAAACTAGGTCTAAATCTTCATGCTATAGAAGCTGAATTTACTTTCGATAGAAAAAAATTGATGATTTATTTTTCATCAAATAATAGGGTTGATTTTAGAAAACTTGTAAAAGAATTAGCGGCTATTTATAGAAATAGAATTGAGCTAAGGCAAATTGGAGTAAGAGACCATGCCAAATTAGTGGCAAGTGTAGGTCTTTGTGGCCAAAAATGTTGTTGTGCTAGATTTCTAGATGATTTTAAGCCCTTGTCCATAAAAATGGCAAAGGAGCAAGATATTACCCTCGATCCAAATAAAATATCTGGCTTATGCGGCAGGCTTATGTGCTGCCTATCATATGAAAATGAAAATTATAAAATTGCCAAAAAGGCTATGCCAAAAGTAGGCCAAAAAGTTCAAACCCAAGATGGTATTGGTGTAGTTGTTGAAAATAATTATGTAAAAGAAAAATGCAAGATTAGGGTAAAAATTGAAGAAGATGATACAGAAGTCGAAAAATCTTATTGTCCAAAAGATATTAAGCAAATAAATAGTTAACAAAGTCTTCTAAAAAATAGAGGGAAAATTGATATTTAATATCATTTGACATTAACTAATTTAACTACTATAATAATAATATAACAAATTAGGAGGTAATAATATGGCTTATAGAATAGATGAAAATACATGTATATCATGTGGATCATGTGAAGGTGAATGTCCAGTTCAAGCAATTGAACAAGGAGACGCAGCTTACGAAATCGACGAAGATGCATGCATCGATTGTGGATCATGTGCAGCTGTTTGTCCAGTAGAAGCAATCTCACCAGCAGAATAAAATATATACATATAAAAGACGAGGACCCAATTTATTGGGTCTTTTATTTTGCAAAAAAATAATATATATCTAAAAATTTTCTTATAAATTTTAATTGACAAGACATATAATTTTTGCTAATATATCTCTTGATGTATAAAAAAGGAGGCATTATGAAAAATTCTAAAAAAATTTACCATGTAGAAGATAAGTTACCGTTTAAATTGTTGTTACCACTTTCTATCCAACACACATTTGCAATGTTTGGAGCAAGTGTTTTAGTTCCAATTTTATTTAAAATTAATCCAGGAATTGTACTATTTATGAATGGTATAGGAACATTATTATTTATATTATTTACCAAAAAGAAAGCACCTGCTTATTTGGGATCATCATTTGCATTTTTAGCACCAGGAACCGCTATTATTGCAAGTCAAGGATTTCAATATGCTCAAGGTGCTTTTATTGTGGTCGGACTTATAGGATGTTTATTAGCCTATATAATTTATAAATTTGGTATAGGATGGATTGATGTAGTATTACCACCTGCAGCTATGGGGGCAGTTGTAGCCTTAATAGGATTTGAACTTGCAGGAAATACAGTAACAGGTGGATCAATCGGAGCAAACTTGATGACAGATTCTGCAAATTACAAAGATTACATAGTATTTGCAATCACACTTTTTACAGCAATCATAGGATCTGTAGCATTTAAAGGATTCTTCTCAACAATTCCAATCCTTATAGCAATAGTAGTTGGATATATAAGCGCAATATTTTTTGACATGGTTGACTTTACACCAGTCTTACAAGCAAAATTATTCACCCTTCCAAATTTTTCAGCACCAAAATTTTCAATAGAGGCAATTCTATCAATGCTTCCAGTAATACTTGTAATAACAAGTGAACATATATCTCACCAAGTAGTAACAAGTAACATAATAGGAAGAAATTTATTAAAAGACCCAGGTCTTCACAGGTCAATATTTGCAGATAACTTCTCATCAGCACTTTCAGGATTTGTAGGAGGAGTTCCAACAACAACATACGGAGAAAATATCGGAGTAATGGCAATCACTGGAGTATATTCAGTGCAAGTAATAGGAATGGCAGCAGTAATTTCAATAATAATGGCATTTTTTGGACCGCTAGCAGCCCTAATTCAAACAATACCAGGAGATGTAATAGGAGGAGTGACCTTCTTATTATACGGAATGATAGGAACAAGCGGAATAAGATTATTAGTTGATCAAAAAGTAGATTACTCAAAATCAATAAACTTAATCTTAACATCAGTAATATTTATAGCAGGCCTCTCAGGATTATCAGTAAAATTCGGATCAATCCAACTACAAGGAATGGTTCTAGCATCAGTAGTAGCAGTATTACTATCAGCCTTTATGACCCTACTAAAAAAATTAAATTTAATAAACCAATAAAATTTTAAAATCAAGCTATATTATGGCTTGATTTTTTTATTTTAGATTATATAAAAAAATACTTGAAAAATTATAAAAATGAAAAATTTATAAGTAAAAATAATATAGAAAATCCATAACTAATTATAAAAATAAGTGAAAAAAATATATATAATTTTTTTAAGATATACCATAATTTACGATAATACTTAATTATAAGAAAATTGTAAAAATTGATTAATCGTAAAAGTTAAAAAATAAAAATGGGCAAAAAAATGGAGCCACTTCCCAGGATCGAACTGAGGACCTCATCCTTACCATGGATGCGCTCTACCGACTGAGCTAAAGTGGCATAAAAATAGTATACTACTTAATAATAATTTTGCAAATAATTTTTAATTATTCATAATAGACGGTATAATATTGGTAATTGTAGTAAATTTATAAAATTTATGGTATAGTAATCTTATAATATTTAGGAGGAAATAATGAGTAAAGAAACATTTGAAAGAAGTAAACCACATATTAATATTGGTACAATCGGACACGTTGACCACGGTAAAACAACAACAACAGCAGCAATCACACAAGCTCTAAACAAAAAATACGGAACAGGTGAATACGTAGATTACGAACACATCGATAAAGCTCCAGAAGAAAGAGAACGTGGAATCACAATCAACACATCAGTAGTAGAATACGAAACAGAAAAAAGACACTACGCACATATAGACGCTCCAGGCCACGCTGACTACGTTAAAAACATGATCACAGGAGCAGCACAAATGGACGGAGCAATCATAGTAGTATCAGCTGCAGATGGTCCAATGCCACAAACAAGAGAACACATCTTACTAGCAAGACAAGTAGGAGTACCAAAAATAGCAGTATTCTTAAACAAAGAAGACCAAGTAGACGATCCAGAACTAATCGAATTAGTAGAAATGGAAGTAAGAGACTTACTATCAGAATATGAATTCGACGGAGACAATGCACCAGTAGTAGTAGGATCTGCATTAAAATCACTACAAGAAGGTGGAGAAGGCCCATGGTCAGACAAAATCCTTCAATTAATGGATGAAGTAGACGAATACTTCGACATCCCAGAAAGAGATAACGACCAACCATTCCTAATGCCAGTAGAAGACG